>VGDP01000008.1 GCA_016869675.1 Alphaproteobacteria bacterium | reverse complement strand
ACTACCCCAAGCCCATGCACCTTCAGCCCGCCTATGCCATGCACGGCGGCGGCGAAGGCTCCCTCCCCGTTTCCGAGGCGCTCAGCCGGCGCGTGCTGAGCCTGCCGTTCCACGCCGACATGGACGATGCGACCGCCGACCGCGTGGCAGCCGAGGTGCGGGCGGCCTGCGCGCAAACCCGATGACGCAACTTTCTTAACCCGATGCATCGGGTGCATCTCTATACGACCGACCCTTCTGGACTCGACCTCTTCGATGCGGCCGATCTCGATGCGACGCTAACGGCCATCTTCATTCCCGAGAACCGAGTTGATGCAGCGAAGGTCCACGCTGTTCGAGCGCGGGCAAACCGAGTTCCTATCGTGGTCCATCGCCGAGGAGCACCCTTGCAGGGCTACGTACCGCCCGCGGATGTCGCGGTATCTTGGCTTTATTCGCAGATTATCCACGCCAGCGACTTGGCGCGTTATCCAAGGGGAACCGCCAACTTCCATGGTGGAATTCTTCCCAAGTATCGAGGCCCCAATGTCTTGCAGTGGGCGATCGTGAATGGCGAGGACTGGCTGGGACTGACTTGGCATGCCATGTCCGAGGCCGTGGACGCGGGTCCGATCTGGGCGGAAGGCCGCATTGCCATCGGCCTCTCGGATACGGCGTGGACGGTACGCCAGCGGATGATCGAGGGTGGCCAATCTCTGTTCCCCCGGGCGTGGCACGCCATGCTTGAACGCCGGCCAGTACGGACAATCGATCCCCACGTCAGCCCGCCCTGGCCCTCGCGGCGCAAGTCTGATGGGCGACTTCGCCAGGGCCTCACGCGGCGACAAGTGAAGGACCTTGTGCGTGCGCTCTGCCCGCCATGGCCACCTGCGATGGTCGAGGTCGATGGTGTCGACAGAGCGATCGAGCGCGTCACCGATGCACCGGTCCCTGGATCAATGGCATACACGACTTCAGATGGGACATGTGTCTACCTCGTGCTTCATGATTTAGCGTGAGCACCGTCGTCGCCATTCACCAGCCGAACTACCTGCCGTGGCTGGGATATTTCGCCAAGATGGCGCGCGCGGACATCTTCGTGTTCCTCGACGACGTGCAGTTCACGAAGGGCGGCTACACCAACCGCGTGCAGATCGACGGCGGGGGCGAGACGCGCTGGCTGACCGTGCCGGTCCGCGTGTCCCTGGGCAAAAGGATCGACGAGATCCTGCCGAGCCGCCCCGATTGGCGCGGCGCGCACCTGGATACCATCGCCACCTTTTACCGCGACGCGGCGCACTACCGCACGGTCCGCGAATGGCTTGCGGACGCCTATGACGCGGCGCCGGACGGCGGTTTTGCCGCGATCAACCGCCATTTGATCGAGGCGGCGGCGGCACGCCTCGGCGTGGCGCCGCGCTTTCTCGCGTCCTCCGCGCTCGATGTGGGTGACGCGGAGGCAACCACGCGGCTCGTGCGCATCGTCGAGTCCGTAGCCCCGGGCGGCACCTATCTCGCGGGGCGCGGCGGAGAGAGCTATCAGGATCCAACCGCCTTCGCGGACGCCGGCATCGCGCTGGCGCGCAGCGACTTCGCGGCCGCCCCCTACGACCAGGGGCGCGCGACATTCCTTCCCGGCCTGTCGGTCCTCGACGCAGCCTTCCGCATCGGATGGGACGCGACGGCGGCCCTCGTTCATCCGAAACCATGACGGCGCCGCTCCGCGTGCTCTGCCTCGATATCGAGGGCGGCTTCGGCGGGTCGTCACGCAGCCTCTACGAATCCGTGCGGCACATGGACAAGACCCAAGCGGCGGTGGAGGTGTGGTGCCGAAAGGACGGCCCCGTCGTCGCGCGCTACACCGCGCTCGGGATTCCCTGCCGCGTGGAACCGGCGATGGCGCATTGGAGCGCGCTTCCGCGCTTCTCGCGCAATCTTCTCTCCCTTCTCTCCCTCTCCGGCTATGCGCGGCGGCACGCCCGTTCCCGGACTTTTCGCCATCGCCTGGCGCGCGAGGTCAATGCGCGATTCGACCGCGTCCATTTCAATCACGAGGCCCTGTTCGGCCTCGCGGCGTGGCTGCGCCGACGGACGCGAGCGCCCTTCACCCTGCATGTGCGCACCAATCTGTGGCCGAGCCTCTTCGCCCGTTGGCAAGCGCGCGCGCTGTCCCGCGACATCGATGCCTTCGCCTTCATCACGGCGAACGAGGAGGCGACGTTTCGCCGCCACGGCGGGCGCCCGCGGGCCGGGGCCGTCATCCACAACATCGTGACTCCGCCCGACCCGGCGCCCTTGCCGGAGTTGGCCGCCGATGCGCGGTTCAAGATCGCCTGCGTGAGCGCGTATTCCTGGACGCGCGGCCTCGACCGTCTGCTGGACGTGGCGGATGAACTCGAACGCATGGACCGGCACGACGTGCTGTTCGTCATGGCGGGGCGCATGACCCTCTCGCGGTCGCTGCCGGGGCGGTTGGGCGAGATCGGGCGGCGGGGCGGCACGCTGGCCGACGCGGCCCAGGCGCGGGGACTGGCCGCGCACTTCCGCTTTCTCGGCCATGTGACGGAGCCCGAGCGCGTGCTGGCCGCGTGCGACGCCCTCGCCAAGCCCACGCGCGAGGACAACCCGTGGGGCCGCGACATCCTGGAGGCCATGGCCATGGGCCTGCCCGTGCTGTCGGTCGGCACCGATGCGACCTTCGTCGAAACGGGGGTCACGGGCGTTCTCCAATCCCCGTTCGATGCGGTGGCGCTCGCCGGCGACATCGCGCGTCTGGCCGAAGATCGCGACCGCGTGCGGCGGATGGGCGGCGCGGCGCGCGCACGCGTGGCCGCGCTGTGCGACGGCATTGGCCGCGCGCGCGATCTCCTGGACCTCTGGCGCGGCGCGGCGCGGCCGGAATGAGCATGGCCGTCGACCCAGCCGATGTTCCGGTGCGCGCCATGGCGGCCGTCTTCTTCGCGGCGCTGGCCCTGCGCCTCGCCAACATCCTCACGCTGTCGGGCGATCCCGCGCATTTCTTCATCGAGGACGCGCGCCTGTACTGGGACGGCGCCGCGTTCCTTCTGGAGCACGGCCGGCTCGACCCCCCGCCCGACGGCGCGCCGGGGCGCGAGCGCATGCCGCTTTACTTCGCGTTCCTTGCCGCCGTGCGCGAGGTGTTCGGCGACACGCCGCTTGCCGCCATCGCGATCCAGAGCGTATTGGACCCGGGCACCTGCGTTCTCGTCTTCAAGCTCGGCGCGATGTTGGGACCGCGCGTCGGCCTCCTCGCCGGCGCCTTCGCCGCGACATGGCCGAACCTGATCGTTCATTCCGCCGCCCTGCTGACCGAAACGATCTTCCTGTTCCTGTTCGCAGCCATGACCCTCGCCGCCGCCCGATATGTGGAGAGCGCTCGCACAGCGTACGCGGCGGTCTCCGGCCTGCTGTGCGGGGCGGCCTTGCTTGCTCGCCCGTTCGCTCGCGCAGTTCCTCCCCTTCGCCATGGCCGCCGCGGCCCCGGTGGTGGCGGCCGTCGCGCGGCAGCACGGCGTTCAGGCAATAGTGCGACGAGAGGGCCCGGCCCTGGACAGGCTGGAACACGGTCACCCCGTCGATCGGTGCGAGGGCGTCGCGCAGCGCCGCGAAGTTCGCCGCGCGCGCCGCCTGGACGCGGTCGAGCTTGGCCAGCTGGGCCAGGCCGACCGCGGCCGTCACCTCGTTCATGCGGTCGTTGTAGACCTCGCCGTTGTGCACCAGCACGCAGCCGTCGTGGGCGAACGGCTGGCCGGCGCGCGGGTCCAGATCGCGGATGGCGAGCCGCGTGTGCAGCTGCACCACCGTCTGACCGTTGGCGAGGCGCGTGACAAGGCTGCACTGGCCGTCCGGCCCGCGGTGGCCAAGCGCCGCGAGCGTGCGCCTGATGCGCGCGGAGTCCGGCGGCTGGGGCCCGATCATGCCGGCGATGCCGCACATGGCTTCAGCGCCCGCCCTTGCGGCCCATGGGCAACACGTCCGGCGCGGCGACGGCGACCTCCCCCAGACGCGCGACCAGCGCCTCGCGCACCGGGACCGCGCGGCGCGCCGAGGCGACGATCCACGTCTGGACCCGCGCGGCGTCCCATGCGGGTGTCGGACCGTCGAGCGGGTTCCACGCACCCACGATCTCGACCGCGCGGCCACGCGCGGCCAGCATGGCGATATCGACCAGGTCGTCGTCACCGGCCAGCGCGACGCGGCGCGCGCCTTGGGCCTCCAGGCCGTCGTAGAGGCGCTCGAAGCTGGCGCGCGCCCGTCGCAGCGCGACGAAGGAGTCGTTGAGGAACTGCAGCGTCAGCCGGCTCTTCTCGGCGAAGCCCTTGGGCGTCAGGTAGTAGCGGTAGCGCCGGGCTGGCACCTGCTGGACCTTGACCCAGCCCTTGGTGACGCAGCGGTTGACGTAGGCGTTGACCAGCCCGAGCGCGACCCCCAGGTCGGCGGCCAGCCGGCGCTGGTTGATGGTCTCGGACTGCTCGATGCGCTCCAGGATCTCGCGCACGCGGGCGTCGTCCTCGAGCGCGCGACGGGAGGCCGGGGCGGAACTGTCGGTCATGGATCGGGGGATGGGGATACGCGGGCGCCGCCTTCGCTACCGCAGGGCGGGTGAAACCGGTCCCTCCGCCCTGAACGCCTCATGTTCACAGAACGAACATGCGAGTTCAACAGATATGTTCGTAATCTGAACATTAAGTTGGGTGCCGATGCGGCCGGACCGCCGTGCCCACGCTTGACAAGCCAAGTCCGAGGGGCTTCAAGCCGGCGTTTGCCACGGAGCCCCGCCTTGGACCCTGCGCAGCCCCAGCGGCTGGTCACGACGATCGGCCTGCCGGCCAGCTTCGTCGTGCTGTGGTCGTCGGGTTTCGTCGCGGCCAAGCTCGGCCTGGCCGACGCCGACCCGCTGACGCTGCTGGGCCTGCGCTACGCCATCGTCACGGCGCTGATGGCCGTCGTGGTCGCGCTCAGCTGGGCACCCTGGCCAGCGAGCCGCGCCGAGGCCCTGCACATCGCCGTCGCTGGCTTCTTCATGCAGACGGTCTATTTCGGCGCCGCCTGGGTATCGATGGGTGCCGGCGTCGGCGCCGCGGTCAACGCCATTATCGTGTGCACGTACCCGGTGCTGACCGCCCTGGTCGCCGGGCCGCTGTTGGGCGAACGGGTCAGCCGCCGCCAGGCCGCCGGCTTCGCCCTGGGCGCGCTGGGTGTCGTGCTGGTCGTCGCCAACAAGCTGGCGCTGGGCCTGGGCACGCCCGCGGGCATGGCCTGGTCGTTCGTCAGCCTGCTCGGCATCACGATCGGCACGCTGTACCAGAAGCGCCATTGCCCGCGCATGGACCCGCGCACCGGCGGCGTCATCCAGTTCGCCGTCGGCGCCGCGACGACCGCTCCGCTGGCCGCGATCCTCGAAGACGGGCGCATCGCCTGGACCGCCGAGGTGATCGGCGCGCTGGTCTATGTCAGCGTCGTCATCTCGCTGGTCTCGATCACGCTGCTGGCCGTGATGATCCGGCGCGGCGCCATGACCCTCGTCGCCAGCCTGTTCTTCTTGGTGCCGCCGACGACGGCGCTGTTCGCGTGGGCCATCCTGGGCGAGGGCTTGGCGCCGACGGCGCTGGCCGGCATGGCGTGCGCTGCCACCGGCGTCGCTTTGGTGGTGCTGCCGAAGCGCGCTTGACCCCGCGGCAGCGAACTCTATGGTGCGCGCCATGACGAACCCGGCCATCCGCGACCGCCTGCGTGCCATCATCGCCGCCAAGGCGCTGATCAAGGGCGATGGCATCCGCCTCGCCTCGGGCGCGACCAGCTCGTTCTACCTGGATATGCGCGTGGTCTCGCTCGACGCCGAAGGCGCCACGCTGATCGGCGAACTGATGATGGACCGACTCGCCGGCTCCAACACCCAGGCGATCGGTGGTCTGGAGACGGGAGCGATCGCCTTGGTCGCCGCCACCATTCAGGCCGGGTTCCGCCGTGGCCAACCGGTCGCCGGGTTCTACGTGCGCAAGAAGGCGAAGGAGCACGGCACGGGCAAGTTGATCGAGGGCAACTTGCCCAAGACAGGCAAGGTCGTCCTGCTTGAGGACGTCATGACCTCCGGCGAATCGGTCATCAAGGCGCTGGACGCCGTGCGCGAGGCCGGCTGCCTGGTCGAGCGCATCATCACGGTGGTCGACCGCCAGGCCGGCGCGACCGGAACACTCGCGCGTCACGGCGTCGCGCTGGAAGCCCTGTTCACCCGCGCCGATTTCGGCGTCTGAGGCTCAGGCCGGTTCCAGGTCGGCGGCGCGCACGGTCAGCCGCACCTCGCGCCCCAGCAGGCGCAGCAGCACGGCCACCCGGTCGGCATCGGTCGCGGCGTCCAGGATGGCTTCCACGTCCTTGAGCGCGCCCGAAGCGAAGCGCACCCTGTCGCCCCGGCGCAACGGGTGCGCCGGCCCCAGGTCGACGACGCCCGTGGCATCGGCGCGAGCACGCAGCTCGGCGAACACGGACTCGGGCACCGGCGCGGGCCGGCCCTCGGCGCCGATGACGGCCGCGACACCAACGGTGGACAACACCGAGCGCCACGGTTCGCCCGCCAGATCCAGGCGAACGAACAGATAACCCGGGAACAGCGGGCGCAGGGCCGCCACCGCGCGGCGCGCGTGGCGGATGCGCCGGCACTGCAGCGGAAGCCACACCGCGAACCCCTGGCGTGTCAGGTGGCCGGCGGCGCGCACCTCGGCCTGGGCGTGACTGCGCACCACGTACCAGCGGTGCGCCATCTAGTCCTCGATGCCGGCGGCCAACACGCCGCGCCGACCCTTGGGCAGCACGTCGGACGACACGATGTCGTGGATGTGGATCGACCCGACCAGGCGATCGGCGGCGTCGACCACCAGCAGCACCGTGATGCGGTTCTGCTCCATGAGGCGCAGGGCATCGATGGCGAAGGCGTCCTGGGCGATCGCCTTCGGTGTCGTGGTCATGATCTGACCGGCGGTCACCGCGTCGAACGCCCGGCGTTCGCGCGCGGCGCGTCGGATATCGCCCTCCGAGATGACGCCCACGTCGGCGAGTGCTGCGCCCGCGCCCCGCGCCGCCGTGCTGACGATGGCGAGCCCGAGCCGCCCCGGCATGTCGGCCATCACCTGGTAGAGCACCGCGTCGGGCGCGACCCACGGCGTGCGGTCGAGCGGCGTCATAAGGTCCGCCACCCGGACCAGACGGCGCCCCAGCGCGCCCCCCGGATGGAAGCGGCCGAATTGCTCGGGCGTGAAGCCGCGCAGCGCCAAGCTGGCCATCATCAGCCCGTCGCACAGCGCGAGCGTCGTCGTGGTCGAGGAGGTCGGCGCTAGGCGGTGCAGGCCAGCCTCGGCCTCGACGCCGGTCTCGATCACCCAATCCGCGTGGGCGGCGAGCGCGCAGACACGCGCGCGCGTCACCAGCGCCGTGCGCACGTCGAAGCCGGCCAGGGCCGGCGCCAGCGCCATCAGCTCCTCGGTCGCGCCGGAGTGGCTGAGCAGCAGCGCGAGCGTGGCGTGCTCGGCCAGGCCCAGATCGCCGTGCAGCGCCTCGACCGGGTGGACGAAGGCCGCGCGATGGCCGGTCGAGATTAGGCTGGCGGCGACCTTGCGGCCGATGTGCCCGGATTTGCCCACGCCCATCACGATGGCGAAGCTGTCGGGCCGGGCGAGCACGCGCGCCGTCGCCACGAAATCGCCGCCCAGCCGTTCGGCGGCGCCGCGCAGGCACGCAGCCCCTTCGGCCAGGACATCCCGGCCAGCGGAGAGGATCGCTTCGTCGCCGATGGCGGCGGCGGCCGGTTTGGCGCTGGACACCTTCGTCGCTTTTGATCGTGGCGGCGCGTCGATAAGATCGGATCATCGCACCCCGGGCGAGACCACAACAAGCGGTTTGACATGACGGCCGAGATCAAGCGTTTTCCCGGGGAGACAACCGAGCGCCTGACGCCGCGCAAGCAGGCCCAGCGCGCCTTCGCCGACCGCATGGCGCCCGAGCGGCGCCGCTGGATCCGGCGCAACGCGTACTACTACGAGGAGGACCACCGCTATCTGCGGTTCCTGGTGCCGCCGGGACGCAAGGTGCTGGTGCTGGGCTGCGGCGTCGGCGACCTGCTGGCCGCGCTGGAGCCGGCCGAAGGTGTCGGCGTCGACATCAGCCTGCGCGCGATCGATGTGGCGCGCGCGAACTACCCGCAGTTCACGTTCCACGCCGGCGATATCGAGGACGGCGTGACCATCGAACGCCTTGGCGGGCCGTTCGACGTCATCGTGCTGCCCGACGCCATCGGCGCCATGGAGGACTGCGAGATCACCTTGTCGCTGCTGCACCGGCTATGCACGCGCGAGACGCGCCTGGTCGTCGCCTACTATTCTAAGATGTGGGAGCCGATCCTGACGCTCGCCGAGCGGCTCGGGCTCAAGATGCCCCAGCTCGAGCTGAACTGGCTGTCGGCCGCGGACATCGAGGGCCTGCTGCGCCTAGCCGATTTCGACATCGTCAAGCACGAATGGCGTATCCTGCTGCCCAAGCGCCTGCTCGGCCTGGGGCGGCTGGTCAACCGCTTCGCCGCGTCGCTGCCGGTGGTGCGGCAGTTCTGCTTGCGTATCTACGTCGTGGCGCGCCCGGCGCTCGGGCTCGAGCTTGGGACGCCGAGCTGCTCGGTCGTCGTGCCCTGCCGCAACGAACGCGGCAACATCCGGTCGCTTGTCGAGCGCCTGCCGCGCTTCTGCCCCGACCAGGAGATCGTGTTCGTCGAGGGCCATTCGAGCGACGGCACGTGGAACGCCGTCGGCGAGGTCATGGCCGAGGCGCGCGACGTGCCGATCCGCCGCTTCCGCCAGGACGGCCGCGGCAAGGGCGACGCGGTGCGCAAGGGCTTCGCCGAGGCGCGCGGCGAGGTGCTTATCATCCTGGACGCCGATCTGTCGGTGGCGCCCGAGACGATCCCGAAGTTCTACGGCGCGCTGGTCGCCGGCAAGGGCAACTTCATCAACGGCACGCGCCTGGTCTACCCGCGCGAGCAGAACGCCATGCGCCTGATCAACCTGGTAGGCAATCGGGCGTTCTCGATTCTGTTCACCTGGCTGCTGAACCAGCGCTTCACCGACACGCTGTGCGGCACCAAGGCTCTGACGAGATCGCACTATCTGCGCATCCTCGCCGACCGCGCCTACTTCGGCGAGTTCGATCCGTTCGGCGACTTCGACCTGATTTTCGGCGCGGTGAAGCAGAACCTGAAGGTGGCCGAGATCCCCATCCGCTACGCGGCGCGCAGCTACGGCGAAACCCAGATCTCCCGCTTCCGCGACGGTTTCCTGCTGATCCGCATGGTCGTGTTCGCTTGGCGCAAGCTCAAGGCGATCTGACCGTGACCGACGCGCGGCTTGCGGCCCACCGCGCGGCCTGGCCGGCCAAGCCGGCGCTGCGCGCGGTCTACCAGGATCTGTACCGGCGCATCGCCGAAGCGCTGCCCGAGGGCCGCGTGCTGGAGGTCGGCGGTGGCTCGGGCCGGCTGAAAGGCTGGCTGCCCACCATCGTCGCGACCGACATCCTGCCGGCACCCTGGCTCGACGTCGTGGCCGACGCGCACCGGCTGCCGTTCCGTGACGGCTGCTTCGCGGCCATCGTCATGGTCGACGTGATGCACCACCTGGCGGCGCCGGGAGCGTTCCTGGCCGAGGCGTGCCGCGTGCTGATCCCCGGTGGCCGCATCATCATGGTCGAGCCGGCCATCACGCCGCTGAGCCGCGTCGCGTTCGCGCTTGCCCATCCCGAGCCGGTCGACATGGACGAGGACCCCTTCGCCGCCGCCCCGCCGCCGCGTCCACGCGATGCCTTCGCCGCGAACCAGGCGCTGCCCAGCCTTATCGTCGGCCGCCACCGTGCCCGCCTGGCCGAGCGCGTGCCCGGCCTGGCGGTGGCCACCGTGCGTTACTTCAGCCTGTTCGCCTACCCGTTGAGCGGCGGCTATCGCCGCTGGTCGCTGATCCCCGGCGCGTGGGCACCGGCGCTGCTGCGCCTCGAGGCTCGGCTGGAGCCGTGGCTCGGGCCGCTCCTGGGGTTCCGACTGTTCGCCGTGATCGAGCGGCGATGACGGCGCGCGCGGCACTCCTGGTCTTCGCCGTGGCGCTGCTGCTGCGGCTCGGCTACGTCGCCTTGGTCCACGACGGCACCCGCAGCTTGCTGCAACCGGATTCCGAGCTCTACCTGACGCTCGGCCGCGACCTGGTCGAGACCGACGGCTTCAACAGGGTGACCGGCCTCGGCGCCGAGCCGGAGACCGAGCGGGTCCCGGGCTATCTGGCGTGGATCGCGGCGTTCCGCCTCGTCGTCGGCGAGGATGCCCTGTGGCCGGTGCTGGGTCAGGCGGTGCTGGATGCCGCGACCTGCGTCGCCATCGCGCTGCTGGCGGCGCGCCTGGACCGGCGTGCCGCGCTGCCGGCAGGACTGCTGGCGGCGGTCAACCTGAACATGATCGCGGCAGCCGGCGTGGTGCTGACCGACAGCCTGTTCCTGGCGGTCTTCGCGCTGTGGCTGCTGGCGGGCGTCCGGCTGCTGCAACGGCCAAGTGCGGTGGGCGCGCTCGGCTGCGGCGTGTTGCTAGGCCTGGCGACCCTGGTGCGCGCCATGACCCAGTTCCTGCCGCCCGTGTTCGCCTTGGTCGTGTTCTGGGGCGCGTGGCGCGCCGGGACCCGGCCGGCGCGCGCGGCGGGCCTCGCGCTGCTCGCGCTTGTGGGCTCACTGGCCGTGACGGCGCCCCACGCCTTGCGCAACGTCATGGCTTTCGGCCACCTGGCCCTGACCAGCCAGGGCGGCACCCACGCCTTGTTCTGGGTCGTGCCGGCGGCGCGCGAGTTCGCCGAAGGCGTGCCGTTCGAGATAACCCAGAAAGACATGGCGCTCCGCCAAGACCGCATGTTTCCCGTACGCTCGGCCAACCCGTTCGTCGAGAGCGACCACGCCATGGCGTTGGCGCGCGCCGCGATGGCGGACATGGGCGTGGTTGCGCTGGCACGCGCGTGGGTCTCGGGCGCCGCGATTAACCTGGCGGCACCCAGCGTGTTCGCCGTGCCGCCGGTGCAGCGGCTGGAACGGCCCAGCTTCTACGCGACGCCGGGCGACGGCCTGGTCGGCAAGCTCGTCGCCTACGTGCGGGCGACCGGGAACGCGACCGTGCTCTCCTTGCTGTGCGGCGGTGTCGCGGTCACCGCCGCCGCGCGGCTGGTCCAACTGGTCGGGTTGATCGCGGTCCGGCGCCGGCTGACCGAACCGTCGTGGCTGTTCCTGTTGGTCGTCGCGGGCTACGTGTTGGCGATCACCGGGCCGGTGACCGGGGTCAAGTATCGCCTGCCGCTGGAGCCGATCCTGTCCGTGCTGATGGCCCAAGGACTGCTGGCGCTGCGCCTGCCATGGCGAACGCGCCGAGCAGCAGAAAGACCCCCTGCCACCACGCCACCCACACCGAGAAGTTGACCAGGCCCGAGCCCCAGAACGCCGCCATGAGCGCGAGCCCGCCCGCGCCGGCGAACCGGCCGGCGCGCGCGAAGGACCACGCCAGCGCGCCGAGCGCCGCCAGCAGCGCGCCAAAGCCGACAACGCCGGTTTCCACCAGCACCTCGACCGCCCAGTCGTGTGGGTGTGACGGGATACGTGCCTGGTTGAACGCCGGCACCACGGGATCGGCGCCGGGCAGGAGGTTGACCACGTCGAGGCCGTGGCCGAGAACCGGCGCGCCGGGCAGATAGCTCAGCGCCGCCTGCCAGATCGCGGCACGGTGCGGATCGACCGTGGCGAACGCCTCGGCAAGCGGGCCCAGGCCGACCAGGATCGCGGCGGCCGCACCGCCCGCGCCGACGGCGACGACCAGGATCAGCGCGCCGGCGCGCCAAAGCGCCGCCATGGCCAGGACCGCGCCGGCAAGCGCGGCCCCGGCAAGCCCGGCGTCGCTGTCGGCCACGACCATGGCCGCGAGTGCGAGCGGTTGGAAGGCAAGCGCGGTAACCCGCCATAGCCCACCCAGGTGCCAGCCGGCCCACAGCACCATCGGCATCAGGCACGCGAGCGCCGAGCCGAAGCCCTTGACCGCGGCCGCCGCGTCGTGAGCGGTCCATTCGGGCGCCTTGCCACGCGCCAGCGCCAGCGCGTCGGGCCACAGGGTCGAACCCACGAGCGCGAGCGTCGCCGCGACCACCGATCCGGCGACGAGGGCACGCAGCGTGAGGTCCAGCCGCGCACCATCCGCCGCGAGCGCGAGGCCCAGCAGAACCGTGGCCGGCACGAAGACCGCCATGCGTGCCCACACCTGGAGCGACGCCCACGGATCGAAGGACAACGCCGTCGCGGCCAGCCACGCGCCCAGCAGGACCGTGACCGCGAGGCCAAGAAGACCGCGCCACGCCCGGACCAGCGCGCGCCCGGCCGCCCGCGCGCCGGGCGCGGCCAGCGTTCCCGCGAGGGCCAGGGCGCACAGCACCGCCATGGTCACGCGGCCCGAGACTAGGGCGGGCACGGCCAGCCCGGCCGCGACGGCCGCGATCCTATCCATCTTTGACGCCCGCCCGGTCGCGCCGATGGGGTCGCCGCGCCCCGCCGCGACGGCGCGATTCATGATCCTCCTCGGCGTCTTTTCCGGCTACCACGACGCTTCGGCGTGCCTGGTCGACGACTACCGCCTGGTGGCCGCCGTGGCCCGGGAACGGCTGACGCGCGTCAAGGTCGACCGCGGCCGGGGACCGGACGAGGCGATCGACGAAGTGCTGGCCATCGCCGGCCTGACGCGTCGTGACGTGGACATGGTGGTGCTGGGGCGCGGGCCGTTCCCGTGGCGCCATTTCCGCCACTGGCGCGGCGGGCGCTTGATCGAGGGTCGTGTGCGCCAGGCGCTGGGTCGCGCCAAGATGAAGAGCATGGAGCGCGAGTTGGTGCGGCTCGGCCACGCCGATTCGCTCGCCCTCTTCGACGCCGAACGGTTCCTCGCCGGTCATGGATTCCGCGCCGGGACGCCGGTGCGCTTCTTCAACCACCATCTGGCCCACGCCCTGCCCGCCCTGTTCCATTCGGATGGGGACGATGCGCTGCTCTACACGGCCGAAGGGGGTGGCGACAACGTGCAGTACAGCCGCCACCATTTCCACGACGGCCGGCTCGAAACGCTCGAAGGCGACGATGGCGCGTTCGCCCGGCCCATGGCCATCGACAGCCTCGGCCTCGCCTACGGGTACGTGACCCAGGCGCTCGGCTTCCACATGAACCGCCACGAGGGCAAGGTGACCGGGCTGGCCGCCCTGGGCCGGCCCGTCGTAGCCGAAGCGATCGCGGGGCGTTTCCGCGTCGACGATGACGGGCGCGTCACGTCGGACTACCCGAGTTACCTGGCCATGCGTGAGCACCTGGTCGGGTTGAGCCGCACGACTGCGCGCGAGGACATGGCCGCGTCGATCCAGCACGTCCTGGAGGACACCATCCGCGCGGCGGTGAAGCGCACGCTCGCGCGCCATCCGGCGAAGCATCTGGGCGTGGCGGGCGGCGTGTTCGCCAATGTCCGGCTCAACCAGCGGCTGGCCGAGGAAGCGGGCGTCGAGGCGCTGTTCGTCTACCCGGCCATGAGCGACGCGGGCCGGCCCCACGGCGGCGTGCTGCAGGCGCTGCTGGAGCGCGACGGCATGAAGCGCTGGCTCAATCACCGCCACCGCCTCGACACCCTCTATCTGGGTCGCGATTCCGGCGACGCGGCCGAACGCGCCTTGGCCGCCACGCCCGGCGTGCGCCAAGTCGCCGCCGACACCGTGGCTGCGATACCCGCCATGCTCGCCGCCGGACGCATCGTCGGGCTCTACACGCTCGGCATGGAGTATGGCCTGCGCGCGCTGGGCGCCCGATCGATCCCGGCGGCACCGACCGACTCGGCGATCAACGACACGCTCAACCGCCGGCTGGAACGCAGCGAATTCATGCCCTTCGCGCCGGTGGTGGCGGAAGGCGACGCCGACACCGTGTTCGACCTGCCGGCCGCGTTGCGCTACGCTGTGTGGTTCATGACAATGACCTGCGCCGTGCGGCTTGCGTGGCGGGAGCGCATCCCGGCGGTGGTCCATGTGGACGGCGCGGCGCGGCCCCAGGTCATCGCGCGTGCGCCGAACACGCTCTATTTCGACATCCTGGCCGGGTACAAGGCGCTGACCGGCATCCCCGTGCTGATCAACACCAGCTTCAACGTGCACGAGGAGCCGATCGTCAACACGCCCGCCGAGGCCGCGCGCGCCCTGCTCGACGGCCGGATCGACGCGCTGGCCATCGCCGGCGGCGTGTGGGCGCGCGGGGACGCGCCGTGACCGCCGTGCTGCCTATCGCGCTGCTCGCTGGGTGCCTGGGCCTGTCGTGGCTGGCCACCGGCCGGTTGATCCCATGGCTCGGCGCGCGCGGTATGGTCGACCGGCCGAACGCGCGATCGAGCCATGATCGTCCCGTCCCGCGCGGCGGCGGACTCGCGCCCGTCGCGGTGACGGTCCTGGCTTGGCTCGCGCTCGGACCGATCGTGGGCGCGGCGGGGGCGTTTGCGGTCGTGGCCCTTGGGGCGGCCGCCCTGGCGGCGCTGGGGTGGATCGATGACCGGCGCGGCCTGGCCCCCGCCCCGCGCCTGGTCGTGCAAGCGGCGGCCGTGGTGACCGGCCTGTTGGCGTTGCCAACCGAGACGGTCCCGTGGTTCGGGCCGGTCGCGCTCGGTCTCGCGTGGCTGTGGCACGTCAACCTGACCAACTTCATGGACGGCGCCGACGGCTTGGCGGCAGGTCACACGGCGACGGTCGCCCTGGGCGCCGCGTTCATCGCGACGATGAGCGAGCGACCGGACCTGGCCTGGTACGCGCTGGCGCTTGGCGGCGCGGTGCTCGGCTTCCTGCCATGGAACTGGTCGCCCGCGCGCGTGTTCCTGGGCGACGCCGGGAGCGTTCCGTTCGGGCTGCTCGCCGGCTGGTTGCTGCTCGACCTGGCGCTTTCGGGCGCGATCGTGGCCGCGCTGATCCTGCCCCTTGCGTTCGTGGCGGACGCCACGACGACGCTGGCATGGCGCCTGGCCCGGGGCGAGCGACCCTGGCGCGCCCACCGCGATCACGCCTACCAGGCGGCGAGTAGGAACGGCCGGTCGCACGCCTGGGTCGCGACGCGCGTGATCGCGCTCGACGCCGTCCTGGTCGGCTTGGCGGCTCTCAGCCTGGCGGGCGGCGTCGCGGCGTGGGTCGCGCTGGGCGTGGCGCTCGTGTCGGTGGCGGGAACCCTGTGGTACTTTCACCGCGCGCCGCCGCCATGACCGCCAAGCTTCCCCGCTTCGACCGCCCGCTGACCGCCGCGATCCACGACATCGTCATGGCGGCGCTGTCGTTCGTGGCCGCGCTCTACCTGCGCCTGGGATCGGCGATGCTGCCGCAGACCGGCGGCTTCCTGGTCGAGGGCACGGTGCTGTTCACGGTCGTGTGCGGGGTGGTGTTCTGGCGCATGCAGCTTTACCGGGGCGTATGGCGCTACGCCTCGCTGCCCGATCTGATCGGGCTGTTGAAGGCGGTGACGCTAGCGCACCTGGTGTTCCTGCTGATCATGTTCTTTCTGATCCGGCTCGAGCTCTACCCGCGCTTGGCGCTGGTCATCAACTGGTTCGTCCTGATGGCACTCTTGGGCGGGCCGCGTTTCATCTACCGCTTGGTCAAGGACGGCAGTCTGGCGCGAGTGTTCGAGCGCGCCGACACCGCGCGCGTGCCCGTCCTGCTGATCGGCACGGGCGACGCGGCCGAGGCGTTCGTGCGCGCCATGGCGCGCGATGCCCAGGCAGGCTACGACGTGGTCGGCCTGATCGCGGACGATCCGGACGAAGTGGGCCGGCGCATCCGTGGCGTCGAGGTGGTCGGCACGCCGTCGGGCGTCGGCGCGGCGCTGGCCCGGCTGCGGCGCAAGGGCGCGCGGCCGCACCGTCTGATCCTGTGCGCCGAGACCACACCGCCCGAGACCCTGCGCGGCCTGCTGGCCGAGGCGGAGAGCCACGGCCTGACCATCGCCCGGCTGGGTCGGCTTACCGACTTCCGGGGCGGCGCGGAGCCTGGCTTCGAGATCCGACCGGTGCCCATCGAGGACCTGCTGGGGCGGCCCCAGACCGTGCTGGATCGCGCGGCCATGGCCGCGCTGGTGGCCGGCCAGCGGGTTCTCGTCTCGGGCGCGGGCGGCACCATAGGGTCCGAGCTAGCGCGCCAGGTCGCGGCGTTCGGCCCGGCCCGCCTTACATTGCTGGACCACGCCGAGTTCGCGCTCTACGCCATCGACCAGGAGCTGGCGACGACCGCGCCGGACGTCGAACGCGGCGCGATCCTGGCGGATGTGCGCGACCGTACCCGCCTGGACGCCGCGTTCGACGCCGAGAAGCCCGACCTGGTGTTCCACGCCGCCGCGCTCAAGCACGTCCACCTGGCCGAGGCCAACCCGTGCGAGGCGGCGCTGACCAACGCGGTCGGCACGCGCAACGCGGCCGAGGCCGCGCGGCGCGCCGGCGCCGGCACCTTCGTGCTGATCTCCACCGACAAGGCGGTCAACCCGCGCGGGGTCATGGGTCTGACAAAGCGTATCGCCGAACTGACCGTTCTGGGCCCGCGGCGCGACGCGGGCACGCGCTCGGTCGTCGTGCGCTTCGGCAACGTGCTGGGCTCGACCGGCTCGGTGGTGCCGCTGTTCCAGCGCCAACTCGCGCGCGGCGGACCGCTGACCGTGACCGATCCCGAAGTCAGCCGCTTCTTCATGACCGTGCGCGAGGCTGTCGAGCTGGTCCTGCAGGCCTCGGCCCTGCCGGCGGAGGATGGCGCGATCTTCGTGCTGGAGATGGGCGAGCCGGTGCGCATCATCGCCCTGGCGCGCCAGATGATCCGCTTGGCCGGCCTGGTGCCCGAGCGCGACGTGCGCATCGAAATGACCGGCCTGCGGCCGGGCGAGAAACTGCACGAGGAGCTGTTCCACGCCGACGAGCGCAAGTTGCCGACCCGGCGTCCCGAGATCTCCATCGCGTTGGGACCATCCGCGCCCGTGCTGGGCCGGCGGCTGGACGAGATCGAGGCGGCGGCGCGCCAGGGTGACGAAACGCGCACGCTCGCCCTGATGGCGGACCTGGTGCCGGGGTTCCACGGCGAGGCGCACAGGAGGCCGGCGAGTGCCCATGGCTGACGCATCGGAACGGTCCATCATCGCGGTTCGCCGCGCGCTCCTCTCGGTCTCGGACAAGGGCGGGCTGGTGGATTTCGCGCGCGCGCTGGCCGGCCACGGCGTCGATCTGATTTCCACCGGCGGCACCGCCAAGGCGATCCGCGACGCCGGTCTGGCCGTGACCGACGTCGCCCAGGTGACCGGATTTCCCGAGATGATGAGCGGCCGGGTCAAGACTCTGCACCCGGTGGTCCACGGCGGGCTGCTGGGCCGACGCGACGAGGATACGGCCGTGATGGCCGCGCACGGCATCGAACCGATCGACCTGCTGGTCGTCGATCTCTACCCGTTCGAGGCGACGGTCGTGCGCGGCGCCGGCTACGACGAGACGGTGGAGAACATCGACATCGGCGGGCCGGCGATGATCCGCTCGGCTGCCAAGAACCACGCCGCCGTGGCAGTGATCGTGGATCCGGCCGACTACGCGGACGTGCTTGACGAGATCGTGCGCACCGGCGGCACGACGATCGATATGCGCCAGCGCTTGGCGGCCAAGGCCTACGCCCGCACCGCCGCCTACGACGCGTCGATCGCCGGCTGGTTCGCGGGCCATGCGTATGACTGGCTCCCAGAGCGTCTAATCGTAGCCGGCCAACGAAAACAGCTGCTGCGTTACGGAGAGAACCCACACCAGCGCGCGGCACTCTACGTCACCAGTGAGTTGCGACCGGGCGTCGCGAAAGCCCGTCAACTCCAGGGCAAGGAGCTCAGCTACAACAACATTCTCGACACCGACGCGGCCTACGAGGCGATGGCCGAGTTCGACGCGCCGGCGTGCGTCATCGTCAAGCACGGCAACCCGTGCGGCGTGGCCGTGGCGGAAAGCTTGGCCGAGGCCTACGCCAAGGCCAACCGCTGCGATCCCGTCAGCGCCTTCGGTGGCGTGGTCGCGTTCAACCGGCCGCTCAACAAAGGCGCGGCGGCGGCCTTCGCCAAGGTGTTCACCGAGGTCGTCATCGCGCCGGCGGCGGACGACGCGGCACTGGCCGCGCTGGCGCGCAAGTCCGACCTGCGCGTGCTGGTCGCCGACGCGGGCGCGACGACCGGCGACGCCGGTCTGGTCGTGCGCGGCGTCGCCGGCGGGCTCTTGGTGCAGACCCGGGACGCGCCGGTCGCGCTTGCGGCAACTGACCTGCGGCCGATGACCCGGCGCGCGCCGACTGCCGTCGAGGTCGACGATCTGCTGTTTGCTTGGCGGGTCGCCAAGCACGTGAAGTCAAACGCCATCGTGTTCGCCAAGGGCGGAGCGACTGTCGGAATCGGCGCCGGCCAGATGAGCCGGGTCGATTCGGTGCGCATCGCCGCGTGGAAGGCGGAGGAAGCCGCGCGCGCGGCGGGCGAGACCGCCTCTCGCCTGGCCGGGTCGGTGGTCGCCTCGGATGCGTTCTTCCCCTTCGCCGATGGCCTGATCGCCGCCGCCGAGGCCGGCGCCACGGCCGCGATCCAGCCCGGCGGGTCCAAACGTGACGACGAGGTGATCGCCGCGGCGGATGCGCGCGGCCTGGCGATGGTGGCCACCGGCGTGCGCCACTTCCGCCACTGAGGCATCCATGGCTGCGACCTTCACGCTTTACGGTAACCGCCAGTCGGGCAACGCCTATAAGGTCGCCCTGACCCTGCGCCTAGCCGGCGAACGCTTCGACTACCGCCACGTGGATCTGTTCGCCGGCGCCACGCGCACGCCCGCGTTCTGGGCGATCAACCCACTGGGCGAGGTCCCCGTGCTGGTCCACGACGGGGCGACGTTCACCCAGACCACCGTGATCCTGTTGCACCTCGCCGACCACTTCGGCCGCTTCGGCGGCCGCGACGCGGCCGAGCGGCGGCGCGTGCACGAGTGGCTGTGCTTCGAGGCCGGGCGTTCATCCAACGGCGTGTCGCTGGCGCGCTTCGCCAAGCGTTTCGCCAACGCCGACGCCAAGTTGGTTGATTACCTACGGGCGCGTGGCGAGGTGGGGCTGGACACCTTGGAACGCAACCTCGCGACGCCATTCCTGGTCGGCGAGGTGCCGACCGTCGCCGATCTGGGCGCCGCCGCATACCTGTTCCTGGCCGACGAGGCGGGCATCGCCATCGGCCGCTGGCCGCGCGTCGCCGCGTGGCTCGATCGCCTGCGGGCCTTGCCCGGTTACGTTCCCCAGTACGACCTGCTGCCCGACACCGACCGCGACGGAGTGTAGCCATGACCGTGCCGACGATCCCGAACCCCGAACTCGCCGTCGCCGGTACGTTGCCGGGCTGGAACCACGCGTCGCGCCGGCGGCGCAGCTTCCACGCGCTCTACAAGGTGTTCCGCTACGCCCAATCGTCCCGCTCGCCGGCGGTCCTGGCGCTGCGCCGGGACTTGGACTGGCGCATCGGCCGGCTGGACCGGGTGCGCCAGTTGACCGCCCTGCCGTCCTTCTCGGCCCTGGCGGTTGTCCAGGGCGACCGGCTGCTGTGGGAACAGTACGCGCCCGACTACGGCCCCGACAGCGCCCACAGCATGCAGTCGATCACCAAGACCACCCTAAACCTCATGGTCGGGCGCGTCATCTAGGACGGCAAGCTGGACCTCGGCCGCACGGTCGCCTCGTACTTGCCCGAGATCGGATCGGGCTACGCCACGGCCACGGTTCAGCAGGTGCTCGACATGGACGTGGTCAACGACTTCACCGAAGACTACGCCGATCTGGCGTCCGCTTCGTACCTGCAGGAAGCGGCGATGGGCTGGCGCCTGCCGCCGGCCGGCCAGGCCGAGCAGGACAGCCGGGCGTTCGTGTGCGGCATCCAGCCAGGGCCGTGACCTGACCAACCACGCGGGTACAATCAACTACAAGTCGGCCAACACCGATGTGGGCGCCTGGATCGTCGAGCGCTGCGCCGGGTCGCCGAGGCCGCTGGGTTCGAGGGCACGTTCCATATGGGTACCGACCGCGCCGGCGTGCCCATGCTCAACGGTTCGGGCTGCCTCAGCGCGCGCGACTTGGCGCGCTACGGCCAGATCTTCGCGCGCGGCGGCGTCGGCGTGAGCGGCCAGCGTGTCGGCAGCAAGGCGTTCATCGACGCGACGCGCTCGGGCCGCGGCACGCGCTACGAGGGGCCGCGCGCCGGTATCCGCTACGCCAATCAGATGGCGACGCGCGGCCGCTGGGTCGGCCACGGCGGCTACGGCGGCCAATACATGCTGGTCGACATCGAGACCGGCGTCTCGGTCGCCTTCTTCAGCGTGCTGGAGGACGTCGACGCCCACGACGCGGACTACGGCTACGAGACGATTCGCCTGTGCGAGGAGATCGCATCGCTGGCGTGGGCCTGAGCGCCGATGACCGGCACCGAGATCGCCATCCTCGCCTATGCCGTCGTCTGCGTCTACGGTGCCGCGGTGGTGCGCGGCTATTCCGGCTTCGGCTTCTCGCTGCTGGTCATCACGGCGCTGTCGATCGTCATCCCGCCGCGCGACATCGTGCCGTCGATCTTCATGATGGAGGTCGTCGCCAGCCTGCACCTGCTGCGCAGCGTGTGGCGGGGCGTGCACTGGCGCGCGACCGGGCTCCTGCTGGCCGGGTGCTTGATCGCCACCCCTCTGGGCGTGCACCTGCTGGCCACCGTGCCGGCCGCGCCCATGAAGCTGGCCATCGCGGTCTTCGTCGTGGTGGCGGCCGCGCTGCTCGCGCGCGGCTACGCCCTCAAGGCTATGCCGGGGCGCGTGGCCACGGCGGCCACCGGCGCGGTGGCGGGCCTGTGCAACGGCGCCTTCGGCATGGCCGGACCGCCGGTGGTGCTGTTCTTCTTTTCCTCGCCCGCCGGCGTCGCCGTGGGCCGGGCGTCGCCGATCGCGTTCTTCGTCGGCACCGACGTGCTCGGGCTCGGCTTCCAGGCGCGCAAAGGCCTGATCGGTAGGGACGATGTGACGTTAGCGATCCTCTACCTGCCGCCGCTCGCGGCCAGCATCTGGCTGGGTGCCCGCAGCTTCAAGGGTGCCGACCCGGCCGCGTTCCGCCGCTGGGTGCTGCGTATCCTGACGCTGTTGGCGGTGATCACCGGCGCCCAGGCCGCCGTCGAGCTCAGCGCGGCCTGACCAGGAACAAGAGTCCCAGGCCCACCACCAGAAACGGCACGATCGTGGCCATGCCGAGGCGCGGATCGCCGGTGGCCAGCGTCACCCAGCCGACCAGCGTGGGCCCGAGGAACGCCGTCGCCTTGCCCGAGAAGGCGTAGAGGCCGAACATCTCCGCCTCCATGCCGGCGGGCGCGAGGCGCGCCATGAGCGAACGGCTGGAGGCCTGCACCGGGCCGATGAACAGGCCCAGCGCCAGGCCGCCGATCCAGAACCACGTCACGTCGCGCGCGATCAGGATCGCGAGCCCGGTCGCGATCAGGCCGAGGTTGCCCAGCACCAGCGACCGCTTCGGCCCCAGCCAATCGTCGACCCAGGCGAAGGCGAAGGCGCCGGCGGCGGCGGTGACGTTGAGCGCGATTCCGAACAGCAGGATCTCGTCGACACCCATGGCGAACGCGGTGGCCGCGTAGACGCCGCCCAGCCCGAAGATCGTGTTGAGCCCATCGATGTAGAGCATCTTGGCGATCAGGAACCACTCGACGTCGCGGTAGCGGCGCGCCTGTCGGATCGTCGCGATGAGTCGCACGAGCCCGTCACGCACGGCCGTGCGGAGGGCGACGCGTGCCCCGCCACCGGGCTCGGCGACAAAGATGAAGAGCGGCCAGCCGAACACGGCCAGCCACAGGGCGACCAGCGGCCCGATCGCGCGCACGTGCTCGGCCGCGTCGCGATCGAGGCCGAAGGGCGCGGGCTCGGCCTGGACAAGGGCGACGAGCGCGACGGCGAGGCACGCCAGCCCTCCCAGATAGCCGCACGCCCAGCCCCAGCCCGAGACGCGCCCCATTCGTTCGGGCTCGGTCAGGCGCGGCAACTGGGCGTTGTAGAAGACCGTCGCCATCTCGAATGAGACGTTGCCCAGCCCGACCAGGACCAGCACCCACCAGGCGTTGGCCGGGTCGGGTGCCGCGAACCACAGCAGCGCGCCGGCCGCCACCGTCCCGACTGTGAAAGCCATGAGCCATGGACGCGCGCGTCCCGCGGCGTCGGCGATGGCGCCGATCACCGGCGCGAGCAGCGCCACCAACAGGCCGCTCGCCCCCATCGCCTGGGACCACAGGCCGGTACCCAGCGCATCGTCGCCGACGATGCCCTTGGTGAAGTACGCCGCGAATACGAAGGTCACGACCACCGTGGGGAACGGCGAGTTCGCCCAATCGTAGAGACACCAGGCGACTAGGGCCCGCCGGCCCTGCGCCGGCCGCGCCGCCGTCATTCGGCGGTGAGCGTGGCGAGGTGCCGGTTGGCGACGGTCAGCATCGACAGGTCGATCGCGCCGACAGTGCGCAGGTCGGCGACCAGCTGGTCGGCCCGGGCGACAGCGACGGCGTTGTGTCCAAGCCACGCCTCGACGCCATCGCCGGCCTTGACCACCGCGGCCGCGAGCGAACGCTGCTGGGCATGGCTGTCGTCGTAGATCGCCTGGATGGCGAGCCGCTGCCAGTGGGTCTCGGGCTTGAGCTTCGTCGCGCTGTCCCGCAACCAATCGAAGCCAAGCCGGGCGCCGAGGGCGAAGTAGACGCGTGCCACGTCGGTTACCGCCTGCTTCTCCCGCCGCGCCGTGCGTAGAATATCGGGCCCGGCCGCCAGGGTGCGCAGCGACGAAACCTGTTGCGCGAGCGCGCGCGGCGCGCCGGCCGTGGCCCACGCCTCGACCGATTCCGCCACCGCCGCGGCACGCGCCGGGCCGATGATGTCGCCCAGGGCTCCGTGCATCTCGGCGATGCCGCCCTGATAGAACCCAACGGTCGCCTTGACGTCGATCGGCGGCGCCTCGTTGCGCAGGAACCACAACGTCGCCCGCTCCAAGAGGCGGCCGACCTCGAGTAGCATCGCGCTCTGGACGTCGGCGCCGACCTTGGAGTCCAGCGCCTCGATGGCGCTCCAGACCTCGCGCAGACCGAAGGTGTCGCGGGCCGCCGTATAGGCACGCGCGATCGCCGCCACGACCACGCCGGTGCGGTCGATCATCTCGTAGATGAACGTGCTGCCGGCGCGGTTGATCAGGCTGTTGGTCACCTGGGTTGCGATGATCTCGCGGCGCAGACGGTGGCTGGCGATGCCCTTGTCGAACCGTTCGCGCAGGGGTGTCGGGAAGTAGCGTTTCAGATCGGTGGCGAAATGGGCGTCGTCCGGCACATCGGAATCGAGCAGCGCGTCGTACGCCGCCATCTTGGCGTAGGCCAGCAGCACCGCGAGTTCGGGCCGGGTCAGGCCTTGGCCCTTGGCCTGTTGCTCGGCCAGTTCCTCGTCTGAGGGCAGGAACTCGATGCCGCGAACGAGCAGCTTGCGCCCTTCGAGCGCGCGCATCATGCGCGACTGCGATTCGATCAGGGCCGAACCCTGCGCCTGCATCAGCGACAACGCCTGGGTCTGCTGGTAGTTGTCGCGCAGCACCAGGGCCGCCACCTCGTCGGTCATGCCGGCGAGCAGCTCGTCGCGCTGCTTGAGCGTCATATCGCCGGCACCCACCACGGCGGCCAGCAGGATTTTGATGTTGACCTCGTGGTCGGAGCAGTCGACGCCCGCCGAGTTGTCGATGGCATCGGTGTTGAGCCGGCCGCCAAGACTGGCGAACTCGATGCGGCCGAGCTGGGTCAGGCCCAGGTTGCCGCCCTCGCCGATCACCTTGACGCGCAGTTCGCGGCCGTCGACGCGGATCGCGTCGTTGGCCCGATCGCCGACCTGGGCGTGGCTTTCGCCGCGCGCCTTGACGTAGGTGCCGATGCCGCCGTTCCACAAGAGCTCGACCGGCGCGCGCAGGATGGCGCGCATCAGTTCGGCCGGGGTCATGGGCTTGGCCTCGATGCCGAGCGCCTGGGCGGCCTGGGGCGTGATCGTCACCGACTTGGCGCGCCGGTCGTGCACGCCGCCACCCGCCGAGATCAGCGCCTTGTCGTAGTCATCCCAGCTCGACCGCGGCAGGGTGAACAGGCGCTGGCGTTCGGCGAAGCTGGTCGCCGGATCGGGGCTGGGGTCTAGGAAGATGTGGCGGTGGTCGAACGCGGCGATCAGCCGGATGTGCCGGGACAGCAGCATGCCGTTGCCGAACACGTCGCCCGACATGTCGCCGACACCGACCACGGTGAAGGGCTCGTTCTGGATGTCCTTGCCCATCTCGCGGAAGTGGCGCTTCACCGCCTCCCACACGCCCTTGGCCGTGATGCCCATCTTCTTGTGGTCGTAGCCGGCGGAGCCGCCGGAGGCGAACGCGTCGCCCAGCCAGAACTTCCGTTCGACCGCGATGCCGTTGGCGATGTCCGAGAACGTCGCGGTGCCCTTGTCGGCGGCGACCACCAGATAGGGATCGTCGCCGTCGTAGCGCACGACCCGGTCGGGCGGCATGATCGCGCCGACCACCAGGTTGTCGGTGATGTCGAGCAGGCCCGCCATCATGGTGCGATAGCAGGCGATGCCTTCCTCGAGCAGCGCCTCGCGCCCGCCGCCGGCGGGCGACCGCTTGACCACGAACCCGCCCTTGGCGCCGACCGGCACGATGACCGCGTTCTTGACCTGTTGCGCCTTGACCAGACCCAGGATCTCGGTGCGGAAGTCCTCGCGCCTGTCCGACCAGCGGATGCCGCCGCGCGCGACCAGGCCGAAGCGCATGTGCACCGCCTCGACGCGCGGGGCGAACACCCAGATCTCGCGCAGCGGGCGCGGCTCGGGCAGGTCGTCGAGCGCCCGGCTGTCGAACTTGAACGACAGGTGCGCGTGGTGTCCGCCGCCGGGACCCTGCTGGAAGTAGTTGGTCCGCAGCGACGCCTGGATCGCGTTGCGGAAGCGCCGCAGGATGCGGTCCTCATCCAGGCTCTGGACCCGTTCGAGCGCCTCGTCGATCGACGTGCCGATCGCGTTCGTGCGCGCCTCGGCGCCGTCGCGCCGGTCGGGGTCGTGGCGCGCCAGGAACAGATCGACCAGCAGACGAGCGATCGCCGGGTTGTTGGCGAACGTCTCCTCCATGTACGCCTGACTGAAGGCGATGCCGGCCTGGCGCAGGTACTTGCACAGCGCGCGCAGGATCACGACCTCGCGCCAGGCCAAGCCGGCCAGCACGACGAGCTGGTTGAAGCGGTCGTCGTCGACCTCGCCGGACCAGACGCGGGCGAAGGTTTCCTGGAACCCTTCGCGCACCGTGGCGATGTCGATCTCGCGCCCATCGCGCGCGCGCAGCGAGAAGTCGTGGATCCACACGGCGCGGGCGTCCGCCGCCTGGATCAGGAACGGCGTCTCCTCGATGACACGCAGGCCCATGTTCTCGAGCATGGGCAGGATGTCCGACATCGGGACCGGGTCGCCGGCGTGGTAGACCTTGAAGTGCACCAAGTCCTCGGGCGCGTTAACCCGACGGTAGAGGCTCATGGCGATGGCCCCGTCGGCGCCCAGGCGCACGATGCGCTCCAGGTCGGCCACGGCGACGCGGGCATCGAAGGCGTCGCGATAGCCAGCGGGAAACGCCCGGCGGTAGCGCTGGAACAGGGCGCTGCCGCGCCCCTCGCCCTGGGATTCGATCAAGGCGTCCGCCAAGTCGTCGGTCCATTCGCGGCTGACTGCGACGAGTTGCGCCTCGATCATAGGCACGTCGAAGGTGGGCGTGACGTCGCGCGAGGTGTGCACCATGAAGTGGGTGCGCGCCATGGGCGCTTCCGAGACCTGGGTCGTGAACTCGACGGCGTCGCCTTCCAACCCCGCCACCAGGATCTTCTGCATGCGTTCGCGCAATTCGGTCGTGTAGCGATCGCGCGGCACATAGACGAGACAGCTGAAGAAACGGGCGTAGGTGTCGCGGCGCACAAACAGCCGAATGCGCTGGCGTTCCTCCAGGTGCAGGATGCCCAGCGCCGTCTCGACCAGCGTCTCGTCGTCGATCTGGAACAGCTCGTCGCGTGGGTACGTCTCCAGAATGTTGCGCAACGCCTTGCCGTTGTGGCTGGAGCGCGAGAAGCCCGAACGCTCGAGCACGCGCTCGACCTTGCGGCGCAGCAGCGGGATGTCGCGTGGATTGCGGTTGTACGCCGCCGACGTGAGCAGGCCGAGGAAGCGTGATTCGCCGATGACCTCGCCCTTCGCGTCGAACCGGCGCACGCCGATGTAATCCATGTAGACCGGCCGGTGCACGCGCGAGCAGCTGGTCGCCTTGGTGATCATCAAGAGGCCCTTGCGCCGGACGCTGCGCGCCACGCCCTTGGGCAGCGCCCGGCCATGGCGTTCGAGCGATTCCGCCGTGACCTGGCGCAGGATGCCCAGGCCGGAGTTGTCGACGATCTCGGAGAAATCCTGGTCGTCGCGGCGCACCAGGCGGTATTCGCGGCAGCCCAGGAACAGGAAGTGGTTGTCGCGCAGCCAACTCAGGAACGCCTTGCCCTCGGCCAGCTCGTCCTCCGGCAAGGGTGGCGGGTTGTCACCCAGATCCTTGATCAGGGCGTCGACGCGCTCGAGTGAGGGCTTCCAATCCTCGACAGCACTGCGCACGCTGCCGAGAACCGCCGCGAGCTCGCGTTCGATCGCGCCGAGCCTTTCGGGTCCCGTCTGGCGCGTCACCTGGACGTGCTGGACCGATTCGGCGTGAGCCTCGGCGCCCGCGCCGAAGGCGGCGAGACGACCGTCGGCCCCGCGCTTCACCTGGATGATGGGGTGGATCAGCAGATGCACCGTCAGGTCGAGGTGATTGAGGGCCGCGGCGATCGAATCGACCAGGAACGGCATGTCGTCGGTCACGATCTCGACGATCGTGTGGGTCGACAGCCAGCCGTGCTCCTCGATGGTCGGGTTGTAGACGCGAATACGTGGCTCGCCGACCTTGCGCCGCTTCAGGAACGACCACAGCGACAGGCCCAGGCCGAACATGGTCTCGGCCGGGGCTTCCATTAGATCCTCGGATGCGACGCCCGACCACAACGTACGCACGAACGGTTCGGCCGCCTTGGCTTCGTCGCCGGCGACCCGCTTCCTGACGATGGCAGCGGCCTCGTCGATCCGTTCAGCCTTCGGATCGTGCCCCTTGGCCATGAATGCCTGCCCTGACCCTTTGTGACCGCGTCACCATAGAACGCCATGGTTAACGGGACCATGACATTGGGTTGCCCGGGCAGCCGCGGGCGTCAGTAGCCCCGGGCCCGGTCGATGACCCGGGGCAGCAGCTGGCGGTTCGCCACGAGGCGGCAGATACGTGCCACTTCGGGAATGGCGTCGGTCATCTTCGCGCCTGACGAGTGAGGCGTCATGGTCACCTTGGGATGGCGCCACAAGGGGCTCTCCACGGGCAACGGCGAAGGCCGGTGGACATCGAGCACCGCACCGCCGAGCCGCCCCGAATCCAGGGCCGTGATCAGGTCGTCGGTCACCACCAGGTCGCCACGCCCCAGGTTCATGAACACGGCACCCGGCTTCAACCAGCCAAACCGCCGCGCGTCCATCAGGTCGCGCGTCGCGGACGTCGAGGGCAGCGTGGCGACGACGTAGTCGGCCCCGCCCAGGAAGGCGCGCAGGCCTTCGTCCCCGTGAAACATGGCGATGCCGTCGGCCTGGCGCGGCGAACGCGTCCACGCGGCAAGACGGAACCCGAAAGGCCGCAGGGCGGCGGCGAACGCCGAACCGAGCCGGCCGAGCCCCATGAATCCCACGGTCGTCGCATCCGTCGCCGGCGTCTCGATTAGGCCCCAATGCGCCACACGCTGTTGCGCGGCGTAGGCTTCGGCCGCCCTGTGGCGGTGCAGGACGTAGAGCACCACGTACTCGGTCATCTGGCGCGCGATGCCGTCGTCCTCGAGCCGGGCGAGGGTCACATGCGCCGGAACCTCGCCCGAGGCAACCAGCGCGTCGGGCCCATAGCCGGGGTAGAGCACGCAGCGCAGATTCGGCAGCGAAGCGAACAGACCAGGAGGTGCCCAGTCGGCGATGACCATCTCGATCTTCGCTGGGTCTTGGGGCCCGGGCCAGACGATCAGCCGCAGGCCCGGCACCAGGTCGGCCAGCGCGCGGCCCCACGCGCCCGGGTCGTAGTAGTAGCCGGCGTACTTGGCGCAAAACAGGACATCCATGCCCGCCACCCTTCCCCGCGCTTGTTGCCCTGCTGGAATAGCACCCGTCACCGCCCGTTGTCGTCATGACACGACGTGGCATGAACCGCGCCGGCCATGGGAGGATCGCCATGCACGCCCGCATCGCGTTGGTTTGCCTGATCATCGGCTTGGCGCTCGCCGCCGGCACAGCGGTGGCGTCGTGGGTACCGGCGGCCACGCCGGCCGCGGTTTCGTCGGTCAACGACACAACCACCCGCGTGGCGTCCGAGTTCAGCCCCAGTCTGGACGAGCTAACGATGGCGATCGAAGCCGCCGTGCTGGCGCCCGAGACGCTGATGGAGCCGGGTCCGATGGTCGACGACTCGCTTGCCTGGACGTCGACGACCCCGGTGACCACCGTGATCCCGACGTTGCCCACGTCGGAGGCGCCGAACGACTGGGCGCCCGAAGCGGACGTCGCGGAACCGGCCGCGCCACGCGCCACCGCGAATCGATCGGGCGGTATCCACTTGATCGTGCTGGCGCCCGTCGTCGTCATCGCCTTGGCAATCCTCATGAGCCGTCGGCGCTCGGCGCTCGCGGGCTAGGACGACGAACCGGCTGGGCGCATGCACGCGGGTCCATGGGGACCCGCGCGCGGCGGCGGCGTTGTCGGGCCCAGGGCATTGACCTAGAGTAAACTTTGTTGCATCGGTTGCGCCCGCCGGCGGCCGGCAAGGCCTCCGACGCGTCTCGGTTTGAGGTCGCCCATGGTCTTCGCCCTGCTCAAGTACGGGCTTTCCAAGCACTACCCCGCCAAGCACCAGTTCCCGCGCCCGCGCGAACTTAAGAAGTCCTACGACGTGGTGATCATCGGCGGCGGCGGCCACGGCCTGGCGACCGCGTTCTACCTGGCGCGCGACTGGGGCATCACCAACGTCGCCGTGCTCGACAAGGGCTATTTGGCCGGCGGCAACACCGCGCGCAACACGGCGATCATCCGCTCGAACTACCTGACGCCCGAGGGTGTGCGATTCTACGACGAATCGGTCCGGCTCTATCAGGATCTGTCGAACGACTTCGACCTCAACATCCTCTACTCCGAACGCGGCCACCTGACGCTGGCGCACACGGATTCGGCGATCCGCACCATGCGCTGGCGCGCCGAGGTCAACAAACATTTCGGCATCAACTCCGAATTGGTGCTGGTGGACGACGTCAAGCGCTTGTGCCCGCAGCTCGATTGCTCGGATACGGTGCGCTATCCGGTGTTGGGCGCGCTCTATCACGCGCCCGGGTCGATCGCGCGGCACGACGCCGTGGCGTGGGGCTACGGCGCCGGCGCAGCCATGCGCGGGGTCGAGATCCACCAGCGTACCGAGGTGATCGGCATTGAGCGCGAGGGCGTCAACGGCACCGGCGGCAAGGTCACCGGCGTCGTCACCAACCGCGGCACCATCAAGTGCGGCAAGGTGATCCAGGCGGTGGCAGGCGCGACGACCCGGGTCGCCGACATGATCGGCCTGAAGCTGCCGATCCGCACCATCCCGCTGCAGGCGTGCGTCTCGCAGCCGCTCAAGCCGTTTCTCGACAAGATCATCGTTTCGGGCTCGCTGCACGTCTACATCTCGCAGTCGAGCCGGGGCGAGCTAGTGATGGGCGGCTCGACCGATCCCTACGCGCTCTACGGCACGCGTTCGACGCTCGACTTCAAGGAAGGGCTGATGATGCACATGCTTGAGCTCTTCCCCTACCTGGCCGAGGTCAAGCTGCTGCGCCAGTGGGCCGGCATGACCGACATGACGCCCGACTTCGCGCCGATCATGGGCGAGACCCATGTCCAGAACTACTACATCGACGCCGGTTGGGGCACCTGGGGCTTCAAGGCGACGCCGGTGTGCGGCAAGCGCAACGCCGAGATGCTGGCAACGGGGCAGGTGCCCGACCTGATCAAGCCCTTCACCTACCGCCGCTTCCCCGAGTTCCGCCAGCTTGGCGAGAAGGGCGCGGCGAGCGTCGGCCACTGAGGCAGCCATGAAGATCCTGACCTGCCCGCTGAACGGGCCGCGCAACATCTCGGAGTTCGTCTGGGGCGGCGAAGTGAAGATCCACCCGCCGCTCGACTGCACCGACGAGGAATGGGCGGCCTACGCCGCGCTGGAAAACAACACGGCCGGCGTGGTGCGCGAGTGGTGGTATCACGTGCCCACCGCCTACTGGATCATCGCCGAGCGCGACACCGTCAAGGACGTCATCCTGCGCACCTACCCGGCGCGCGAGCTGTTCAAGGACCGCGTCGATTACGACGCCCCCGCCGCCCCCGCCGCCGGGGACACGCCCAGGGAAACGCCATGACCATGAGTCGCCTGCCGGCGCCCGCCGGCACGCTGCTGGACCGCGCGAAGCCGATCACCTTCCGCTTCGACGGCCAAGCCTACACGGGCTACGAGGGCGACACGATCGCCAGCGCGCTGGCCGCCAACGGCGTCACCATGCTGTCGCGCTCGTTCAAGTACCACCGGCCGCGCGGGCTCCTGTCGGCGGCGGGCCACGACGCCAACAGCCTGGTGCAGATCGGCGCCGAGCCGAGCGTGCAGGCCGACCGCCGGCGCGTCGTCGCCGGCCTCGACGTCCAGCCGCAGAACGTGTTCGGCAGCCTGACGCGTGACTACGCGCGGGCCATCGACGGCCTGGGCCGGTTCCTGCCGGTCGGCTTCTACTACAAGACATTCTTCCGGCCGAAGGGCACGTGGAAGCACTGGGAGAAGCTGATCCGCGCGCTGGCCGGCCTGGGCAAGGTCGACCTCGAGGCCCACCACGGCTACTACGACAAGCAGTACCTGTTCGCCGACGTCGCCGTGGTCGGCGGCGGCGCCGCCGGACTGTCGGCAGCGCTCGAGGCCGCGGACGCCGGGGCCGAGGTCGTGCTGATCGAGGAGAACCCGACGCTCGGCGGCGCGCTCGGCTACGCCCGGTTCGACGCGGCGGGCCAGGAGGCGGCGCGGGTGCGCGAGGGTCTGGTCGGCCGCGTGACCGGCCACGCCAACATCACCGTGCTGACGGACGCCACGTGCAACGGCTGGTTCGCGGATCACTACCTGCCGGTCATCCGGGGCAACCGTCTGTATAAGCTGCGGGCGCGCAGCGTGGTGGTCGCCACCGGCTCCTACGAGCAGCCCATGGTGTTCCGCAACAACGACCTGCCGGGCGTGATGTACGCCTCGGCGGCGCAGCGGCTGATGCGGCACTACGCGGTGCGGCCCGGCAACCGGGCCGTGGTGGCCACGGCCAACGGCGACGGCTACGGCGCGGCGCTGGACCTGATCGAGGCGGGCGTCGAGGTGGCGTGCGTCGCCGACCTCAGGCCCGAGCGGTCGGACGGCGCGCTGGCCGACGCGGTGGCCGACCACGGCGTGCCGATCGTGCGTGGCGCCGCGGTGACCGAGGCCATCGCCGCCAAGGGCCACGTGGGCGTCGAGGCCGCGCGGGTCGCGCGCATCACGGGCCAGGGCCAGACCGCCGCGGTGGACGACCGCTTCGCCTGCGACCTGATCGTCACCGCCGTCGGCTACAACCCGACCGCGAACCTGATCCACCACGCCGGCGGTCGCCTGGCCTACAACGACGAAGCCTCGATGTTCGAGGTGGTCTGGCTGCCCGAGACGATACACGCGGCAGGCTCGGTCACCGGCACCTTCGCGCTCGAGGCGGTCCTCGGCGAAGGCCGGCGCGCCGGCTGGAGCGCCGCGCGCGACGCCGGGCGCACGGTCGGAGCGGCCCCCGCGGTGCCCAACGACCGCGGCATGCGTGGCATCAACCACCCGTGGCCGATCTTCCCACACCCCAAGGGCCGCGATTTCATCGATTTCGACGAGGACCTGCAGGTGCACGACATCCTGGACGCGATCCAGGAGGGCTACGACGACGTCGAGTTGATGAAGCGGTTCTCGACTTGCGGCATGGGGCCGAGCCAGGGCCGCCATTCGTCGCTCAACTCGGTGCGGCTGACGGCGCGTGCCAACGGCCGCACGGTCAACGAGACCGGCACGACGACCTCGCGGCCGCCCTACACCCAGGAGACGTTCGGCGTGCTGGCGGGCCGCAGCTTCGAGCCCGACCGGCTGACGCCCATGCACCACCACCACGTCGCCGCCGGGGCCAAGATGATGGTCGCCGGCCAGTGGTACCGGCCGCAGTACTACGGCTCCGAATCCAGCCGCGACGACAATGTGCGGCGCGAAGTCATGGCGGTGCGTGAGCGTGTCGGCCTGATCGACGTCTCGACGCTGGGCGGGCTCGAGGTGTGCGGCCCCGACGCGGCCGAGCTCCTGAACCGCATCTACACCTTCACGTACACCAAGCAGCCGGTGGGTCGCGCCCGCTACGTGCTGATGACCGACCAGAACGGTGTCATCGTCGACGACGGCGTCGCCTGCCGGTTCCACGACCACCACTTCTACGTCACGGCCACCACCTCGGGCGCCGCCGCGGTCTACCAGCACATGCTGTTCTGGAACGCCCAATGGCGCCTGAAGGTCAACATCACCAACGTTACGGCGTCGTGGGCCGCGGTGAACCTGGCGGGGCCCAAGGCGCGCGACGTGCTGGCGCGGGTGTGCAAGGACGTCGACCTGTCGACTGAGGCGTTCCCCTACATGGAGGTGCGCCAGGGCACCATCGCGGGCGTCCCGGCGCGCATCATCCGCATCGGCTTCGTCGGCGAACTCGGCTACGAGATCCACGTGCCGGCGAGCCAGGGCGAAGCGCTGTGGGACGCACTGATGGACGCCGGCAAGGCGGACGGCATCGTACCCTTCGGCATCGAGGCCCAGCGCCTGCTGCGGCTCGAGAAGGGCCATGTCATCATCGGCCAGGACACCGACGGCGTGACCAACGTGTTCGAGGCCGACATGGCCTGGGCGATCGCGCGCAAGAAGCCCTACTTCGTCGGCAAGCGCACGCTCGACATCCACGAGCGCAACGGCCTGACCCGCAAACTGGTCGGCTTCTCGCTCAAGAACCCGGCGGACCCGGCGCCCGAGGAATCGCACCTGGTGATCCACGACGGCGCCATCGTCGGGCGCACCACCTCGGTCGGGCGCAGCCATGTGCTCGGCAAGGTCATCGGCCTGGCCTACGTGGCGCCCGACCAGGCGACGCCCGGCACCGCGTTCCACATCCGCATCGGCGGCGGCCGCATGATCGAGGCGGTGGTCGAGAAGCCGCCGTTCTACGACGCCGGCAACAAGCGCCAGGAGCTGTGAGCATGAGTCTTGATCCCGCTTCGCTGCCGCGCCGCGCCTTCCTCTACCGCGAACTGCAGGCGCTGGGCGCCACGTTCGCCCCGGTCAACGGCATGGCCGCCGCGATCAGCCTGCGCGACGGTGCCGAGGCGGAACAGGCGCAGGCGCGCTCCATGGCGATCGCCGATCTGACGCCGTTGCGCCGCGGCGGCTACAAGGGTTGGACCGCGCTCGACTGGCTGCGCGGCCAGGGTGTGGCGATCGGCGAGAACAACACGACCGTCGATCAGCCCGACGGCAGCCGCGTCGCCCGCCTGGCGGACAGCGAGGCCCTGATCCTGGGCGATCTGGAAGGCGGTTCGGCCTTGCTCGACCGCGTCGAAGGTACCTGGAGCCTGGAGTCCGCCGAAGGCGCCTATCCCGTGCCACGGCCCGAGACCAACGCCTGGTGCGCGATCACCGGCCAACACGCGGCGACCATGCTGGCCAAGATGTGCGGCGTCGATCTGCGCCCCAAGGCCTTCGCCAATGGTGCCGTCGCGCAGACCTCGGTCGCGCGCATGTCGGCGATCGTCATCCGCCGCGACCTGGGCCGTACGCTGGCCTATGACATGATCGCCGATTCGGCCGCCGCCGCTTACTTGTGGCGTTGCCTGATCGATGCCATGGGCGAGTTCGATGGCGCGCCGGTCGGGCTGGCGGCCGTACGCGCCCTGGCCGCCGAGGCCGCGTGACCGAGCGACGCGGCCCGCCGTCGGCCCGTCGCACGGCCGAGGTGGAGCGCGCCCAGTCGTTCCAGGACCCACACCGCATCGCGGCGCGCGATCACACCTTGGAGGCGTCGATCGGACGTCAGGTGCGCGCGTTGCGCCGCAAGCTCGACATGACGGTCACCGACCTCGCCGCGCAGGCGAACCTGTCGTCGGGCATGCTGTCGAAGATCGAGAACGGCTTGACGTCGCCCTCGCTCGCCACGCTGAAGAGCCTGGCGGCGGCGCTCAACGTCCCCTTCACCGCGCTGTTCCAGCAGTTCGAGGAAAGCCACTCGGCGACGTTCGTCAAGGCCGGCCGTGGGCTGACCATCGAGCGGCGCGGCACGCGCAACGGCCACCAGTACCAGTTGCTGGGCCACAGCGTCGGCAAGAGCGTCGCGGTGGAGCCGTACCTGATCACCCTGACCCATGAGTCCGAGGTCTTCCCGCTGTTCCAGCACGAGGGACTCGAGTTCCTCTATCTGCTGGAGGGGCGCATGACGTACCGCCACGGCGGCGACGCGTACCCCATGGAGCCGGGCGATTCGCTGTTCTTCGACGCGGCGGTGCCGCACGGCCCCGAGGCGCTGCAGGGTCTGCCCATCCGCTTCCTCTCGGTGATCTGCTACCCGCGCGGCGGCAACGGCGTGTAGGGCGTCGCCCTCACGCCGGCGTGGCGTGATGGATCACCGCGTGCACGATCGAGCCGAGGCCGAGACCGTGCCGTTCGAGGACGTCCTGCCGTACCAGCGCCAGCAGCCGCACGCCGTTGGCGTCGAGCGTCAGCAGCGCCTGGCCCTCAGCCGCTCCGTCCACGGCGCGGACGGCCGCCGGGAGGACGGCGAGCGCGCTGGACGGACCCGGAGGATCGAGGAACACCGCCACGTCGCGCGCCGCGACACGCAAGCTCGTCCCGGTTCGCCCACCGGGCACGACGGACGCGGGCAACGTCACGGCCCACGCCGCGTCGGGCGCGCTTGTCGCCAGCATCGCGGTTGGCGCGCCTTGGCCACGCACCCGGCCGGCGTCGAGCAGCACCACGCGGTCGGCCAGGCGCGCCACGTCCTCGACGTCGTGGCTGACCAGCAGCATGGGGATCGCCGCCGACCGGTGCAGCCGTTCCACGAACGGCAGGATCTCGCCCTTGCGCGCGGCGTCGACCGCGGCCAGAGGCTCGTCGAGCAGCAGGAAGTCCGGGCTGGCCAGCAAGGCGCGGCCAATCGCCACGCGTTGCGCTTCGCCCCCCGACAGCCCGGACGTTCGCCGTTCGAGCAGCGCGCCGAGCCCGAGCAGGTCGATCACATCGTCGCGCCCCGGGACGGGACGGTCCGCCGGGATCCGACGCCGGCCGTAGTCGAGATTGGCCGCGACGCTGAGATGAGCGAACAGCCGGGTGTCCTGGAACACCAACCCGGCGGCGCGCCGGTGCGGCGGTACAAACGTGCTCGCGTCCTGCCAGATGGCCGCCCCGATCCTGACCAACCCGCGCGCGGCCGATTCGAGCCCGGCGATGCAGCGCAGCAGCGTCGTCTTGCCCGCGCCCGAAGGCCCGAACACGGCGGTCAGCCCGCTTGCCGGCACGGTCAGGTCGACGTCCAGGTGGAACGAGCCCTTGGCCAGCGCGACGCGGATCGCGATGTCAGTCATGGTGCCGCGCGCGCCCAGCGCCGGTTGATGCCGTAGACCAGCACCAGGATGGCGAACGATAGCGCCACCAGCACCGCGGCCATGGCATGGGCGTAGCCGTAGTCGAGCGTCTCGACGTGGTCGTAGATGGCGATGGAGATCACCCGGGTCTCGCCAGGGATGTTGCCGCCGACCATCAGCACCACGCCGAATTCGCCCAGCGTGTGGGCGAAGCCCATGACGGCCGCGGTGACGAAGCCGCGCAGCGCCAGCGGCACAGCCACCGATACGAAGCGGTCCCACGGCCCGGCGCGCAACACCGCAGCGGCCTCGAGCGGCGCGCGGCCGACGGATTCGAAGGCGTTCTGGATCGGTTGCACGACGAAGGGTAGCGAGTAGACCACCGAGGCGATCACCAAGCCGGCGAAGCTGAACGTCAGGCCCTGGTCCGACACCAGGGCGAAGGCCCGCCCGACCGCTCCGTTGGGCCCCAGCAGGATCAACAGGTAGAAGCCGATCACCGTGGGCGGCAGCACGAGCGGCAGCGCCACCGCCGCCTCGATCGCCACGCGGCCGCGCCAACGGGTGCGCGCCAGCCACCAGGCGAGCGGCGTGCCGAGGGCCAGCAGGCATACGACCGTCACCGCCGCGAGCTTCAGGGTGAGGACCAGCGGGCTCCATCCGCCCGCTGCGAAGGTCTCGATCATCGGCGCCGCCGCGTCATGGCGCCGCCGGGACGCCGTAGCCGGCGGCGCGGATGAGCGCCCCGGCCTCGGGCCCGCGCAACCACGCAAGGAACGCCTCGGCGGCCACGTTGCCGGCCGCACGCCGCAACAGGACCGCCTGCTGTTCGATCGGCGGATGGAGGTCGGCCGGCACGTCCCAACGGCATCCGGGGCGCGCGCCCGGCGGCTCGCCCGCCACCTGGGACAGGGCGACAAACCCGAACGCCGCGTTGGCCGTATCGACGAACGCGAACGTCTGGCCCACGTCTTCACCCTGGACGATGCGACCCGCGACCGCCGGCGACAGGCTCATGGCCTGCAGCGCCGCGCGCGCTGCCGCCCCGTACGGCGCCGTCTCCGGGTTGGCGATGGCCACCTTGCCCGCCGAGGCGCGCAGCGCCGCGACGCAATCGGCCCCGGCCGAAGGATCGCGGCTGAGCAGGACGAGGCGACCCAGCGCGTACGTGAAACGGCTGTCGGCGATCGCCAACCCGTCGTCGATGAGCTTGGCCGGGCGTTCGGTGTCGGCGGCGAGGAAGACGTCCAAGGGCGCGCCCTGGGTGATCTGGGCGTAGAGCTTGCCGGTCGAACCGGAGACGACCACGACGTCGTGACCGCTCGTGGCCGCGAAGTCGGATGCCAAGGTTTCCAGCGGCTTCAGGAAGTTCGTCGCCACGGCGACGGTGACCGTCACGGCGCGTGCCGACCCGGCGACCAGTCCGGTGCACAGCGTCGCGGCCAGGACGACCACGATCGGGCCAAGGCTGCGCGGTGTCATCGGTGGTTTCTCTCGTGAACCGACTTCGTTATATTCAATCGTATATAGCGCACGCGACGGCGGGCGACAACGTCGACCCTGACCCCCGTGACCCCGCGCCCAGCCCCGGAGCATGCCCTTGGCCCGTCTGAGCCTGCGCATCGACCTCAAGCCCGACGGACGCCTGGGGCCGGGCAAGATCGCGTTGCTCGAGCGCATCGACGCCACCGGCTCGATCTCGGCGGCGGGGCGCGCCATGGGCATGTCGTATCGGCGCGCCTGGCAGTTGGTCGACAGCCTCAATCAGTGCTTTCGCGAGTCTGTGGTGACGACCAGCCAGGGCGGCGCGGCCGGCGGCGGCGCCGCGCTGACACCGTTCGGGCGCGGCCTGATCGAGCGCTACCGCGCCATGGAACGCGCGGCGACCAGGGCCACCGCGCGGCACCTGACGGCCTTGCAGGAAGCGCGGGCGCGCCGGTAGGCCGCGTCACACGCCGGCGACCGTGTCCTCGATCAGGGTGTCGACCACGGCGCGCATGGCCTCGGTCGGGTCGGACCCGGCTTGCAGAGCGGCGTTGTGGACGTGGAGTTGGCGGTCGGCGCTGGTGCCCGGCGCACGATCTCGCGGGCGTGCTCGATCTCGGCCACGCTCCCCAGCGTATCGGCGTCGGCGCGCACCACATCGAGCATCTCGTCGAGCAACGCCGCGAACGGGACGGTTTCGCCCTTGCCGAAATCGACGAGCGAGCCCGCCGCGCCATAGCGCTGGGCGCGCCAGCGGTTCTCCATGACCAGCATGGGCAGGTACGTGCGCCAGCGCTGGTTGCCCTGGCGCAGCCGGAACAGCATGTGCAGCAGCGCCTGGTAGAGCGCGGCGACCGCGATGGCGTCGTCGATCCGCGTGCAGATGTCGGTGACGCGCATCTCGAGCGTCGGGAAACGAACGCTGGGCCGGATGTCCCACCACAGCTTGGTGCCGTCCTCGATGATGCCGGCGCCGACCAGCCGGTCGAGCGTACGCTGGAACTCGGCCCACGAGGCGAACTGGTCCGGGATACCGGTGCGCGGCAGGGACTCGAACACGGTCAGCCGGTACGACTTGAGGCCGGTGTCCTCGCCTTGCCAGAAGGGCGAGGACGTGGTCAGGCACAGCAGGTGCGGCAGGAAGTACGCCGCCTGGTTCATCAGGTCGATGCGCAGGTCAGCGTCCTCAATGCCGGCGTGGACGTGCATGCCGCAGATCACCAAGCGGCGCGCCACGCCCTGCAGGTCGCGCGCCAGCGCGGCGTAGCGGTCCTTGGGCGTGGTCTGCTGGTCGTGCCAGCGCGCGAACGGGTGTGTCGAGGCGGCGATGGGCGCCAAGCCGAACCCGGCCGCCACCTCGGCGACCGCGTGGCGCAACTCGGCCAGCTCGGCGCGCGCCTGACCGGCCGTGCGGCAGATGCCGGTACCGACCTCGACTTGCGCCCGCAGGAACTCGCGCGTCACGCGCCCGCCGATGCGCGCCTCGCACGCGGCCATCAGCGCCTCGGGTGGATTGGACGCCAGATCGCGCGTACGCCGATCGACGAGGAGGTACTCCTCCTCGATGCCGATGGTCAGGCTGGGTGCGGCGAGGCTCACGATGCCGGCCGAACCGTATAGAGTCCGTCGTCGGCCATGACCGCGCCGAGCACGCGGGTCAGTCGGTCGGCCCAACGCGCCACGCCCGCGTCGTCGGCGATCAGATCCTGGCGGATCTCGAACTGCACGTGCGGCAGGCCGCGCGCCAGCCCGTGGACCGGCATGGTGTACGCATGCGGCGAGGCGCCGTCGTAGGGCTCGTTGTCGCCCACCACCAGGCCCGGCTCGGCGGCCAGCGTCTCGATCAGCGGGCGCGCCAGCCGCTCGTCCCGGTGCCACAGGATGCCGACGTGCCACGGCCGGTGGCGCGCGTCGAACACCGGCGTGAAGCTGTGCAGGCTGACGATCGCGGGCACGCGCCCGGCGGCCGCCCAGGCGTCCAGCTCGGCCGCGATCGCCCGATGATAGGGCCAGAAGCACGCCTCGACGCGCGCCGCACGGTCCGATGCGCTCAAGTCCCGATTCGCCGGTATCTCGGTGCGGTCGCTGACCGCCGGGATCGAGGTCGCGTCGTCGAACCGCCGGTTGCAGTCGATCACCAGGCGCGAATACCCGCTGAGGAACGCGCGGGCATCCAGCCGGTCAGCCAGGATGCGCGTCAGCGCCGCGGCGCCGATGTCCCAGCCGATGTGCCGGTCGAGCTCGGCGGGCTCGAGGCCCAGGGTGCCGAGCCGCTGCGGTACCGCCTTGCTCGCGTGGTCGCACAACAGGATGAAGCGCGCCCGCCCTCTGGGGTTGCGGCGTTCCAGCGCCGGCGGGTCGCCCGCCATTAGCAGGGGCTGGGCCGCCGGGGCCGTTCGGTCGTGCATCGTCGCTCTTTCGCGCCAGGATCGGGTGGCGTGAGAGTTCACCAGGCGTCGCGTTCTGACAAGGCTTTGCCGGTGACGGGCGCTGTGGCACCTTGCGCGCGCCATGGTCCCGGCCCTCGAACCGCGCGCGTTCCTGATGTCCCTGTTCGATCTCGCCGTCGCCGCCGCCAGCGCCGAGGCGACGATCGAGGGCCACCTGCCGCCGCGCCCGCGCGGCCGCACCGTGGTGGTCGGCGCCGGCAAGGCGGCCGCCGCCATGGCCCGCGCGGTGGAACGGCACTGGGATGGCCTGCTCGACGGCCTGGTCGTCACGCCCTACGGCCACGGTGTCCCCACCGCGCGCGTGACCGTGGTCGAGGCAGCCCATCCGGTGCCCGACGCGGCGGGCCAAGCGGCGGCGCGACGCATTCTGGAGCTGGTCCAGGGGCTGGGCCCGGACGATCTGGTGCTGGCGCTGATCTCGGGCGGCGGCTCGGCTCTGTTGGCTTTGCCGGCGCCGGGTGTCGCGCTGGACGACAAGCGTGCCGTGACGCGCGCCCTGCTCGCCTCGGGCGCCGCGATCCACGAGATCAACATGGTGCGCAAACACCTCTCCGCGATCAAGGGCGGGCGGCTGGGCGCCACGGCGGCGCCGGCCGCCGTGCACGCCCTGATCGTGTCCGACATCCCCGGCGACGACGCGGCCTTCGTCGCCTCGGGACCGACGCTGCCCGACCCGACTACCAAAGCGGACGCGCGCGCCATCCTGGCCAAGTACCGTATCGTCGCCCCGCCAGGCGCCGCGTGCTGGCTGGACGAAGGCGAGGAGACGCCGAAGCCCGGCGATGCGCGGCTCGCGCGCGCCACGGCGTCGATCATCACCTCGGCAGCCCGTTCGCTGGACGCCGCGGCGGAAGCGGCGCGCCAGCGAGGTGTGACGCCGGTCCTCCTGTCGGATTGCCTGGAGGGCGAGGCGCGCGAGGTCGGCCGCGCGCTGGCCGGCATCGCGCTCCACGCCGCGCGGCGCGGCCAGCCGGCGGCGGCGCCCTGCGTGTTGCTGTCCGGCGGCGAGACGACGGTGACGGTCGGCACGCCCGATCCTGGCTTCGGCGGGCGCAACCGCGAGTTCGCCCTCGCCCTTGCCCTCGGGCTCGACGGGCATCCGGCGATCAGCGCCCTGGTCGCCGACACCGACGGCATCGATGGCACGCCCGACGCCGCGGGCGCCATCGTGACGCCCGACACGCTGGCGCGCGCCCGTGCGCTGGGGCGCGATCCGCGCGCCGACCTGGCGAGCCACGATTCCGGTGGCCTGTTCGCCGCGCTGGGCGATGCCGTCGTCACCGGCCCGACGCGCACCAACGTCAACGACTTCCGTGCCATACTCGTCGCGCCGACTACCACGGGGACTTGAGTGACGCGCCGCACCCGCCAGGCGAAGATCGTCGCGACGCTGGGCCCCGCGAGCTCGACGGCGGCCGAGATCCGCGCGCTCGTCGAGGCCGGGGTCGACGTCTTCCGGCTCAACATGAGCCATGGGAGCCACGACGACCAGAAGGCTCGCGTCGCGGCCATTCGCGCGCTCGAAGCATCCATTGGCCGGCCGCTCGGCATCCTGGTCGACCTGCAGGGCCCGAAGATCCGAGTTGGCAAGTTCGCCGGCGGGCTGGTCGAGCTGATCCGCGGCCAGCCATTCCGGTTGGATCAGGACGCGGCGGCGGGCGACGCGACGCGCGCGCCGCTGCTTCACCCCGAAGTGTTCGCCGCGCTCGAGCCCGGCGCCCTGCTGCTGCTGGATGATGGCCGGGTACGGCTGCGCGTCGAACGATGCGACGCGCGGTCGGCGGAGACCACCGTGGTGGTCGGTGGTGCGCTCAGCGACAACAAGGGCGTCAACCTGCCCGGCGTGCGCCTGCCGCTGGGCCCCCTGACCGACAAGGATCGCCGCGACCTGCAGTTTGGCCTGGACAACGGGGCCGACTGGATCGCGCTTTCCTTCGTGCAGCACCTGGACGACGTGGCCGAGGCGCGCCGGCTGATCGCCGGCCGCGCGGCGTTGATGGCCAAGCTGGAGAAGCCGTCGGCCATCGAGCACCTGGAGGACATCGTCGACATGGCCGACGCGGTGATGATCGCGCGCGGCGATCTGGGCGTCGAGGTGCCACCAGAGGAGGTGCCGGGCCTGCAGAAGCGCATCGTGGGCGTGGCGCGCCAGGCGGGCAAACCCGTGGTGGTCGCGACGCAGATGCTGGAGTCCATGGTGCGGTCGCCGGCGCCGACGCGCGCCGAGGCGTCCGACGTGGCGACCGCCGCCTACGACGGCGCCGACGCCCTGATGCTGTCGGCCGAGACCGCCAGCGGCGACTTCCCTGTCGAGGCGGTGGCGATCATGGACCGCATCATCACGACCGTGGAGCGCGACGAGCGGCACCGCCGCATGCTCGACATGGCCCAGGCGGACCCCGAGCGCACCGGCCCCGACGCCATCACCGCGGCCGCCCGCCAGGTGGCGCAGACCCTGCACGCCGCGGCGATCGCGACCTACTCGGTCAGCGGTTCAACCACGCTGCGCGCCGCGCGCGAACGGCCCGAGGCGCCGATCCTGGGCCTGACGCCAAGCATCGCGGTCGCCCGCCGGCTGGCGCTCGCGTGGGGCGTCAACTCGGTGCTGACCGATGACGCGCACAGCTTCGACGACATGATCGTGCGTGCCTGCCAGCTGGCCGTGGCCGAAGGGTTCGCGACGCCGGGCCAGCGCATCGTGATCACCGCCGGCATGCCCGTGGGCACGCCCGGTGCCACCAACACGCTCCACGTCGCCTGGATCGAGGGCCTGGCACGCCGCGCGTGAGGGATGCTAGCGTGTCGTGACGACCCAAGACCGGGGCATCTTGCGTGACCTTGCGGCGTGGCTGACATCACTCGGGCTCGAGAAGTACGCGCCGGCCTTCGCCGCGGCGGAGATCGACGGCGATTCGCTGCGCGAGCTCAGCGACGAGCATCTCAAGGAACTCGGCCTGCCGCTGGGCGCCCGCCTCAAACTGCTGAAGGCGATCCGGGACCAGGGGGCCGCCGCCCCGTCGCCCTCGCGCACCGCCTCGTCTCCGGCGGAGCGCCGGCAGCTGACGGTGATGTTCGTGGATCTTGTGGGGTCTACGGAGCTGGCGCTGACGCTGGACCCTGAGGAGCTACGGGATCTGCTGGGCGCGTACCAGGACGCGCTGGGGGCGGAGGTGGCGCGCTACGGCGGCCATGTCGCGAAGTACATGGGCGACGGGGTGCTGGTCTACTTCGGCTACCCCCAGGCGCACGAGGACGACGCGGCGATAGCGACGAGTCTCGAGGCCGAAGCGCAGGCGGAGCAAAGCGGGGCTCTCTTCGCCCGTGCCGAGATTCAACGGCGGCAAGGCGTGGTCCTCGTCCTCCTACGCCCCGACGCACAGGACGAGGCGGAGGCCGCGTTCCAGCGCGCGCTGGCGACGGCGCGGGAGCAGAAGGCTCGCCTGTGGGGGCTCCGTGCGGCCATGGGCTTGGCGCGGCTGTGGACGGAGCGGGGCGAACGACGTCGCGCTCACGACCTGCTCGCGCCGATTCACGGCTGGTTCACCGAGGGCGTCGAGACACGCGACTTGAAGGAAGCCCGAGCGCTGCTCGACGCGTTGAATTAGGTCGAACCCGTTGTCAGGTCGGTTCACCGGCCAGGCGCTTCTTGATCAACTCGACGCGGTAGCGCACGCCCGCCATGTGCGGGTTGACCTCCAGCGCCTTCTCGAACCAGACAAGCGCCGTCTCCTCGTCCTTGAGCGCCGTGTAGATCAGGCCCATGCCGCTCAGCGCGCCGAAATGGCGCGGCTCCAGCTCCAGGGTCCTGGTCACGTCGGCGATGGAATCCTCGTAGCGCCCCATCAGGTAGTAGAGCGTGGCCCGACGGTTCCAGCCCTCGGCGAAGGCGGGATCGCGCTCGATCACCTGGCTGTAGTACGCCTCGGCGTCGTCGAAGTCGCCGATCGACATGGCGGCGCGCCCCTGGTGCATGAGGGACGTGATCGCGCTGTCGTCGTTCTGATACCAAACCGACCAGATTTCGGTTTCCAATCGCTCGGCTTCCGTCTGGTCCAGATGGCCCTGGAGGCGGACGAACATTTCAAGCAGCCGGGGGTCGTCCTGGCCCGCCAGGGCCGGGCCGAGGGTCGCCCAAAGGGCGAGGGCAAGTGCAAGGGCGCGCTTCATGGCCCGAGGTTAGGGATTGCGATCCTGCGCCGCAAGCGCGTGGCCTACACAGTCTCGTGATCGACGGCGCGGGCGAACGCGGCCGGTGCCGGGCCGCCCCAAGCCCAGTCGAGCAGCTCCACCGTGTGCACCGCCGGAACGCCGACGACTCCGCGCAACTGCACGAGGCAGCCGATGTTGCCGGCGGCGAGGGCCTTGGCGCCTGTCGCCGCGATGTTGCGCGCCTTGCGATCACGCAGGGCCGTGGCGAAGGCGGGTTGCAGCAGGTTGTAGGTGCCGGCCGAGCCGCAGCACAGGTGGCCTTCGCCGATGGGTCGCACCTCGAAGCCGGCGCACCGCAGCAGGGCTTCCGGTAGGCCGGCGATCTTCTGGCCATGCTGCAGCGAGCAGGCGGCGTGATAGGCGACGGAGAGGCCCGTGTGATCGCCGGCCGGCGGAGTCCGCGCCCGCATCAGGGGGTCGAGTACCTCGGTCACGTCGCGCGCGAGCGAGGCGAGGCGCCGGGCATCGTGGGCGAAGTCCGGGTCGTCCGCCAGCAGGTGGCCATAGTCCTTGAGCAGCGTGCCGCAGCCGGACGCGGTGACGACGATCGCGTCCAACCGACCGGCGGCCAGCCAGGGGCGGAACGCCGCGACGTTGCGCCGGGCGGCGGCGCGCGCGTCCTCGCGCCGACCCATGTGGTGTGTGAGCGCACCACAGCACCCCGTGCCGGGAACCGCCACGACCTGGACACCGAGCCGCGCGAGCAGGCGCCGACACGCGGCGTCGATCGCCGGGTCGAGCGCCGGCTGCACGCAGGCCGGCGCCAGCGCCACGCGCAGGACCGGCGTCGCGACGGTCGCGGGCGCGGCCTCGGCGGCGGGCACGGGCTCCCGCGCGGGCAGCAGTTCGATCATGGCGCACAGGCCGGCGGGCAGCCAAGCCGCGACGGGCCGCGTCAGCCGCCCCAGGCCCATGGCCCATCGAAACAGGTGCTGGTAGGGCAGCACGTGGGCAAGCGCCCAGCGGCGCACACGATCGGCCGCGGGTCGGTGGTACGTGCGCTCGATGCGGTCGCGCGCCAGATCGACCAGGTGCATGTAGTCGACGCCCGACGGGCACGTGCTGGTGCACGCCAGGCAACCGAGGCAACGGTCGATGTGGCGCGTGACCGTGGCGTCCGCCGGTTCGTCGCGCTCCAGCATCTCCTTGATCAGGACGATGCGCCCGCGCGGGCTGTCGCGCTCGTCGCCGGTCAACACGTAGGTCGGGCACGTCGCCGTGCAGAACCCGCAGTGCACGCACGTGCGCAGGATGCCGTTGGCTTCGCGGATGTCCGGGTCGTCGAGCCGGTGCGGGGCGAAGCTGGTGCGCATGGTCAGACGCCTTCGACGCGGCGGCCGGGCTCGAACACGCCCTTGGGGTCGAACGCCTGCTTGACGCGCCGCTCGAGCGCGGCGAGCGCTGGGGCCTGGGGCGCGAAGACGGGCATGCGCGCGCGCGCTTCGGCCGGGGCGCGGACCAGCATCGCCGTACCGCCGTGCCGCGCGGCGAGGTCGTGGACCGGGACCGGTTCCTCCGCCGCGGCCCAGAGGGTGCCGCCCGCGGCGTCGAGATAGCCTTCGGCGCCAGCCTGTTCCAACGCGCGCAGCGCCGCCGCGCCGTCCGCCGGCGGTACCCCCAGGCGCCAGACCGGGCGCGAGGCCGGCGCGGCCAGCAGGGCGCCGAAGCCGATCTCACGCCACAGAGCGGCCGAGTTGTGGCCGTGCAGCTCCTCGACCGGCGCGTGCGCACCGAGCCGCGCACGCGCCGCCTCGGTGCGCGCCAGCACCGAGCGCGGCGGCCCCTCCAGCCGCGCCGCCAGCACCGACGATCCGGCACCGGCCACGTAACCCACGGCCGAGCGCGCGGCGACCGCGCGCGGCACGTAGGCGAGCGCCGAGACATCGAGCGGTCCGCGCGCGAGCTCGATCATCAGGGATCCGGCCGCGGCGCCGTCCAGGCCGAAGACAAGCACGGTGCGCGTCTTCTCAGGGCGCGGTAGGACCTTCATCGTGATCGCGGTCATGACACCGAGCGTGCCGAAACTGCCGGCGAACAGCTTGGGCAGGTCGTAGCCCGTGACGTTCTTCACCACCTTGCCGCCGGCCTTGACGATCTCGGCGAATCCGGTGACCGCCTCGATGCCCAACACATGGTCGCGGCAGGCGCCGGCGCGCAGGCGGCGCGGCCCCGCTAGGTTGCACGCCACCAGGCCACCCAGCGTCGGCGCGCCAGGCCCGAGCTGCGCCGACGTGTCGGGCGGCTCGAACGCCAGGTGCTGGCCATGCTGGGCGAGCAGTGCCTCGATGACCGAAAGCGCGGTTCCCGCCCGCGCGGTCAGCACCAGCTCGGACGGCGCGTAGTCGATGATGCCGTCGAGTCGCACCAGGCTCAGGGTGTGCGTCGCCGCGACCGGTCGGCCAAGCCCGCGCTTGCTGCCGCCGCCTTCGACGGCCAGCGTCGCACCGGCCGCCATGGCTTCGCCCACGATGGCGCGCACCTCGTGCGCGTCGGCGGGGTTAAGGGCCGCCATGGCGTGCCGTCTCAGAACCGGGGCAGGTGGGCGAACTTGAGCTGGCCCTCGTGCACATGCATGCGGCCGAGTTCGGCGCAGCGGTGCAGCGTCGGGAACACCTTGCCCGGGTTGGCCAGGCCGTCGGGGTCGAAGGCACACTTGAGCCGCTGCTGCTGGGCCAGATCGGCGTCGCTGAACATGGTGCCCATCAGGTCGCGCTTCTCGATGCCCACGCCGTGTTCGCCGGTCAGCACGCCGCCGACCTCGACGCAGAGCTTCAGGATATCGGCGCCCAAGGCCTCGGCCGCCTCGAGCTGACCCGGCTCGTTGGCGTCGTAGAGGATCAGCGGGTGCAGGTTGCCGTCGCCGGCGTGAAAGACATTGGCCACGCGCAGGCCGCGCGCCGCGGCCAGGGCCGTCATGCGCTCCAGCACCTCGGCGACGCGGGCGCGCGGGATCGTGCCGTCCATGCACAGATAGTCCGGCGTGATGCGTCCGACCGCCGGGAACGCCGACTTGCGGCCCTTCCAGAACAGCAGCCGTTCGTCCTCGTCGGCGCTGGCGCGCACGGTGGTGGCGCCACCGTCGCGGGCGATCGTCGCGACGCGTTCCACAAGCTCGTCCACCTCGACCGCGTGGCCGTCCAGCTCGACGATCAGGATCGCACCGGCGTCCATGGGATAGCCCGGGTGGCAGAACGCCTCGGTCGCGTCGATCGCCGGCTTGTCCATCATCTCCATGCCGGCCGGGACGATACCGGCCGCGATCACCGCGGCGACGCAACGCGCGGCATCGGCGCTGGTCGTGAAGCCGAGCAGCAGGGCGCGCGCCGTCGCGGGCGCGGGCAGGAGCCGCACGGTCGCCTCGGTCACGACACCCAGAAGCCCCTCGGACCCGGTGACGACGCCGAGCAGGTCATAGCCGCCCGCATCGCCCGCCTTGCCACCCAGGCGGACCACGGTGCCGTCCATCAGCACCAGCTCGACGCCCAACAGGTTGGTTGCAGTGACGCCGTACTTCAGGCAATGCACGCCGCCCGAGTTCTCGGCCACGTTGCCGCCGATGGTGCAGGCGATCTGGCTGGACGGATCCGGTGCGTAGTAGAGGCCGTGGGGCGCCGCGGCCTGGCTGACCGACAGGTTGGTGACGCCCGGCTGCACCACGGCGCAGCGGTTCGCCGCATCGACCTCGAGGATGCGGTTGAACTTGCCGAGTCCGAGCACGATGCCGTCGGTCAGCGGCAGCGCGCCGCCCGACAGGCCCGTGCCGGCGCCGCGCGGCACCACCTTGACGCCTTCGCTCTGGCAGAAACGGAGGACCGCCGAGACCTGCTCGGTCCGCTCGGGCAGCACGACGGCGAGCGGCACCTGCCGGTACGCGGTCAGGCCGTCGCAATCGTAGGCGCGCAGGCCCACCTCGTCGGCGATGACGCCTTCGCCGGGGACAAGCGAGCGCAAACGGGCGACCAGCGCGGCGCGGCGCGCCAGCACGGCCAAGTCGGGCGCGGGCATCTGCACGGCGTGGAACCTAAAGGGGCCTGGCCGCCGGGATGGCGTACGTGGCGGCCCAGGGGCGCAGGCGCTCGAACGCGGCGCTGGCCGCCAGCACGTCCCAGTCGGCGTAGCGCCGCCCGACGATCTGCATGCCCACCGGCAGGTTGCCTTCGGCGAGACCGGCCGGGATCGACGCGGCCGGATGGCCGGTGAAGTTGATCGGGTAGGTCAGGCACCAGCCGATCAACGGATCGACCGGCTGGCCGTTGATGGCGCGCGGTCCTAGCGTGTTGCCGTCGGTCGTGTTCTCGACCGGCAGGCACGCCAGCGTCGGCGTGACCAGCAGATCGAACCGGTCGAACACGCCCTGGATGGCGTCGAATACCTCGGTGCGCATCTCCTGGTCGCGGTAGTGCTCGGCCACCGTGAGCCGCACGCCGACGTCGTACCAGTGCAGGAACTCGGGCGGCAGATCATCGCGGTGGTCGCCGATCAGGTCGATGCCAGCGCGCTTCAACCCCTCGAAGCCCTGCACGCTCAAGGGCACGATGAGCCGGCACCACAGGTCGCTCAGCTCCTGCTGCGAGCGCGTGATGCCGACCTTGACCTCCTCGACATGGGCGCCGGCCTCCTCGAAGGCGCGCACCGCCTTGTCCACGACGGCCGTGACGCGCGCGTCCACCGGAAAAACATCCAGGTCGCGGCTATAGGCGATGTGCATCCCACGCACCGGGCGGCGCAGCGCGCCCAGGTAGTCGACGTCCTGGTCCAGGCTGAACGGATCGCGACTGTGGTAGCCGCCCAGCACGGACATGGCGAGCGCCGCGTCCTCGACCGTGCGCGTGATCGGGCCTTCGAACAGGAACGGCGTCGCGGAGCCGAAGGCGTTGGGCCGGCTGAGCCGGGGCACGCGGCCGAACGACGCCTTGTAGCCGTAGACCCCGCACCACGCGGCCGGGATGCGCGTCGAGCCACCGCCGTCGGTGCCTTCGGCCAGGGGCACCATGCCGTCGGCCACGGCGCCCGCGCTGCCGCCCGACGAGCCGCCCGTGTTGCGTCGAGTGTCGAACGGGTTGCGCGACGGCCCGAACAGGTAGTTGTCGCACACGCCGCGGAAGCCGAGCACGGGGCTGTTGGTCTTGCCAACGATGATCGCCCCGCCCTGCTCGATGCGTTCGGAGAAGCCGCAGTGGGCGTTGACCACGAAGTTCCTGAGGGCGCGGATGCCGCCGAGCGTCGCCGGCCAACCGGGCTTGAAGTCGAACAGGTCCTTGATGGCGACCGGCACGCCGTGGAGCGGCCCCAGCGCCGCCCCGGTCATGACTGCTTGCTCGGCCTGGCGCGCCGCCTGGCGCGCGTCGTCGAACCCCAGATGGACGAAGGCGTTGAGCGAGGGGTTGCGCGCTTCGATCCGCCGGATCGCGGCCTCGACCACCTCGACCGGCGAGACGCTACGCCGACGCACCAGGAGCGCCGTCTCGGCCGCGCTCAGACCGGTCAGATCGGTGCCCGCCATGGTGCCTCGCCCCAAGCCAATCGGCGCCGCGGGCCCTGGGGCCACGGCGGGGCGTATCCTAACAGAAGCGAATGGGCTTGGGCTGTAGCCCTGGGGCTCTAGCCCTGGCGCGCCTTGAAGCGGCGCGCGGTCTTGTTGATGACGTAGAGCCGCCCGCGCCGCCGCACGATCTGGCACTTGCCGTGGCGCTGCTTCGCCGAGCGCAAGGAATTGCGAATCTTCATGATACCGGCCCCGTGCCGCGCGAGAGGCGGTCTTATAGGCGAGCGACCCCGCTCCGTCAACCCGGCCGCGCCTCGATGCCCAGGCCCGGTACGGGCGTTCCCCCGGTCATGGCGAGCAGGCTGTCGTAGGCGGTGACGAAAACGCAGTGCGCGTGGCCGGCGGCGGCGTAAAGGGTGGCGAAGCGGGCAAGACTCGGATCGACGGCCACGGGCAAGGACTGGGGATGCCCGATCGGCGCGACGCCGCCGATGGCGAAGCCGGTCGCGGCCCTCACGCGGTCGGCATCGGCGCGCGCCGCCGCGCTGGCTGACCCGAACGCGCGGCCCAGGGCCAGGGCATCGCAGCGCCGATCGCCGGCCACCAATGCCAGCACCAGCCGATCATCGACCATGAAGGCGAGCGTCTTGACGATGGCGCCGAGCGGACAATCCACGGCCTTCGCCGCGTCCTCGGCCGTGCGGGCCGTATGGTCCAGGGCGACGATGGTGTCGGGCGCGGAGGCGGCAACCAGCGCCGCGCGCACGCGCTCGACCGAGGCGCTGGCCAGCGGGCCGCTCATCCCGGTACGGCGCGGCCGCGCTGGACCGCAGGGCGCGCGCTGATCTCGTCGAACCAGCGCTTGACGTTGGGGATCGACGCCATGTCGATGCCATGCCATTCCCACCGGGCGACCCACGGCCAGGTCGCGATGTCGGCGATCGAGTAGTCGCCGGCCAGGAACGGCACCTCGGCGAGCCGACGATCGAGCACGCCGTAGAGCCGGTGCGCCTCCTTCGTGTAGCGCTCGATGGCGTAGGGCACTTGTTCCTTGGCGAAGCGGCGGAAATGGTTGGCCTGGCCGAACATCGGCCCGACCCCGCCCATCTGGAACATCAGCCACTGCAGGACCACCGTGCGTCCGCGCCGGTCGCGCGGCATGAGCCGGCCGGTGATCTCGGCCAGATAGACCAGGATCGCGCCGGATTCGAACACCGCGAGCGGGCCGCCCTCGGCGTCGCGATCGACGATGGCCGGGATCTTGCTGTTGGGGTTGATGCGCACGAACGCGGGCGTGAACTGGTCGCCCTTGCCGATATCGATGTGGTGCACCGTGTAGGGCAGGCCGACCTCCTCGAGCATGATCGAGACCTTGCGCCCGTTGGGCGTCGCGTCGGTGTAGAGGTCGATCATGGGTTCCTCGCGGGCGGCCGCAGCACGTAGTCGTAGGACGGCGGCAGCGGCAGGCGGTCGAGCGCGCCGAGCGCCCGTGCCGCGTGGAACGGCCAGTAGGGATCGTGCAGGCTGGCCGTGGCGATCAGCGCCAGGTCGGCGTGGCCTTCGGCGACGATCGCCTCGGCCTGGGCGGGATCGCTGATCGCGCCCACCGCCGCGGTCGGTATCGCGGCGTCGCGCCGGATGCGCGCAGCCAGCGGCACCTGCCAGCCGGGACCGAAGGGCGGCGCCTCGCCCGGCACCACCCAGCCGGAACTGGCGTCGATCATGTCGACGCCTTCCGCCTTCAGCCGGCGGGCGAGCGCGACCGAGTCCTCGAGGGTCCAGCCGCCGGGTAGCCAATCCACCGCCGAGAAGCGCACCAGCAGGGGCTTAGCGTCGGGCCACACACCGCGCACCGCGCGCACGACCTCAAGCACCAGCCGCGCCCGCCCGTCGAACGAACCGCCCCAGCGGTCGTCGCGCCGGTTGGCGAGCGGCGAGAGGAACTCGTGCAGCAGGTAGCCGTGGGCGGCATGGACCTCGAGCACCGTGAACCCGGCCTGGTCGGCGCGCCGCGCCGCGGCGGCGAAGGCCGCGATGACCGCGCGGATGTCGTCCTCGGTCATGGCCGCGGGCACCTGATCGACCGTGCCGCCCGGAGGATCGAACGGCTCGGCCGAGGGCGCGATGGTCGTCCAGGCGCCTTCGGCCGTCGTCAGGGACCGGTCCCCCCGCCAGGGTGGGTTGGTGCTGCCCTTGCGCCCCGCATGGGCGACCTGGATCGCCGGCTGGGCGCCGTGCCGCGCCATGAAGGCGGCGATCGGGGCGAGCGCCTGGGCGTGGGCGTCGGACCAGATGCCCAGGTCCTCGGACGCGATGCGGCCGCGCGGCTCGACTGCGCTGGCCTCGACGATGACCAGTCCGGCGCCGCCGACCGCCCGGCTGCCCAGGTGCACCAGGTGCCAGTCGTTGGCCAGGCCATCCACGCACGCGTACATGCACATGGGCGAGATGCCGACACGGTTACGCAGGCGCACGTCACGCAACGTCAGGGGCTCGAACAAGGCCGACACGATGAAGGACTCCGGAGGTCAGAGTGAGTTGAGCGCCAAATCGAGATCGGCGATCAGGTCGTCGGGATGCTCGAGCCCGACCGAGAGGCGCAAGAGATCCTCGGGCACCTTGCTGCCCGCGGGTTCGATGCTGGCGCGGTGCTCCACCAGGCTCTCGACGCCGCCCAGCGACGTCGCCCGCTTGAACACCGCGAGCCGACCGTGCACCGCGAGCGCGCCGGCACGGCCCCCGCGTGGCCGGAACGACAGCATGCCGCCGAATCCGCCCGCCATCTGGCGCGCCGCGATCGTGTGGCCCGGCCGGTTGGCCAGCCCTGGGTACATCACCTGCACGACGGCCCGATGATCGGCCAGCCGTTCGGCGATGGCGGCGGCGCTGGCCGACGCCTGCCGGACCCGAGGGAACAAGGTGCGCATGCCGCGCAGCAGCAGCCACGCCTCGAACGGGCCCAGCACCGCGCCGTTGTCGTTGCGCACGGCGATCAGCCGCTCGATCACGTCGCGCCGCGCCGCGCGCACGACCAGCGCACCGGCCAGCACGTCGCTGTGGCCGTTGAGGTACTTGGTCGCGGAGTGCATCACGATATCGGCGCCCGACGCGATCGGCCGCGTCAGCACCGGCGTGGCGACCGTGCTGTCGACCACCAGGAGCGCGCCGGCGCCGCGCGCGATCGCCGCCGCCGCGCCAATGTCGACCACGTCCCATGTCGGGTTGGTCGGCGTCTCGATCCACACGACACGCGTTTCGCCGGGACGCACGGCGTCGTCGAGCGCGTCCATATCGCCCGCGGGCACGAAGGTATGGCTGAGCCCGCGCGCCACCCCCTGGCCGCGCACCCACTGGCCGACGCCGTAGTAGCAGGGCTGCTGCACGACCACGTGATCGCCCACGCGCAGCGTCTGGAACACAGCCGCCATGGCGGCCATGCCCGAGGCGAACAGCAGCGCGCGTTCGCCACCTTCCAGGCGGGCCAGCAGCGCCTCGGCCTGGCGCGTCGCCAGGGCATCGCCATGGCGGCCGTAGCTGGCGCCGCCGGGGTAGCCGAGGTCGCTGCCACGCTCGAACGTCGTCGCCGGCACGATCGACGGCACGATCGCCCGCGTCCCCGTCTCGATCCAGCCGAGCGCCTGGGCGGCGAGTGTTTCGGGGCGTAGATCGCGGGAATCGGGCATGGGCGGCCGTCCAGGGACTGGTCCGAACGTACCAGACGGCCGGACACCGCGCCAAGCAGCGGTCCCGCGGTCAGGCCGCAGCGTCGCTGAGCGCCCAGTCGTAGGCCGTGCCAGCAAGTCGTCCGATGGCCTCCAGGCGGCCTGCCATGTCCGGCGCCGCGTAACGCGTCAGATGGGCGATGACGCCCGCTTCGTCGCCACCGAAGTCCTCGATGTACCAGTCGTAGATGCGCGACACCGTGACCGCTTCGCCGTTCACCGCGACACCGCGCGGATGGTTGATGTAGGTCCGGGCGCCGTCCTTGAGCATGGCCTCGGCCGTGGCGCCCCGGTAGGCCGTGGCGGCCAGGTTGGGGCAGCCGAGCGCGGCGCAGTTGACCGCGTAGTGCACGCGCGCATCGCGCCACAACGGCCGCAGGATCCGATGCTCGATGTCGTTAAGGGTCAAGTCCTGGCCGGCCACGGCGATCAGGCGTGCGTCCCAGGGGCCGTCGCCGAACAGGCCGGTCGCGATGTCGATGTCGCGGATCGATGCGACCGGATAGTGGTCAAGCACCACGCGCACGGTCAGCGCGTTGTAGAGGTTGATCCAGAACACCAACTGTTCGGACCGCGCCAGGGTGTCGATGGCGGTGTCCGCCAGTGCGTCCAGATAACGGTCGAGGGTCGCACGATCGACCACCCGCCCATAGGCGATGCGGTTGATACCGTCGGCGCCGACGATCAGGTTCGCGTCGAGGAACGCATCCCACGGGCCGTGATCGACGGTCGCGGTCGAGTCCGGGTTGTGCGTGGCCCAGCGGTCCCACGGTTCGGCGGATGGTGCGAACAGACCTTCGCCCGACCGGAACGCGCCGAGCGCGAGCACAAGGCCGCTGCCGAGCAAGGCGCGGCGGGCGATGACGGACGAGGGCATGGCCAGACCATGGCAGCACCGTCGATCACGCACTACTGAACTTGTCGTCAGCCCTCCGCCAGGCGACGCGCGACAGCGCGATCGACCGAAGGTCTCATATGGACCAAGACTTGCATGCCGTTTCAGGTATACGGTCAGGGATCGAACTCGAGCGTGCGACGTTCGGTTCTTTGGAGCGCCGGGTGTGGCGCTTCGGCCCGACCGAGGGGGGACGTCATGAGGAACATCATGAAGTGGTCGATGTCGTTCGTTGCCGGGATCGCCATGGCGATCGCCGGGTCCGCCAGCACCGGCCACGCCGATCAGCCCAAGCAGGGCGGGACGATGGTGGTCAGTTACTTCGACGACACTACGACGCTCGACCCGGCCATCGGCTACGACTGGCAGAACCCGTCGATGATGCAGGCGCTGTTCGACGGTTTGATGGACTACGAGCCCGGTACGACGAAACTGACGCCCGATCTCGCGGAAAGCGTCGATGTCTCCACCGACGGCCTGACGTACACCTTCACGCTTCGCCAGGGCGTCAAGTTCCACAACGGCCGCGAACTCACGAGCGCCGACGTGAAGTACACCCTGGAGCGCCTCGCCAATCCCGCGACCCGTAGCCCGGGGCAGAGCTACTTCAGTTCGATCGCCGGGTTCGACGAGCTCGCCGCTGGGACGAGCGATGGACTGAGCGGGGTCGAGACGCCCGACGCCTACACCGTGATCATCAGGATGTCGCGTGCCACGGCGCCCTTCCTCAACGTCCTCGCCATGCACTTCGGCTCGATCGTGCCCAGGGAGGAGGTCGAGCGGTGGGGCGATGACTTCGGACACCACGTCGTCGGTACCGGCGCCTTCAGGTTGACGGAGTGGACCGCCGGACAGCGGCTCGTGTTCGACCGCAACGAGGATTACTTCAAGCCCGGCGTGCCCTACCTGGACAAGATCGTCTTCGAGATCGGCCAGGATCCGACCGTGGTGCTGCTGCGCCTGCAACAGGGCGAGATCGACATCGCGGGCGACGGGATTCCGCCGGCCCAGTACGTCGAGATGACGACCGGCGACGCCACAAAGGATCTGGTCGTTCTCAGCGATCAGTTGCAGACCGGGTACGTGACGCTCAACACGACGATGCCTCCCTTCGACAACGTCCTGGTGCGCCAGGCCGTCAACATGGCGATCAACAAGGCCAACGTCGTCCGCATCATCAACAACCGCGCGGTCCCCGCGAACCAGGCATTGCCGCCCCTGATGCCCGGGCACGACCCGAGCCATGGCGGGTATCCGTTCGATCCGGACAAGGCGCGGGCCCTCTTGGCCGAAGCCGGGCACCCCGACGGCTTCGAGACCGAACTTTACGCCATGAACGTCGATCCGAACCCGCGCATCGCGCAGGCGATCCAGCAGGACCTGGCCAATGTCGGGATCACGGCCTCGGTGCAATCGCTATCGCAGGCGGTCGTCATCGACGCCGGCGGTCAGGGCAGTGCTCCGATGCTGTGGTCGGGAGGCATGGCCTGGATCTCGGACTTTCCCGATCCGTCGGGGTTCTATTGGCCGATCCTCGGCTGCGACAGCGCGGTGCCCGGAGGTTGGAACTGGGCCAAGTACTGCAACCAGGCGCTCGATGATCGCGCGGCCAAGGCGGACGCCATGGTCGACCCGGCGCTTGCCGCCCAGCGCACGGAGGAATGGCGCGGCATCTTCCTGGACGCGATGAAGGACGCGCCTTGGGTGCCCATTTTCCACGACAAGGGGGTGCTCATCCATTCGGCGCGCATCGGTGGCGACAACCAGTTCTTCGTTTCGCCGGTCCACATCCCGATCTGGTACGACTACCTCTACGCCAAGGACGCGCAGTAGTCGGCTGACGCGCGGCGCGCCGGGGATTCCCGGCGGCGGTCGATTCGTCCAGTGAACCGTCGCGTCAGCCGGCGAGTTTGTGCTTGAGCAGGTCGTTGAGCTGGGCGGGGTTGGCCTTGCCGCCCATGGCGCGCATGACCTGGCCGACGAAGAAGCCGAACAGCTTGTCCTTGCCGGCGCGGTACTCCGCCACCTTGGCCGCCTCGCGCGCCATGATCGCGTCGATCGCCGCCTCGATGGCGCCCGTGTCGGTGACCTGACGCAGGCCTTTCTCCTCGACCACGATGGCCGCGTCCTTGCCGGTCTCGACCATGGCGGCGAACACGTCCTTGGCCAGCCGCCCCGAGATCGTGCCATCGGCCATGAGGTCCAGCAGCCCACAGAGCTGGACGGCCGAGACCGGCGAGGCGTCGATCTCCTTGCCGAGCCGGTTCAGCGCGCCGAACAGCTCGACCATGACCCAGTTGGCCGCGAGCTTGGCGTCGCGGCCCTTGGCCACGGTCTCGAAATAGTCCGCCGCCACCTGGTCGCCGACCAGCACGCCCGCGTCGTAGGCGGAAAGCCCATAGGCGGCCATGAAGCGGTCCTTCTTGGCGTCGGGCAGTTCCGGCACGCCGGCCTTCAGGCGCGCGACCCACGCCGGGTCCAGGCGCAGCGGCATCAGGTCTGGGTCGGGGAAGTAGCGGTAGTCGTGCGCCTCTTCCTTCGAGCGCATGGCGCGCGTCTCGCCCTTGTTGGCGTCGTAGAGCCGGGTCTCCTGGACGACGGTGCCGCCGCCCTCGATCAGCTCGATCTGGCGCTGGGTCTCGTACTCGATGGCGCGCTGCAGGAAGCGGATCGAGTTCACGTTCTTGATCTCGCAGCGCGTGCCCAGCGCTCCGCCCGGTCGACGCACCGAGACGTTGGCGTCGCAGCGCAGGCTGCCTTCCTCCATGTTGCCGTCGCAGGTCCCGATGTAGCGCAGGATCGCGCGCAGCTTCTTGAGGTAGGCGCCGGCTTCCTCGGCCGAGCGCAGGTCCGGCTCCGAGACGATCTCCATCAGCGCGACACCGGCGCGGTTGAGATCCACGTGGCTGGCGCCCGGCGCGACATCATGCAGGCTCTTGCCCGCGTCCTGTTCCAGGTGCAGCCGGGTGATACCGATGGTGCGCGTCGAGCCGTCCTTCATGTCGAGCCGGATCGTGCCCGTGCCGACGATCGGGTTCTTGTACTGGGAGATCTGATAGCCGGCCGGCAGATCGGGGTAGAAGTAGTTCTTGCGGTCGAACACCGAGACCAGGTTGATCCGGGCCTCCAGCGCCAGGCCGGTCTTGACCGCCTGCTCGACGCAATGGCGGTTGATCACCGGCAGCATGCCGGGCATGGCCGCGTCGACGAACGAGACCTGGCTGTTGGGCTCGGCGCCGAAGGCAGTGGCCGCGCCTGAGAAAAGCTTGGCGTTCGAGACGACCTGGGCATGGACCTCGAGGCCGATGACGACCTCCCACGGCCCGGTCGCGCCCTCGACCAGCGGCGCGGTCATGGCGCGATCCCGTCGGGCCGATGGGAGAAACCGGCGGCGCGCTCGAGCGCGGCGCCGGCGGCGATCACGGTTTCCTCGTCGAAGGCGCGGCCGATGATCTGCAGCCCCAGCGGCAGGCCGTCGGCGCTGAGCCCGGCCGGCACCGAGATCGCCGGCAGGCCGGCCAGGCTGGCCGGCACGGTGAACACGTCGTTCAGGTACATGGCGACCGGATCGTCCATCTTCTCGCCAATGGCGAAGGCGGCCGACGGCGCGGTGGGCGTCAGCAGCACGTCGACCTGCTCGTAGGCACGGGCGAAATCCCGCGCGATCAAGGTGCGCACGCGCTGGGCGCGCAGGTAATAGGCATCGTAGTAGCCGGCCGAGAGCACATAGGTGCCGATCAGCACGCGGCGCTGGACCTCGGCGCCGAAGCCGGCGGCGCGCGTCGCCTCGTAGAGCCCGTCCACGCCGTCGCCGGCCACGCGCAGCCCATAGCGCACGCCGTCGTAGCGCGCCAGGTTCGACGAGGCCTCGGCCGGCGCCACGATGTAGTACGTGGGCAGGGCGTGGCGGGTGTGCGGTAGGCTGACCTCGCGCACCGTCGCTCCCTGGTCGGTCAGCCAGGCGACGCCCTGGCGCCACAGCGCGTCGATCTCGGCCGGCATGCCGTCGACGCGGTATTCCTTGGGCACGCCGACCCTGAGGCCCTTGAGCGGGCGAACGAGCGCCGCCTCGTAGTCGGGCACTGGGCGATCGACGGACGTGGAATCGAGCGGGTCGTGCCCCGCCATGGCACCGAGCAGGATCGCGCAATCGCGCACGCTGCGCGCGAGCGGCCCGGCCTGGTCCAGCGACGAGGCGAACGCCACGATGCCGAGGCGCGAACAGCGCCCGTACGTGGGCTTCAGGCCGACGATGCCGGAGAACGCCGCTGGCTGGCGGATTGAGCCGCCCGTGTCGGTGCCCGTGGCGCCGAGGCAGAGCCGGGCGGCGACCGCCGCGGCCGAGCCGCCCGACGAGCCGCCGGGTACCAGGCGGGCGTTGGAGCCCTTGCGCCGCCACGGGCTGACCACCGGCCCGTGGTAGCTGGTCATGTTGGACGAACCCATGGCGAACTCGTCCAGGTTGGTCTTGCCCAGCATGACCGCGCCGGCGCGCCACAGGTTGGCCGTGACCGTCGATTCGTAGGGCGAAGCGAAGCCGTGCAGGATGTGCGAGCCGGCGGTGGTCGTCACGCCCTTGGTGCAGAACAGGTCCTTGATGGCGAGCGGGATGCCCTCGAGTGGTCCGGCCTCGCCGCGCGCAAGCCGGGCGTCGGACGCACCCGCGCCGGCGCGCGCGGCGTCCGCGGTCTCGGTGATAAAGGCGTTGAGTTCGCGCGCCCGTTCCATCGCGCCGACATGGGCGTCCGCCAGCTCGCGCGCCGAGAACGAGCGCGCACGAAGACCCGCGCGCGCCTCCGAGATGGTCAGGTCCGTCAAAGCCGCCACAATGACCGTCCGTTCCCGCCTACTCGACGACCTTGGGCACCACGAAGAAGCCGTGCTCCTTCGCCGGCGCGTTGGCCAGCACGGCGTCCCGGTCCCCGGGGATCGTGACCACGTCCTCGCGCAGGACCAGATCCATGGCGACGACGCTGGTCATGGGCTCCACACCCTCCACGTCGACCGCGCGCAACTGCTCGATCCAGGTCAGGATGCCGTTCAGCTCGCCGACCATCCGCTCCTGGTCCTGGGCCTCGATGCGCAGCCGCGCCAGCCGCGCGATACGGGCCACGGTGGCCTTATCGAGAGACATCGGTCATTGTCTCCACCGTCAATTCAGACGTCCGGAAGGACCCGGAACCTGCCCGCCCCGGGTCGCGCGAATCTAACACCCGCCATGGAACCCCACAAGCCGCTGGCCTCCGTCGCGCTTCTTGCCGCCCGGCTCGGCGGCGAGCAGCGGGTGCTCGGGCTCGACGTCGGCACGAAGACCATCGGCATGGCGCTGTCGGACGTCGGACGCACCGTGGCGACGCCGCTCGCCACCCTGAAACGCGGCCGCTTCCGCGACGACGCGGCGGCCCTGCGTCGCTTGATCGAGGAGCGCGGCGTGGGCGCGATCGTGGTCGGCCTGCCGATCAACATGGACGGGTCCGAGGGGCCGCGCTGCCAGTCGGTACGCCAGTTCGCCGCCAACCTGCTGGCGGTGGTCGACCGGCCCCTCGCGTTCTGGGACGAACGGCTGTCGACCCGCGCGGTCGAACGTCTGCTGATCGAGGCCGACGTCAGCCGCCGGCGCCGCGCCGCGCTCAACGACAAGCTGGCCGCCGCCTGGATCCTCCAGGGCGCGCTCGACGCCATGGGGCGGTCGTGATCCGGGCGGACATCCTGGCCGCGCTGGCGCCGATCTTCCTGATCATCGGCGCCGGTCTGGCGATGAAGCGCGCGGGCTTCCCTGGCGAGGGCTTCTGGCTGCCGGCCGAGCGCCTGTCCTACTACGTCCTGCTGCCGGCGATGCTGATCAAGGAGATCGGTGGCGCCGAACTCGGCGCGTTCGCCATCCCGCCGCTGCTGCTGGCGCTGGTCGGCACCTACCTGGCGGCGTCGGCCGTGATGCTGGTCCTCGGGCCGCGGCTGGGCTTCCCGCCCGCCAGCTTCGCCACGGCGTTCATGGGGTCGATCCGCTTCAACACCTACGCGGGCCTCGCCGCCGTGGCGGCCCTGCATGGCGGCGGCGGCCTGGCACTGTTCGCGCTGGTCATCGCCGTCATGATCCCGCTGCTGAACGTGCTCTCGATCGCTGCGTTGGTGCGCCACGCGGGCGGCCTGGGCGTGCGCGCCGCGCTGGCTGAGATCGCGCGCAACCCGTTCATCCTGGGCTGTGTCGTGGGCATCACGATCAACGTCGCTGGGTTCGACCTGCCGTCGGTGGCCCAAGGCGTGCTCGACATCCTGGGCCGCGCGGCCCTGGGTGTCGCGCTGCTGGTCACGGGCGCGGGCCTGACGTTGCGTGGCCTGCGCACGTCGCTGCCGCTGCTCGGGTTGGCGAGCGCGGTCAAGCTGCTGGCGCTGCCCGTGCTAGTGGCCGTGGCGTGCCGTCTGGTGGGCGTCGGCGCCTTCGAGACCCAGGTCGCGGTGCTCTACGCCGCGCTGCCCACCTCGCCCGCCGGGTTCGTGCTGGCGCGACAACTGGGCGGCGACACGGCCCTGATCGCCGCGATCATCACCGCGACCACCGTGGCGGCGATCGCGACCATGCCGCTGATGCTGGCGCTGCTTCGCTGACAGCGGCCTTCTGGACGGACCGCGACGCGCGCGCTATGACTGCGCCCGTGTCGAGCGCCGTCGCAGTGGCCATCACCTATCCACACCAGCACCTGCTGGGTATCGAAGGGCTTTCGCCCGCCGAGATCACGCTGCTGCTCGACCTAGCCGAGTCCTACATCGCGCTCAACCGCCGCGCCGACAAGAAGAAGGACCTGCTGCGCGGCCGCACGCTGATCAACATGTTCTTCGAAAGCTCGACCCGGACGCGCACGTCCTTCGAGCTGGCGGGCAAGCGGCTGGGCGCCGACGTCATCAACATGTCGACCTCGTCCTCGTCGATCAAGAAGGGCGAGACGCTGATCGACACGGCGCTGACGCTGAACGCCATGCGCCCGGACGTGCTGGTGGTGCGCCACCCGGATTCCGGTGCGGTGCGCCTGCTGGCCAACCACGTCGCGTGCGCCATCATCAACGGCGGCGACGGCAGCCACGAGCACCCGACCCAGGCGCTGCTGGACGCCCTGGTCATCCGCCGCCATCGCGGCCGGCTGGACGGCCTGCTGGTCGCTATCTGTGGCGACATCATGCACAGCCGGGTCGCTCGCTCGAACATCCACCTGCTGACAACCATGGGTGCGCGCGTGCGCCTGGTGGCGCCGCCCACCCTGCTGCCCGCCGCGATCGCGCGCATGGGCGTCGAGGTGCACCACGACATGCGTTCGGGCCTGGAGGGGTGCGACATCGTCATGATGTTGCGCCTGCAGACCGAACGCATGCAGGGCGCCTTCGTGCCCTCGGGGCGCGAGTACTTCCATTTCTACGGGCTGACCTACGACAAGCTGGCCAAGGCCAAGCCGGACGCCCTGATCATGCACCCCGGGCCCATGAACCGCGGCGTCGAGATCGACAGCGCGGTCGCCGACGACATCACGCGCAGCGTCATCCTGGAGCAGGTCGAGCTGGGCGTCGCGGTGCGCCAGGCGTGCCTCGAGGTGCTGGCGCGCAACCTGCCCAGCCTGCAGCACAACCAGTGAGCGCGTCCGTGACCGTCGCCGCGACCTTCGCCAGCCCCGACCCCAAGGCGCCGCGCCCCGGGCGCGTCGCCTACATCAACGCGCGCCTGATCGACCCCGAGAGTGGGCTGGACGCGCCGGGCGCGTTGCTGACCGAAGGACGCCAGATCGCCGACCTGGGGCCGCGCCTGTTCGCCGACGGCGTGCCCGAGGGCATCGACGTGGTCGACTGCTGGGGCCATGTGCTGTCCCCCGGCCTGATCGACATGCACGTCCACTTCCGCGAGCCCGGCCACGAGCACAAGGAGACGCTGGAGACCGGCAGCCGCTCGGCCGCGGCCGGCGGCGTCACGACCGTCGCGTGCATGCCCAACACGGACCCCGTGATCGACGACGTAGCGCTGGTCCACTTCATCGAACGGCGCGCGCGCGAAACCGCGATCGTGCGCATCCACCCGATCGCCGCGATCACGCGCGGCCTGAAGGGCGCCGAGCTGGCCGAGATGGGCATGCTGAAGGAGGCCGGCGCCGTCGCCTTTTCCGACGACGGGCTCCCCGTCTACGACACCTTGGTCATGCGCCGGGCGCTCAGCTATTCGACCGCGTTCGACGCGCTGGTGATCCAGCATGCCGAGGACCCTAAGCTGTCCGCGTGCGGCTGCATGAACGAGGGCGAGACGGCGACGCGGCTGGGCCTGCCCGGTATCCCCAACGCCAGCGAGGCGATCGTCGTCGAGCGCGACATCCGCCTGGCCGAAATCACGGGTGGGCGCTACCACGTCGCGCACATCTCGACCGCCGAGGCGGTGGCGGCGGTGCGCGAGGCGCGCGCGCGCGGCGTGCGCGTGAGCGCCGAGGCGGCGCCGCACCACTTCGTGCTGAACGAGACGGCGGTGGGCGATTACCTGACGTTCGCCAAGATGGCGCCGCCGCTGCGCTCCGAGGCCGACCGCCAGGCGATCGTCGAGGGCCTGGCCGACGGCACCGTCGAGGCCATCGCCACCGACCACGCGCCGCACGACCAGGACAGCAAGCGTCTGCCCTTCGCCCACGCCGCCAACGGCGTGGTCGGCCTGGAGACCCTGGTGCCTCTGACCCTCGAGCTCGTGCACGCGCGGCAACTCGACCTGCGCCGGGCCCTGGCGGCGGTCACGTCCAACCCCGCGCGGCTCCTGGGGCTCGACCGCGGCGTGCTGGCCAAGGGCCGGCCAGCGGACCTGACGGTCATCGACATCGACCGGCCGTGGTGTATCGACGCGGCGCAGTTCCAGAGCAAGTCCAAGAACTCGCCCTTTGGTGGTCGCGCGGTGCGCGGCCGCGCGCTGCGCACGGTGGTTGGCGGCCGCACCGTATTCGCGCTCGGCGGCTGAGCCGTGCCGGATCCACTGGGCGGGTTCGCCTACACCTGGCCCCTGTTCGCCGGCGCGTTGGTGGCGTATCTGATCGGATCGGTTCCCTTCGGCCTGATCGTGACGCGCTTGGCGGGCCTTGGCGACATCCGGCGTATCGGGTCCGGCAACATCGGCGCGACCAACGTCTTGCGCACCGGGCGCAAGGGGCTGACGGCGCTGACGCTCCTGCTGGACGGGGCGAAGGGCGCTGTGGCCGTCGTGCTGGGCTGGCGCTTCGGCCCGGACATGGCGGTGATCGCGGCCCTCGCCTCGGTGGTCGGCCACATGGCGCCGGTCTGGCTCGGCTTTGGGGGCGGCAAGGGCGTCGCCACGACGCTGGGCGCGTACTTGGCCCTTGCACCCGTCGTGGGCGTTGGTGCTTGCGCCGTCTGGCTGGTCACCTTCGCGCTGGCGCGCATTTCCTCGGTCGGCGCGCTGGCCGCCATGGCTGCCGCGCCGGCCTTCGCCTACGGCCTCGCCGACCCCCAGATCGGCGAGATCGCGCTGATGCTCGGCGCGCTGGTGATCGCACGGCATCACGCCAACATCCGCCGGCTCCTCAAGGGCGAGGAGCCACGCGTCGGCAAGCCGTGACGCGGCTCGACGACGAGGAGCAGATCGCACGGTTGCGCCTGATCCGCTCCGAGCGGATCGGACCGGTGCTCTACCGCCGCCTGATCGCGGCCTACGGCGACGGCCGCCGCGCGCTCGAGGCGGTGCCCGAATTGGCGCGGCGCGGCGGTGGGCGGCCCATCCATCTGTGCCAGCGTTCGCTCGCCGAGGACGAGATCGCGGGCCTGGCGCGCCTGGGTGCCGCGCTGATCGAGTGCGCCGAGCCCGGCTTTCCGCCCCTGCTCGCCCAGGTCGCCGACGCGCCACCGCTGATCGCCGTGCGCGGCCGCGCCGGGCTGCTCGACCGCCCCGCCGTGGCGATCGTCGGCGCGCGCAACGCCTCGGCCGCCGGACGGCGCATGGCGGCCATGATCGCAGCCGACCTGGGCGTCGCCGGCTACGTGGTCGTCTCGGGGCTGGCGCGCGGCATCGACGCGGCGGCGCACGAAGCCGCGCTGGCCGCCGGCACGGTCGCCGTCGTGGCCGGCGGCCTGGACGTGGTCTACCCGCAGGAGAACGCCCGCCTGCACGAGCGCATCGTGCATGAGGGCGTTGTCGTCGCCGAGCAGCCGCTGGGCATGCAACCCCAGGCGACCCACTTTCCACGGCGCAACCGCATCATCTCGGGCTTGGCCCAGGGCGTAGTGGTGGTCGAGGCGGCGCTGGGCTCGGGCTCGCTGATCACGGCGCGCCTGGCGGCCGAGCAGGGGCGCGAGGTGTTCGCCGTGCCGGGCTCGCCGCTCGACCCGCGGGCGCGCGGTGCCAACGGGCTCCTGCGCGACGGCGCGGTGCTGACCGAATCGGCCGAGGATGTCATCGTGGGCCTGCGCGGCTGGCGCCCGCGCGCGCGCGAGCCCGAGGCGCTGGGCGAGCCGCTGTTCGGGTCGGAGGGCGAGTCCACGGGGCTCGAACGAGTGCGCGCCTTGGTGCTCGAGGTCGTGGGTCCGACGCCGGTCGAGGTTGACGAAATCCTGCGCCAGTGCCAGATAACGCCCGCCGTGGCCCGCATCGTGCTCCTGGAACTCGAGCTGGCGGGCCGCATCGAGCGTCATCCGGGCAACAGGGTGGCGCTGTCGTTCACCACTCGTTAACGCCAAGGCCCTCCTCTACGCGCCAACGGACCATCCCACGATGAACGTCGTCGTCGTCGAATCGCCCACCAAGGCGCGGACCCTGGAGAAGTACCTGGGCCCCGGCTACGCCGTGCTGGCCAGCTATGGCCACGTGCGCGACCTGCCGGCCAAGGACGGCTCGGTGCGTCCCGACGACGACTTCGCCATGACCTACGAGGTCGAGGCGCGCGCGGCCAAAAACCTGAAGGCGATCGCCGACGCGCTCGGCAAGGCCGAGGCGCTCTACCTGGCGACCGACCCGGACCGCGAGGGCGAGGCCATCGCCTGGCACGTGCTCGAGGCGCTCAAGAGCCACAACGCCATGCGCGGCAAGCCGGTGCACCGGGTCGCGTTCCACGAGATCACCAAGAGCGCGGTGACCCAGGCAATCGCTCACCCGCGCACCATCGACCCGGACCTGGTCAACGCCCAGCAGGCGCGCCGGGCGCTCGACTACCTGGTCGGCTTCACCCTGTCGCCGGTCTTGTGGCGCAAGCTGCCCGGCGCGCGCTCGGCCGGGCGCGTGCAATCGGTGGCGCTGCGCCTGATCTGCGAGCGCGAGGCCGAGATCGAGGCGTTCCGCCCGCGCGAGTACTGGACGGTCGATGCCGACCTGATCACCCGCGGCGACGAGCGGTTCGCCGCGCGCCTGACCCACCTGAATGGCGCCAAGCTGGACAAGTTCGACCTAGCCAACGAGGCCGCTGCGCAAGCGGCGGCGGCCGTGCTCGCGGAGGACGGGTTCGTCGTGCGCAACGTCGAGCGCAAGGACGTGCTGCGCAACCCGCCGCCGCCCTTCACCACCTCGACCCTGCAGCAGGAGGCGTCGCGCAAGCTGGGCCTGGGCGCCAAGCGCACCATGCAGCTCGCCCAGCAGCTTTACGAAGGCATCGACCTGGACGGCGAGCGGGTCGGCCTGATCACGTACATGCGGACCGACAGCGTGGCCATCTCGCGCGAGGCGGTCCGCGAGGCGCGCGAGGTCATCGCCCGGGACTACGGCGACGCCTATCGCCCGCGTGAGCCGCGTGCCTACAGCGCCACCGCCAAGAACGCCCAGGAAGCCCACGAGGCGATCCGTCCCACCTCGCTCGAGCGCCGGCCGGGCAGAGTCGGCCGCGCGCTCGATGGCGATCAGGCGCGGCTCTACGAGCTGATCTGGAAACGCACGCTGGCCAGCCAGATGACCAGCGCCGTCTACGACCGCATGAGCGCCGACATCGACGCCGGCCACGGCGCCGCGGCCTTGCGCACCACGGGCTCGCGCATCGCCTTCGACGGCTTCCTCAAGCTCTACGAGGAGGGCCGCGACGACGCCGACGGCGACGAGGACGGCCGCATGCTGCCGGCCCTGGCGCCAGGCCAGGAGTTGAGCCTTGGCGGCGTTCGGCCCGAGCAGCACATGACCGAGCCGCCGCCGCGCTACACGGAGGCGAGTCTAGTGCGCAAGCTCGAGGAGCTGGGCATCGGTCGGCCGTCGACCTACGCCTCGATCATCTCGGTGCTGCAGGACCGCGATTATGTGCGCCTCGAGCGCAAGCGCTTCGTCCCCGAGGATCGCGGCCGCCTGGTCACCGCGTTCCTGGAGAGCTTCTTCCGGCGCTACGTGGAGTACGGCTTCACCGCCGACCTCGAGGACCGGCTCGACGAGGTGTCCAACGGCCGCGTCGATTGGAAGGACGTGCTGCGCGCGTTCTGGCGCGAGTTCTCGGGCGCGGTCGAGGACACCCGCGAGCTGCGCGTCAAGGACGTGCTGGACGCGCTGGACGCGCTGCTCGGCCCGCACTTCTTCACGTCGAACGACCCGGCCGTCGACCCGCGCCGCTGCCCGGGCTGCGGCGAAGGCCGGCTGAGCCTGAAGCTCGGCCGCTTCGGCGCCTTCATCGGCTGTTCCAACTACCCCGAGTGCCGCTACACCCGGCGCCTCGCCGTGGCCGGCAACGGCGAGGGCAACGGCGCCGACGAGGGCCCGCGCGAACTCGGCCCCGACCCGACGACCAGCCTGCCGGTCTCCGTGCGCCAAGGCCCCTACGGCGACTACGTCCAGCTCGGCGCGACTGGCGGCGAGGCCAAGCCCAAGCGCGTGTCGCTGCCCAAGGGCACCGCCGCCGACGGCGTGGACCTGGACACGGCGTTGGCGCTGCTGGCGCTGCCGCGCACCGTTGGGCATCACCCCGAGAGCGGCGAGGCGATCCAGGCCGGCATCGGCCGGTTCGGCCCCTACCTGCGGCTGGGCGATCGCTATGTCGGACTGCCCGCCGGCGAGGACGTGCTGACCATCGGTCTGAACCGCGCCATGGACGTGATCGCCAACGCCAAGCCCCGCCGCGCCCAGGGCGAGGTGCTGCGCGAGCTGGGCGCGCACCCCGAGGACAGTCAGCCCTTGGTCATCAAGTCGGGTCGCTATGGGCCGTACATCCAGCACGGCCGCACGTTCGCGAGCGTGCCGAAGGATCGCGCTGTGGAGGACGTCACGCTCGAGGAGGCGGTGGCGCTGGTCGCGGCGCGCGCGGCCAAGGGTGGCGCCAAGCGCGGCCGGGCCGCCAAGGGTCGGGTCACGGCGGGCAAGGCAAGCGGTGCGAAGGCGGCCAAGACCCCCGCCAAGGCGCCGCGCGCGACCAAAGGCGCCAAGCCCGCGGCCAGAGCCAAGGCGGCGGGCACGACGAAGCCGCGCGCCAAGGGCGCGCGGTCGGTCTGACCGGTGGCCCGCGCCAAGCGCGCCCCCGGACTGCCCACGCGCGAGGCCCTGCTCGAGTTCATCCGCGAGGCACCCGGCCGCGTCGGCAAGCAGGAGATCGCGCGCGCCTTCGGCATCAAGGGCTCGGACCGCGTCGCGCTGAAGGCCCTGCTGCGCGACCTGGCCGATACCGGCGCCCTGGAGCGGCGGCGCACGCGCGGCTTCGCGGCACCCGGCGCGCTCGAGGAATTCACCGTCGCCGAGATCGTGGCGATCGACGAGGACGGCGAGCCATGGGCCGAGCCGGTCGCCTGGCCTGGCCCCGGCGCCGCGCCGCGCATCCTGGTGCTGCCCGACGCGGTGCGCGGCCGCGCCCCCGGCCCCAAGGAACGAGTGCTGCTGCGCCTGCGCCGGTCGCGCGAGGGCGGCTGGCTCGGCCACGTGATGCGACGCCTGCCGCGCGCCGAAGGCCACATCGTGGGCCTGGTGCGCGCCGTGCCCGGCGGGGCGCGGCTCAGCCCGACCAACCGCCGGCTCGGCGGCGATTTCTCGCTCTCGTGCCCGAATCCCGCGCGCGCCGGCGAACTGGTGCTGGCCGAGCCGCTGCCCGGGCGACGGCTGGGCCTGCCCGAGGCGCGCGTGGTCGAGGTGCTGGGCGCGCCGGACCAGCCCAAGGTCGCCAGCCTGATCGCCATCGCGAGCCACGGCTTGCCCACGGTGTTCGGCGAGGCCGCGCTGACCGAGGCGCAGCGCGCCAAGCCGGTGATCACGCCAGGCAAGCGCGCGGACCTGCGCGCCACGGCCCTGGTCACCATCGACGACGACGACGCCCGCGACTTCGACGACGCGGTGTGGGCCGAGGCGGCCCAGGGCGGCGGCTGGAACGCCCTGGTGGCCATCGCCGACGTGGCCCACTACGTGCGGCCGGGCAGCGCGCTGGACCGCGAGGCCCGCGAGCGCGGCAACTCGGCGTACTTCCCCAACCGTGTCGTGCCCATGCTGCCCGAGGCGCTGTCGAACGAGCTCTGCTCGCTGAAGTCCGACGAGCCGCGCCCCTGCCTGGCGGTCGAGCTCGCCTTCGGCGCGGACGGGCACCTGATCCGCCACCGCTTCGTGCGCGGCCTGATGCGCTCGGCCGCGCGCCTGACCTACCGCCAGGTGCAGGACTGGGCCGATCATGGCGGCGCGCCCGATCGCCTGCCGATCGCGCCGCTCTACGATCTCTACCGTGCCTTGCGCGCGGCCCGCGAACAACGCGGCGCGCTCGACATCGACCTGCCAGAACGGCGCGTGCACCTGGACGCCGAGGGCCGCGTGGTGGCCATCCGGCCCCGGCCGCGCTTCGACAGCCATCGCCTGATCGAGGAGCTGATGATCGCGGCCAACGTGGCCGCGGCCGAGACCCTGGAATCGCGCCGGCGCCCGGCCATGTACCGGGTCCACGACCAGCCGGCGGCGGCCAAGGTCGAGGCGTTGCGCGAGGTGCTCGACGCCTTCGGCTTGAAGCTCAAGCCTGGCCAGCGGCTGAGTGCACGCGATTTCAAGGGCCTGCTGCACGCCGTGCACGACAAGGCCTATGGCCCGACCGTCCACGAGGCGATCCTGCGCAGCCAGGCGCAGGCCGAGTACAACCCCGAGAACATCGGGCATTTTGGCCTGGCCCTGCGCCGCTACTGCCACTTCACCTCGCCCATCCGGCGCTACGCCGACCTGCTGGTCCACCGCGCGCTGATCGCCGGACTGGGCCTGGGCCCGGACGGCCAGAGCGACGCCGAGGCCGCCGCGTACCCGGCGACCGGCCTGCACATCACGACCACCGAACGACGGGCGGACCGCGCGACGCGCGACGCGATCGACCGCTACCTGGTCGGTTTCCTGGCGGATCAGGTGGGCGCCACGTTCGCCGCGCGCATCACGGGTGTCGGGCGCTTCGGCGTGTTCGTCCGTCTGGAGGAGACCGGCGCCGAGGGCTTGGTGCCGGCCAGCCGCCTGCACGGCGGCCCGTTCCACGCCGATCCCGGCGGCTTCGTCCTGGAAGGGCGCGGGATAACGATGCGTGTCGGCGATCCCCTGGACGTGGAACTGGTCGAAATCGACACACTGACCGCCAGCTTGCGCTTCGACCCGGCCGAGGCGGGGCCACGTCGGCGAGGCCGTGGCACGAAGCGACGTTGATCGGCTATAAGGGTGCCGGGGAGCATCTATGGCAGCCGAGGCCGCACGGTCGCGTACCGAGACCCGACCGACCGACGCCCAGCGTCGCTGGCTCGCGCGCGGGCTGGGCGAGCCCGGCGGCAAACTGCCGCTGTTCGACGGCGACGGCCAACAGGTGGACCCGCGCACCGTGCAGGCGTGCCTGCGCCAGGGCTGGGCCGAGCCCTGGATTGCCAACCCGATCAAGCCCGATTGGCTCGTCTGCCGGCTGACCGACGCGGGCCGGCGCGCGCTGGGCGGCGACGCCGAACCCTGATCGTTCGGGCGCGTCCGGCGCCCCCTTGACCCATGACCATGCCCGAGCGCCCCAAGCCCGTGCGACCCCGCGACGCCGCCAGCGTCGTGCTGGTGCGCGGCGCCGGTCCGGCGGCCGAGGTGCTGATGGGACGGCGGCGGCGCAAGGCCGCGTTCCTGCCTAACATCTATGTCTTCCCGGGTGGCCGGGTCGACCCGTCCGATATCGCCGCCGGCCGCGCCATGACACTGCCCGACGTCGTCTCGGAGTCGTTGACCCGGCGGCGCGGCAGCACGCCGCCGCACGGTCTGCTGGTTGCCGCGATCCGCGAGACGTTCGAGGAGACCGGCCTTCTGATCGCCGAGGACGACCCGACCTGGCGGGCGCCGACCGGCCACGCGGAATCGCCGCTGTGGCACGCGCTGACGCAAGCACGCGCGGCCCCGGGCATGGGTCGCCTGCGCTACGTCGCGCGCGCGATCACGCCGACCATGTCGCCGCGACGTTTCAACACCCGGTTCTTCATGGCCGACGCCGAACACGCACGCGGCAATCTGTTGCCTCAGAGCGAGCTCTTGGATCTGCGCTGGGTGCGGCTGACCGAAGCGACACGCATCCTGCCCATCGTCGACGTCACCGAGTTCGTGCTGCGCACCGTGGCCGCCCATCTGGCCGGCGAAGCCGGGCAGCGCATACCGCTGTGGCACTATGTCGGTGGCACCGCCCATGTCATCTACGAATGACGGAGCGCCCGGTCGCCTGCTGAGCCTCGCCGCCGTGATGGGCGCCGGGGCCATCGTCACCATGATGTCGGGTCTGGTTTGGCCGCTGCTGTCGTTCCGGCTCGAGGCCATGGGCCACGCCGGCACGGCGATCGGCCTCAGCACCGCGGCGCAGACCGCGGCGATGATCATCATCGCGCCCGTGGTGCCGTGGCTCGCGCGAGCCGTCGGCGCCACCCGGCTGATGTTGCTGGCCGTGGCCAACTCGATCGCCGTGCTGCTCGCCATGGCAGCGTGGGAGAGCTACGCCTCGTGGCTCGTGCTGCGATTCCTGCTGGGTGCGGGCGTCGAAATCCTGTTCATCCTGTCGGATGCCTGGGTCATCCAGCTCGCGCCCGAACGACAACGGGGCCGCATCCTGGGCGTTTACACCGCGTTCGGTTTCCTGGGCTTCGCGGGTGGTCCGCTGATCATCGACGCGGTCGGCTCCCAGGGTTGGGCGCCGTTTCTGGGCGGTGTCGCGTGCGCGGCGCTCGCCGCCGTTCCGCTGTGGCTCGTGCGGCGGGTCGGACCGGCGCTCGAGGGCCGCCCCTCCGGCAGCATCCTGACGTTCCTGCGCGCCACGCCGGCGATCATGCTGGCCGGCGCGATGTACGGCTTCGTCGACGTCATCGTGCTGGCGCTTTTCCCGGTCTACGGGCTTCGCTCGGGCCTCGACGAAGGCACCATCGCGCGCCTGATCTCGCTCACCGTGATTGGTGCCATTGGGTGTCAGTTACTCATCGGCTGGCTGTGCGATCGGGTGCGCCCAGCGCGTGTCTTGGTCGGATGTACGATCGTCGCGGCTCTCGCGGCCGTCGTGCTTCCTTTCGTGATCGACATTCGCCTGGCGCTGATCGCCGTCCTGTGCGTGTGGGGTGGTGTCATGGGCGGCTTCTTCACGGTCGGCATGGTGCTGCTGGGCCGGCGTTACGACGGCCCCGACCTTCTGACCGCGAACACGGTGTTCGTCGTCATGTTCGGCATCGGCAGCACGGTCGGCCCCACGATCGGCGGCGCGGCCATGGACGCCTGGGACCCCCACGGCATGGTCGCCGTGGTCGCTACGGCGTGTACCATGTACTTGGTACTCCTGATCTTTCGCCCGGCCGAGGCGGCCAAGTCTTGACTCGCGCGGCACGGCCGCTATGGTCGCGCCGAACCCAGGATCCAGGACCCGGCCATGGCCAAGCCCAACACCATTCTGATCAAGCTGGAAAGCACGGCGGACACCGGCTTCTTCTATGTCGCGAAGAAGAACCCGAAGAAGCTGACCGAGAAGCTGAGCTTCCGGAAGTACGACCCGGTCGCGCGCAAGCACGTCGCGTTCAAGGAAACCAAGCTGAAGTAGCGCGGGCCGGGCGCCGCTCGCGCGTCAGGCGGTCGCGGCCACGACCCGGTTGCGGCCCACGCTCTTGGCGCGGTAGAGCGCCTTGTCGGCGCGATCCAGAATCGCCTCCACGTCGTCGCCCTTGGCCCGGATGGCGACGCTGATGCTGACCGTCACCGGCAAGGTCACCCGTGGGTCCTTGACCACGATGGCGCGCGCGTGGATGGCGTTGCACACCCTCTCGGCGACGGCGCTGGCGGTCGGCTCGTCGGTCGCCGGCATGACGACAGTGAACTCCTCGCCGCCGTAGCGCGCGGCAAGGTCCGTGACGCGTACCTCGTGCTCGATGCGCCGGGCGATCTCTTGCAGCACGCGGTCGCCGCACAGGTGGCCGTGCCGGTCGTTGATCGCCTTGAAATGGTCGACGTCGACCATGACCACCGCCAGCGGCTTATCCTCGGCGGCGCTGACCGCCAGGTGGCGTGCCAGATGGGACAACAGACAGCGCCGGCCGTAGAGCTCGGTCAGGACGTCGCTCGCCGCCGCGCTCAGGCTGCGCTCGTAGTCGGCGCACAGCCGACTGTGGGCGCGATAGCGGCGGGCCTGGTTGCGCACACGCACCGTCAACTCATTGGCCTCGATCGGCGCGACGACGTAGTCGCTGACGCCGAGATTGAGCGCCTTGGCCAGCCGCGCGCGATCGCCCTCCTCGATGATCGCGATGATGGGCACCTGACGCGACGCCGGGTTGGACCGGATCGACGAGTACAGGCGCAGACCATCGAACGTCGTGGACACCAGGCTGACGATCGCCAGGTCGCACATGGACTCGGTGACCACGCTCGTCGCCTGCGGCACATCCTCGACGATGGTGACGTCGTACTGGGGGCCCAGGATGCGCGCGATGTCATCGGCTTCGATGGAGAAGTCGCTGACGATCGCGGTGCGCGGCCGCGCCGAGGCCTCGCCGACGACGACGACGTCGAGCAGATCGAACTCGCGCGAGGTGACAAGCCGCGTGCGCAGTTCGTCGTGGGTTTGCTTCCAGCGCAGCAGCGAACGGATGCGGGCGAACAACGCCAGGTCGTCCACAGGGCGCGTAAGGAAGTCGTCGGCCCCGGCGTCGAGCCCACGCACCCGCTGTTCCGGTGCGTCAAGGGCCGTCGCCATGACCACGGGAATGTGCTGGATCGTCGGATCCGCCTTGATGCGTCGACACACCTCGAAGCCGTCTATGCCGGGCATCATGATGTCGAGCACGGTCAGATCGGGCTGGTCCTCGGCCATGGTGCGCAACGCCGCCTCGCCACCGCCGGCGCTGCGGACGTCGTAGTACTCGCCGCCGAGTTTCGCCTCCATGAGGCGGATGTTGAGCGGTTGGTCGTCGACCACGAGGATGCGCGCGCTCATGCCCCCGCCTCGTTCAGCGAAGGAATCGCGCGACAATGTCCAGGAAGTCACCGCAGCTGATCGGCTCGGAAACGTAGGCGTCGCACCCTGCCGCCATGACGCGCTGCTCATCGCCGCACATGGCCAGGGCCGTGACGGCGATGACCGGGATCTCGCGGGTCGCGGGATCGCCCTTGATCCAGCCCGTGACGTCCAGGCCCGACGCGCCGGGAAGCTGGATGTCCATGACGATCAGGTCGGGCTGGCGCTCGCGCGCGACGCGAAAGCCTTCCTCCCGTTGACCGTGACCAGGGCATCGTAGCCATGAGCGCCCAGCAGATCGCGGAACAGCTTGCGGTTGAGCTCGTTGTCCTCGATCACCAGAATCGTCGCCGCGCGGTCGGCGACGACCGAGTTGACAAAGCCAATCTTCGACGCTTTGGGCACCGGCGCGCCTTTTCCCCGGTTGCGAAAGGCCGTTCGGATGGTATAGCGGCGGTGCAGTTAACGTTGCGCTAAGACGGCGCGGCGCCGCGCTCATTGGGCCCCGAAGACACCATGCTGCACCCCGACGTCGCCAGCCAGATCGATGCCGTGCCGGTTGACCCAGCGCGGCCGCTGGTGGTGTGCGACGCGGACGAGGTGTTGTTCGACTTCATGAGCGGTTTCGAGGCGTTTCTGGGGGCCGAGGGCGTCTACTTCACCTGGCGTGAATACCGGCTGAACGGCAATCTGTTGCATCGACCCGACGATTCGCCCCTGGCCGCCGACCAGGTTCGGGGCGCGGTCGAGCGCTATTTCGCGCGGCATACCGAGACCATGGCCGCCATCGACGGCGCCGCCGAGGGCCTGGCACGGCTGGCGCGACGGACCCAAGTGGTGGTGCTGAGCAACCTGCCGCTCGCCTGCCGGGACGCCCGCTGCCGCGCGCTCGCGCGGCTGGGAACAGACCTTCCACTGGTCGCCAACCTCGGTGCCAAGGGTCCGGCCGTGGCGGCCCTGGCGTGTCGTGCCGGGGCACCGGTCTTCTTCATCGACGACAGCCCGACGCACCACGCGGACGTCGCGACCCACGCCGCGGCCGTGACGCGCATCCACTTCGTCGGCCACGCGCGCCTTTCGGGGCTGATCGGCCCTGCACCCGACAGCCACGCCCGCGCCGAGGCGTGGCCCGACATCGTCGGCCTGATCGAGCGCGCGCTGGGGCCCGAAGGCCCCTGAATCGCTATTGGCAGTCCAGCTTGGGCAGCGGTTCGACGCGCACCAGGGTCGCGCGCACGGCGTAATCGCCATAATCCAGCGTCATCGCGCGCGCCACGCCGTTGTCCTGCATCAGGACGGCGACCTCGAAGGCGGGCAGGTCCGGTTCCTCGCCGCCCGAGAAGAAGGCGAGCCGCATCGGCCGGGCGCGTCCGGCGCCCGCCCCGAGTTCGGCCGGCACGTCGCGCGCCTTGCCGATGGCGACACCGACATCGACGGGGCCCTCAGCCGAGGTGCCGTCGAACAGCGGACGCAGCAGGTAGGTCTGGCCGGTGGACGCGTGCTCGATCAGCACTGCGGTGTGCCGGGTCGGGAACAGCGTACCGGGCGGAAGGTCCAGCGTGGCCGCCTCGGGGGCGCTCAGCACCACGCGGCCCGGGCCGTCGGGCGCCTCGAGCGAAGCGTTTCCGCTGACCTCCTCGATCAGGCCGGCGTCGTGCCAGGTGCGGTCCTCGAAGCGGAACCGGGTGCCGTCCTTGGACTCCCAGCTGACGAAGGACGAGATCGAGCGGAAGCCCGCCTCGCCTTCGAAGGCAATGTCAAGCACGAGCCGCTGGTCCACGGTCCAGCCGTCGCACACATCGGCGAGTTCGATCGACATGCGGCCGCTGACATCGGTGATGCCGCCCTCGCCGCGCGGGCTGGCCAAGGCGAGGGTGAACTCCGCCCGGTGGGCCAAGAGGCCGTCGGCCGCCGCCGGCGCGAGACCGGCGAGCCAGGCGGCCAGGAACGCGCCGCCGAGCGCGCGCCTCACGCGAGGCCGGTGCGCATCAGCCGGCCGAAGCCGGGGATCGCCAGGTCGATGCCGGCCAGCCGCAGGGCGTGCCAATAGAGTGCGAGGTTGCTCGACAGCACGGGCTTGCCGAGCCGAGCCTCGAGCCGCTCGATCGCGCCCATGGCGCGCAGCGCCGTGCAGCTGACGAACACCGCGTCGGCCCGCGCGTGGTCCAACCCGGCGACCGCCTCGACGATGGCGTCCTGGGTCACGCGGGCCATGTCGTCCTCGGCCAGCAGGTCGAACGTCGCGATGTCGACCACGTCGACGCCCTTGGCCGCCATGTGGCGCACCACGGGTGCGTTGATCTCCTCGACGTAGGGCGTGAGCATCGCCACGCGGCGGGCACCCAGGCGCGCCAGGCCGACCAGCGCCGCGCCGATCGGCGTGGTCACTGGGATGCCGGGTCGCACCGCGCGGATCGCCGTGGCCACGTTGTCGTCGCCGGCGATGACGGCGCCCGACGTGCAGGCGTAGGCGACCACGTCGAGCCTCTGGTCCGGCAACAGCAGCGCCGTCGCCCCGCCCAGGCCCTTGGCGGTCATCAACAGGTTCTCGACCGTAACCGCGAGCGACGGCACGCGGCTGACATAGAGGCCGATGTCGGCGCCCAGCCCCAGGCTGCGGAAGTCCTGCTCGACCGTCGCGTCGCCGGCCAGGGCGATCAGCCCGATGCGGGCCCGGGTGCCGGTGCCGTCGTCGAAGCGAGCAGCCGTGGCGATCGAGCGCGCGCGGGGCAGGGTCGTGGCCATGGCCTAGGTCTCCGAGGTCGGCACCGGTGGCAGGATAGCACCCGTCGGGAGCGGCAGGGTCACGGCGGTGAGCCCGACGCCCGAGGCGAACAGATCGAGCGCGGGCAGGCGCACGACCTTGCGCTCTCCGAACGCCGCCATGACCACCTGGGACGCCTGTTCGTCCAGCGGGTCGTCGAAGGTGGGCAGGATCACCGCGCCGTTGGCGACATGAAGGTTGACGTAGCTGAGCGGCAGGCGCCGGCCGTCATGGCGATGGGGCGACGGCTGCTGCACGGGCACGATGTCGAACACCCGGCCGCGCGCGTCCGTCGCCTTGCGCAGGCGTTCGATGTTCTCGTTGAGCATCGGGTAGTTGACGTCGTTGTGGTCGGTGGTGGCGAGCGCCAACACCACGCCCGGCGCCGCGATCGCCGCCACGAGCGAGACGTGGCCGCGCGTGCTGTCGTTCTCGAGCCCGCCGGCCAGCCAGACGACGCGATGGACGCCGAGTTGTTCGACCAAGACGGCTTCCACGTCCTTGCGGTCGCGCCCGCCGTTGCGTCGCTCGTCCAGCAGCACCGATTCGGTCGTGATCAGCGTGCCTTCGCCGTCGACCAGGATGGCGCCGCCCTCGAGGACCATGGGACCGGCGTAGCGGCGCATCCCCAGTTCGTCGAGCAGACGGCCGGCGAACGCACGATCGTCGTCCGCCCCCTCGGCGCCCGCCTCGCCGTAGCCGTCGTAATCCCACGCGACCCCGGCCACGCCGGCCTTGCCCATGACGAATGTCGGGCCGATGTCGCGCACGAAGGAATCGTCCATGGGCATCGGCATGACGGCGACGCCGGTGCCGCACGCAAGCGACGCCCCGGCCACCAGGGGCCGGTCCGCCAGCATGGTCACGGGCTCGAACCGGGCGATGGCACGTGCGGCGGCGGCAATGGCGTCGCGGGCGTACGCCATGGCCTCCTCGCCGCCCCAGCTTTCGGGGCGGCACGGCCACGCCATGAAGCAGCGGTCGTGCGCGGCCCAGGCCGGCGTCATCTCCAGGCTATCCTGGCCCGGGGTTCGATGATCGGTCATGGTACTGGCCGCCCCTTCTCCCGCATCAAGCTTGCAGGTCGTCCCCATGTGGGTCAAGGCCGGGGTGGTTTGACTCACCCCGGCAAAGTCCTTAGACACCTGCGGGCAATCGCAGCCCTCGGAGGTCGGCAATGGCCGGCAAGGTCGAAGCCCGTCTCGCCGAACTCGGCATCACCCTGCCCGCGCCGGCGGCGGCCGTGGCGAACTACGTGCCTTGGGTCATCAGCGGCAACCTGCTGTTCATCGCCGGCCAGGTGACCCTGGCCGACGGCAAGCCGCAGTTCGTCGGCCAGGTCGGCCGCGACTTCACCGTCGAGGACGGCGCCAAGGCAGCGCGGCTGTGCGCGATCAACATCCTGGCCCAGGTCAAGGCCGCGCTGGGCGACCTGGACCTTGTGGCGCGCTGCGTCAAGCTGACCGGGTTCGTCAACGCCGGCGCCGATTTCAAGGACCATCCGAAGGTCGTCAACGGCGCCTCGGACCTGATGGTCGAGGTGTTCGGCGACAAGGGCCGGCACGCCCGCGCGGCCGTGGGCTCGAGCAGCCTGCCGCTGGGCGTCGCCGTCGAGGTCGACGCCATCTTCCAGATCGATTGAGGCCGCCCGTGAACGGCGGCGACGCGCTGGTCGCGACCCTCGTCGCCCACGGGGTCGACACGGCGTTCTGCGTGCCCGGCGAAAGCTATCTGGCGGTGCTGGAGGCGTTGCGCCAGAACGCTAACCGCATCCGCCTGGTGGTGACCCGCCACGAATCGGGCGCCACCTACGCCGCCTGCGGCTACAGCCGCATCGCGCGCAAGCCGGGCATCGCCCTGGTCACGCGCGGGCCCGGCGCCACCAACGCCTCGATCGGCGTCCACTGCTCCATGCAGGATTCGGTGCCGCTGGTGCTGTTCGTCGGCCAGGTGCCGACCGCCGAGCGCGACCGCGAGTCGTTCCAGGAGATCGACTACCGCGCCATGTTCGGTACCATGGCCAAGGCGGTGTTCGAGCCGAGCTCGGCCGACCAGGTGGCGGCGGTTACGGCGCGCGCGCTGCAGATCGCGATGGCCGGGCGCCCCGGCCCCGTGGTGGTGTCGCTGCCCGAGGACGTGACCGAGGGCGAGGCCGGCGACGCGGCGATCCCCGCGCCCCGCCCGCGCCCGACGGCGGCGCCCACCGTCGAGCGCATCGCCGCGGCGTCGCGGCTGATCGCGGCGGCCCGGCATCCGCTGGTGCTGGCCGGCGAGCTGGTCGGCTTCGAGAACGCCGGCGCGGATCTGGTCGCCTTCGCCGAGGCGGGCGGCGCGGGCGTCGTCTCCGCCTTCCGCTGCCAGGACGCGTTCCCCAACGACCACGAGGCCTATCTGGGGCACTTCGGCATCGGCCGGCCGCCCTACCAGAGGGCCCTGTGGGACTGCTGCGACCTGCTGGTCGTGGCGGGCAATCGCCTGGATGCTATCACCAGCGAGGACTACAAGCTGCCGCGCGCCGACCAGACCATGATCGCGATCCACCCCGACCCGGACGTGCACGCGCGCGGCCGCATGGCCGAGGTGGCGATTGCGGCCGACGTCGGACCCAGCTTGCGCGCCTTGACCGCCGCCCTGGCCAAGCCGCCGGCGGCCGAGCGGCGGGCGTGGCGCGCCGGTCTGCGCCGGGAATTTCTGGACTTCCGGGCCGCGCCGGCGCATACTGTGGGAAAGGTGGCGATGCCCGCCGTCATGGGCCGGTTCGTCGACGGGCTCGCGGCGGACCGTGTCGTAACCAACGACGCGGGCAACTTCACGGGCTGGGTCCATCGCTACGTGCCGTTCGACCACCCGGCGTCCCAGGCGGCGCCCATGATCGGTTCCATGGGCTACGCGGTGCCGGCGGCGATCGGCGCCAAGCTGGCGCGCCCCACGGCCGACGTCACCGCCTTCGTAGGCGACGGCGGCTTCGGCATGTCGGGCCAGGAGCTGGCGACCGCGGTGCAGGAAGGCCTGAAGCTGACGGTCATCGTCGGCGACAACGGCGCCTATGGTACGATCATGGCGCACCAGCACCGCTACGCCGGCAAGGGCCAGTACCACGGCGTCGCGCTGCGCAGCCCGGATTTCGCGGGCCTGGCGCGCGCTTACGGCGCCAAGGCGTGGCGCGTCGAGAGCACCGAAGCGTTCGCGCCCGCTCTGGCCGAGGCACGCGCCCACGACGGCGTTTCGGTGATCCACCTGATGCTCGACGTACGTGACATCTCGGCCATGGGCGCGCTCGACGTTTGATCGGCCCCGCCTCGACGCGGACCGGGGGTGCGTGATGGGTGACCGCGAAGCCAGGATCCTCGACGCCCGCGTCGTCGGAGCGATCGGTGACATCTCGGCCGACGACTGGGATGCCTGCGCCGGCGCGGCCAACCCGTTCCTTTGCCACGCGTTCCTTTCGGCGCTCGAGGGGTCGCGCAGCGTCTCCTCGCGTGCCGGCTGGGCACCGCGCCACGTGGTGGTCGAGGACGGCCCGCGCGTCGTCGCCGTGGGGCCCATGTACGCCAAGTCCCATTCCCAGGGCGAGTATGTGTTCGACCACGGTTGGGCGGACGCCTTCGAGCGTGCCGGCGGCGACTACTACCCCAAACTCCAGGTCGCGGTGCCATTCACGCCGGTGCCGGGTCCACGCCTGCTGGTGCGCGACAGCGACGTGGGGTTACGCCGCGCGCTGCTCGACGCGATGGTCCGCATCGCCCGGGAATCAGGCGTCTCGTCGCTGCACATCACCTTCGCCGAGGAGGCGGACCGCGCCGCCATGGCCGGGGCCGGCCTGCTGCTGCGCGAGGGCTACCAGTTCCACTGGGACAACGCGGGCTACGCCACGTTCGACGATTTCCTGGGTGCGCTGAAATCACCCAAGCGCAAGGCGATCCGGCGCGAGCGGCGCGCCGTGGCCGAAGCCGGCGTGCGCCTGGCGGTGCTGACCGGAGCGGACATCAAGCCGGCGCACTGGGACGCGTTCTTCGCGTTCTACATGGACACGGGCGGACGCAAGTGGGGGCGCCCCTACCTGACGCGTCCCTTCTTCGAAGCGATCGGCGCGACCATGGCCGACCGGATCGCCCTGGTCATGGCGTTCCGCGACGAGGTCCCTGTGGCCGGCGCGCTCAACCTGATCGGGGCGGACGTGCTCTACGGCCGGAACTGGGGTTGTCTGGAGGACCACCGGTTCCTGCACTTCGAGGCGTGCTACTATCAGGCGATCGAGTTCGCCATCGCCCACAAGCTGAAGCGCGTCGAGGCGGGCGCCCAGGGCGAACACAAGCTCGCGCGCGGCTACCTGCCCCGACCCACCTGGAGCGGGCATTGGATCGCCCACGCTGGCCTGCGCCACGCGGTCGAGGACTTCGTGCGCCGCGAGGCCGCCCATGTGGACCGCGAGATCCGCTTGTTGACCGAGCACCACTCGCCCTACCGCAAGGCGGGCGACACGGCGTAGCGGCGGTGCGCCTCAGGGTCGCTCCAGGTCGTCCAGCACGAGTTGGTTGAAGCGATGATGCTGGGCATCCCACAAGGGCGCGTAGAAGTGCTGGCGCGCGACCGGCGAGGCGCGTGCCTTCTGCACCGCTTCGATGGCCACCTTGTCCTCGCCGTAGACCTGATGGAACGATTCGCGCAGATGGCGCTCGATCGCGTTGAAGTCGGGCCGCGTGACTGCCTCGGGCCGGAAGAAGAACAGGTGATGCAGGCGGCTTTCGGCCGGCGCCATGGGCACGCACAGGTTGACTTTCACGAACACGCTATGGGTGGGAACGTTGATGTTGGGGTAGAGCGTGGCGAAGTAGCCACGTCGGGGCGGCCGGTCGGGCGCAAGTCCGGCGTGAGGCAGCGGCAGGCGTTCGTAGGTGTTGGCCGTGTCCTCGTCGGCATAGCTGAAGGCGACGAGTGAGCCATCGAGATGGTTGGTGAACTTGGGCTTGCCGCTCGCGATGCGCGGCACCTCCGGTGACTTGTGGTAGAGCTCGTGGGTGAACGATTCGTGGAGAACGTTGATCGACGCGTTCTCCTGGTACGTCTTCCAGTTGGCGCGGACCGTGCGTTCCTCGATCAGGGCGGTGCCGTCAGCATCACGCGCCGCGACGACGGCATCGATTGCGAAGTCCTGGCCGATCAGCGCGCGCAGCGGGGCGAGCCAGGAATCGATGGAACCCGCCGCGCCGTCCAGATCGACGAACATGACGCCGAGCCGTTCGGCGCTCGGCACTTTGACCAAATCCACGGAACGTCCGCCCAGACCTTCGGGCCGGCCTTCGGGCGTGCCATCCCAGTAGGGCGCGGCGAGCAGCCGTCGTAGGGGCAGATGTTGTGAAAGACGCGGAGCCGGCCGTCAGCCCCGCGCACCGCGAACAGCGGCATGCCGAAGAGTTCGAATGGGCGCGCGTCGCCGGAACCGGGTAGCGCGGCGGCGAACATCACGGCGGTCCAACGCCGGCGGAAGATGCGCTCGACCTCTAGCGCGAAGAGGTCGGGCGATGTGAACGCCTGGGCGGGCAAGGTCAGCGCGTTGGCAAGCGGCGCGCGGACCGCCCGACGCTCGGCTTCGCTCATCACGGATGCAAGACGATCGGCCATTTCGTACCCTCGGTCTTGTATACGCATCCTTGTAGCCCGGGTTGTCCCATGAGTCAGCGTGTCGATGTGGCCGTCGTCGGGGCGGGCTTGTCGGGCTTGGCGGCGGCGCGCGCGGTGGCTCGGGCCGGCCGCAGTGTCGTCGTGCTCGAAGCGCGCGACCGCGTGGGCGGCCGAACCTGGAGCCCCATCCTCGGCGGCGAGGCCGTGGATCTGGGCGCCGAATGGACCGGCCCCGGCCAGGACGCCATCAAGACCCTGGCGGCCGAGCTGGGCATCGCCGTCGTCACCAAGCCCGACGCGGGCCAGGACCTGTCGGCCGACCGCGACCTGGGCCCCGCCGAGCCGGTTCCCGCCCTGCCCCGCACCGGGCCCGCCGCCGAGGGCATCGCCGCCGTCGACGCCATGGCCGCGACGGTCCCCGCCGAGGCGCCGTGGACCGCACCCCAGGCACGCGCCTGGGACCGCGAGACGGTCGCGTCCTGGCTCTCGGACGCCGACCTGCACGATGGAGCGAAGCGGCTCGTCAGCGCCGTGGTCGAGGGGTTCATGGGCCGACCGGCCGAGGTGTCGCTGCTGCACGCGCTGTTCTACGCGCACGCCAACGGCGGCTTCGCGGCCATGCTCGGGCTCGGCCAGGAGCCGCACGACAACGAGCTGTTCGTCGGCGGCTCCCAAGGCGTGGCCATGCGTGCGGCCGATGCACTGGGCGACGCGGTGCGCCTGAACGCCCCGGTCCACGGCTTTGCGCAGGACGGATCCGGCGCGGGGCTGTGGACGCGCACGTCCACAGTCGAAGCCCGCCAAGTCATCGTCGCCCTGCCGCCGGCGCTGGCGGGGCGCATCGCCTACGACCCGCCCTTGCCGGTCGAGCGCGACTACCTGACGCAGCGCTTCCCGATCCGCAGCAAGATCAAGGTCGAGGTGGTGTACGAGCGCCCCTTCTGGTGCGACCGCGCCCCGTTCGACCTGCTGGTGACACCCGCGTTCAAGGCCTTCGACAGTTCGATCGGCCAGGGGACCGGACGCATCGCGGCCCTGATCGACTAAGACGAGTCCGTGCGGCTGGGTGCCATGCCCGTGGCCGAGCGTCACGCCATCATGCTCGACCGACTTGCCGCCGCCTTGGGTGCCCCGGCGCGACGGCCGCTCGGCATCGCCGACTGCTACTGGGCGCATGAGCCCTACAGCCGTGGCTGCGTGTCGACCGCGGCGACGGGCACCTGGACGACGTATGGCGTCGGGATGCGCGCCGCGTGCGGTCGTCTCCACTTGGCGGGCGCCGAGGCGGCGACGCGTTTTCTAAGCCAGATGGACGGGGCGGTGCGAGCCGGCCAGGCGGCCGCGGCGGCGGCGCTCGCGGCGTTGTGATGCGGACTCAGCGTTCGGATTTCTTGGCCAGCGCGTCGATCTGCTTCTGCAACGCGTCGAACTGGGCGCGCAGCGCGCCGACCTCGCCGCCTTCCTTGCCGGGTTCGTGATCCGCGGCGCCCGCGGCCTGCCGCGCGAACGGGTAGAACATGCCGAGCGCGTTGCGGAACATGGCGGCGTTGTCCTTGGCCATGGTCTCGAACTGACCGAACGGATAGAAGCCGCCGAATGCCTCCTGGAGCACCTTGCGGAAGTCCTCCTGGTTGCGCGTAAACGCCGCCATGCTCATCTCGAGGTAGCGCGGCACGAAACTTTGCAGGTTGTCGCCGTAGAACCCGATCAATTGGCGCAGGAAGCCGATGGGCAGCAGGCTCGGGCCCTTGGTCTCCTCCTCGACGATGATCTGGGTCAGCACGGCGTGGGTGATGTCCTCGCCGGTCTTGGCGTCGTAGACAACGAAGTCCGTGCCCTCCTTGACCATGCGGCACAGATGGTCGAGCGTCACGTAGCTGGACGTCGCCGTGTTGTAGAGGCGGCGGTTGGCGTACTTCTTGATCGTGACGCGTTCCTTGGAGCCTTCGGTTACATCGGCCATGTCAGCGCCTCCCTCGTTTCGCCCGACCATCATACATGGTGGGACCCCCGCGGGTGATGGCCTTCGCGCGCGCAGTGGGGCGAACCGGTTATACTCGGCTCATGACCGGGTCCGACGACACGACCGAGCTGGCGCGGCGCTTCCTCGACCTGTGGCAGCAGCAGGTGGCGGCCATGGCGTCCGACCCGACGCTGGTCGACTTGGCGCTGCGCTTCATGGCGCCGTTCGCCGCCGCGCATGGCGCGGTCGGCGACCATGACGGTGGCGCCAACGGCACGGCGCGGGCCGCGGCCCCTGCCGCTGCACCTGGCGACGTCGTGGCTCGTCTCGACGAGCTCGCTGGCCGCCTTGCCCTTTGCGAGGAGCGGCTCGCTGCCCTGGACGCCAAGCCTGGCCGACGCCGGCGCGGCGCTCGCCCGGGACCTCGCGCGCGCCGATCCTGAAGCTCTCTCCCACGCCGTCGCCACCGAGGCGGAACGGCGCCTGCGCGAGCTGGTGGACGGCGTCGGGTCCTATCACCGTCACGGTTACGCGCGGCGCGCGGCGCGCGTGCGTGAAGCCTGGCGCGCCGGCACCACGCGGCTCCTGGACTACCGGCCGCGCGGCGGTGCGCCGATCCTGGTCGTGCCGTCGCTGATCAACCGCGCCTACATCCTGGACTTGGCGCCGGGGCGCAGCCTGCTGCGCGCCCTGGCGCGGCGCGGCTTGCGCCCGTTCCTGGTGGATTGGGACGCGCCCGGCGAGGTCGAGCGCCGCTTCACCCTGACGGATTACGTAGCGGGACGCCTGGAAGGCACGCTGGACGCCGTGCTGGCCGCCACGGGCCGACGGCCAATCGTGGTCGGCTACTGCATGGGTGGCCTGCTGGCGTTGGCGCTGGCGCTACGCCGGGCGGGCGACGTCGCGGGCCTCGCCCTGCTGGCGACACCGTGGGATTTCCACCAGGAAGCCCCGGCCTTCGCCCGCCTGTTCGCCCTGCCGGGCGCGCGCGCGGCGCTGCGCGCGCTGGATGTGCTGCCGGTGGACATGATCCAGACCCTGCTGGCGGGCAGCGACCCGTTGCAGGTACCGGGCAAGATGCGTGCCTTCGCCCGGCTCGACCCCGAGGCCCCCGAGACCGCCGTGTTCGTGGCGCTCGAGGACTGGCTCAACGACGGCGTGCCCCTGGCCGGCCCCGTGGCCGAGGAATGCCTGGCCGGCTGGTACGGCGACAACGAACCGGTGCGCGGGACCTGGCGCATCGCCGGCGCGCCGGTCGAGCCCGCCGCGTGGACCGGGCGCACGCTGGTGGTGGTGCCGGCGCGCGACCGCATCGTGCCGCCTGCCTCGGCCGAGGCGCTGGTCGCCGCCCTGCCTGGCCCCGACGTGCTGCGCCCCGCCGCCGGGCACGTCGGCATGGTGGCCGGACGCAACGCCGAGGTGACGCTGTGGCGCCCGTTGGGCGACTGGCTGGTGCGGTTGCAAACCTCATCGTGATGGTAAAAGGTGGTCGGCGATCCGTCCTCGGCCACCCGTGAGGTGCTGTTCCCATGACCGATATCGTCATCGCATCCGCCGCGCGCACGCCCGTCGGTTCGTTCAACGGTTCGTTGAGCGCGCTGCCCGCCCACGACCTGGGCAAGGTCGCCATCGTGGCGGCCCTCGAGCGCGCCGGCGTGGCGCCCGCCGAGGTCAGCGAGGTCATCATGGGCCAGATCCTGAGCGCCGGGCAGGGCCAGAACCCGGCGCGCCAGGCCTCGGTCAACGCCGGCGTGCCCGTCGAGGTACCGGCCTGGGGCGTCAACCAACTGTGCGGTTCGGGCCTGCGAACCGTCGCGCTCGGCTACCAGGCAATCATCAACGGCGACAGTTCCATCGTCGTGGCCGGCGGCCAGGAGAGCATGAGCCAAGCGCCGCACTGCGCCCATCTGCGCAACGGCACCAAGATGGGCGACACGGCGTTCGTCGACACCATGATCAAGGACGGCCTGTGGGATGCCTTCAACGGCTACCACATGGGCAACACCGCGGAGAACGTGGCGCGCAAGTGGCAGATCACCCGCGCTGACCAGGACGCCTTCGCCACCGCGTCCCAGAACAAGGCCGAGGCGGCCCAGAAGGCCGGCAAGTTCAAGGACGAGATCGTCCCGGTCACGATCAAGACGCGCAAGGATGACATCGTCGTCGCCGAGGACGAGTACCCGCGCAAGGGCGTGACCGTCGATGCGCTGGCCAAGTTGCGCCCGGCCTTCGAGAAGGACGGCACCGTGACCGCCGGCAACGCCTCGGGCATTAACGACGGTGCCGCGGCGGTCGTGCTGATGAGCGCGGCGGAAGCCGCCAAGCGCGGGCTCAAGCCGCTCGCGCGCATCGTGTCGTGGGCCCAAGCCGGCGTCGACCCGGCGATCATGGGCTCGGGCCCAATTCCCGCCAGCCGCGCCGCGCTCAAGCGGGCCGGCTGGTCGATCGAGGACCTGGATCTGGTCGAGGCCAACGAGGCGTTCGCAGCCCAGGCGTGCGCCGTCAACAAGGATCTGGGCTGGGATCCGGCCAAGGTCAACGTCAACGGCGGCGCCATCGCCATCGGCCACCCGATCGGTGCCTCGGGCGCGCGGGTGCTGGTGACGCTGCTGCACGAGATGGGCCGGCACGGCGCCAAGAAGGGCTTGGCCACCCTGTGCATCGGCGGCGGCATGGGCATCGCCATGTGCGTGGCGCGCGACTAGGCGGGGGCGGCAAGGATGGCTCGGGTTGCCCTGGTCACGGGTGGGACGCGTGGCATCGGCGCGGCGATCAGTGGCGCGCTCAAGGACGCCGGCTATCGGGTCGCCGCCAACTACGGCAGCAAAAAGGTGAAGGCCGACGCATTCACGGCCACGACCGGTATCCCGAGCTACGGCTGGGATGTCGGCGACTTCGCCGCGACCCAGGCCGGCGTCGGCAAGGTGACGGCGGATCTAGGCCCCGTCGACGTGCTGGTCAACAACGCCGGCATCACGCGCGATGTGCCGCTGCACAAGATGACCGATGAACAATGGTCCGAGGTCGTGCGCGTCGACCTGTCGAGCTGCTTCAACACGTGCCGTGCCGTGATCGACGGCATGCGCGAGCGCAGCTTTGGCCGCATCGTCAACATCTCGTCGATCAACGGCCAGGCCGGCCAGTTCGGCCAGGCCAACTACTCCGCCGCCAAGGCCGGCATTATCGGCTTCTCCAAGGCGCTGGCGCTGGAGGGTGCACGCAAGGGGATCACCGTCAACACCATCTGCCCGGGCTACATCGACACCGAGATGGTGCAGGCCGTGCCGCCGGACGTGCTGAAGGCGATCGTCGCCAAGATCCCCGTGGGCCGGCTCGGCAAGGCCGAGGAGATCGCGCGCGCCGTGCTGTTCCTGGTCGCCGACGACGCCGGGTTCGTCACCGGCTCGACGCTGACGGTGAACGGCGGCCAGTACCTGACCTAGCGTTACGCTCGGCCCGCCCGATCTGAACGGGTCCGATCGGGCAAGTTGCTTGCGACGGTCCTGTGACCGGAAAACCTAGGCCGCGTCCTTGGGCACCGAGCCGGCCATCGACGGGCGCTTGGCGAAGGACTTGTACCAGCGCGCCAGCTTCGGCCGACCCTTGCGCCACTTGTAGTCGGGGAAGCGGAAGTCGAGATAGCCGAGCGCGCAGCCCATGCTGATCGTGCCGATGGTGGGCGCGCGGCCGATCTGTTTGGCTTCGAGCAGACGCTCGAAGGAATCGAGCGCGTTGCCGACTTTTTTCATCTGCTTCTCGATGAACGGCTGGTGCTGCTTGTCCTCGGGGCGCTGACGCCGTTCGCCCATGACCAGGATGGCGGCGTCGAGCACGCCGTCGGCGGTCGCCTGCAGCTTGAGCGTCGCAAACCGCTTGGGCCCGCGCGCGGGGATCAGCTTGCGACCCTTGGCCTGGCCGTCGAGGTACTCACAGATGACCGGGCTGTCGAAAAGCGACGAGCCGTCCTCCAGCACGAGCGCCGGCACCTTGCCGAGCGGGTTGTCGCGCTCGAGCCCCGAGGCGGGATCGGCGGCGTTGGTCTTGACCAGGGTGAGCTGGTCGGCGAGCCCCTTTTCGGCGGCGGTGACGACGACCTTGCGGACGTAGGGCGAGGTTGGCGAAAAGCGCAGTTTCATCGGCATGACAGTCTCCCTAGAACTGATCCTTGCGGCGGCGGACTTCGGCGAACACCGCCGCGTCCTCGGCGGCGGCCAGGCCAAGACGGCGGCGGATCGCGGCGCTGTCGGGCCTGAGGAAAGGGTTGGTCGCACGTTCTTCGACGAGCGTCGAGGGCACCGTGGGCCGACCCCGGGCGCGCGCGGCATCGACGGCACTGGCACGGGCGACCAGCGCGGCGTTGTCGGGCTCCACGGTCAGGGCGAAGCGGGCGTTGGACTGGGTGTACTCGTGCGCGCAGTAAACGCGCGTCGCGTCGGGCAGACCGCGCAGCTTGGTCAGGCTGGCCCACATCTGAACCGGCGTGCCTTCGAACAGGCGGCCGCAACCCAGCGCGAACAGCGTGTCGCCGCAGAAGAGGGCATCGGCCGCGCGGAACCAGTAGGCGATGTGGCCGCGCGTGTGGCCGGGCACGTCGAACACGGTCGCCTCGGCGGCGCCCAGCCGCACGGTCTCGCCGTCGCCGACCGCGACGTCGAGGCCGGGGATGCGTGCGGCATCCGCGCGCGGGCCGACCACGGTGGCGCCAGTCGCTTGCTTGAGCGCCAGGTTGCCGCCCACGTGATCGCCGTGATGGTGGGTGTTGAGGATGTGGCCGAGGCGCCAGCTGCGCGTGCCCAGCGCCGCCAGCACCGGTTCGGCCACGGCGGGGTCGACCACGCCGGTCGCGCCGGTCGAGGGCTCGTGCACCAGATAGACATAGTTGTCCGTCAGGACGGGAATCTGGACGATCTCGAGCGATCCCATGATCGGCGCGGCGCCCCGTGCGAGCTGTGCTAATCTCGCGCGACGATGTACCAAGACGTCGTCGATCTCAACGTCTTCTACAACGGCTTTCTCGGCCAAGTGGCGCGGCGCCAGGTGCGCAACCGCATACGCGAGCATTGGCCATCGGTGGCCGGGCTCAGCGTGCTGGGTCTCGGCTACGCCACGCCCTACATGCGCGGCCTGCGCGACGAGGCGGCGCGCACGGTCGCGGCCATGCCGGCGCCCCAGGGCGTGGTGCGCTGGCCGGACGATGGCCCCGCGCGGGTATGCCTGGCCGACGAGATCGAGCTGCCCTTTCCCGATGAGACGTTCGACCGTGTGCTGCTGGTGCACGCGGTCGAGGCGACCGAGAGCCTGCGCGCCATGCTGCGCGAAGTGTGGCGCGTCATGGCCGGCAACGGCCGGCTTCTGGTGGTGGTGCCGAACCGCCGCGGCCTGTGGGCGCGGGTGGAGAACAACCCCTTCGCCCACGGCCACACCTACAGCGAGGGCCAACTCACGCGGCTTCTGCGCGACAGCCTGTTCTCGCCCGTCTCCGCGTCGGCGGCGCTCTACGTGCCGCCCAGCAACCTGCGGCTCACGCTGCGCGCCGCCGGCGCGTGGGAGAAGATCGGCCATCGCTGGGGCCTGCCCTTCGCCGGCGTGATCCTGGTCGAGGCGACCAAGCAGATCTACCTGGCGACGCCCGCGGTGAAGCGGGCGCGGCGCGCCCGTCTGCGCGCCGCCCTGGCGCTGCCGGGCGCGCATCGCGCCGACCGGACGTTGTCCTAGACCGGCTTCAGGAATCCCAGAGCCATTCCATGTGTCATCCCCGGGCCGACCGAAGAGCGGAACCGGGGATCCAGGGGCGCTCGCCTCAACAATGGCCCTGGACCCCCGGTTCGCCGCGTCCGCGGCGCCCGGGAGTGACAGTTCGTGCCTACAAAAAGACGGAAACCGCCCTAGGCCTGGGCCAACAGGAACACGGCCTCGCGCGCGAACAGGTTCGCGCCGGCGCGGATCGGCCGCGGCGGGCCATCGCGGCCCATGGTCCAGCCGCGTTCGATGGCGATCTCGGCGCGCACGCAGAGATCGACGAAGTCGGCGATCGAGCATGGGTGGATGTTGGCCGTGCGGTACCATGGTTCGTCGACCAGGCCGCCACCGGACACGTGGCCGCGCCAGGCAAGCTGCCAGCGCGCGCTCCAGTGCCCGAAGTTGGGGAATGATACGATCGCCCGGCTGCCGATGCGCAGCATCTGTTCCAACACGCGACGCGGCCGGCGCACCGCCTGCAGCGTCTGGCTGAGCACCACCATGTCGAAGGACGTGTCGGGATAGTCCGCCAGGTCGGTGTCGGCGTTGCCCTGGATCACCGCCAGGCCGCGCGTCACACAGGCGTTCACACCGGCCATGCTGAGCTCGATGCCACGGCCATCGCAGCCCTTCTCGCGCCACAGCGTCTCGAGCAGCATCCCGTCGCCGCAGCCGATGTCGAGGACACGGGCACCCGCCGGCACCAGATCCGCGACCAGACGCAGGTCGCGGCGCAATTCGGCCGTCACGCGCGCGCGAGCCCGCGATGCTCGGCCGCGCCGGCCAAGAATCCAGCGAGCGTCGCGTGGAACTCCGGTTCCTCGAGCAGGAACGCGTCGTGGCCCTTGTCCGACTGCACCTCGACGAAGGAGACGTTGGCGGCGGCGGCGTTCAGGGCGCGCACCACGTCGCGGCTCTCGGCGGTGGGGAACAGCCAGTCGCTGGAGAACGAGATGACGCAGAAGCGCGTCTTGGTGCCCTGGAAGGCCAAGGCCAACGGGCCGCCCACGTCGCGCGCCAGGTCGAAATAGTCCATGGCGCGCGTGATGTAGAGGTACGAGTTGGCGTCGAAGCGTTCGACGAAGCTCGCTCCCTGAAAGCGCAGGTAGCTCTCGACCTGGAAATCGGCCTCGAAGCCGTAGCTCAGCCGCTCGCGATCCTGCAGCTGCCGACCGAACTTGCGGTGCAGCGCGATCTCGGACAGATACGTGATGTGGGCCGCCATGCGCGCCACGGCCAGGCCGCGTTCGGGGCGCCGGCCCTGGTCGGCGTAGGATCCTCCGCACCAGTCCGGGTCGGCGATGATCGCCTGGCGCCCGACCTCGTGGAACGCGATGTTCTGAGCCGAATGGCGCGCCGAGCCGGCGATCGGCACGGCGCTGAACACCAGATCCGGGAAGCTGGCCGCCCATTCGAGCACCTGCATGGCGCCCATGGACCCGCCGATGACGCAGAACAGGCTGTCGATGCCCAGGTGATCGAGCAGCATGGCCTGGGCTCGCACCATGTCGCGGACCGTGATCACCGGAAAGCCGAGGTCGAAGCGCCGGCCCGTGCGCGGGTCGATCTCACGCGGACCCGTGGTCCCCATGCAGCCGCCCAGCACGTTGGCGCACAGCACGAAGTAGCGCCGGGTGTCGAGCACCTTGCCGGGGCCGACCACGGCCTCCCACCAGCCAGGCTTGCTGGTGACCGGGTGCGGCCCGACCACGTACTGGTCGCCGGTCAGAGCGTGGCACACCAGGATCGCGTTCGACCGTTCCGCGTTCAGGCGGCCGTAGGATTGATAGGCCACCGTGAACGGCCCGAGCTCGGCCCCGCCGTCGAGCCGGAGCGGCGCGTCCACGCCCAGCACGACGCGCGGCCCCGGCAGCGCATGGCTGTCGAGCGTGGTCGCGCCGGAGGCGGCGGGTCGGGGCGCGGCGTCGATCATCGAAGCGATGGTTCGCCAGGGTTTCCGGATCGCGGCATGACTAGGTCCCGCCCTCTGCCCATGTCAATGTATTCTTTGATTTTGTCGGATGCGTCCGCTACCACTACGCGCTCAGCCAACCCGCACCGGACCATGGCCTCGCCCGAGCCACCCATCGACGATCTGCGCCGCGAGATCGACGCCATCGACGACGCGATGCACGACCTGGTCATGCGCCGCGCCGACCTGGCGGCCAGCATCCGCGCGCGTTCGGCCGACGGTGCGTCGGCGATCCATCCGGCGTGCGAGGCCTCCGTCCTGCGCCGCCTGCTGCACCGGCACCGTGGACCCTTCCCCGGTCACGCTCTGGTGCGCATCTGGTGCGAATTGATCAGCGGCGCGGCGCGCTCGGGCCAGTCGTTCTCGGTGGCCGTCCACGCGCCCGAGAAGTCGGTCGGCTACTGGGACGTGGCGCGCGATCACTTCGGCAGCGCGACTCACATGACCCTGAACCGTTCGGCCCGCCGCGTGGTGCGCGAGGTGGCCGAGCGGCGCGCGGCGATCGGCGTGCTGGCGCTGCCCTCGGACGGCGAGCCCGAGCCGTGGTGGCCGCTGCTGATGGGCGCCGAGGCCGAAACCCCGCGCGTGGTGGCGCGTCTGCCCTTTGTCGACAACGCGGCCGGGCGGTTCGAGGACCTGGGCGCGCTGGCCATCGCCCGTGTCGCCTACGAGCCGACCGGCGAGGACGCCACGCTGTTCGCGCTCGAGCTCGACCAGGACCTGAGCCGGACGAGGCTTCGTGAATCCCTGGCCAAGGCGGGTTTCGAGGCGAAGGACTTGGCCGCCTGGTCGGCTCCCAAGGACGAGAGCGCGCGACTGGCGCTGATCGAAGTCAGCGGCCACGTGGGCACGGACGACCGCCGGTTCGCCGAATTGGAGGCCGTGATCGGCAAGGCGCTGCCGCGCGTCGTGCGACTGGGCTCCTTCGCCATCCCGATCAGAATGATCGAGGCGCAGGACCGCTGACATGGGCGCCCTGGTTCCGCGCGTCGGTGTCCTGGACATCGCGCCCTACGTCCCGGGTCGGGCCGTTGGCTTGGAGGACGCTCCCGGCACGGTCCTGCTGTCATCCAACGAGTCGCCCTTCGGCCCGAGCCGGGCGGCAGTGGCCGCGGCGCGCAAGGCGGCGGCGACGATCAACCGCTACCCCGATCCGAGCGCGTCGGGCTTGCGCGAGGCGCTGGCGGCACGTCACGGCATCGCGGCCGACCGTATCGTGTGCGGCGCCGGCTCGGACGAGCTGCTCGGCTACCTCGCGCGCGCCTACGCCGGGCCCGGCGACGAGGTGATCTACAGCCGGCACGGCTTCGTCATGTACCCGATCGCGGCGCGCAGCGCCGGGTCGACCCCCATCAGCGTGCCCGAGAAGAGCCTGTGTACGGACCCGAATGCCATGCTGGCGGCGCTCACGCCGCGCACGCGCATCGTGTTCATCGCCAACCCGAACAACCCGACCGGAAGCTGGCTGACCAAGGACGCGATCGCCCGGTTGCACCGGGCCCTGCCGCCCTCGGTGCTTCTGGTCATCGACGCGGCGTACGCGGAGTACGCCACCGATCCGATGTACGAGAGCGGGTTGGAGCTCGTCACGCGTCACGAGAACGTGGTGATGACCCGCACGTTCTCGAAGATCTACGCCCTGGCCGGCCTGCGCGTGGGTTGGGCGTACGGCGCACCGGCACTGGTCGACGTGCTGAATCGCGTGCGCGGGCCGTTCAACGTCTCCAACGTCGGCATCGCCGCGGCGCTCGCGGCGCTGGCCGATACGGCGCACGAGACGCGCGCGCGTGAACACAACAGCCGCTGGCTGCCGCGCCTTTCGCGCGCGATCGCGGCGCTCGGGCTCGAGCTGCTGCCGTCGATCGGCAATTTCGTGTTGATCCGCTTCGGCGCCGCGCCGAAGGACGCGGGCTCGGCGCACCGCTTCCTCGCGGCGCGCAAGGTGTTGGTCCGGCCGTTGGGCAGCTACGGCCTGCCCGATTGCCTGCGCGTGACCGTGGGCAAGCCGGCCGAGATCAAGGCCTTCGTCGCGGCCCTGACCGACTTCATGAGGGCGCCATGACCACGCCGTTCGAACGGATCGCCCTGATCGGCATCGGCCTGATCGGCTCGTCGCTCGCCCGCGTCGTGCGCCGCGACGGCCTCGCGCGCTCGATCGTCGCGGCCGCCCGGTCGCGCGCGACGCTCGACAAGGTTGTCGAGCTCGGCTTGGCGGACACGGTGACCGACGACTTGGCTGAGGCCGTGCGCGGCGCCGACCTGGTGGTGATCGCGACGCCGCTCGGCGCTTACCGCGCCGTCGTCCAGGCGCTCGCGCCCGCGCTCGCGCCCGGGACCATCGTCACCGACGTTGGGTCGGTGAAGGCGTGCGCCATCGCGGACGTGGCGCCCCACCTGCCGGCGGGCGTGCACTTCGTGCCCGGCCACCCGGTCGCGGGGACCGAGCATTCCGGGCCCGAGGCCGGGTTCGACACGCTGTTCCGCAACCGCTGGTGCATCCTGACGCCCGAGCCCGGCACCGACCCAGCGGCGGTCGAGCGCGTGGCGGCGCTCTGGCGCGCCGCCGGCTCGACCATCGAGATCATGGACGCCCGGCATCACGATCAGATCCTGGCGATCACCTCGCACCTCCCCCATGTGATCGCCTACACCATCGTCGGCACGGTCACCGACCTGGAGCAGGCGACCCAGCGCGAGGTCATCAAGTTCGCCGCGTCCGGTTTCCGCGACTTCACGCGCATCGCGGCGTCGGACCCGGTGATGTGGCGCGATGTGTTCCTGAACAACCGCGAAGCGGTGCTGGCCATGCTGCAGCGCTTCACCGAGGACCTGACGCAGCTTCAGCGCGCCATCCGCTGGGGCGATGGCGAGACGCTGGAGCGCTGGTTCATGCGCACGCGCGCGGTGCGCCGCGGCATCATCGACGCCGGCCAAGCCTGATCGTTCAGGGCACTGCCAGGGCCTGCAGGCGGCCAACGGCAAGCGGACCGACGAACACCTGTCCGTCCTGGGCCGACACCGCGATCGTCGCGTGATCGACGCCGGTTTCTTCGCGCTTGGCGATGGCGTTGAGCGCGGCACCGATGGCGAACGCCTGGCCCGGTGGCAACGCGCCGGCGGCGGTCGCGGCCTCGAGGCCGACGTCCCAGCCGGCGGCGTCGACCGTGAAGGCGAACAGCGGCCGGAACTGGTCGTCCAGCGTCGCGGTACCGTCTGCCACCAGATCAAGCGCGCCCCAGCGCACCCGCACCACGTCGAACTCGACCACGCCGCCCTCATCGCGCCAGCGGCCAAGCGCTTCGCGCGCCACCGCCTCGGGCGGGGCGCCAACCAGACGCGCCACCGCCGTGAACTCGTCGATCAGAGCCGGCATGCCCGGCGCGATGGCGACGCCCGGATCGACGCCGATCAGCTTGACGCCGACGGTGCGCCGATCCTGGTCGTCGTCGGTCTCGTCCCGCTCGAAACGCACCTCGACGGCACCGAGGGTCGAGCGCGTGCCCGCCGCGTCCTCGATCGTCACGTCGCGCAGATCGACCGCGACAACGCGCGGCGCCCCGTCGTCGAGCACCAGCACGGTCTGGTTCACCGCCTGGCGTATGGTGAGTGGGCCACCGACCGCCGGCTCCAACGTGTGTTCGTCGGGGATGGTCAGCAGGGCGCGGTCGAAATCCCACGGCTTGACCAGGCCGCGTACGAACGCGCCGCGCCACAGCGCCGTGCCCTGCCCGTCATCGTGGCCGAAGGTCACGTCGGCCACGCTGACCTGAAGCTTGAAGGGAAAGCCGCCCACGTCGACGGCGCCATAGTCCACGTGATAGCCCCGCGCACGCGCCTGATCGGCCCACTGCACGATCCAGTCGGGCACGCGGGCGGCGACCTGGTACCAGTAGACGACGTAGCCCCCGACGGCGACGAGGATCAGGACCGGAAGGGCGAAACGGCGGAGCATGGGGCGGAAACCTGGGGTTGCGGCCGCGTGAGGGTGGCGTTATAGCCGCGCGTCCACGGCGGGGTAAAGCCATAGCGACGCCCATTACATCGAGCGACGGCGACATCTGGGTGTTCGGCTACGGCTCGCTCATGTGGCAGCCGGGGTTCGCCTTCGTGGAACGGGCGCCGGCCCTGTTGCACGGCTATCATCGCATGCTCAGCGTCTACAGCCACTACTACCGTGGGACGCCCGAGCGACCGGGACTGGTGCTGGGGCTGGAACCGGGCGGCAGCTGCCGGGGTATCGCGTACCGCGTGGCGGGCATGGATGCCCTCGCCACGCTTGCCTATCTCGACGCACGCGAGATCCCGCACCAGGTCTACCGGCGGCGATTGGTGCCGATCCGCGTCCACGCCGAGGGCCATGGGGGCAAGAGCGCCACGCCACGCCGCGTCGCGGCCTACACCTACGTCACCGTCGGCGATCACGTGCAGTACGCCGGCCGGCTGCCCATGGAGCGCTGCGTCGAGCTGATCGTGCAGGGTGTCGGGCGCACGGGCACCGCCCACGACTACCTGGAAAACACCGTCGATCATTTGGAGGCGCTGGGGTTGCGCGTGCCCTGGCTGAACCGCCTGCGCCGCGCCGTGCGCCGCCGCGTGAACCATGGCTAGCCTCGGTCCCATGGGCCTGCGCGCCATCGCCGCGCTGTTCGTCGTGCTGTGGGCGACCGGCTTCATCGGTGCACGCTTCGGCTTGCCCTACGCCGAATCAGCCACCCTGCTCAGCCTGCGCTTCGCCGGCGCCACGGCGGTGCTGGCGGCGATCGCCCTGGCCATCGGTTCGCGCTGGCCCGCCACGTGGACCGCGCTCGGCCACCAGGCGCTGGTCGGCATTGCCTTGCAGGTGGGTTACATCGCCGGCGTCTACGCCGCGATCGAGCACGGTGTCTCGGCCGGCGTCTCCTCGCTGGTGGTCGGGCTGCAGCCCGTGCTGACCGCGCTGGTGGTCGGCCGCTGGTTCGGCGAGCGGGTCGGCGCTCGAGCCTGGTGCGGCCTTCTTCTTGGCTTGGCCGGCGTCGGACTGGTGGTCGAGGACAAGCTCGGGCTCGGCGAGGGCACGATCTTCGCCTTCGTGCTGAACACCGGCGCGCTGCTCGCCATCACCGCCGCCACGCTCTACCAGAAGCGCTTCGGCGCCGGCACCGATCTGATCGCCGGCACGGCGGTGCAGTACGGCGCGGCGACCTTGGTGATCGCCACGATCGCCTTCGCGTTCGAGACCGTGCGTGTAACGTGGACCGCGACCTTCGCGCTGACCATGGCGTGGATCGTGCTGGCGCTCTCGGTCGGCTCGGTGATCCTGCTGTTCGTGCTGATCCGGCGCGGCCAGGCGGCGCGCGTCGCCAGCCTGTTCTACCTGGTTCCGCCGGTCACCGCGGTCATGGGCTGGTGGCTGTTCGACGAGACCCTGTCGTGGGTGGCGCTTGGCGGCATGGCGCTCGCCGTGGTTGGCGTCGCCCTGGTCAACACGGCCAAGGCCTGAGGCGCGACGCGATCGCGCGCCGTGCGCGGCTGGCCCAGCGCCGCGAACGCGGTACGGCAATCGGCGACCAGCAGGGCGAGTTCGTCATGAAATGTTCCTTTGCGAACGCCGGGAGGGGAGAACTATCCTACCGCCGCAGTCCTGAACGGCGAACCGAACGGGCTTTCCGCCGATGCAGCTCAACGGCCGGCAGCAGAAGATCATCGACCTCGTGCGCCAGCGCGGCTTCGTCTCCATCGAGGCGCTCGCCGACCGTTTCGCGGTCACGCCGCAGACGGTGCGGCGCGATATCAACAATCTCTGCGACAGCAACCTGCTGCGCCGCTATCACGGCGGCGCCGGCCTGCCGTCCAGCGTCGAGAACATCGCCTACCGGGAACGCCAGGTGCATGGCCATGAGGAGAAGCGGCGCATCGCGCGCGTCGTGGCGCAGCACATCCCGGACGAAGCCTCGCTCTTCATCAACATCGGCACGACCACGGAGGAGGTGGCCCAGGCGCTGCTGCTGCATCGGGGATTGCGCATCATCACCAACAATCTGCATGTCGCGCGCATCTTTGCCGAGAAGGACGACGCGGAGGTGGTTGTCGCCGGCGGCGAGCTGCGCGGCTGCGACCTCGCGGTGATCGGCGAGGCGACCGTCGATTTCATCAACCAGTTCAAGGTCGACTACGGCATCATCGGCATCAGCGGCATCGACGGCGACGGCTCGCTGCTGGATTTCGATCCGCGGGAGGTTCGCGTCTCCCAGGCGATCATCGCCAATTCGCGGCAGGTGTTCCTGGTGGCCGATCACAGCAAGTTCGGCCGCAACGCCCTCGTCCGCCTCGGCCGGATCGCCGATCTGGATGCCTTCTTCACCGACGCCCCGCCGCCGGCCGAGATCCGCGCCCTGATCGATGCGAGCGACGTCTGTCTCTATGTGGCGGACGCCTGATGCCCGTTTTCGCTTTCGCGCCTCCGGGGTACCGAAATTTTCGATTGTGAAAGCGCCGGGGCAGCGGTAGCTTTCCCGGCACAAGGAATGGGAGCGGCCAGGGCGGTTGCAAACCCGTGGCTGGCAACCTCCTGTTGGTTTGAGGAAGCGCAGGGGGCGAGGTCGTGCCGGTCGGCAGCCAGAGCAGCGGCGATGCCGTCGATCTTCTTGTTGTCGGCGGCGGCATCAACGGCGCTGGCATCGCCCGCGATGCGGCCGGCCGGGGCTTGCGCGTATGCCTGGTCGAGCAGGGCGATCTCTCGAGCGCCACCTCCTCGTGCAGCACCAAGCTGATCCACGGCGGCTTGCGCTATCTCGAGCACCGCGAGTTTCGCCTGGTGCGGGAAGCGCTCATCGAGCGCGAACTCCTGCTGCGCAACGCCCCCCATGTGATCTGGCCGCTGACCTTCGTGCTGCCGCACGCGGCGTCGCTGCGGCCGGCCTGGATGATCCGCCTCGGCCTGTTTTTCTACGATCATCTCGGCGGCCGCGAGCGCCTGCCGGCCTCGCGCAGGGTCGATCTGCGGAACGGCCTCCTGGGCGCCCCGCTGAAGCCCGAGTTCACGCGCGGCTTCACCTACGCCGACTGCTGGGTCGAGGATTCGCGCCTGGTCGTCCTGAATGCCCGCGACGCCGCCGATCGCGGCGCCGAGGTGCTGACCCGCAGCCGCTGCGTCGGCGCCGGCCGCATCGATGGCTTGTGGGAAGCCGAGATCGGCGACGCCTCATCGGGCGAACGTCGCCGGCTGCGCGCCCGCGCCCTGGTGAACGCGACCGGGCCGTGGGTCGCCGATTTCATCGACCGGACCCTCGGCCTCGGCCATTGCCATCGCCTCCGGCTCGTCAAGGGCAGCCACATCGTTGTCCCCCGGATGTACGAGGGCGATCACGCCTACATCCTGCAGAACGTCGACCGGCGGATCGTCTTCACGATTCCCTATGAGCGGAAATTCACGCTCATCGGCACGACCGACGTGGCCTACGAAGGCGATCCGGCGGCGGTCGCGATAGCCGAGACCGAGATCGACTATCTCTGCGATGTCGCTACCCGGCATTTCCGGCGGCCGGTGACGCCGGCCGACGTGGTCTGGACCTACGCCGGGGTCCGTCCGTTGCGCGACGACGAAACCGAAGACGCCTCCGCAGTGACCCGGGACTATGTGCTGGAGTTGGACGCGCAGGAAGGCGCGCCGCTGCTCTCGGTGTTCGGCGGCAAGATCACCACCTATCGCAAGCTCGCACTCCAGGCGCTCGCGAAACTTCAGCCCTGGTTTCCCGCGATGGCCGCGGCGTGGACTCATGCGGTGCCTCTGCCCGGCGGCGACATCGGTGGTGCCGAGTTCGACCTCTTCCTCGCGGGCCTCGCGAGGGAACGGCCCTGGCTGCCGCCGGCGCTGGCGAGGCGCTACGCCCGCGCCTACGGCACGCGCGCCGCGTGCCTGATGGGGCCGGCCCGGTCGGTGGCCGATCTCGGGCGCTGCTTCGGCGACGATCTCTATTTGCGCGAGGTTGAGTACCTGGTCGATCAGGAGTGGGCGCGCACGGCCGCGGACATCCTGTGGCGTCGCTCCAAGCTCGGCCTACATGTTGCGCCGGCGACCGTCGCAGCACTGGAGGATTGGTTTAGCGGCGCGTCTCCGGCGCGCCAGGCGGCGGCGCGATAAAGGCGGCCGCCGGCGACGACTGATATTCCCGCCCGGCCATGTCGGCCGGGCGTGCATCGTGGCCTAACCGGGCAAGCGTGCGCTCCGGCCGGCATCGCAAGCAACAAGCCGCACGCGAGATAGGGAGTAACAGGAATGTCGAAAAGGACCATTGTGACCGCGGCCTTGCTGCTGGCGTTCGGCGCAGGCCCGGCCTTCGCGGACATGGAAGCCGCGAAGAAGTGGGTCGAGAACGAGTTCCAGCCCTCGGCTTTGTCGATGGACGAACAGCTCGCGGAGATGGAGTGGTTCGTGAAAGCGGCCGAGCCGTTCAAGGGCATGGAAGTCAACGTGCTGTCGGAGACGATCCCGACGCATACCTACGAGTCGGAAGTGCTGACCAAGGCCTTCGAGGAAATTACCGGCATCAAAGTCAATCACCAGCTGCTTGGCGAAGGCGAAGTGGTGCAGGCGGTTCAGACGCAGATGCAGACGAACCGCAATCTCTATGACGCCTACATCAACGATTCCGACCTGATCGGGACCCACTCTCGCCTGCAAAGCGCCGTCAATCTGACGGACTGGATGGCGGGCGAAGGGGCGGACGTCACCCTGCCGACCCTGGATGTCGATGATTTCATCGGCAAGTCCTTCACCACCGGCCCGGACGGCAAGCTCTGGCAGCTGCCTGACCAGCAGTTCGCCAATCTCTACTGGTTCCGCAAGGACTGGTTCGACCGTGCCGATCTCAAGGAGAAGTTCAAGGCCAAGTACGGCTATGAATTGGGCGTGCCCGTCAACTGGTCGGCCTACGAGGACATCGCCCAGTTCTTCACCGAGGACGTGAAGGAGATCGACGGCGTCAGAATCTATGGCCACATGGACTACGGCAAGCGGGCGCCGGACCTCGGCTGGCGCATGACCGATGCCTGGCTCTCCATGGCCGGCTCCACCTCGGCGGGCCTGCCAAACGGGCGGCCGATCGACGAATGGGGCATCCGCATGGAGGAGGGCTCCTGCAATCCCGCGGGCTCGTCGGTCTCGCGCGGCGGCGGCGCCAACGCGCCGGCCTCCGTCTACGCCATCGCCAAGTGGGACGAGTGGCTGCGCAAGTACGCGCCGCCGGGCGCGGCCGACCTCGACTTCTATCAATCGCTGCCGGCGCTGTCGCAGGGCAACGTCGCTCAACAGATCTTCTGGTACACGGCCTTCACCGCCTCGATGGTCGCGGCCAAGAGCGATGGCAACAACACGGTCGATGATCAGGGCAATCCGCTCTGGCGCATGGCGCCTTCGCCGCACGGCTCCTACTGGAAGGACGGCATGAAGCTGGGCTACCAGGACGCGGGGTCGTGGACGCTCTTCAAGTCGACGCCCGTGGATCGCCGCAAGGCCGCTTGGCTCTATGCCCAGTTCGTGGTGTCGAAGACGGTCGATGTGAAGAAGTCCCAGGTTGGCCTGACCATCATCCGCGACAGCACGATCCGGCATGACTCCTTCACCGAGCGGGCGGCGAAGCTCGGCGGCCTCGTCGAGTTCTACCGGTCGCCCGACCGGGTGAACTGGACGCCGACGGGCGTCAACGTTCCGGATTATCCGAAACTCGCGCAGATCTGGTGGCAGCAGATCGGCGACGTGAACTCCGGCGCCTTCACCCCGCAGGAAGCCATGGACCGGCTCGCCGGCGAGATGGACCAGGTGATGGCCCGCATGCAGGCGGCGGACGAGCAGGCCCAGACCTACGGCGGTTGCGGCCCGCGCCTCAACGAAGAAAAGGATACTGCGGAGTGGCTGGGCAAGGACAACGGCCCGGCCGCGAAGCTGGACAACGAAAAGCCGCAGGGCGAGACGATCGCCTATGAGGAGATCGTCAAGCGCTGGGCCGAGTAGCAAGGCCTGACCGGCGTATGAAGGTCGGACCTCCCGGGGGGCGCCGCGTGCGTCCTCCGGGGGGTCGCGCCGCCTGAGGCTGAGGTCGCAACGACTTAGATCGAGACCATGTCACTCGAACTGCGCAGCGTGACGAAGCGTGTGGGCGGTGAAACGCATATCCACGAGACAAGCCTGACGCTCGAATCCAGCAGTTTCAACATCCTCCTGGGATCGACGCTGGCGGGGAAGACGACGCTGATGCAGCTGATGGCAGGCTTGAGCCCGCCCTCGACGGGTGAGATCCGATTCCGCGGCCGGAACGTCGCGGGCGTGCCGGTGCAGAAGCGCAACGTCTCCATGGTCTATCAGCAGTTCATCAACTATCCGCATTTCACCGTTTATGAGAACATCGCGTCGCCGCTCCGCGTCGCCGGCATGGACGGCCGGGCCGTCGAGTCGCGCGTTCGCGAGATCGCCGATCTCCTCCGGCTCACGCCGATGCTGGAGCGCAAACCGAACGAGCTGTCCGGCGGTCAGCAGCAGCGCACGGCGATCGCCCGCGCGCTCGCCAAGCAGTCGGACCTCATCCTGCTCGACGAGCCCCTCGCCAATCTCGACTACAAGCTGAGGGAGGAACTGCGCGACGAGCTGCCGAAGCTCTTCTTCGGCCGGGATTGCATCGTCGTCTACGCAACCACCGAGCCCATGGAGGCGCTGCTGTTCGGCGGCAATACGGCGACCCTGCATGAAGGCCGGGTGACCCAGTTCGGCGCGACCTCCGCGATCTATCGCAGCCCGAACACGGTTGCGAGCGCGCAAGTGTTCTCCGATCCGCCGATCAATCTGGCGAAGGTCGAGAAGAGCGGCGAGACGCTCCGTCTCGAAGGCGGCCTTTCCTGGCGCGCCGGCCGCGCGGCGGCGGCGCTGCCGGACGGTTGCTACACCTTCGGCCTTCGCCCGCATCATATCACGCCGACCGTCCAAAAGGCGGATGCGGCGAGCCTGGAGGGGCGGGTGCTGGTCGCTGAGCTCTCGGGTTCGGAAAGCGTGCTGCATTTCGACATGAATGGCCAGACCTGGGTCTCCCAGTCCCACGGCATCCATCCGTTTCCCGTCGGATCGATGGCGCGGCTCTATGTCGACCTCGACCGGGGATTCTTCTTCGGCGCCGACGGCCGGTGCGTCGCGGGGAACGCCTGATGGCCCGGATCACGCTCCAGGATCTGCGGCACAGCTATGCGCCCGACCCCAAGACCGAGGCCGACTGGGCGATCAAGAGGCTGTCGCTCGATTGGGACGACGGCGGCGCCTATGCCCTGCTCGGACCGTCGGGCTGCGGCAAGACGACCCTGCTGAACGTCATTTCCGGCCTCATCCGGCCGACGGAGGGCCGCATCTTCTTCGACGGCCGCGACGTCACGGATGCGACGCCCGAGCAACGCAACATCGCCCAGGTCTTCCAGTTCCCGGTCATCTACGACACCATGACCGTCTACGACAACCTGGCCTTTCCGCTGCGCAACCGCGGCGTCGCCGAGGCGGAGGTCGACAGGACCGTGCGGGAGATCGCACAGATGCTGGACCTCGACCGCATGCTCAAGAAGCGCGCCGCCGGGCTCACCGCCGATGGCAAGCAGAAGATATCCCTCGGGCGCGGCCTCGTGCGCTCGGACGTAGTGGTCATCATGCTCGACGAGCCGCTGACCGTGATCGACCCGCACCTCAAATGGACGCTGCGCTCGAAGCTCAAGGAACTGCACTACCGCGTCGCCCGCACCATGATCTACGTGACCCACGACCAGACGGAGGCGCTGACCTTCGCCGACCAGGTCGTGGTCATGAAGGAGGGCACGGTCATGCAGATCGGCACGCCGGTCGACCTGTTCGAGCGGCCGAAACACGTCTTCGTCGGGCACTTCATCGGATCGCCCGGCATGAACGTCCTGCCCTGCCGGGTCGAGAACGGCCAGGCGCTCCTCGCCGGCGCGCCCGTGGCGACGGTGAATGCCGCCGCCTATCGCGGCAACGGCAAACGGCTCGAACTCGGCGTGCGCCCGGAGTTCGTGCGGTTCGCGCCAACGGGAATCCCGGTCGACCTGGTCAAGGTCGCCGATGCCGGCCGCTTCCGCATCGTCGAGATGCGCCACGCCGAAGGGACGATCCGGCTGCTGGTGCCGGACGGCGCCGCCATTCCGGGCAGCCGCGGGCATGTGCAGTTCGATCCGACGCGCACCCAGGTCTACGAGGATGGCTGGCTGGTGGGCTGATGCGATGAACAAGACTCTCAATCAGAAGGCCTGGTTCTTCGTCCTGCCGGTGGTGGCTCTGGTGGCGTTCAACGCCGTCATCCCCCTGATGACCGTGGTGAACTTCTCGGTCCAGGAGACCTTCGGCGACAACGTGTTCTTCTGGGCCGGGGTGCGCTGGTTCGAGGAGGTGCTGCGCTCCGAGCGCTTCCATGCGGCGCTGCTGCGCCAGCTTCTCTACACCGGGATCATCCTGGCAATCGAAATTCCCTTGGGCCTCGCCATCGCCCTTGCCATGCCGCGCCGGGGGCCGTGGGTCTCGGTCTGCCTCGTGTTCATGGCCTTGCCGCTCCTCATCCCCTGGAACGTGGTCGGCTCGATGTGGAACATCCTGGCGCTGCCGGACATCGGGCTGCTCGGCCGCTCGCTGAACGCGATCGGCCTGGAATACAACTACACGCGCCAGCCCTTCGCCGCCTGGTTCACCATGGTCCTCATGGATGTCTGGCATTGGACGTCGCTCGTGGTGCTGCTCTGCTATGCCGGCCTGCGCTCGATCCCGGACGCTTTTTACCAGGCGGCCAAGGTGGACGGCGCGCGGGCCTGGGCGGTGTTCCGCTATATCCAGCTGCCGAAGCTGCGCTATGTCCTGACCATCGCCATCCTGTTGCGCCTCATGGACAGCTTCATGATCTACACCGAGGTGATCGTGCTCACGGGCGGCGGTCCGGGCAACGCGACGACTTTTCTGTCGATCGATCTGCAGAAGATCGCGCTCGGCCAGTTCGATCTCGGGCCGGCGGGCGCCATGTCGATCATCTACTTCCTGATCATCCTGTTCCTGAGCTGGATGTTCTACACCCTGATGATGCGCAACGAGGACCGGTCATGAAGCGCCCGGGCTGGCTGATCCCGACGGCCTACATCGTCTTCCTGATGCTGCCGATCTATTGGCTGCTCAACATGTCCTTCAAGTCGACGAACGAGATCCTCGGCTCCTTCACGCTCTGGCCGCGCGAGTTCACCTTCGACAACTATGTGGAGATCCTGACCAATCCCGTCTGGTACAGCGGCTACCTCAATTCGCTAAGCTACGTCGTCATCAACACCGTGCTGTCGGTGGTGGTGGCGCTGCCGGCGGCCTATGCGTTCTCGCGCTATCGGTTCCTCGGCGACAAGCACCTGTTCTTCTGGCTGCTGACCAATCGGATGGCGCCGCCGGCGGTGTTCGCGCTGCCGTTCCTCCAGCTCTATTCGGCGGTCGGCCTGTTCGACACCCATATCGGGGTGGCGCTCGCCCATACGCTCTTCAACGTGCCGCTCGCCGTGTGGATCCTCGAAGGCTTCATGTCCGGGGTGCCGAAGGAGCTCGACGAGACCGCCTATGTGGACGGCTATTCCTTCCCGCGCTTCTTCACGCGCATCTTCCTGCCGACGATCGCGGCCGGCATCGGCGTCGCCGCGTTTTTCTGCTTCATGTTCTCCTGGGTCGAACTGCTGCTGGCGAAGACCCTCACCTCGGTCGAGGCCAAGCCGATCGTGGCGACGATGACGCGGACGGCCAGCGCCTCGGGCTACGAGCTTGGCCTGCTGGCGGCGGCGGGGATGCTCACCATCATCCCCGGCGCCTTCGTCATCTATTTCGTGCGTAACTACATCGCCAAGGGCTTCGCCCTTGGCCGCGTGTGAGCGGGAGGCCGGACGATGGAAGGCATGGGACTCCTCTCCTGGATGGCCTGGACGTGGCAGACGGCCGGTTTCTTCGTCTTCGTCTTCGTCTGTCTCTGCGCCATGTCGGCGTGGGAGTGTTTCGGCCCCGGCGGCGCGCCCCGCCGCGGCGTGCTGGGCCTCGATACGACGCGCGGCGACCGGCTGTTCATCTCGCTGCTCGGCAGCGCGTTCATCTTCCTCGCCTGGCTCGGCTTCATGGGCACGCCGCTGTGGGGCGGGCTCGCCATCGCCATCCTCTACGCCGCCGCCGTTTTCCGCTGGGTCTGAGCAAGCCGGCGCGGCGGACCCCGTTGCATCGGCCGGAATAGTTTCATTTCATGTTTAGCGCGCCGGGTGGCGAGAGACGCGGATGTGCCCGCGCACGGCTGGTGGTTCGGCGAGGACCAGGCGCGCTACGTGCTAGCGACCTCGGCGCCCGACGCCATCCTGGCCGTCGCCAAGGCCGCGGGCGTACCGGCGCGCATCCTGGGCAAGACGGGCGGGGTGGCGTTGACCGGCCTGGGGGCGGAACCAATATCGCTTAAGGAACTGCGCGAGGCCCACGAGGGCTGGCTGCCGGCCTACATGGCGCGCCCGTAGCGGGGCGCGACGGAAAGGAACATCTGCGATGGCGATGGACGCGGCCGAAATCGAACGCATGATTAAGGTGGCGCTGCCCGACGCGCGCGTCACCATCGAGGACCTAGCCGGCGACGGCGATCACTACGCGGCGCACATCGTGTCGGCCGCCTTCAAGGGCAAATCGCGGCTGCAGCAGCACCAAATGGTCTATCAGGCCCTGAAGGGCCGGATGGGCAACGAGCTTCACGCCCTCGCGCTCCAGACGAGCGCCGAGTAGAACGAACGGATCGCGAAGGATAACGCCGATGGCCGAGAACCAAGCCCACAGCCACATCGCCAAGGACATCGCGGAAAACGACGTCGTCCTGTTCATGAAGGGCACGCCGGTCATGCCGCAATGTGGCTTCTCGGCGACGGTCGTCCGGGTGTTGAACCACATGGGCGTCGCCTTCAAGGGCGTGAACGTGCTGGAGAGCATGGAGATGCGGCAGGGGATCAAGGAGTTCTCCAACTGGCCGACGATCCCCCACCTCTACGTGAAGGGGGAATTCGTCGGCGGCTGCGACATCGTGCGCGACATGTTCCAGTCGGGTGAGCTGGAGACCCTGTTCAAGGACAAGGGCGTGAAGGCGGCCTAGTTCTGGCCGCGCCTGCCGGAAAAGGAAAAGGGGGGCCGAGGCGCCCCTTTTTTTTGTTGCCGACTTGGTGCGCGGAGGCCGGGCCCGCCGGCGGTGGCGGCGGGCACCGGCGCGCGGATTGCCTAACGGCGCGTCAATATCCAGATCACGGCGGCGATGGCGACGAGGCCGATCAATCCGTTATTCGCCAGGCCGCTGATGAAGGCGATCAGGTTGGACACGATGTTCCCGCCCAGGAACGCCACCGTCGAGCCGAACAGGATTTGCAGCACGATCGCCAGGGCCAAGAGCGCGACCCCGATTTCGGTCAGCTTGATCACGACAGACTTCGCGTTATCGAACCAGTGCATGGTTCCTCTCCCCTATTATTCCAGTGTGTGCGATTGAAGCGCGGCCGAGCGTCACTTGCGGTTGAACAGCCACAGGATGATGGCGATGGCGATGAGACCCACCACGCCGTTCGAGCCCAGCGCATTCACTAACTTGATGAGATTGCCGACGATGTCCCCGCCCAGGAACGGCACCGCCGTCCCGAACAGGATCTGAAGCACGATGGCGAGGGCGACGAGCAGGAGGCCCAACTCCGTGATGCGGACGATCCAGCCTTTCGCCTTGTCGAACAGTTCCACAGTCCCCTCCACGCGTAAGATGCCGAATTGGAACCCGATCGCGCCGGCACCGGCCGCCGCCTGCGCAACACAATAATATACTAGCGCAAAACGTAAAGGGAATAAATCTGGTCTCTGGCACCCCCCTAGCCCACTAGATGTAGGGATCCACAAGCGTCTGAATGCAAAGAGATTTTTGACGTGCTCCCCCGTACCTCACCGCCATGACTGCATCCGTGCGCCGCTACCAGGGCACGATTACGCGGGCGATGGGCGACGGGATCGTCGCGCTGTTCGGTGCGCCTATCTCCCAGGAAGACCACGCGATCCGCGCCTGTCACGCGGCTCTCGACATGCAGAGAGCCATGGGCGCCCTTGGAAGCACCGCGCTGGGGCGCGACGGTCGGGTGGCGAAAGGCGAAGCGGTTGACACGACAAGCAATCCAGCCTCGTCATTTCGTGTCATTCTTCGCTGGGTATCATCTCCTCGGAGCGAAGCGATGCGAGCATGGATCATCGCGCTGGTCTTGCTGCTGACGCCCGTGGCGGCGTCGGGAGAGGATGCGTGGCAGGAAGGCTGGGACGCCTACCTACGAGGGGACTTCGCGACGGCGTTATCGACGTGGCGACCGCTAGCCGAGCAGGGCCATGCGCTGGCGCAGGCCAGCCTCGGCGATATGTACGCCAACGGCGAGGGTGTCCCCCAGGACGATGCCGAGGCCGTGAAGTGGTACCGGCTTGCGGCCGAGCGGGGCCTTGCGGAGGCGCAGTTCGGCCTCGGCTTTATGTACTACCACGGCAGGGGTGTTCCCCAGGACGATGTCGAGGCCGTGAAGTGGTTCCGGCTTGCGGCCGAGCAGGGCCTTGCGCAGGCGCAGGTCAACCTCGGCGCTATGTACGCCATCGGCCAGGGGGTTCCCCAGGACTACGTCCAAGCTCACATGTGGCTTAACCTCGGAGGCTCTGCGGGGTATGCCGACTCGGTGAAGCACAGAGACACCATCGCCGCCCTAATGACCCCCAACCAGATCGCGGAAGCCCGGCGTCTCGCCAACGAGTGGATCGCCGCGCACCCGCCGCAGTAGGCGCATTGCGACGATCCCGAACGGGCGCACTTCGACGCCCTCGACGAAGACGGTATCGCCGCCGGTCAAATCCCTTTCATTCAGTTCGGTGACCTGGAGCGGTGCGCGCTGCGGCCCGGCAACGTCCACTGGGCCGACGGCTGGCGCGCGCTGCTGGCGCCGGTGATCGCGCGCTACCGGGGCCGGATGAAGCGCCGCTATTTCCGCGCCGACGCCGCCTTCGCCAATCCGGACGTCTACGAGCTGCTGGAGGCCGAGGGCTACAAGTACGCGATCCGGCTGCCGGCCAATGGCGTGCTGCAGGAGAGCATCGCTTGGCTGCTGCGGCGCCCGGTCGGGCGGCCGCCGCATGAGGTGCGCCGCCATCACGCCAGCTTCAGCTATCGGGCCGGATCGTGGAGCAAGCCGCGCCGCGTGGTGGCCAAGGTGGAATGGCATCCTGGCGAGTTGTATCCGCGCGTCGGCCTTGATCCGCCTCGCGGCTCAAGCGTCACCAACCTGTCAGGCCCGGCCGAGCGCGTCGTCGCCTTCTACAACCAGCGCGGCACGGCGGAGCAGTGGATCAAAGAGGGCAAGACCGCGGTGAAGTGGACGCGGCTGTCATGCTGCTCGTTCGCCGCCAACGCGGTCCGGCTTCAGCTTCATGCGCTGGCCTACAATCTCGCCAGTTTCATGAGGACGCTGGCGCTGCCCGAGGCGGTCGAGCAGTGGTCGCTGACCACGCTGCGCGACCGCCCGCTCATATCAGCGATCAGCGCGATGAGGTCAGCCTCGTGCCAACAGCCATCCGGCATCACCGCCAGCGCCACCCTTGGCGCTGGCTGAGCGAGATCGAATGAGCGACCTGGTGCCAACAGCCATCCGGCATCACCGCCAGCGCCACCGGTCGGTCGAAAACTGTTTCCGAGACAACCGTCAACTCTTCAGCGCCGCTCACGTCATGATGACCCGAGCCGCCGCCTGGTCTTCCGTGAAGGCCTGGGCCATGGGTGTGGCACGTCGACGAGGCGCCAAGCGGGCCAAGGTCGCCCTGGCCAGAAAGCTCGCCGTCATCATGCA
>VGDP01000007.1 GCA_016869675.1 Alphaproteobacteria bacterium | reverse complement strand
TCGAGCGCTTCTTCAACAAGCTCAAACACTTCCGTGCCATCGCCACGCGCTACGACAAGCACGACGCCAACTACCTCGCCCTCATCAAGCTCGCCGCAGCACGACTCTGGATGCGTGCTTATGAGTCGGTGACCTAGATCATGGCCACGTCGTATCCGCTGACCGATCACACCTGCGATGTCGTCGTCGTCGGCGCCGGCGGCGCCGGGCTGCGCGCCACCTTCGGCATGGCGGCGGCCGGGCTCGACACCATCTGCCTGACCAAGGTCTTCCCCACGCGCAGCCACACGGTGGCGGCCCAAGGCGGCATCTCGGCCGCGCTCGCTAACATGGGCGAGGACGACTGGCGCTTCCACTTCTACGACACGGTCAAGGGCTCCGACTGGCTCGGCGACCAGGACGCCATCGAGTACATGTGCCGCGAGGCGCCCGCCGCGATCATCGAGCTCGAGCACTACGGCGTGCCGTTCAGCCGCACGCCCGAGGGCAAGATCTACCAGCGCGCTTTCGGCGGCATGACCACCCACTACGGCAAGGGCCAGGCCCAGCGCACCTGCGCCGCCGCCGACCGCACCGGTCACGCCATCCTGCACACGCTCTACCAGCAGTCGTTGAAGCACAGCGCGCGCTTCCTGGTGGAATGGTTCGCGCTCGACCTGATCATGGGGCCCGAGGGCGACTGCCGCGGCGTGCTGGCGTGGAACCTGGACGACGGCACGCTGCACCGCTTCAATGCGCACCTGACCGTGCTGGCCACCGGCGGCTACGGCCGCGCCTACTTCAGCTGCACCTCGGCGCACACGTGCACGGGCGACGGCAACGCCATGGCGCTGCGCGCCGGCATCCCCTGCCAGGACATGGAGTTCGTGCAGTTCCACCCGACCGGCATCTACGGCTCGGGCTGCCTGATCACCGAGGGTGCGCGCGGCGAGGGCGGCTTCCTGGTCAACGCCCAGGGCGAGCGCTTCATGGAACGCTACGCCCCCTCGGCCAAGGATCTGGCCAGCCGCGACGTGGTCAGCCGCGCCATGACCATGGAGATCCGCGAGGGACGCGGGGTGGGCCCTGACAAAGACCACATCCACCTGCGGCTCGACCACCTGGAGCCGAAGATCCTGCACGAACGGCTGCCCGGCATTAGCGAGACCGCCAAGATCTTCGCCGGCATCGACCTGACCAAGGAGCCGGTGCCCGTGCTGCCGACCGTGCACTACAACATGGGCGGCGTGCCGACCAACTATCACGGCGAGGTCGTCACCCTGAAGAACGGCGACCCCGACCACGTGGTGCCCGGGCTGATGGCGATCGGCGAGGCGGCGTGCGTCTCGGTGCACGGCGCCAACCGGCTGGGCTCCAACTCGCTGCTCGACCTGGTGGTGTTCGGCCGCGCCGCGGCCTTGCGCGCGCGCGAGGTGGTCAAGAAAGGCGGCCGGCCGCGCCCGCTGCCCAAGGGCGCGGGCGCGGGCACGCTCGACCGCTTCGATTGCTTGCGCAACGCCAAGGGTTCCGAACCGACGGCGGCCATCCGCCTGGCCATGCAGCGCACCATGCAGAACGACGCGGCCGTGTTCCGCACCGGCGAGACGCTGGCGCAAGGTGTCGCGAAGATGAAGGACGTGTTCGCGTCCTTCGCCAAGGTTGGCGTCAGCGATCGAGGCTTGGTGTGGAACAGCGACCTGGTTGAGACGTGGGAGCTTGACAACCTGCTGCGCCAGGCGCTGGTCACCGTGGTCTCGGCCGAGAACCGTAAGGAAAGCCGGGGCGGCCACGCGCGCGAGGACTTCGCCGAGCGCGACGACGCCAACTGGATGAAGCATACGGTCGCCTGGATCGACGACGCCGGGAAGGTGTCCCTCGACTATCGCCCCGTGCACATGACGACGCTGACCGCCGAGGTCCAGACCATCCCGCCCAAGCCGCGCGTGTACTGACGGCGCACGCCCGCCGCGCCAGGAGACACCATGGTCGAGTTCCGCCTGCCGCCCAACTCCCGCCCGACCAAGGGCCAGAGCCACGCCGCGCCCGCCGGCGCGAAGCAGCCTGTGCGCTTCGAGATCTACCGCTACGACCCGGATGCGGGCGGGAACCCGCGCATCGACGTCTTCGAGATCGACTTGGCGGCGTGCGGGCCGATGGTCCTGGACGCGCTGATCAAGATCAAGAACGAGATCGACGCGACGCTGACCTTCCGCCGCTCGTGCCGCGAGGGCATCTGCGGCTCCTGCGCCATGAACATCGACGGCACCAACACGCTCGCCTGCACCAAGCCGATCGAGGAGGTGAAGGGGACGGTGCGCGTCTACCCGCTGCCGCACATGGCGGTGGTCAAGGACCTGGTGCCCGACCTGAACCACGTCTACGCCCAGCTCGCCTCGATCGAGCCATGGCTGAAGGCCGACAGCCCGCCGCCCGCGGGGCGCGAACGCCTGCAATCGCCCGAGGAGCGTGCCAAACTCGACGGGATCTACGAGTGCATCCTGTGCTTCTGCTGCTCGACGAGCTGCCCGAGCTACTGGTGGAACAGCGACAAGTACCTGGGCCCGGCGGTGCTGCTGCAGGCGTACCGCTGGCTGGTCGACAGCCGCGACGAGGCGACCGGGGAGAGGCTCGACGATCTCGAGGATCCGTTCCGGCTCTACCGCTGCCACACCATCATGAACTGCACCAAGACGTGCCCGAAGGGCCTGAACCCGGCCAAGGCGATCGCCGAGACCAAGAAGATGATCCAGGCGCGAAGGGGGTAAGGGGCGCGTCGGGGATCAGACGAGGATGACCCGCGCGCGATGTCCGGCCGCCGCGGCGATGCGTCGATCGCGTGTGACGAGGGGAGCATCGAGCGCCTCCGCCAGGGCCACGTAGACCGCGTCTTAGGCCGTCAGGTTCCCACGCAGCTCCCACACCCGCCCGACCAGTATGTCGTGGGGATAGCGGTTCAACGGAAGATCCATGAGATCGCCGAGCGCCTCGCGGCCCTGGTCCGGTGCGACCGCGCCGGTCAGGGTGTGGCGACGCAGGACTTGCGCCACCTCAACGTCCAGCAAGTGCGGCGCATGCAACGTCTCGCCGGACTCGAAGAACAGGGTATCGAGGGCGGGCGCCTGATCGCCGATGTCACGGGCGCCACCAAGGTCGTCGTGTTCGACCACACCGTGCGGGCCGGCTCGCGCGCGGTCGAGCGCGGCCTGTGCGCGCCGGTCCACATGGTGCACAACAACTACACTGCGGACTCCGCGCCCAGGCGCGTACGCGACCTGTTGCTGCCCGAGAAGGCCGAGTCGCGGCTCGCGCGCCGCTTCGTCAAATCAACGTGTGGTGGCCGATCAAGGGCCCCGTGCGCGCCGAGCCGCTCGGCCTGGTGGACGCCTCGACCCTCGGCCCGCGCGACTTGGTCAAGGCCGACCTCGTCTACGCCGACCGCACGGGCGAGATCTACTACGGCGCCTACAACCCGGCGCACCGCTGGTACGCCGCCCCGTTCATGACTCCCGACGAGGCGATCCTGATCAAGTGCTACGACTCGGCGCGCGACGGCCGGGCGCGCTTCTCGCTGCACTCGGCGTTCCCGGACCCGACGACGCCGGCGGACGCGCCGCCCCGCGAATCCATCTAGACCCGCGCCTTCGCGTTCTTCTGAGCGGCGGCGCGGGGTCGCGCGTCACCCAGATTTCCCTTGCGCCGCGCGCGGTAGGGCGGTTTCTTGGGCTGCTCGGCAACAGGGAAGCTCGCATGGCGACGGCGCTGCATCAGTGGATCGACGGCAAGAAGGCCGAAGGCACCGGCCAGAAAGTCGGCGACATCTACAACCCGGCCACCGGCGAGGTTCAGGCCACCGTCCGCTACGCCTCGGCCAAGGACACGCGACGCGCCATCGAAGCGGCGCTGAAGGCCCTGCCGGGCTGGTCCGCGACCACGCCGATCATGCGCGCACGCGTGCTGTTCAAGTTCAAGGCCCTGGTCGAGCAGCATATGGACGAGCTCGCCACCCTGGTCGGGCGCGAGCACGGTAAGGTGCTGTCGGACGCGCGCGGTTCGGTCACGCGCGGGCTCGAGGTGGTCGAGTTCGCCTGCGGCATCCCGCAGTTGCTGAAGGGCGAGTTCACCGAGAACGTCGGCACCAACGTCGACAGCTATTCGATGCGCCAGCCGCTCGGCGTCGTGGCGGGCATCACGCCGTTCAACTTCCCGGCCATGGTGCCCATGTGGATGTTCCCCATGGCGCTGGCGTGCGGCAACACCTTCGTGCTCAAGCCCTCGGAGAAGGTGCCATCGGCGAGTTTGCGCATCGCCGAGCTGCTCAAGGAGGCGGGTGTTCCCGACGGCGTGTTCAACGTCGTCATCGGTGACAAGGAAGCGGTCGACGTGCTGCTGACCGACCTGGACGTGCAGGCGGTCAGCTTCGTCGGCTCGACGCCCATCGCCGAATACGTCTACCGCACCGGCACAGCGCACTGTAAGCGCGTGCAGGCGCTGGGCGGCGCCAAGAACCACATGATCGTCATGCCCGACGCCGACCTGGAACAGGCGGCGGACGCGCTGATGGGCGCGGGCTACGGCTCGGCCGGCGAACGCTGCATGGCGGTCTCGGTCGCGGTCGCGGTCGGCGACAAGGTGGGCGATGCGCTGCGCGACCGACTGTGCCCGCGCGTCGAGGGGCTCAAGATCGGTCCCTACAACGACCCGGACGCCGAGATGGGCCCGCTGGTCACCAAGGAGCATCTGGCCAAGGTCGCTGGCTACATCGACAAGGGCGTCGCCGAGCGCGCCAAGCTGGTGGTCGACGGCCGCGGCTTCAAGCTGCAGGGCTACGAGAAGGGCTATTTCCTGGGCGGCTCGCTGTTCGACGGCGTGACGCCGGCCATGACCATCTACAAGGAGGAGATCTTCGGCCCCGTCCTGTCGATGGTGCGCGTCGCCGATTACGAAGCGGCGCTCGGGCTGGTCAACGGCCACGAGTTCGGCAACGGCACGGCGATCTTCACGCGCGACGGCGACGCCGCGCGCGACTTCCAGACACGCGCGCGCATTGGCATGGTTGGCGTCAACGTGCCGATTCCGGTGCCCGTGGCGTACCATTCGTTCGGCGGCTGGAAGCGGTCGCTGTTCGGCGACCACCACATGCACGGACCCGAGGGCGTACGGTTCTACACGCGGCTTAAGACGGTGACCTCGCGCTGGCCTTCGGGCATCCGCAAGGGCGCCGAATACGTCATGCCCCTGATGAAATAGCAGCTTACGGATAGAGGAGACGCGGCGATGGCACGGAACAAGATCGGTCTGATCGGCGCGGGTCAGATCGGCGGCACCCTGGCGCTGCTGGCCGGCCAGCGCGAGCTGGGCGACGTCGTGGTGTTCGACATCGTCGAAGGCATGCCCCAGGGCAAGGCGCTCGACATCGCCGAGGCCTCGCCGGTCGCCGGTTTCGACGCCGGCTACCGCGGCACCAACAGCTACGCCGACCTAAAGGACGCGGCGGTCGTCATCGTCACCGCCGGCATCCCGCGCAAGCCGGGCATGAGCCGCGACGACCTGCTGGCGACCAACGCGGCCGTCATGAAGGCCGCCGGCGAGGGCATCAAGGCCCATTGCCCCAACGCCTTCGTCATCTGCATCACCAACCCGCTGGACGCCATGGTGTGGGCGATCCAGCGCTACTCGGGCCTGCCGCACAACAAGGTCGTCGGAATGGCCGGCGTGCTCGACTCGGCGCGTTTTCGCTACTTCCTGGCCGAGGAGTTTAAGGTCTCGGTCGAGGACGTCTCGGCCTTCGTGCTGGGCGGCCACGGCGACACCATGGTGCCGCTGGTGCGCTACTCCTCGGTCGCCGGCATCCCGCTGCCCGATCTGGTCAAGATGGGTTGGACCACCCAGGAGCGGCTCGACAAGATTGTCCAGCGCACGCGCGATGGCGGCGCCGAGATCGTCGCGCTGCTCAAGACCGGCTCGGCGTTCTACGCCCCGGCCATGTCGGCGATCGAGATGGCCGAATCCTACCTGCGCGACAAGAAGCGCGTGCTGCCGTGCGCGGCGCACCTAAGCGGCCAGTATGGCGTCAAGGATATGTACGTGGGTGTGCCTGTGGTGATCGGTTCGGGCGGCGTCGAGCGCATCGTCGAGATCCCGCTCGAGGCGGCCGAGAAGGCGGCGTTCGACAAGTCGGTCGCGGCGGTCAAGTCCCTGATCGACGCGATGCCTAAGTAGGTCGAGCCAAGTTCCTGATTCCGCGTAGGTTTATGGCTCGTTAACCAAACCGTAAGTGTTGCGTGCCTATGGTTAAGTGCTAGAGTACCCGCGGCGCGAGGGGGGGCGTTCCCCGGACGTTTCAGGCCGTATCGGCTGCCATCGGTGGCACGCCCATGAACTTGCACGAGTACCAGGCCAAGGATGTCCTTGCGCGCTTCGGCGTGCCGGTACCGCGCGGCAAGGCCGCCGCGACGCCCGAGGAGGCGCGTGCCGCCGCCCAGGCGCTCGGCACGCCCGTGGTCGTGGTCAAGGCCCAGGTCCACGCCGGCGGCCGCGGCAAGGCCGGCGGCATCAAGGTCGTCAAATCGGTCGCCGAGGCCGAGACGGCGGCGCGCGCGCTGCTCGGCACGCGCTTGGTGACGCACCAGACCGGCCCCGAAGGCCGGCCCATCGGGCACGTCTATGTGGAGGAAGGATCGCAGCCCGCGCGCGAACTCTACCTCGCGCTGCTGGTCGACCGAGTTCGCGGCTGGCCCGCGTTCGTCGCATCGACCGAAGGCGGCATGGACATCGAGAAGGTGGCCGCCGAGACGCCGCGCAAGATCCTGACGCTGGCCGTCGACCCGGCCACCGGCTTCCAGGCGTTCCACGGGCGCCGGCTGGCGGTCGCGCTCAAGCTGAAGGGCGAGCACGCCAAAGCGATCGGCAAGTTCGGCGCGGCGCTCTACCGCGCGTACCACGAATGCGACGCCAGCCTGATCGAGATCAACCCGCTGGTCGTGACCAAGGACGGCCGGCTGATCGCGCTCGACGCCAAGATCAACCTGGACGACAACGCGCTGTTTCGCCGCGCCGAGTTGGCGGCCCTGCGCGACACCAGCCAGGAGGACGCCTCGGAAGTCGAAGCCTCGGCCGCTGGGCTCAACTTCATCAAGCTGGACGGCGACATCGGCTGCCTGGTCAACGGCGCCGGGCTGGCCATGGCGACCATGGACATCGTCAAGCTCGAGGGCGGCAGCCCGGCTAACTTCCTCGACGTGGGCGGCGGCGCCACCAAGGACCAGGTGGCCAAGGCCTTCCGCATCATCCTGTCGGACCCCAAGGTGCGCGGCATCCTGGTCAACATCTTCGGCGGCATCATGCGCTGCGACGTGATCGCCGAGGGCATCGTGGCCGCCGCGCGCGAGCTTCGCCTCAAGGTTCCCCTGGTCGTGCGGCTGGAAGGCACCAACGTGAAAATCGGCAAACGCATCCTGGCCGAATCGGGCCTGGCCATCACGGCGGCGAACGATCTGGGCGACGCCGCCAGGAAGGTCATCGCCGCCATCGGGAGGGCCGCCTGATGGCGGTCCTGGTCGATCGCGCCACGCGCGTCATCTGTCAGGGTTTCACCGGCGCCCAGGGCACGTTCCACTCCGAACAGGCGATCGCCTACGGCACGCGCATGGTGGGCGGCGTGACGCCGGGCAAGGGCGGCGAGACCCATCTGGGCCTGCCCGTGTTCGACACCGTGGCCGAGGCGGTGCACAAGACCAAGGCGGATGCCTCGGTCATCTTTGTGCCGCCGCCGTTCGCCGCCGACGCGATCCTCGAGGCGATCGACGCCAAGGTGAAGCTGGTGGTCGCCATCACCGAAGGCATCCCGATCAACGACATGGTGCGGGTCAAGCGGGCGCTGGGCGGCACGGCCACCCGGCTGATCGGCCCCAACTGCCCGGGCATCATCACGCCCGAGGCGTGCAAGATCGGCATCATGCCCGGCCATATCCACCGGCGCGGCAAGATCGGCATCGTGTCGCGCTCGGGCACCCTGACCTACGAAGGCGTCGGCCAGACCAGCGCGGTCGGCCTGGGCCAGACGACCTGCATCGGCATCGGCGGCGATCCGGTCAACGGCACCAACTTCATCGACTGCCTCGAGCTGTTCCTGAAGGACCCCGAGACCGAGGGGATCATCATGATCGGCGAGATCGGCGGCTCGGCCGAGGAAGACGCGGCGGCGATCCTGCGCCGGCGCAAGAAGGGCAAGCCCGTGGTCGGGTTCATCGCCGGGGTGACCGCGCCGCCGGGGCGGCGCATGGGCCACGCCGGGGCGATCATCGCCGGCGGCAAGGGGCGCGCCGGCGACAAGATTGAGGCCCTGCGCGGCGCCGGCGTCACGGTCGCCGACTCGCCCGCGACGCTGGGCGTCACCATGTTGAGAGTGATGGAGGGCAAGGCCTGAGCGCCCGCCCCAAGAACCAAGAAGGAGCGGCGCGAAGGCGCCGCCGCGAACGATGACACGTTTGGACGATTCGGCTCTGCTGCTGGGCGCCAACTCCAGCTTCCTGCAAGACCTCTACGCCCGCTTCCTGCGCGATCCCCAGGCGGTCGACCCCAGTTGGCGCAGTTTCTTCGCCGAGCTCGGCGACGACGAGCGCGAGTTGCTGGCCGAGCGCGAAGGCGCCGCCTGGGCACCGCCGTCGCTGGGCGACGACGAGGCGGTTAATGGCCAGCCGGCGGCTCACATGGCACCGGCCCGGGTCACGCACGCCGCCACCCCGACCCGCCCGATTGACGCCTACGCGGTGGCGCGCGACAGCATCCGCATCCTGATGTTGATCCGCGCCTACCGGGTGCGCGGCCACCTGCTGGCGAACCTCGACCCGCTCGGTCTCGACGGCGAAAAGCACCATCCCGAACTCGACCCCGCCACCTACGGTTTCACCGAGGCGGACCTCGACCGCGAGTTCTTCGTCGACGGCGTGCTCGGCCTGCAGACGGCGACGCTGCGCAAGGTCGTCGAGGTGGTCAAGAAGACCTACTGTCGCACCGTCGGCGTCGAGTTCATGCACATCCAGGACCCGCAGGAGAAATCCTGGCTGCAGATGCGCGTCGAGCATTCGCGCAACCGCGCCGAGCTCAGCGACGACGACAAGAAGGCAATCCTCAGCGACCTCTACGAGGCCGAAGGCTTCGAACGCTTCCTCGGCATCAAGTACCAGGGCGCCAAGCGCTTCGGACTGGAAGGAGCCGAAAGCCTGATCCCGCTTCTGGAAACCATCATCGGCCACGCCGCTGCCAACGGCGTCGAGGAGATCGTGATGGGCATGCCGCACCGCGGTCGGCTCAACGTTCTGACCTCGATCATGGGCAAGTCCTACACCAAGGTGTTCTCGGAGTTTCAGGGCCAGTCCGCCAACCCCGAGGAGGTGCAGGGCTCGGGCGACGTCAAGTACCACCTGGGCGCCTCGTCGGACCGCACGTTCCCCGACGGACGCAAGATCCACCTGAGCCTGACCGCCAACCCGTCGCACCTGGAGGCGGTCAACCCGGTGGTGCTGGGCAAGGTGCGCGCCAAGCAGGCCCACATCGACGACAAGAAGCGCACCCGTATCATGGGCCTGTTGATGCACGGCGACGCGGCGTTCGCCGGCCAGGGCCTGGTTGCCGAGACGCTGGGCCTGTCCGAACTGAAGGGCTACCGCATCGGCGGCACGATCCACGTCATCGTCAACAACCAGATCGGCTTCACCACCAGCCCGAAGTTCTCGCGCTCGTCGCCCTACCCGTCGGACGTGGCCAAGATGGTGCAGTGCCCGATCCTGCACGTGAACGGCGACGATCCCGAGGCGGTGGTCCACTGCGCGCGCCTGGCGGTCGAGTTCCGCCAGCGCTTCGGCCGCGACGTGGTGATCGACATGTTCTGCTACCGCCGCCACGGCCACAACGAAAGCGACGAGCCGGGCTTCACCCAGCCGATCATGTACCGGCGCATCGCGCAGCAAGCCTCGGTGCGCCAGCTCTACACCGAGAAGCTGATCGCCAAGGGCGTGCTGAAGCCCAAGGAAGCCGAACAGCTCATCACCGCGTTCAACGCCCGCCTCGAGGAACACCTGGACGCCGCCAAGGCCTACAAGCCGAACAAGGCCGACTGGCTGGAAGGCAAGTGGGCCGGGTTCGAGCCACCGACCGAGATCGGTCCCCGGCGCGGCGAGACGGCGGTCGCGCTCGAGACGTTGCGCGAGGTCGGCCTGGCCATCGCCCAGACGCCGAAGACGATCGATGTCCACCGCAAGATCGTGCGTCAGCTCGAGGCGAAGAAGCAGGCCATCGACGCGGGCGAGAACATCGACTGGGCGACCGCCGAGGCGCTCGCCTTCGGCACTCTGCTGGTCGAAGGCACCGGCGTGCGGCTTTCCGGGCAGGACAGCGGTCGCGGCACCTTCAGCCAGCGCCACGCGGTGATGGTCGACCAGAAGGACGAGCGCCGCTACACCCTGCTCAACCACATCCGCAAGGACCAGGCCAAGTTCGAGGTCATCGACAGCATGCTGTCCGAGGCCGCGGTGCTCGGCTTCGAGTACGGCTTCAGCCTGGCGGACCCCGACACGCTCGTGCTGTGGGAGGCGCAGTTCGGCGATTTCGCCAACGGCGCCCAGGTCATCATCGACCAGTTCCTGGCGGCGGGCGAAAGCAAGTGGCTGCGCATGTCGGGCCTGGTCATGCTGCTGCCCCACGGCTTCGAGGGTCAGGGGCCGGAGCATTCCTCGGCGCGGCTCGAGCGCTACCTGCAGCTCGCCGCCGAGGACAACATGCAGGTGGTCAACTGCACGACGCCGGCGAACTACTTCCACGCGCTGCGCCGGCAGATGCGGCGCACGTTCCGCAAGCCGCTGATCGTCATGACGCCCAAGTCGCTGCTGCGTCACAAGGCGTGCGTCTCGACGCTCGCCGACATGGGGCCCGGCACCTCGTTCCACCGCGTGCTCTACGAGAACGCGGCACCGGCGCCGGCCCAGGACGTCGAGCGCGTCGTGCTGTGCTCGGGCAAGGTGTTCTTCGACCTGGAGGAGGCGCGCAACGCCGCCAACGCCCATCACGTGGCGATCGTGCGGCTCGAACAGCTCGCCCCCTTCCCCGAGGAGGCGTTGGGCGAGGAGCTGGCCAAGTACCCTAAGGCCGACGTGGTGTGGTGCCAGGAGGAGCCCAAGAACATGGGCGCCTGGACGTTCGTCGATCCGCGCATCGAGGCGCTGCTCGAACGCCTGCGCCATCGCGCCAAGCGGCCGATCTACGCCGGCCGGCCCGAGGCCGCGTCGACCGCGACCGGCTACCTGAAGGTGCATCTGCAAGGGCAGAAGGCCCTGGTCGGCGAGGCCATCGCCGCCTAGGCCGTAGGGAGATCAAGCCATGAGCGTCGAGATCAAGGTTCCGCCCATGGGCGAGTCGGTGACGGAGGCGACCGTAGCCAAGTGGTTCAAGGCCTCGGGCGACGCCGTGGCCCAGGACGAGGCCCTGTGCGAACTGGAAACCGACAAGGCCACCATGGAGGTCTTTGCGCCCGCCGCCGGTTGGCTGGGTCAGATCCGCGTACCCGAAGGCGGTGACGTGGCGGTCGGTGCCATTCTCGGAGTGATCGAGGCGGCCGACGGCACGGCGGCACCCGCGCCCAAGGGCGAGGCGAAGGTCGAGGCCGCACGCCCGGCGACGCCGGAGCTGGCGCAGGCCCCGTCCGTGCGGCGCCTAGCGGCCGAATCGGGCGTCGCGCCCGAGGCGATCGCGGGCAGCGGCAAGGGTGGCCGTGTCACCAAGGGCGACATCCTGAAGGCGATCGAGGGCGGCGCCGCGCCGGCCCCAACGGCCGCCCCCGCCCCGAAGGCGGCGCCAGCTCCGGCGCCCACACCGCGGCCGAGCGGGCCGCGTGCCGACGAAGCGCGCGAACAGCGCGTGCGCATGACGCGGCTGCGCCGGCGCATCGCCGAGCGGCTCAAGGAAGCCCAGTCGACCGCCGCGATCCTGACCACGTTCAACGAAGTCGATATGACCGCGCTGATGGACGCGCGCGCGCGCCACCGCGATGCCTTCGAGAAGAAGCACGGCGTGCGGCTCGGCTTCATGTCGTTCTTCGTCAAGGCGGCGATCGCGGCGCTGCGCGAGATCCCGGGAGTCAACGCCGAGATCGACGGCGAGGACATCGTCTACAAGAACTACTACCACGTGGGTGTCGCGGTCAGCGCGCCGCAGGGTCTGGTCGTGCCCGTGCTGCGCGACGCCGACCGCATGGGCTTCGCCGAGATCGAGAAGGCGATCGCCAGCTTCGGCGCCAAGGCGCGCGACGGCCGGCTCGCGGCCGAGGACCTGGTCGGCGGCACATTCACCATCTCGAACGGCGGCGTGTTCGGCTCGCTGCTGTCGACACCTATCCTCAACCCGCCGCAAAGCGGCATCCTGGGCATGCACAAGACCCAGGAACGGCCGATGGTCGTGAACGGGCAGGTGGTGGCGCGTCCGATGATGTACGTGGCGCTCAGCTACGACCACCGCATCATCGACGGGCGTGAGGCGGTGACGTTCCTGGTGCGCGTCAAGGAGTGCATCGAGGACCCCTCGCGCCTGCTATTCGAGATCTAGCGCGGGCGCCGGGACCATGGCCGAGGAGTCGTTCGATCTTGTCGTCATCGGCGGCGGGCCTGGTGGCTACGTCGCCGCGATCCGCGCCGCGCAGCTCGGGCTCGGCGTCGCCTGCGTCGAGAAGCGGGCCAGCCTGGGCGGCACGTGCCTGAACGTCGGCTGCATTCCGTCCAAGGCGCTGCTGCAGTCCTCCGAACTCTACGCCCAGGCGGGGCACGAACTCGGCGATCACGGCGTGACGGTCGGCCAGGTCGGGCTAGATCTGGCGCGCATGATGGCGCGCAAGGACAAGGTCGTAGCCGACCTGACCAAGGGGATCGCCGCGCTTTTCAAGAAGAACAAGGTGGCCTACATCGCGGGCACGGGCCGCATCGTCGGCAAGCGGAGCGTGACGGTGCGCGGCATCAACGGGGAATCGCGCATGCTCGCGGCCAAGGCGATCGTCATCGCCACCGGATCGGAGCCGACGCCGCTCAGGGACGTGCCGATCGACGAGGAACGCATCGTCTCCTCGACCGGCGCCCTCGCCTTCGCCACGGTGCCCAAGCGCTTGGTCGTGATCGGCGCCGGCATCATCGGGCTCGAGCTCGGCTCGGTCTGGCGTCGGCTCGGCGCCCAGGTCACCGTGGTCGAGTTCCTCGACCGCGTCGTCCCCACCATGGACGGCGAGGTCGCCAAGGAGTTGAAGCGCGTGCTCGAGCGTCAGGGCCTCGCGTTCAAGCTGGGCCACAAGGTCACCGGCGCCGTCGCGGCCAAGAAGGGTGTCACCCTGACCGCCGAGCCCGCCGCCGGTGGCGCGGCCGCGACGTTGGAGGCCGATGCGGTCCTGGTTGCCATCGGCCGCCGCCCCTACACCGAGGGGCTCGGCCTCGACGACGCGGGCGTCGCACTCGACAGCGCCGGGCGCATCATGATCGACGATCATTTCCGCACCAACGTCGAAACGATCCATGCCATCGGCGATTGCGTGCGCGGGCCCATGCTGGCCCACAAGGCCGAGGACGAAGGCATCACGGTGGCCGAGCTCATCGCCGGCAAGGCCGGCCATGTGAACTATGACGTGATCCCGGGCGTGGTCTACACCAACCCCGAGGTCGCTTCGATCGGTCGTGGCGAGGAGGAGCTGAAGGCCGCCGGCATCGCCTACCGCGCCGGGCGGTTCCACTTCATGGCCAACAGCCGCGGCCGCACGTACGGACAGACCGTTGGCTTTGTGAAGATCCTGGCCGACGCGGCGACCGACCGGGTGCTCGGCGTCCATCTGATCGGCCCGGCGGCCGGCGAGCTGATCGCCGAGGCGGCCGTGGCCATGGAGTTCGGTGCCGCGGCCGAGGACATCGCGCGCACCTGCCACGCCCACCCGACCTTCTCGGAGGCCCTGAAGGAAGCGGCCCTGGCGGTAGACGGCCGCGCGATCCACAGTTGAGATCGATGATGGAGTCCGGCGTGGGGCACGGTGTTTGCTCGCCGGCCCGCACGGCCCATGGAGTGCTTCGCCATGCGACACTTGCACGCTGAACCCTTCCTGGCACGCCTGTTGGGCGCGCTGGCCCTGTTCGTCATCGCGCTGGCCGGGCCCCACGCGGCGCACGCCCAGGTCAACATGGAGACGCCGGTCTACTTCGAAGGCACCAAGAGCTACTACACGCTGGTCAAGGTCGGCGCGAAGAAAGAACTGGGCTCACCCACCCGGATCTGGGCCGAGATGAACGGAATCGCGCTCGGCCTGACCCACAAGGGCGCGCGCGGCCGCCTGGCCAAGGTGGACTCCAAGGAACTGCACGCCTTCCTGCGCAAACACTTTGCCGCCCAACAGCGGTCCAAGGCGTGGATCGGGCTCCGCTACTACTGCAACTACCACGTCTCCATGTGGAACGATGGGACCCGCCTGACCGGCACCGACTTCCAGATCTGGAGCCGGCACTGGGCCGCGGGCACGTACGCCCAGTGCACCGGCGACGAGAACTTGGGGGCCGAAGGGGTACGCCCGCGCGCATCGATTTCGTCGGAAAATCATGATTGATTCGTTCGAGATGCTGCGCCCTCGAGGCCGAGGCGCGCCGCGAGCGCCTCATCGCGCGGCACCGTCACCGGGAAGCGGTCCAGGTCGACTGCGTTGGGGATCACGGTGATGCGCTCGGCGGGCAGGCCGCGCGCGATCATGTCATTGCGCAGGCCCTCGCAAATTGTGGTGATCGCATCGGCACGGCACAGCGCGTAGGTCTCGAGGGCCTTGGTCGCGGCGTAGCGCAGGCCGCCCGGCTGGCTGGTGCCGTGGCTCGCGGCCGCGTCCTCCCAGAAGGCGCGGACCTCGTAGACGACGGGGACGCCGCGCCGCCGACCGACGCGCAAGGCGGGCAGGGCGTTCAGCACCGGCGAATGGGCGTGCACGATGTCGGGCCGCTCGGCCGCGACCAGGGCGTACAGGCGCCGCGCCGTCTGGCGCATCTCGAGCGGTTCCCGGACCACGGGCAGGCCGCCCGGTCGCCGTGCCGCCAGGGTCGAGCGGTGGAAGACCAGGCCGTCCACCGTCTCGTCCATAGCCGTCGCGGCGCCATGGCGCGGCGTGGTCATCTGTACCGTGCGCCAGCCGCGCGGGCGTGCTGGGCGCGCAGGATCGCCAGGCTGCGGAACGTGTAGCCGCTCTGCAGCGGCGCCGAATGATCGAACACGTGCAGGATCTTCATCGGGTCCCGTTGTAAGGTCGGCGGCGGCGGCGCGTCACGCCGTGGGCATTGTCCGTGGGCCCGGTTAATGTCCACCGACCGCGTACGCCAGCCTCGCTCGGGATCGACCATGCACATCGCCGCCGTTCGCGCCTTCGCCCTCTACCGCCCCGGCACGGTCGGGCACTACGGTGGCCCCTACGCCGCCCTGGTGCGCATCGAGACCGACGATGGCCTGGTCGGCTGGGGCGAGGCGGACAGTTCGCCGGTCGTCATCAAGGCCATCGTCGAGGCGCCCTTTCAGGACGAGCTGATGGCCGGCCTGGCCAGCCTGCTGGTTGGCCAGGACCCACGCGAGCCGGCCGCGCTGTGGCCGCGCATGCTGCGCGGTACCAGCCAATTCGGCCGGGCCGGCGCTGCGCTGCAGGCCATGGCCGCGTGCGACTTGGCGCTCTGGGATATTGCCGGCCAGGCGGCGGGCGTGCCGGTGCACCGGCTGCTGGGCGAGACCCGGCGCTCCCGGCTCGAGGTCTACGCCACCCATCCCCTCGGGCCGACGCCCGAGGCGAGCGCCGCGCACGCGCGCACCCTGGTGGCGCGCGGCTTCACGGGCATCAAGATGGGCTGGGCGCCGCTCGGCCCCGACCCCGACCGAGACGAGGCGTTCGTCCGCGCCCTGCGCGACGCGGTGGGGCCGCGCGTCCGCCTGCTGATCGACGGCGGCAACGCCTGGGACGCACCGGCCGCGCTGGAGCGCTGCCGCCGCTTCGCGCCCTACGACCTGACGTGGCTTGAGGAGCCGTTGGCGCCCGAGGACACCGACGGTTACCGGGAGGTTACCCAGGCGGGACCCATGACGATCGCCGCCGGCGAACTCTGTTCGACCGCGCGCGAGCTGGACGCCCTGTCCGAGGCGGGGGTCGGCGTGATCCAGATCGACATCTCGCGGGTCGGTCTGACCCAGGGCCTCGCGCTCGCGCGGCGCGTCGCGGCGCGCGGTGGCCGGATCGTCAACCACACCTACACCCACGCGCTCAACCTGGTCGCCTCGCTGCACCTGATGGCCGTGGCCCCGGCGGTCTCGCTGTGCGAGGTCCAGGCCAACCCGAACGCCCTGGGGGCCGCGCTGTTCCCCGACACACCCCTGGCCGAAGCGGGCTATGTCAGGGTGCCGACCCGGCCCGGCCTGGGCATCGCGCCCGATCCCGCCGCGCTCGCCTGAGCGGGGGAGCCCGGCGGCAAGGTTTTCTTCACCAAGCGGCGGTTACCCTGGCCACTGAATGACCACAGGTAGCGCGATGTCCCAGAGCGCGTCCAAGCTCAGGAACTTTGTTGACTTGGCGAAGGAGCCGTCGAGCGATCGCCGGAGCGAACTGCTGCGCGAGGTCACGGACCTGTTCATCGACGCTTCCGATTCGTACAATGAGCGAGAGCGCGACCATTTCAACGCGATCATGATGAACATCGCGCGCGCCATGGAGCAGAAGGTGCGCCGGGACCTGGTCCAGCGCATGGCGCTGGAGCCCGACGCGCCGCGCGGCATCATCACCATGCTGGCCAACGACGACATCGAGGTGGCCGACCCGGTCCTGCAGAACTCGACCGTGCTGGAGGACGTCGACCTCATGGAAGTGATCCGCCGCCAGGGCCAGGGTCACCTGCGCGCCATCTCGGCGCGCGCCACCGTCAGCGCGCGCGTCACGGACGCCCTTGTCGCCAAGGGCGACGACACGGTGCTGGAAACCCTCGTGCGCAACGAAGGCGCCACCAGCAGCCGCGTCTCGATGGAGCGCATCGTTGCGCGCGCCGAGGACAACAAGGCGTTGCACGAGCCGCTCGTCGAGCGCCCGGACCTGACGCCCGAGCTGCTCAACAAGATGTTCTGGTTCGTCTCGTCGAACCTGCGCCAGCACATCGTGGAGAAGACCTCGGCGATCGATGCCGAAGTCGTCGACCGCATGATCGCGGAATCCCAGGAAGCGGTGATTGCCGAGCTGGACGCCGCCAACAGCGCCATGAGCGAGGCCGAGCGCTTCATCGTAAACAAGAAACGGCTCGGCCAACTCGACGAGGAACTGCTGGTCGACCTTCTGAAGAACCGCCAGTACCGCGAGTTCATCTTCGGCCTGGCCTATTTCGTCGATGTCGACATCCGCACCGCGCAGCGCATCTTCTACGATTCGGGCTGCGAGGCGCTGGCCATCGCGTGCAAGTCGAGGAACATCAGCGGCGAGAATTTCGGCGTGCTGCTGGCCCACACCAAGCGGCAGGGCGGCTCCAAGGGCATGGATACCGTCGAACTGCTCGAACTCTACAGTCAGCTCACGGTCGATTCGGCCCAGCGCACCATGCGCTTCTGGCGTGTGCGCGAGCAGGCGCAGGGCCAGACCGCGAAGCCCTTGGCGCTCAGCGCCTGACGCTCAGGGCGTTACGCGCCAGGGCGCCAGATCCTCCTCGCGCAACACTAGCCCTAGGCCCGGCCGCTCGGTCGGCGCGGCGAAGCCGCCCTCGATCGTCCAGGCCGGTTCGACCAGCAGGCTCTCGCGCCAGGGCATGGGGTCCTGGTCGCACTCGAAGAACGCCCCGTTCGGCACGGCGTACAGCAGGTGCAGGCACGCCGCCGCGCTGACCGCGGTCGAGTAGTTCTTGGCGGTGAAGGTCAGGTGCCGGGTTTGCGCGTAGGCCGCGATCTTGCGCCCCTCGGTGATGCCGCCGACCTGGATGACGTCGGGTTGGACGACCTGGATCGCGCCGGCGTCGATCAGGCGCGCGAAGGCGTCGCGCCCCGTCTCGGTCTCGAACCCGGCGATGGGGATGCGCGTGCGCGCGGCCAGCGCGGCGCAGCCGGCGACATTCTCGGGCTGGGTGGGCTCCTCGAACCAGCGGGCCTCGACCTCCTCCAGCACCCGCGCGTAGCGCAGCGCCAACCCCAAATCGAGCGAGGTGGTGGCGTCACACATCAGCCAGCGATCGGGGCCCAGCGCCTCGCGCGCGGCGCGGATGCGCGCCACGTCGTCGGCGAAGGACCGGCGCAGCGGCACGTCGGCCAGCACGCCCTGGTGGACCACGCCGGGCACGTTGCCGATCTTCATCTTGTAGCCGTGGAACCCGGCGGCACGCGCTGCCGCCACATCGGCCGCGAAATCGCCAAGCCCGTAGTCGCGCCGGTAGTAGCCGGCCGAGGCGTACGCCGCCACAGGGCGGCCGAAGCCGCCCAGCAGGCGCCACAGCGGCAGGCCAGCGGCCTGGCCCAGGATGTCCCACAGCGCCACGTCGACGCCCGACAGGCACGCCAGCAGAATGCCCTTGCGGCCGTGGTAGTACGTGCCCTGGAACACCTTCTCCCACAAGTACTCGGGCCGGCACGGATCCTCGCCCAGCAGCAGGGGCGCGATCTCGCGTTCGATCACGGCGCTGGTCACCGCGAACGGCCCGCCCCACATGGCCGCCTCGCCCCAGCCGGCGATGGTGGGATCGTCGGTGCGCACGCGAACCAGCAGCGCCTCGCGTTCGCCGTATTCGCCACGGGCGTACGTCAGGGCGTACGGCATGACCCAGCGCAGGGCGAACGTCTCGATCGAGGTGATGCGCATCGCTTCCCGTCCTCTCGCCGTCGACCCCGATCATATACCAGACCTGGACAGCGCCGCGGCGCCGGTGCCACTGTTCGCGCGCACGCGCGGAGGGGACCATGGCGGCCAAGGGCGGCGGGACCAAGCTGGGCTTCTGGCTGATGAGCGACAACCGCCAGGCGCTGGAGATCGCGCGCCTCGCCGGGTTCGAGCTGGTCATCCTGGACATGGAGCACGGCGCCCTGTCGGCCGAGGCGGCGGACGTCCTGATCCCCTTCGCCAAGGGCCTCGGCCTCGCCGTCATGTCCCGCGTCGCGGCCGCCGAGCGGGTACCGATCCAGAAGGCACTCGATTCCGGGGCCGACGGCGTGATCCTGCCGCAGATCCGCGACGTCGAGCACGCGCGCCTCGCCACCGCGTACGCCAAATATCCGCCCTTGGGCACGCGCGGCCTCGGGCTCAGCCGGGTCGACGGCTACGCCCGCGACATGAAGGACTTCGTGCGGCGCGAGAACCGCCGCACCCTTTGCCTGCCCATGGTCGAGACGCCGGGCGCGCTGGCGGACGCCGAGGTCATCGCGCGCCTGGACACGGTCGACGGATTGTTCCTGGGGCCGAGCGATCTGTCGCTGACGCGCGGTCGAGGCCTCCTGAAGCTCGACGCCGCCGATTTCCGCGATGCCAAGCGGGTGGCCGACGCCGCCAGGAAGGCCGCCAAGCTGTTCACCCTGTCGGGCGGGTCGGACACGTCGCGCCGCTTCGCCGTGCGCCAGGGCGCGGCGTTCATCGGCGCCGCCGACGAGCTCAGCGCCATGACGGCCGGCTTCACCCACGCCGCGCGGCCGCTGCCCAAGGCATGAGCACACCGCTCGATGGCCGCGTCGCCCTAGTCACCGGCGGTGCCTCGGGCATGGGCCGGGCGATCGCCACGGCGCTCGCGGCCGCCAGCGCCAACGTGGCCATCGGCAGCTACCTGGGCGACCGGCCGTGGGCGACCCAAGCCTACACGCACCAGCCGAGCGCGGCCGACCTGGCGTCCGCGCGCGCCGCGATCTGGGCCACGGGGCGCCAGGGCTTCGCGCAGCCGCTCGACGTGCGCTTCGACGACGAGGTCGAGGCCTTCGTGGCGGCGGCGACCGCCGCGTTCAACGAAGCTTGGTGGCTCCTGGTCGCGCTCGGCGTCGCCGCGTCGCTCGCGCTCGGCCCTACAGGATCTCCTGGCCGAAGCGGCGATAGACCCCGGCTTGGCGCGGCCTGAACGGCCTGTCGTCGTGCGCCTCGCGCGCAAGTGGCTCGAGGGCCACGTAGTCCGCCACCGTCCACACCGCCATGTCGCCGAGCGGCCCGCCGATCAGGCCGACGCGGCGGATCACGTGGTTCAGCCGGGCGTGGCCGTGGCGCGCCGCGCGTGCCGCGAAGTGATCGGCCAAGGCCGTGTCCGGCACCGCGCGCGGCACATCGAGATACTCGATGTACTGCAGGCCGCCCTCGGCGCGCGGGCCGACGACCACCTCGTCGAAGCAGCCGGCGTGGATCAGGTGGATCGCCCGGTGGGTCGCCATTTCGTAGGCGTCCGCCATGCCGGCGTCGGAGCGGAAGTGCGCCTCCCACTCGTCCAGGCGCGCCATGCCCCTGCAGCGCCAGTAGGCCAAGTACGCCGGGTGCGGACCCAGGCGGAGCGTGCGCCCGACGTTGAGCACCAGTTCGTCCTCGGGGTCGACCCACGACGCCTGGTCGCCCAGCGCGCGGAAGATCTCGATGGGCATGGGCCGGTCCCGCTCGATGAACTCGACGTAGATCACGGGGGTCCTTCCTAGCCGCGGTAGCGGCTGAGCCTGAGCGCAAGGACGGTCGAGGCGATGGTCAGCGCCAGCAGGATCGTGCCGATGGCGTTGATCGAGGGGTCCAGGTACGTGCGCACCTTGCCCCAGATGTACGTGGGCAGGGTGTTGCCGCCGCCAATGGTGAAGAACGTGATGATGAAGTCGTCGAGCGAGATCGCCATGGCGATCAGCGCCGCGCCGATCACCGTGGTCGACACCATGGGGAAGGTGACGGTCCAGAACGCGACCCACGGCGAGGCGCCCAGGTCGCGCGCGCTGTCCACCGCCGCGTAGTCGAACCCAACCATGCGGGCGTAGACGATCAGGATCACGAACGGCTGGGTGATGACCAGGTGGCCCAGGATCACGGTGGCCAGGCTGAACGGCACCCCGGTCTTGTTGAAGAAGACCAGCAACGCGATACCGATGACCAGCGCCGGCAGCATGACCGGGAAGCACAACGTCACGAGCGCCGCGTTGGCCAGCCGCTCGCCCAGGCGCGCGAGCGCCAGCGCGGCGAGCGTGCCGACCACCGACGAGATGACCGCCACCGAACCCGCGATGGTCAGGCTGTTGCCGAACGCCTTCCAGAACTCGGCGCGCTCGAACAGCGTGCGGAACCAGCGCGTCGAGAAGCGCTCGATGGGAAAATTGGTAAGGGCGTTGTCGGTGAACGAGAACAGCACCACCAGCGCCAAGGGCGTCAGCATTAAGGCGACGACCAGCGCGCCAAAGGCGCGCCACAGCGCGTTCGACACGGCGGTCATCGCGGCCGCGCCAGGCCGAGCAGCGCGCGCGAGACGGCGACGCACGCCAGGCACGCGCCCAGCATGGTGAACGCCATGGCGGCGCCCGACGGCCAGTCGAACTTGAGCGAGAACTGCCCTTCGATGAAGTTGCCGATCATCGAGGTGTACGGCCCGCCCACGTAGCGCGGCGTGACATAGTCGCCGGCCGCGATCAGGAAGCAGAAGGCGAACGCGGCGGTCACGCCGGGCAGGCACTGGGGCAGCACGACGTCGAGGAACACGCGCGCCGGCCGGGCACCCAGGTCGCGCGCCGCCTCGAGCGTGATGTCGCGCACGCCGCGCAAGGACCCGTAGATCGGCAACACCGCCAGCGGCAGCAGGAAGTGGGTCAGCGTCACCACCACCGCGCCCGGGTTGTAGATGAAGATCGTCAGGGGCTCGCGCACCAAGCCGAGTGCCAGCAGCGCCGAGTTCAGGATCCCCTCGGTGCCCAGGATCGTCTTCCAGGCGTAGATCTTGACCAGGTAGCCGCCGAACAGCGTGACCAGCGTGACGACGAGCAGCGCGTTGCCGTGGCGCCCGGCCTTGAAGCGGATCACGTACGCGAACGCGAAGGCGAGCGCCGTGGTCAGGGTCGCGATGGCGAAGCCGATCGCCATGGTGAAGACCAGCGGCTCCAGGTACTTGGTGAACGTGTCGGCGTAGTTGTCGAAGGTGAAGTCCGGGCGCAGCTTGAATGTTTTGACGCGCCAGAAGCTGACCACGAACAGGAACGCGAACGGCGCCACGAAAAGTACCGCGAACACCGCCGCCGCCGGGGCCAACATGGCGGCCTGCCGCGGCCGCATCACGAACCCTGCACCAGGCGCTGGCGGTCGCGCCGCCAGCCGACCGCGACGCGCTCGCCCACCGCCTGGCCTGCCGCGTCGCCGGCGTGGACGACCACCTCCTCGCCGCTGTCCAGCACCACACGGTAGCGCGTGTAGGGACCCAGAAACACCACGTCCTCGAGCCGCCCGTCCAGGCGGATCTCGGCGTCCGCGCCGGGATCGAGCCGCACGTCCTCGGGCCGCACGACGACGCTGACCGTGCCGTCCGCTCCGGCCTCGGCGAAGCCGGCGCCCGCGCCCAGCGTCACCACGCCGGCGCGGCGCTCGCCGGCCAGCACGTTGGCCTCGCCGATGAACGACGATACGAACCGTGTCTTCGGCTGGCGGTAAATCTCCTCAGGCCCGCCCTCCTGCACGCACGACCCGGCCTCCATGACCGCGATGCGGTTGGCCAGGCCCATGGCCTCGCCCTGGTCGTGGGTCACGAACACGAAGGTGCCGCCGATCTGGCGGTGGATGCGCCGCAGCTCCTCCTGCATCTGCTTGCGCAGCTTCAGGTCGAGCGCTGCCAGCGGCTCGTCGAGCAGCAGGACGCGCGGTTCCATGACCAGCGCGCGCGCCAACGCGACACGCTGCGCCTGGCCGCCCGACAGCGCGTCGGGCCGGCGCTCCGCCAGCTCGGCGATGCGCACCAGGTCCATGATGCGCTCGACGCGCCCGGCCCGCTCGGCTACCGCCACGCGCGCCAGGCGCAGGCCGTAGCCGATGTTTTGGCGCACGGTCATGTGCGGGAACAGGCCGTAGCCCTGGAACACCATGTTGGTCGGGCGCTTTTCGGGGCCGAGCCGCGTCACGTCGACGCCGTCGATCGCGATCGTGCCGCCGCTCGGCTCGGTGAAGCCGCCGATCATGCGCAGCAGCGTCGTCTTGCCGCAGCCCGACGGGCCCAGCAGGGCGAAGAAGTCACCGGCGTATATGTCGAGGTCGAGCGGACGGACCGCGACCACCGGACCGAACGACTTGGTCAGGCCTCGCAGTTGGACGAGCGGCGTGCGCCCCCCGTCCGGCCGCTTCGCATCAGCCGCCATCACGCCTTGAGCAGACGGTCGTACTCCTCGAGGAAGTCGTCGTAGGTGGCGAACTCGCCTTCCTCGGTCGGTGGCATGGGCTCCATGCGCGCCTTCTGCAGCAAAGCGTCGATGTTGTCGTACGAGTAGATCGCCTGGTGCTCGGGCGCCGTGGTCTTGATGGCCTCCAGGTTGGTGATGCCCTGGGTCAGCACCTCGACGATCTTCTGCTGGCCTTCGATGGACAGGCAGTGGTTGGCCAGGCCGTAAGCCGCATCCGGGTTGGGCGAGCCCTTCGGGATGCACAGGCAGTCCATGTAAATGGCGGTGCCTTCCTGGGGGATGACGAAGTCGATGACCTTGCCCGCGGCCGCCGCGAACCCGACCATGGCTTCCCAGCCCAGCGCCGAGATGACCACCTCGCCACGCGCGAACATGTCGGACGCCTCGCCGTAGCTGGTGGCAAAGGCGCGCGCGCGGTTCTTCTTGATGTCGATCATGAAGTCGATGGTCTTGACCAGCTGCTCGTGGCTGAGTTGGGTGGCGTGCGCCACCTCGGGGTTGACCACCTTGCCCCACACCATCAGGTTGCCCAGCGGGTCGTGGATCATGACGACCTTGCCCTTGTGCTCCTCCTTCATGACGTCCATCCACGAGGTCGGCGTCGCGATCGCCGCCGGGTCGTACATCATGGGTAGGAAGCCCCACGTCCACGGCACGCCGTAGAGATCGCCGTTCCAGCGCAGCGGTTCGGCGTTCTTGAACTGCGGGATGACGTTGGCTGCGTTCGCCGCCTTGGCCGCGTCGAACGGCTCCAGCAGACCGGCCTCGGCCATGATCGGCAGGTAGCCGAAGTACATGGTGATCAGGTCGATCGAGCCAATGCCGCCGCCCTGGAGCTTGGTGATGATCTCCTCGTTGGCGTTGATGTACGTCTTCTCGAGCGTGATGCCGTTGTCGGCCAGGTACGAGCCGACGCCGTAGCACTCGTCGTAGCCCTGCCAGCCCATCCACCGGAGCGTCGTATCGGCGCGCGCCGGGCGGGCGCCGAGGCCGGCCAGGCCGAGCGCGCCGGCGCCGGCCAAGCCGAGCGACGCCTGCCGGCGCGTCATGGCGGCGAAGGGCCCGTCGACTGGCCCGTGGGAACCGTAGCGGAACATGTGCCAACCTCCCTTTACCTGGCGCCGCCCTGGCTCGGGCGGGTTCGAAGCGGCGAGGATACGGGCCAACGTGGTGGCCCAGCAAGCGGCAAGCGCTATTCGCGTGTGGCCTGGACGCGAACGTAGCGGGTGCCGACCGTCCTTGCCGCGCGGGCCATGGTCGCCTCGCACGGCAGAGCGGCCAGGATCGCGAACGCGCCTTCGTCCGGCGCGTGAATGGGGATCGGCACGATGCCCGGCGCGGTGGCTGCGTTGCCATCGGCGATCAGCAGCACCGAGGCGCCGCGCGCGGCCGCGTCCCGCGCGAGGCCCAGGCTGAGCTCAAGCGCGCGGCGCCCGGCGGTGATGATCAATCGGTGGCCAGACCCTACGTCGAGCAGCGGGCCGTGCCGGAAATGCCCGGCGGTCATCCAGCCAGCGCGCCAGCCCAACAGTTCGCGCAGCACCAGGCCGCCGAACAGCGCCGTGCCGAAGCCCGGCCCGCGCCCGACGATGTCGAGGGGTCCCGGCGCCGCGATGAAGGCTTCCACCCAGGGTGCTACCGCGCCGTCCACGGCCGCCATCGTCGGGGTCATCGCCCGGGCAATGACCTCCAACCGGTTCGGTTCTCCCCGCGCGGCCACGGCGTCGCCGAGGCGCAGCAGAAGCCCGAGCGTGTTGGTGAAGCTCTTGGTCGCGGTGGCGCGCTCGACCCCGCAATGCAGCGGCAGCGCCAAGGCGCACGATGTGGCCAGAGAGCTGTCGGTGCCCTCGGTGACCAGGATCGTTGGCGCGCGCGCGTCGTGCCGCCGCGCCGCGATGGCGACCGCCTCGGCGCTCTGGCCCGAGTACGTCACGACGACCACGCCAAGGCCGGGGTCGTCGAGGCGCGGGTCGTAGTGCAGGAACTCGCCGGCCTCGGGGGCCTCGACGGCCAGCCCGACCAGGCGCCAGGATGCCGCGGCGGCGACGCAGGCGGCGTGACTGGCGCCCGAGCCGACTAGGGCAACAGTCCGTCCGGCGAGGTGCCGGGCGGCCGCCGCCAGACGCTCGGCGTCGGTCCCGCCGGGACCGTAGGCGCGTGCCAGGCGCTCGAACGCCGCCGGCTGGTCCGCCACGTCGGCCGCGAGGCCTTCGACCATGGGCATTTCGATCACGGCCGGTCCTCCCAGGTCATGGCGAAGCGGGCGGCGCCCAGCGCGCCGGCGTGGCCGCCCAGGCGCGCCGGGCGGATGGCGACGCGATGGCCGTTCGGCCGCCATTCGACCTCGTCCATCACCGCGTCCAGGGGCCCCAACAGCGCGTCGCCCGCCTCGGCGACACCGCCGCCGATGACCACCACCTCGGAGTCGAGGATGTTGACCAGGGAGGCGACGACGCAGCCGAGCGCGCGGACCGAGCGCAGCCAGACCGCCGCCGCGTCCGTGTCGCCGGCGCGGTAGGCCGCGACCAGCGCGCGCGTGTCGGCGAAGCGGCCGTTCGAGCGGCGCGCCACCGTGGCGTTGCCGATCAGGTCGTCGATGCCACCGGGTATGAAGCACACGTCCGGCACGCCGAACGCATCGGCCGTGACGTGGCCGACATGGCCGGCGCGTCCGATCGCGCCGGTCAGCAGACGGCCGTCGACCATGATGCCGCCGCCGACCCCGGTGCCCAGCGTGATCATCACCGCGTGGCGCACGCCCTGGGCGGCGCCGAGCCAGGCCTCGCCCAGCAGCGCCGCCTGGCCGTCGTTGACGACGGGCACGAAGCGTTCGCGACCTAGGAACGCGGTCCATTCGAAGCCGACGGTCGCCTCCATGCGGTCGATCATCCAGGCGACGGCGCGGTGATCGGTGCGCACCAGGCCGGGGCCGCACACGCCGATCCACGCGGCCGGCCCGTGCGCCCGTTCGATTGCCGCGATCAGGTCGCGCACGTTGCCAGCCCAGCGCCGGTGCGGCCCGTCGTCGGTTGCGATGGCGCGCTCGTCAGCGACGCGCCCGTCGGTCTTTACGGCCAGCGCCTTGGTCCCGGTCGCGCCCAGGTCGATGCCGATGGCGTAGTCCACGCCCTTTTCCTCCGGTCCCGCTCTACATACCATCCGCGGCCGTGGGTTCAAGGCCATGGAATGGGGGAGCGGCGGTGTCCGATCGGTATCTGAAGGGGCGTGCGGCGATGGTGACGGGGGGCGGCTCGGGCCAGGGCCGCGCCGTCGCGCTGGCTCTGGCCGCGGCCGGAGCCGACGTCGCCATCGGCTCGCTGACGGCGGCGTCAGCCAAGCCCGACCCGCGCGAGGACACCTACTTCCCGCCGGCCGACGAGCTGGAGGCCGTGCGCCGCGAGATCGAGTCCAAAGGCGTGCGTGCCATCGCGTGCGACCTGAACGTGCGCTCGGACGACTCGGTCCAGGCGTTCCATGACGCCACGGTCGCCGCGTTCGGCAAGGTCGACATCCTGGCCAACGTCGCGGGCGTGTCGCTGGAACGGCCCATGGTCGGCCATCCGGATCACCTGTGGCACGCCATCATCGACGTCAACCTCAACGGCTACTACCGCACCATCAAGCGCTGCCTGCCCGGCATGATCGAGCGCCGGTGGGGCCGCATCATCTGCGTCGCCTCGACCTCGGCGTCGGTCGGCGCCGCATACAACGCCGCCTACGCTGCCTCGAAGGCCGCGGTGCTCGGGTTGATGCGCTGCGTCGCTCTGGAAGGGGCACCCCACGGCGTCACCTGCAACGCGATCAGCCCGGGTTTCGTCGAAACCAAGATGATGCGCAAGGCGTTGGTCTCCATGGTCGAGGCCGAGGGCCGCCAGCGCACGCCCGAGCAGCTCATCGCCGAGGTCAAGAACACCTATCCGCAGAAGCGCATCATTGAGCCGGAGGAGATCGGCAACCTGGCGGCGTTCCTGTGCCGCGAGGAAAGCTGCGGCATCACCATGGAGGACATCACGGTCGCCGCCGGCGCGCTGTGGTAGGGCGCGGCGGCGGTCTGCCCGCCTACACCGCCAGGGCGTGGCGGCCCGTGCCGGACCTCAGGTAACGGTCGAACGCCGGCGCCGCGACGCGCACGAACGGCCGGCCCTCGAGCGTCAGGCGACGGTTGAAATCGACCCACAGGGTGCCATCATCCGATTCACCCGAAGGGTGGCCCATCGCGCCATCACCAAAGCAGCCTCAACTTATTGAAAATATAACAGAATTCCACCGATTCGAGCCGACAAGATCGTGGTCATCCGGGAAATCCGGGTTGATACGGATCAAGGTGCTCGCAGCCTTGTTCTGTAGTCTATTGGCAATCTTTGTGTTTGCTGTTAGACATCATCCATGACCGCCGTCGCCACGCACCTGCCGAGCGGACGCCGGGTCCGCGTGCTCGGCCTCACAGGCCCCGAGGTCGCAGACTTGGTTCTGCTGCCGCGCGCCGCCTACGAGGCGCTGCGGGCGGGTGCCACGCCGACCGCAACGCCAAGGCCCATGCCGCTGCGCGCCTGGCGCCGGGACCGAGGGCTCGGCGTGCGCGAACTCGCGGCCGCGGCCGGGATCGACGCCGGCTATCTCTCGCAGATCGAAACGGGTCGGAAGCCAGGCAGCGTCAAGGCGCTGCGCGCGCTGGTGAGGGCGCTCGGCGTGCCGATCGAAGCCATAGAACCGGTGGCCGAAGGCGCTGGCGGTGGTTGACGGGCCGGGGGCGCGCCGAGGAGCATGCCGCCCGCGCAAAGCTGGGTTTCTGGTGCGAGGGTGTCGGCATGGGTCGGTCGGTGGTGGTGGTGGGCGCCGGGCTCGGCGGCTTGTGCGCGGCCATCCAGATGCGCGCGGCCGGCCATGACGTCGTCGTGCTCGACAAGGCGGCGCGCGTCGGCGGTACGTGGCGCGAGAACACCTACCCCGGCTGCGCCTGTGATACCGAGGTTGCGGTCTACCAGTTCTCCTTCGCGCCCTCGCTCGAGTGGAGCCACTTCTACCCGCGCCAGCCCGAGATCCTGGCCTACGCCGAAAACCTGGTCGAGCGGTTCGCCCTGGGGCCGTGCCTGCGCCTCGGCGACGAGGCGGTGGAAGCCCGCTGGGACGACGCCGCCGCGCACTGGGACGTGACGACACGCTCCGGCGCGCGGTACCGGGCGGACGCGCTGGTGCCGGCGCTGGGCCAGCTCAGCCGGCCCGTGCCGCCCGCGATCCCGGGTCGCGCGAGCTTTGCCGGCCCGGCGTTCCATTCGGCCCAATGGGATCACGGGGTCGACCTGACGGAGCGGCGCGTCGGCGTCATCGGCTCGGGCGCCTCGGCGATCCAGCTCGTCCCCGAAGTGGCCGAGGCGGCCGGTCACCTGACCGTGTTCCAGCGCAGCGCGAACTGGATCGTGCCCCGGCAGGACTACCCTGTCTCCACGACGCACAAGGCCCTGCTGCGCAGCGCGCCCCAGGTGGCGGTGGCCGAACGCGAGTATCTCTACCAGCGCGCCGACCAGTGGCTGTGGCAGGCATTCGAGTGGACCGCCGAGGGCCGCGCGGCCTACACCGCGTTCGCACTCGATCACCTGCACGCCCAGGTCGCCGATCCGGTGCTGCGCGCCAGGCTGACGCCCGACTATCCCATCGGCTGCAAGCGCATCCTGGTGGCCGACACCTACTACCCGGCGCTGCAGCAGCCGAACGTCGAGCTGGTCACCCAGCCGATCGCGTTGATCGTGCCTAATGGCGTGGTGACCGCCGACGGGCTAGAGCATCCGCTCGACGTGCTCGTCTTCGCCACCGGCTTCGAAACCACCGGCTGGCACTGGTCGCTAGATGTCGCGGGCCGCGCCGGCCGGCGCCTCGCGGACGCGTGGCGCCCGGTGCCCGAGGCGTACCTGGGGATCACCGTGGCCGGTTTTCCCAACCTGTTCATGACGTACGGGCCCAACACCAACCTCGGGCACAACTCGATCACCTTCATGATCGAGCGCCAGGCCGAGTACGCGGTGAAGGCGTTGGCGGCGCTCGAAGCGAACGACGCGACGGCGTTGGAGGTGACGGCGGCGGCGCAGGCGCGCTTCAACGCGAACCTGCAGGCGGCGCTAGCGCGCTCGACCTGGGCCGACCCGGGCTGCACGTCCTGGTACAAGACCACCGACGGCCGCATCGTGCAGAACTGGTCGTCGCACACGCGCGCCTACGCCCAGGCGACGCGCCACGTGGACTTGGCCGACTACACGTTGACGAAGCGCCGGCCGGTGGCGGCGTGAGCCCTCGGACGACGCCGTAGGCGAACCCTCGAAAGGGGGGATAGAGTCCCGCGTCATTCGCGATACTATGACGGCGACTCTAGAAACCGACAGGGAGCCCGAAGGATGAGTTACCAGCGCATCATCGACGAGATTCGCAACGGCACGGCCGACCGCCGCACGGTCGCCAAGGCCATGGCCTCGCTCGGCCTGGTCATGGGTGCCGCGCCGATCATGGCGCCAGGGGTGCGCGCCGAGATCCGCCAGCCGCTGCTGTTCACCTGGAGCGGCTACGAAATCCCCGAGCTGCACCCCGACTATATCGAGAAGTACGGCCGCTCGCCCGACTGGACGAACTTCGCCGACACCACCGAGGCCTACAACAAGATGCGCGCCGGTTTCCAGGTCGACATGTTCCATCCCTGCACCGAGGACATGACGCGCCTGCGCGACGCCGATCTGGTGATGCCGCTGGATACCAGCCGGCTCGCGCACTGGGACGACCTGTTCCCGGTCATGAAGACCCAGGCGGGCGTCATGTACGACGGCGAGGCCTACTTCGCGCCGACCGACTGGGGCAATTCGTCGGTCATCTACCGCACCGACCTGGTCGATGCGGAAGAAAGCTGGGCGATGATGTTCGACGAGCGCTACGCGGGCAAGATCTCGCCGCCGGACACCACGTCGATGATCTACGCCGCGGCGGCGATCCTGGGCTACGACATGAGGAACGCGCCGCAGGACGCGCTCGACGGTCCGATCGCGGACATGCTGCGCAAGCAGCGGTCGTTGGCGCGCGTCTACTGGTCGACCGCGACCGAGCTCGACCAGGCCATGGCCTCGGGCGAGATCGTCATCGCGTACGCCTGGAACGAGACGTACAAGCGCCTGAAGGAACAGGGCGTGCCGGTCGCCTACGCCCGACCCAAGGAAGGCATCTGGGGCTGGTGCTGCGGCTTGGTGCGCATCCGCGGCGGCGAGGGCGACGAGCAGGCGGTCTACGACTTCATCAACGCGTGGCAGTCGCCGACCGCCGGCAAGTACCTGATCGAGGGCTACGGCTACGGCCACTCGAACATGAAGTCCTTCGAGGTCGCGGACCCGGCGGTCGTCGCATCGCTCGGCCTGACCAACCCCGAGGACCTGATGGCCAACAGCGTCTTCTTCGGCCCGCTCGATCCGGCCGTCGAGGACCGCTACCAGAAGCTGTGGGAGGAGATCCAGGCCGGTTCGTAACCATCCGACGAAGGGCCGCTGGCCGTGGAGTCAGCGACCCTTGGCGTGATAGGCGGCGTTGGGCCGCATGTCGACCGCCGAGGCCAGGCGGTTCGACATGTTGTAGAAGCCGGCAACCTCGGCGATGTCCCAGATGTCGGCGTCGCTGAACCCGGCGGCGCGCAGGGCGGCGCGATCGGCCTCCTCGATGGTGTGGCTCGCCTCGGTCAGCTTCCAGGCGAAGTCGAGCATGGCCCGCTGGCGCCGGTCGAGCGGCGCGACGCAGTAGTTCATGACCAGCATCTCGCCCAGCGCCGCGTCGCCGGAGAGTTCGCGCACGGCGGCGCCGTGCGCGACCAGGCAGTAGAAGCAGCGGTTCACGCTGCTGACCACCACGGCGATCATCTCGCGCTCGAGCTTCGAGAGACCGGACTCGCCCAGCATGACCTCGTTGTAGAAGCGGCCGAAGCGGCGCAGCTTCTCTGGCCGCAGGGTGTAGGCGCGCAGGACGTTGGGCACCAGGCCCAGCTTCTCCTCGCACGTGGCGAACAGCGCCTTGATGTCGTCGTCGAGCCGGCGCTGATCGGGCAGCGCCAGCGCCATGACATCGTGCCCGGCGCGCCTGGCGCGCCGGACGGTCTTGCCTTTCGCCATCACACGCCTCCTTGGGTGAAGAAGGTCTCCAGCATCGCTGCGGTCGCCTCGGGGTTCTCCTCGGCTATGTAGTGGCCGCTCACGATCGGCGCGCCCTCGACCGGCCCGCTCGCCTCAGCCCGCCACACGGCGAGCATGTCGTAGGTGCGCCACATACGGTTGCGTTCGCCCCACAGCACCAGCAGAGGGCAGGCGATGCGGCGCCCGGCGGCACGGTCGGCGCGGTGATGGTTTAGGTCAATGGTCGCGGCGGCGCGGTAGTCCTCGCACAAGCCGTGGATCGTCGCCGGGTCGGCGTTGATGCGTTCGTACTCGGCCCCGCACGCAGGGTCGAAGAAGCGCGTGTCGAACGGCGACGCGCCGTCCCAGCCCAGCATCGCGGCGCGCAGGTGGTACGACGAATCGGCGCCGATCAGACGTTTGGGCAGGGGCGCCGGCTGGGCCCACAGGAACCAGTGGAAGTACGCCATGGCGAACGCCATGTCGGTGCGCTCGAACATGGTGAGCGTCGGCGCGATGTCGAGCACCGCCGCCCGGCGCACCCGCGCCGGCGCGTCCAGGCACAGGCGATGGGTGGTGCGCCCGCCACGATCGTGGCTGGCGATGGCGAAGGTCGCGTGGCCCAGCTCGTCCATCAGGGGGAGCTGATCGGCCGCCATGGCGCGGAACGAGGACGCGGCGTGGCCCGCCTCGCCCGTCGGCTTGTCGCTGTCGCCGTAGCCGCGCAGGTCGCTCATCACCAGGGTGAAGCGGCGGGCGCCAGGCGCGGCGCGACCCTGGCCCACATGACGTGGCTTTGCGGCGCGCCGTGCAGCAGCAGCAGCGGGCCCTCGCCCATGATGCGGTACGCGATGGTCACGCCCGTGCCGACGCGGCGCCGCACCAACGGCACCGCGCGCAGCAGGTCCGCCGGCGTCACGCCGGCCCGACCTGCGCCCGGTGGCGCAGCAGGTGGTCGGCCAGCACGCACGCCATCATCGCCTCGCCCACAGGCACGGCGCGGATGCCGACGCACGGGTCGTGGCGGCCCTTGACCACGACCTCGATCTCTTGGCCGTGGCGGTCCACGCTCGGGCGCGGGATCAGGATCGACGAGGTCGGCTTGACCGCGAAGCGCACCACCACGTCCTGGCCCGTCGCGATGCCGCCCAGGATGCCGCCCGCGTGGTTGGACAGGAAGGCGACCCGGCCGTCCCGCATGCGCATGGCGTCCGCGGCGTCCTCGCCGGCCAGCGCGGCGGCGGCGAAGCCGTCGCCGATCTCGACACCCTTGACCGCGTTGATGCTCATCATGGCGGCGGCCAGGTCGGCGTCGAGCTTGCCGTAGATCGGCGCGCCCAGCCCGGCGGGCACGCCCGAGGCGACCACTTCGACCACGGCGCCGGTCGATGACCCCTTCTTGCGCACGCCGTCGAGGAACGCCTCCCACGCGCGCGCGGCCCCGGCGTCCGGCGCGAAGAACGGGTTGCGCTCGACTTCGTCCCAGTCCCAGCGCGCGCGGTCCACGGCGTGCGGGCCCATCTGGATCAGGGCGCCACGGATGCGCACGGCCTGTCCCAGCACCTTGCGCGCGACGGCGCCGGCGGCCACGCGCATGGCGGTCTCACGCGCGCTCGATCGTCCGCCGCCCCGGTGGTCGCGTCGGCCGTATTTTGCGATGTAGGCGTAGTCGGCGTGGCCGGGGCGGAACTGGTTGCGGATCGCGTCGTAGTCCTTGGACCGCTGGTCCTCGTTGACGATCGCCAGCGCGATGGGCGTGCCCGTGGTCACGCCCTCGAACACGCCGGACAGGATGCGCACCGTGTCCGTTTCCTTGCGCTGGGTCGTGTGGCGCGATTGCCCCGGCCGGCGGCGGTCGAGGAACGGCTGGATGTCCGTCTCGGCGAGCGGGATGCCCGGCGGCGTGCCATCCACGACGCAGCCGATCTCGGGCCCGTGGCTTTCGCCCCACGTGGTGACGCGGAACAGATGCCCGAAGGTGTTGTACGACATGGCGGTCCGCCGCCGCCCTAGACGACCGAGATGTCGGGGGCGTCCGGGTTCTTCATCCCGACGATGTTGTAGCCGCAGTCCACATGGTGCACCTCGCCGGTCACGGCGGTGCCCAGGTCGCTCAGCAGATAGACCGCGGCGCCGCCGACCTCGTCGATGGTCACGTTGCGCCTGAGCGGCGAATTGTACTGGTTCCACTTGAGGATGTAGCGGAAGTCACCGATGCCCGAGGCGGCCAGGGTCTTGATCGGGCCGGCCGAAATGGCGTTGACCCGGATCGCGCGATCGCCCAGGTCCGCCGCCAGATAGCGCACGCTCGCCTCCAGCGCCGCCTTGGCGACGCCCATGACGTTGTAGTGCGGCATCACCCGTTCGGCGCCGTGGTAGCTCAGCGTCAGCAGCGAGCCGCCCTGGTCCATGAGCGGCGCCGCCCGCCGGCAGACGGCGGTGAACGAGTAGCACGAGATCGCCATGGTCCGCGTGAAGTTGGCGAGCGACGTATCCAGATACTTGCCCTTCAACTCCTCCTTGTCCGAGTAGGCGATGGCGTGGACCAGGAAATCCAGCCGGCCCCAGCGCTGGGCGATCGCGCCGAACACCCGATCCAGGCTGGCTTCGTCCGACACGTCGCAATCCTCGACGAAATCCGAGCCGACACCCGCCGCCAGCGGCCGCACCCGCTTCTCCAGCGCCTCGCCCTGGTAGGTGAACGCCAGCGCCGCGCCGTGCGCCGCGGACTGCGAGGCGATACCCCACGCGATGGACCGGTCGTTGGCGACCCCCATGATCAGGCCGCGCTTGGCCGCCAACAAACCGGCCGACGTCATGACCGATCCCCCCCCCGCATCCGCCCTTGCCGGGCCGCGAGTCGCCATCCTACACGACCCGGACCGGGCCGGGGCAAGCGGGTCAGGCCGCGGGCCAGGCGAAATCCTTGTAGTGGGCGCGTAGCGTCGTCTTCTGGAATTTGCCGGTCGAGGTGCGCGGGATGGCGTCGATGTAGACGTAGGCGTCCGGCAGCCACCAGCGCGCGAAGCGTCCCTCCAGGTGGGCGCCCAGCTCGGCAGGCGTGGCCGTGCGTCCTTCGCGCAGGACCACCGCGGCCAGCGGCCGTTCCTGCCACTTCGGGTGGGCGACGGCGATCACCGCCGCCTCCTTGACCGCCGGGTGATCCATCAGCGCGTTCTCCAGCGCCTGCGAGCTGATCCATTCGCCGCCGGACTTGATCAGGTCCTTGGCCCGGTCGGTGAGCTGGATGTAGCCCTCGGGGTCGATGGTCGCCACGTCGCCGGTGCAGAACCAGCCGTCGGCGGTCCATTTCTCGGCGTCCTCGCCGCCGTGGTAGCCGGCGGCGATCCACGGGCCGCGAAGCTGCAGCTCGCCGCTGGCGACGCCGTCCCACGGCGCCTCGCCGGCATCGTTGACGATACGCATGTCGACATAGGGCAGCGGCAGGCCCTGTTTCATGAGCAGGGCGTAGCGCGCCTCCCCCGGCGTCTCGGCCTCGGCCATGTGGCGCTTGATCATGGTGCCCGAGCCGACCGGCGTCGTCTCGGTCATGCCCCAGCCGTGGAAGCCGCGCGCGCCCATGGCTTCGATGTCGCGCCACAGCGATTCCGGCGCCGCCGCGCCGCCGGACACCACGCGCAATCCCGGCGCGAGCGGCCAGCGCCCCGGCTCCTCCTTGAACTTCTGCACGACACCCAGCCAGATCGTGGGCACCCCGGCGGCCAGGTTCACCTGCTCGCGCACCATGAGGTCGAGCAGGTTCTCGGGGTCCAGGTATGGCCCGGGCATGGCCAGCGTCGCGCCCACCATGGTGGCGGTGAAGGGGATACCCCAGGCGTTGACGTGGAACATGGGGACGATCGGCATGATCGTCGCGCGGTGGCTGTGCCCGACGCAATCGGCCATGGCCGTCGCCATGGAATGCAGCACCAGCGCCCGGTGGGAGTAGACGACGCCCTTCGGGCGCCCGGTGGTGCCAGACGTGTAGCACATGGCCGCCGCGTCGTTCTCGGCCAGCGCCGGGGGCGCGAAGTCCTCGCCGGCACCGGCCAGCAGGTTCTCATACCCAATGGCGTCGGCGGGCAGGGGCTCGGCGCCGATCGAGACGACGATGACGTGGTCGAACGACACACGCTCGCGCACCTTGGCCAGCAGGGGCAGCAGCACGTCGTCGACGATGACGATGCGGTCGCCCGCGTGACCCACGATATAGGCGATGTCGTCGGGGCTGAGCCGCAGGTTGAGCGTGTGCAGCACGCCGCCCGCCCAGGGAATCGCGAAATACGCTTCCAGATGCGCGTCGTGGTTCCACATCAGGGTGGCGACGGGCTGGCCGGGCTTCAGGCCCAGGCCCACCAGCGCCGCCGCCAACCGGCGCGCGCGGCGATGGATCGTCGCGTAGGTCGAACGGTGCAGCGAACGGTCGGCCCGCCTTGAGACGACCTCGACCGTGGGAAACAACCGCGCCGCCCGCTCCAGCATGGGCGGCACGGTCAGCGGGACATCCATCATCGTGGCGCGCAGCATCGGGGCCTCCCCACGGCAGGCCCCATGCAACGCCCGGCCGCGCGCCGGGTCAAGCGCGCGGCGGAAGCGCGCTCGCTAGTTGACGACTTTCCAGGATCCGTCGGGCTGGCGGCACGCGGTGCCGTAGGCGGTCTGCGTCTCGCCATTGACCATGACGGTCTGCTGGTACTCGCGGCAGTACTGATCCGACGCGGTCTGGTACGTCTTGGTCGGCGTGAAGGTGCCCGAGTTGCCGCTGTTCGGGTTGGACCACGTGCTGGTCGTCCCCGTGGGCGCGGTCTCCAGGCTCTGTTGCGCCGTCTGGTTCGCCGCCGCCTCGTCCGCGCTGTCGAGCGACGAGCCGATTTCCTTGCCCAGGAAGGCGCCGAGCAGCGTACCGCCCGCCACCGCGGCGAGCTGGCCCGAGCCGCTGCCGATCTGCGAACCCGCCAAGCCGCCGAGGCCAGCGCCGAGCAGGGTGCCGATCGTCTCCTTCGGGCCGGAATCCGAAGCGCACGCCGCGAGGGAGAGGGCGACGAGCCCCGCCATCGCCGTCTTGCCGAGGGTCATCATGACTTGCCTTTCCTTGCCGTTCGCCGGGCGCGCCGCACCGGCACGCCCGACCCTCACAGGCTACATGATACCGGATGGTGGCAGAACCATGGCGGCATCGTGCCCACTCCGCGACGCCCTTCGTCCGCGCCGCCACTTGTCCTATGGTGTCGCCCGCGCGCCGGCGCAAGGGGCGCCGCCATTCAGGGGAGTGTCATGGCCGCCGACGAGGCCGATCCGTTCGTTCGCTTCGGGACCTGGTACCAGGCGGCGCAGACATGTGGCCTGAAGGAGCCGACCGCGGTCGCCCTGGCCACGGCGGACGCGGCCGGGCAGCCGTCGCTGCGCATGGTGCTGCTGAAGGGTTGGGATGAACGGGGCTTCGTCTTCTACACCAACCGCGAGAGCCGCAAGGGGCGCGAGCTGACCCAGAACCCGAAGGCGGCGCTGTGCTTCTACTGGATGCCGCTCGGGCGCAGCGTGCGTGTGGTCGGGTCCGTCGAAGGCGTGACCGAGGCCGAGGCCGAGGAGTACTTCGCGTCCCGGCCGCGCAACAGCCAGATCGGCGCCTGGGCCTCGCAGCAGTCGCGCCCGCTGGAATCGCGCCATGCGCTGGAGAAGCGCGTGGCCCAGTTCGCGCTCAAGCACGCCATCGGTACCGTGCCGCGCCCGGCCTATTGGACGGGCTTCCGCGTGGTGCCAGGGACCATCGAGTTCTGGGAGGAGCGACCGTTCCGCCTGCACGACCGGCTGGTCTACGTGCGCGACGGCGCCATCTGGCGGACCGAACGGCTGTACCCGTGAGCCAGGCGACGACAGGCGGCGGCGGGTTGGCCGGCCATCCGCTGGCCGCGCGCCAGGCCAGGCTGATGCGCCTGGCCACCGTCGCGTCCGTCTCGGTCGCTTCGGTGCTGATCGCGGCCAAGCTGGTCGCGTGGTTCATGACCGATTCGGTCAGCCTGCTGTCCAGCCTGGTCGATTCCCTGATGGATGTGGCCGCGTCGCTGGTCAACCTGGTCGCCGTACGCCACGCCCTGCAGCCGCCCGACCGCGAACACCGCTTCGGCCACGGCAAGGCGGAACCGCTGGCCGGCCTGGGGCAGGCGGCGTTCATCGCCGGCTCGGCGGTGTTCCTGATCGTCGAATCGATCGACCGGCTGATCGCCCCGGCGCCGGTGGTGGCCGGGACGGTCGGCATCGCCGTCATGGCGGTGTCGATCGCGCTTTCCGTCGCCCTCGTCGCGTTCCAGAACTTCGTGGTTCGGCGGACCGGCTCGACCGCCATCGACGCCGACGCCCTGCACTACCGCAGCGACATCCTGGTCAACGGTGCCGTGATCGTCGCCATCGCGCTGTCGGCCAACCTGGGCTGGTCGTGGGCGGACCCGGTGTTCGCCTTGGTGATCGCCGGCTACATCCTGTACGGGTCGTATCAGATCGCGCGCCGATCGCTCGATCTGCTCATGGACCGCGAATTCAGCGACGACGACCGCGCCCGCATCCGCCAGATCGTCCTGGATCATCCGGAAGCGCGCAGCATGCACGACCTGCGCACGCGCTCGTCCGGCGTGCAGCCGTTCGTGCAGTTCCACCTTGAACTCGACGCGAACCTGACGCTCCTGCGCGCCCACGAAATCGCCGACGCGATCGAGGCACGCGTCAAGCAGGCGTTCCCGGGGGCCGAGGTCATCATCCACCAGGACCCCGAAGGCTACGAGCCCCCGCCGCTGCTGCTGCCCAGCGGCCGCTGATCGTGGCTGCCCGGGCTTCGCCGGGGCCCGAATGTATGCGATCATCGCCGTTGGCATGGCTGACGACCGCACGCGGCGCAAGGCGACGGTGAACAAGGACGGCATGATCGGCGAACGGGCCGCGTCCGTGGGCGAACACTGGTTCGCGCCGGCGCCGTTCGGACTCCTGGTGTGCGATGCCGCGGACCGGCTGGTGGCGGCCAACCCGGCCGCCGAGCGCGCGTTGGCGCCCGTGGAGGCTCGCCCCGGCGAGGCCTTCGAGGCGCTCCTGGACGCGCTCGGGGCTTCGGGCGCGGTGGACCTGGCCGGGCAGGCGGCCGCGGACTGGGCGCGGTCCCTCGCCGGGCGGCTGGGCCAGGCCGTGGCGACGTGGGAGATCGCGCGCGCCGATGGTCGCGTCTTCCGCGTCCAGGAGCAGCGGCTGGCCGACGGTGGGCGGTTGACGGCCCTGGCCGACATCTCGGACGCGCGCGAGGACGAACGGCGCATGCAGCGCCTGGCCACCATCGGCATCGCCCTGTCCGCCGAGAAGGACCTGGGCGGCCTGCTCGAGATGATCCTGCTCGAGGCCAAGGCCATCGCCAACGCCGACGGCGGCACCATCTATCTGGTGCGCGAGGCCGCGGCGGAGAACCGGCCCGACGGCCCGATCGACCGGCGGACCGGTGGCGCGCGTCGGCACCGCGACCGGCGCGTCGCGGCGGCGACCGCGCCGGAGGGCATGGCCGAGCGGCGCGTCGCCCAGCGGCGTGGACCCCGCGATCGCCGGCGCCCGCGCCAGCAGCTCGAATTCGCCATCGTGCGCAACGATACGCTCGGCGTGGCGCTCGGCGGCACCACCGGCGAGTCGATCGCGTTCCCGCCCATCGCGCTCTACGATCCCGGCACGGGCGCGCCAAACTTCGGCAACATCGCGACCTACGCGGCGATCACCGGCGAATCCGTTAACATCCCCGACGCCTACAACGCCGCCGGATTCGACTTCTCGGGCACGCGCCGGTTCGACGCCATGAACGGCTACCGGTCCACGTCGTTCCTGACCATTCCCATGCGCAACAAGGGCGACGAGGTGATCGGCGTCCTGCAGCTCATCAACGCGCGCGACCGCGCGGCCGGCCAAGTCGTGCCGTTCGACTCACGCCACCAGCGCATGATCAAATCGCTCGCGTCCCAGGCGGCGGTGACGGTCGACAACAAGCTGCTGCTCGATGCCCAGCGCCGCCTGTTCGAGGCGCTGATCAAGCTGATCGCCACGGCGATCGACCAGAAATCGCCCTACACGGGCGGCCACTGCGCCCGCGTTCCCGCGTTAACCGAGATGATTGCCGAGGCCGCGTGCCGCGCCGAGAGCGGCCCGTTCCGGAGTTTCGATCTGACGCCCGACGAGCGCTTCGAGCTGCACGTGGCCGGCTGGCTGCACGATTGCGGCAAGATCACCACGCCCGAGTACATCGTCGACAAGTCGACCAAACTGGAGACAATCTACGACCGCATCCAGACCGTCGATGTGCGCTTCGAGGTGCTCAAGCGCGAAGCCGAGATCGCCTACCTGCGCGGCCTGGCCGAGGACGGCGCCGATCCGTCGGCGCAGACCACCGCGTTCGAGGCGCGCCTCGTCCAGCTCGACGAGGACCGCGCGTTCCTGCGCGAGGCCAACATCGGCGGCGAGTTCCTCGACCCCGCGAAGGTCGAGCGGATCAAGCGCATCGCGGCCGAACGCTGGCGCGGGCCCGACGGCATCGAGCGCGAGCTCCTGAGCGAGGAGGAGGTCTACAACCTCTCGATCAGCCGCGGCACGCTGACCGCCGAGGAACGCCACGTCATGAACGAGCACATTACCTTGACGATCCAGATGCTGGAGCAGCTGCCGTTCCCGCGCGGCCTGCGCCGGGTGCCCGAGTACGCCGGCGGCCACCACGAGAAGATGGACGGCACCGGGTTTCCGCGCGGCCTGCGCCGCGAGCAGATGTCGATCCCGGCGCGCATCATGGCCATCGCCGACATCTTCGAGGCCCTGACCGCCGGCGACCGTCCCTACAAGAAGGCCAAGACCCTGTCGGAATCCATGGCGATCATGACGCGTATGCGCGACGCGGATCACATCGACCCGGACCTGTTCGCCCTGTTCGTGGAAAGTGGCGTCTACCGCGACTACGCCACGCGGTTCCTGCGCTCCGAACAGATCGACGAGGTCGACCACGGCCGCGTCCTGGCCAAGGCGACCGGTCGTGGCGGATAAGCCGCCCGCCGTGTGCCCCGTGCACGAACGCGCCGCGCCGGTGGCGGAGGAGCGCACCGTGCTGCTGACCGGCGCCAGCCGGGGCATCGGCCACGCCACGGTGCAGCGCTTCGTGCGCGAAGGCTGGCGCGTCATCAGCTGCTCGCGCGACGACGTGCCGCCCGAATGCCGGGTGCCGCAGTCGCGCCACGCCCACATCGCCGCCGATCTCGCCGATCCGACCGGGGTCGCGCTCCTGGTCGAACGCGGCAACCAGGCGCTGGCGGGCCGGCCGTTGCACGCCCTGGTCAACAACGCCGGCGTGTCGCCGAAATCGGTGACGCGCGAACGGCTGGGCTGCCTCAACGGCGACCTGGCCGATTGGCGCCGCGTGTTCGAGCTCAACTTCTTCACGCCGCTGGCGCTCGCGCGCGGCTTCGCCGCGGCGCTGCACAAGGGCCAGGGCACGATCGTCAACGTCACCTCGATCGCCGGGCACCTGATTCATCCGTTCGCGGGCAGCGCCTATTCCACGTCCAAGGCGGCACTGTCGTCGCTCACGCGGGAAATGGCGGCGGAGTTCGCCCACCTGGGTGTGCGCGTCAACGCGGTGGCGCCGGGCGAGATCGAGACCGCCATGCTGTCGCCGGAAACCGAGGTGCTGGTGCCGCGTATTCCGCTGGCGCGCCTCGGCGTGCCCGACGAGGTGGCGGGCACGATCTACTACCTGTGCTCGGGCGACGCCCGCTATGTCACGGGCACCGAGATCATGATCACGGGCGGCCAGCACCTGTTCTGAAAACACGCGATCACCGAGGACCAGCCATGAACGACCTGACCAAGTACCACGGCCTGACGCCCGGCGCCTTCGAGGGCCTGACCGAGACCGACTTGGCCTTCAGCCGGGACGAATACATGGCGCGCATCCGCCGCGTGCGCGCCCTGATGGCCGAGGCCAGGATCGACGTCCTCTACGTCACCACGCCCGATCACGTGTGCTGGCTGCACGGCTTCTTCGCCTCTTGGTACAAGGCGAACAGCCCGATGCGCTACCCGCAGCTCTACGGCACGGTGATCCACGTCGACTCGGACGAGTTCATCCACTTCGACAACCCGACCGAGCTGCCGGTGCTGGCCAAGACGTCGGTGTCCACCGACAACCGCTTCTTCCCCTCGCGCGAGGCCGAGGTCGCCATCCCGTTCATCGTCGACGAGCTGCGCGCCAAGGGCTGGTTCCGTGGCACGCTCGCCATGGAGCAGTGGAGCTACGTGCCCAACCCGGCGGTCAGCCGCATGCTGGAGGGCGCCTTCCTGGCCGCCGGCGCCCGCGTGGTCGACGGCTCGACGCTGGTGCGCCGGGCGCGCCGGTCCAAGTCGCCGGCCGAGATCGCTTGCATCGAACGGGCGATGGCGATCGCCGACATCGGTCACGAAACGATCCGCAAGAACCTGCGCCCCGGCATCACCGAGCTCGAGCTGTTCGGCGAGGTGACGCGCGCCATGATGGCGGCGGGCGGCGAGTTCCCGGCGCTGATCCCGATCTTCAACGCGGTGCCGGTGCGCGACGGACGCACGGTTTCGGCCGGGCACGCCATGGCCGGGCGCAAGGTGATCCAGAAGGGCGAGGTGCTGACCGCCGACCTGTGCGGCGTCTACAACCGCTACCACGGCAACCTGCTGCGCGCGTTCTATCTGGGCGAGCCGACCAAGGCGATGGTCGAGCAGTACCGCAAGGCCGCCGGCGTCTTCCCGGTGATCGAGCGCGAGGTGCGTTCGGGCATGACCGTCGCCCAGGTCAACACGGTGCTCCGCCGCTACTACGAAGGCGTCGGGCTGTGGGACCAGCCGGGCTGGGCGCTCGGCTACGAGCTCGGGCTCAGCCTGCCGCCCGATTGGGTGGGCGAGTTCTACTTCCACGCCCACGACACCAAGTACCTCGACCGGGTGTTCGAGGACAACATGGTCACCAACTTCGAGAGCCTCTACAACACCGCGCTCATCGACACGTGCGTCTACACGCGCAGCGGCACGCGCTTCATGGGCAAGACGCCGTTGGAGCTGATCGCCGTTTCGTGACCACGCTGCCCAGTTGCGCGGCGCCCCGGCCGGGCGGACAATGACGTTGGCGGGCACCGCGCCGCGCCGACAACAACTGGGAGGTCGAGGACCATGAAGAACCCACGTATCATGCAGGACGTGCTGCGCCACGTCGGCTTCAGCCGGCGCGACGTGACGCGCTGGCTGCCTGCCGCCGGCCTGGCGCTCGCCGCCATGCCCATGGGTCACCGGGGCGCCCGCGCCGACGGCAAGCCCGTCGTGTTCGAGTGGAGCGGCTACGAACTGCCGGAATTCCACCCCGCCTATCTTGCCAAGCACGGCGAATCGCCCGATTTCGCCTTCTTCGCCGGCCAGGACGAGGCGTTCAACAAAATCAACGCCGGCTTCGCCGCCGACTTGGTGCACCCCTGCGCGTCCCAGGCGTGGAAGTGGCGCGACGCCGGGTTCCTCAAGCCGATCGACACCGCGCGCCTGAGCAACTGGGCCGACGTGTGGCCGACGCTCCAGACCATGCCCGGCGTGGTCTCCCCCGACGGCAACGATGTCGTCCTCGTGCCGTTCGACTGGGGCAACACGTCGTTCTGCTACCGCAGCGACCTGGTCGACATCACGCCCGAGACCGAGAGCTGGACCGCGATCATCGACCCGAAGTACGCCGGCAAGATCTCGGTCGACGAGACCGAGGACAACTTCCGCGGCGTTGCCCTGGCGATCGGCGTCAAGGACGTCACGGCCATGACCCCGGACGACCTGCAGCGAGTGAAGGCGGCGTTGCTCGAGCAGAAGAAGATCGTCCGCTTCTACTGGGAATCGGCGACCGACCTGGCCAACGCCATGGCCAGCGGCGAGATTCTCGTGGCGAGCTGCTGGAACGAGACCTCGGCGACGCTCAAGAAGCAGGGCATCCCCGTCCAGCTCGCCAACCCCAAGGAAGGCGTCATCACCTGGGTGTGCGGCCTGGTCCATTGTACCAAGGGTTCCGCCGATGAAGCCCTGGTCTACGACTTCATCGACGCGTTCCTCGATCCCGAGGCGGGCCGCTACCTGATCGACGAGTACGGCTACGGCCACGGCAACCACAAGTCGTTTGCGCTGGTCAGCCCCGAGCGGCTCGCCGAACTCGGCATCAGCAACCCCGACGAGATGATCTCGCGCAGCATCCTGTCGGGCGGCGGCCAGGACTTCGATTCGATGATGAAGATCATCACCGAGGTCCAGGCGGGTTCGTAGGCCTGGACAAGGCTGATTCGATTGTAGGGGCGGGTCCCGGACCCGCCCCTCCCTCTTCGCCCACACAGTGATGCCGGTGTTGAAGTGGTTCCATTTTGGTGCCAAAATGGCGCCAGATTGGAGCCAGAACGATTCCGATTTCCCTGTCGATCAAGAACGTGCCCGACGATGTCGCGGCACGGCTCAGGGCCCGCGCCGAGCGCAACCACCGATCCCTGCAAGGCGAACTGATGGCCATTCTCGAGAATGCGACGGCTGAATCCGGCCGTCTCACGCCGGCGGAGGTTCTGGCGGCGGTACGGGCGTTGGGCCTGAGCACGCCGAGCGAAGCGGTCGACATCGTTCGCCGCGCCCGCGATTCGCGCTAATGCCAGTCGCAACTCGACGAGCCTGGGCGCCGGTGGGCGAACAGGCGTTCGCTGCTTACCGCGCTTCTCCCGGCACGCCGTAGGCGGGAGCGGAGCGGGGGTCGATCGCGCGGGTCATGTACTGCGCCATCTGCGGCTCGTACAGCGTCCATACGCGGCGGAGTTTGGCCACCGGCGTCTCGTGCCAGTCCACGCGCAGGTCGGCGACCGGCCAGGGGTGGCGGTCCACCACATGGACACCCGCCGAATGGACCGGGCCGACCTCGCCGCCGGCGGCGAGCCCGGCCTCGAGCCCCTGCAACAGCCGCTCGGCCAGGTGCGCTTCGGCCGGCGCCGCCAGGTAGCCCTCGACCATCGCGACCGGCACGCGGTCGGTCTTCAAGATGTTGCCGGCGGCGACGCAACCGGGGCCGGTGTGGACACGGTGGGTGCCCAGCGTCCTGGCGCCGCTGTAGTGCGCCACGTCGCCCCATGAATCGACCACGGCGATCTGGCGGTACTCCGGGTAGGGTCCGGCCTTGACCAATTGCTCGATCACCGCGCCCGCGCCATGGCCGCGCGCCATGAGGTCGAGCCCGAGCGAGCCCAGCCGTGGATCGGTGATGTTCTGGGTCGCCACCGCACCCACATGGGCGCGCGCCCACACGCAGCGCGCCGCCACGCAGATGCTCGACGTGGTGATCGCGATGCCGAACATGCCGGTGCGCGCGCAGCGCGCGGTGATCGAGAAGGTCATGGTCAGAGCTCGTCGTCGGGGATCACGGCGGCGACATCGATCTCCATCACCCACTCGGGCCGCGCGAGCCCGTTCACGATCAGCCCGGTCGAGCAGGGATAGACGCCTTTCAGCCACTTGCCGATGGTCTGGTAGACCGGCTCGCGGTAGGCGCGGTCGGTGATGTAGACCGTGATCTTGCAAATGTGCTCGAGCTTCGAGCCCGCCTCCTCCAGAAGCTGCTTGACGTTGCGCATGGCCTGGTCGGCCTGCGCCGCGGGGTCTCCGATGCCGACCATCTGGCCGTCCAGCGACTGGCCCACCTGGCCGCGCAGGAACACCTGGTTGCCGGCGCGCACCGCCATGCACAGGTCGTTGTCGAGCTTCTGTTCCGGGTAAGTCTGCTTGGTGTTGAACTTGCGGAACCGCTGGTGCGCCATGCCGTTGCTCTCCCCCTCGTCGTCTCGTCAGGCTAGACCGCGCGACGGCGGAACCATCCCGGTTCCGCCACGTCGGGTCAAGATGCCGCGCCGGTCGTCCGGACCGTCCTAGCCCTGCTCCATCACCCGGTCGCTCAGGCCCGCGGCCTTCTTGACCAGGGTCATGGCGGGCTTGAAGTCGAAGTTCATGTAGACCGCGTTCAGGTGCGCGTACGGCGGCGACTGGGCAAACAGCTCGAACGTCACCATGTGGCCGGCGCGGTCCGAATTCACGAGGTCGCGCGCGAAGGCCAGCAGCTTGCGGCGGTCCTCGGCGGCCCAGAAATCGTTGACGTTGTAGTACTTGGCCAGCCAGTCCTTGATCTCCGGATCGTCGAAGGCGGCCGAATCCGGCGTCACGCAGATCTGGCCGCCGGTCAGCTCGCGCGCCACGTGCATCATCGCCGGCAGGCGCGAGCACGCGTGCACCCGGCCCGTGTACAAGAGCGACTGGTTCGGCATCAGCAGGCCGTTCGGGCTCTTCTGGCCCATGGCGATGGCGGCCGTCAGGTGCGCGTTGATGCCCTCGCGATAGCACGCCAGCTCGGCCAGCTTCTCGCGCACCGCCTGCTGGTGGTGCAGGCCGGTCTGGCGCGCGTTGAATAGCGCCGCGCCGATCAGCATGTCGGCGATGTAGAGGAGGCGCAACACGAAGGGGAACGCACTGTAGCGGTGCAGCGTGCCGCGGATGAACGAGGCTGCGCGCGTGTGCCGGTAGAACAGGAGATTCTCCCACGGTACGAACACGTCGTCGAACACCAGGAGCGTGTCGATCTCGTCGAACCGGCTGGCGATGGGGTAGTCCTGGCCCTTGACGCGCTGGGCGAAGCCGGTGCGGCAGATGTGCTTCAGCCCCGGCGCGTTCATCGGGCAGATGAAGCCCAGCGCGTAGTCGCTCAGCTTGTCGTCGCCCCAGTTGGCGATGGTCGGCTTGACGAACGCCTGGTGGGCGTACGCCGCGGCGGTTTCGTACTTGGCGCCGCGCACCACGACGCCCGCGTCGGTCTCCTTGACCACGTGCAGCAGCATGTCAGGGTCCTGGTCCTGCGGCCGCTTGGACCGGTCGCCCTTCGGGTCCGTGTTGGCCGAGACGTGGAACACGTCGTTGCGCAGCACGTTCTGGATGTGCTTCTCGATGTTGGCCGACCAGCTGTCGTCGACCTCGTTCAGCACGTCCTTGCCGTCCCACAACGACCACATCTCGCCGACCGTTTCGTCGCCGATGCGGATCACCACGCCACCCAGCTCGCGCATCACCGTGTCGACCCAGCGGCGCTTGGCGTGCCAGTCGCCCTGGGTGTAGGGCAGCTTGTAGGAAACGGGGTACTGCTCGTTGGCCTGGCTGTAGGCCATGGCGTCGCGGAACTTGGCTTCGTGCGCCATGTCGTAGATGCGCGCGCGGGCATCGATGATCGGCGTGAACGCCGGGTGCTGGGTCACGTCCTTGACCCGCTCGCCGTTCATCCAGACCAGGCGATCGTCGCGGATCGAATCCCTGTAGGCGGCGCCGGTCATCAGCATGGTCGCGATCCTCCGTGGTCGGCCTCGGCGTCGGATTTGACGCGCCCGCCCTGCACATGAAAACTATTATTTTCCGTATCAAAGGATAGGCAATTCCTATGACTTACACCCTGCGGCAGCTGCGCTACTTCGTCGCCGCGGCGGATGGCGGATCGGTCACCGCAGCGGCGCGCGCCTGCCACGTGGCGCAGCCCTCGGTGTCGACCGCGCTGGCCCAGCTCGAGGCCGGGCTCGGCGTGCAGCTCTTCATCCGCCACCACGCCCAGGGCCTGTCGCTGACCCCGGCGGGCCGCCGCCTGGTGGGCGACGCGCGCAGCCTGCTCAGCCACGCGGACGGGCTGCGCGCCGCCGCGCGCGGCCTGGGCGAAGGCCTGGCCGGCACGCTCGACATCGGCTGCTTCGTGACCTTCGCGCCGTTCGTGGTGCCGGCGCTGCTCGGCGCCGTGGCGCGCCGGCACCCCGAGATTCGTGTCGTGGTGCACGAGCGCGATCTCGACGGTCTGCGGGAAGGGCTGCGCTCGGGCCGCCACGAATTGGCGCTCACCTACGGGCTCGGTCTCGACGAGGACGTGGTGTTCACGCCGTTGGTCGAGGTGCCGATCCACGCGGTGCTGCCGGCCGACCATCCGCTCGCCCGGCGCCCGAAGGTGTCGCTGCGCCGGCTCGCCGCCGAGCCCATGGTGCTGCTGTCGCTGCCGCGCAGCCGCGACTACTTCCTGTCGATCTTCCACGCCCACGGGCTCGAGCCGCTGATCGCCCACGAATCGCCGTCCTTCGAGATGGTGCGCAGCCTGGTCGGCAACGGCCACGGCTACGCCCTGATGCATTCGCGGCCCGTGAGCGAGGAGGCGCTGGACGGCAAGCGGCTGGTCTACCGGCGGCTGGCCGAGCCCCTGGTGCCGGAACGGCTTGGCCTCGCGCGCATGGCCGGCGTGCGCCCGACCCGCATGGCCGAGGCGTTCGCCGCGGCGTGCGCGGCGCATCTCGCCGGCCGCTGACGCCACGACACCGGCCGCAAACGCCATCGGGCGGGTTGCCCCGCCCGATGCCGTCGTTCCGTGCGGCCGCGGTCTAGCCCTTCCAGAGCTTCTCGCGCACCAAGTCGTCCTGGGTCAGCTTGATCGCCTCGCGCAGCGTGCCGACGAAGAAGTCGATCTGCTCCTTGGTCAGGATCAGCGGCGGCGACATGATGTTCAGATGGCCCAGCGGCCGCACGATCAGGCCGCGTTCCTGGCAGTGGCGCGCGATGCGCCCGCCGACGTCGGCCTCGGGCGGCAGCAGCTCCTTGGTCTGCTTGTTGGCCACGTTCTCGATGCACATCATGAAGCCCTTGCCGCGCACGTCGCCGACCAGCGGCAGGTCGAGCAGGGTGGCGAGCTGCTGCTCGAAGTACGGGCCGACTTTGCGCACGTGGCCCGGGATGTCCTCGCGCTCCATGATCTCGATGTTCTTGAGCGCGGCGGCGCACACCACCGGATGGCCCGAATAGGTGTAGCCGATGGTGAACAGGGCACCCTTGGCCTGGGGCGTCCGCAGCGCGTCGTAGATCTGGTCCGAGATCAGCGTCGCGCCCAGCGGCAGATAGCCCGACGAGATGCCCTTGGCCGAGGTGATGATGTCGGGCGTGACGTCGAACACCGGCTCGGACGCGAAGAAGTGCCCGAGGCGGCCGAAGCCGGTGACCACCTCATCCGAGATGTAGAGCATGCCGTACTTCTGGCACACCTCCTTCATGCGCCGGTGATAACCCTGGGGCGCCACCAGCACGCCGCCGGCGCCCATGATCGGCTCGGCGATGAACGCGGCGCAGTTGTCGGGCCCGAGCTCCTGCACCTTGGCGTCCAGCTCCTTGACCAGGTGGTCGAGGAACTGTTCCGGCGTCATGCCGGCCGGGCGCCGGTAGGTGTAGGGCGCGCTGACGTGGCGCACCACGCTCTCGGCCGTGTCGAAGCCGATCTTGTCGAACGCCACGCCTGTCAGCGCCGCCGACAGGTAGGTCATGCCGTGGTACGCGTCGACCCGGCTGATGATCAGCTTCTTCTTCGGCTTGCCGATCTGGTTGAAGTAGAAGTGGACGATGCGCACGGCGGTGTCGTTCGCGACCGACCCGCTGTTGCTGTAGAACACGTGGTTGATGTGCTTGGGCGCCAAGTCGGCCAGCTTGTCGGCCAGCAGCGCCGCGGGCGGGTTGGTCTGGTGCCCGAACGGCGAGAAGTAGGGCAGCCGGCGCACCTGCTCGGCGATCGCCTCGGCCATCTCGTCGCGGCCGTAGCCGATGTTGACGCACCACAGACCGCCGATGCCGTCCAGGTACTTGGTGCCGTTGGAATCGTAGATGTAGGCGCCGTCGCCCGCGGCGATCACCTCGCTGCCCTGGTCGTTGAAGGTGGCGAAGTTGGTCCACGGGTGGATGAAGTGGTCCTTGTCCTTCTGCCAGATCTCCTTGGTGTCGTACGCGACGTTCGAGCGCGCCATGATGGCCCCCTTGGCTGGCGACCGCGCGCGCCGATGCGCCGCGCGTCGCTGTTCTCGGATGAATACAGTCTGGCTGTTCGCTGAGCGCCGGGCAAGCGGCATCGTCGCGCGCACCCTTGCGAGCCGTTCGCGGATGCCGCTAGATCGCCGGCCGAAAGGCGGGCATCGGACAGGCCCGTGGGTGACGTGCCTATGGTCGACGTGTTCAAGGACCCGCGCAAGGCGGCCTATCTCAATCCCGAGGGCCGCGACAAGCCGATGAAGAGCCCCATTCCGCTGGCCACGCTGAAGCGCGCCCGCGCCTTCCGGCAGCAGCGGCTGCGCGCCGAACTCGCGCGCCACGATTGCGCGGCGATCCTGCTCTACGACCCGATCAACATCCGCTACGCGCTCGACGTGGTGAACATGCAGCTGTGGGCGACCCACAACATGTTTCACTACGCCTTGGTGTGCGCCAACGGTCCGGCCATCGACTTCCAGTACAAGGGCGCCGAGCACCGGGCCAACGGGTTGGAGACGATCGACGAGGTGCGCCTCGCGACGACCTGGTTCTACATGTCCTCGGGCGGCCGGCTCGAGGAGCGCGTCGAACGGTGGGCCGACGAGATCGCCGACGTTCTGCGTGAACACGGCGGCGCCAACCGGCGCCTCGCCGTCGACCGCATGGAGCCCATGGGCGTCGACGCCTTGCGCAAGCGCGGCATCACCATCGTCGAGGGCCAGCAGATCACCGAGATCGCGCGCTCGATCAAAGGCGAGGACGAACTCGAGATCATGCGCTGGACCGTGCGCGTGTGCGAGGCTGGCCTGGCGCGCATGTACGACAGTTCGTTGCCCGACAAGACCGAGCAGGAGATCTGGGCCGACCTGCACTACGAGAACATCCGTTCGGGCGGCGAATGGATCGAGACCCGGCTGCTGACCGTCGGTCAGCGCACCAACCCATGGTTCCAGGAAGCCTCCGATCACGTGGCCGAGCTGGGCGATATGCTGGGCGTCGATACCGACTTGATCGGACCCTACGGCTACTGCGCCGACATCTCGCGCTCGTGGACCATCGGCCACACCAGGATGACCAACGCGCAGCGCACGCTCTACGCCGCGGCGCTCGACCAGATCCGCCACAACTGCGCGATCCTGCGCCCCGGCCTGACGTTCCACGAGTTCAACGCGAAGTCCTGGCGCATCCCCGACAAGTACGTGGGCGGCCGCTACTCGGTGGTGCTGCACGGCGTCGGCATGGCCGACGAATGGCCGGGCGTGCTGCTGCACCCGGACTTCGACGCCATGTACGAGGGGCGCTTCGAGGAGAACATGACCGTGTGCGTCGAAAGCCTGATCGGCACGCCCGGCGAGCGGGAATCGGTCAAGCTGGAGACCCAGGTCGTGATCCGCGCGGGCGGGGTCGAGCGGCTCGACAGCTTCCCCTGGGAGGAGATCTGACGCGCCGCGCGAGGACACGGTTGTCGGCGTACCAACGCCGTTCGCCCTGAGTAGACGCGAAGCGTCGTATCGAAGGGCCCCTCCAGCGTTGGCGAACACCGACCGCGTGTATACGATCCCAGCAAGAATCGCCGTGGAGGGCCCAACCATGAGGTTCAACACCATCGAGGCGATCGTCGATCTCGATCGCTATCCGCTGCACCGGCCGGACGGCGTGGCGGTCGCCGATCTGCTGCGTGAAGGCCAGGCCACGCTTCAACGGGACGCGCTATACACGCTGCCCGGGTTCGTGCGGCCCGAGGCGGCGCGGTACATGGCCGAGGAGCTGGAGGTCCGCGTACCCATCGCCAGCCGGCTCGACACCGAGGGCGGCAGCTACAGCTACGCCGACAAGGACACCGCTTGGCCGGCCGGCCACCCGCGCACGGTGCGCCACCGGTTCAGCTACCACCAGGTGTTGAACCACCAGATCGCCAACGACTCGCCCCTGCGCCGCGTCTACTGCTGGGAGCCGCTGCGCGAGTTCCTGCGCCAGTTGATGGGCTACGCCACGTTCCACCGCAGCGAATGCCCACACCTCGCGCTCACCGCCAAAGTTGCCGGCGAGGGCGACACCGACGGCTGGCACTTCGACGGCAACGACGTGGTGTTCTCGGTCCTGCTGCGCGCGCCCGAGGATGGTGGCCTGTTCGAGTACGCGCCCAATATCCGCAGCGAGTCGGACGAGAACTACGAGGGCGTCGCGGCCGCCTTCGCCGGCGCATCCGACGTGGTGCGCCGCGTCAAGCTCGCGGTGGGCGACCTCAACGTCTTCCAGGGCAACCGGACCCTGCACCGCGTCAGCCCGGTCAAGGGCGCGACGCGGCGCATCGTCGGCCTGTTCAGCTACGACTGCCAGCCGGGCACCAACTTCGGCGAGCCCTACATCGCCAAGCTGCGCCAGCACACGCCGGGTGCCGTCCAACTGGTGTAGCCGCAGGAAATCGCCGTTGGGGCGCGCGATCCGTTGATCGCGGTGCCCCTCGGGCGCACAATCGCCCCATAAACGCGCTTCGCCTGGGGGGACGGGCGCCGGTCGCCGCGCTGGTCGCGGCGGCGGCGCCGGGCCTCGCGCCGGTCACCCTCGCCGACGTCAACGATGGCCTGCACGCCTACCAGCAGGGCGATTACACCGCCGCCTACGAGGAGTTTGCCGCGGCGTCCGCGGCCGGCATCCCCGAAGGCCAGTACAACCTGGGCCTGCTCTATCTGTTCGGGCTGGGCACCATCCAGAACCACGCCGCCGCGCTCGAATCGTTCCAGCGTGCCGCCGCCGCCGATTACGCGGCGGCGCAGTTCATGCTGGGCGCGATCCACGAACGCGGTCAGAGCGTGGCGCCGGACCTGGGCGTCGCCCTGCTGTGGTACGAGGTCGCCGCCCAGAACGGCCATGTGGATGCCCAGTACCGCGCCGGCATGCTGGGCGCGCTCTCGGAGGCGCACGTCGTCGGCATCCGTGGGCTCGTCTGGGTCATGATGGCCGCCGCGCGCGGCCATGCCGACGCCCAGGCGAACATCGCGACGTTGAGAAATGGCCTGTCCCAGGCGCAGGTCGCGGCGGCCAGCCAGATTGCCGCCGTTGTGGAAGGGCGCCAGCGCGCCCGGGGCGCGCCGTGACCGGCGCAAGGAACGGTTAACCCTGGCGGGGAACAATGGCCGCACGGCATGGCTGTGACCGGGCACACTGACCCGGTGCCGCCATCGCCCTAGCGTTTTATGGGGCCGTCAGTGCCTCGACGATCGAGGAGACGACCATGCTTAGCGACAAGGACATGCTGACCCGGGCGGCCATGGCGCTGCGTTCGCCCGTGACGGCCCTGCGGACCTTCGCGGTCGACCGGCGCGGCGTGACGGCCATCGAATACGGCCTGATCGCGGCGTGCATCGCCGTGGCGGTCGTCGCCGCCGTGGTGCTGTTCGCCGACGACGTGGGCAATCTGTTCGAAACCGCGTCCGACGCCACCGGCCAGGTCGCCGGCGGCTGACTGTCAACGCCTGGACCCGCCTCGGCCCGCGCCCAGAGCAACGTCCGATCGGCCTGAACCGCCGAGGTCCAGGCTGATCGGAAAATGTTGCTCGCGATTCAACGATCCAGAGCGGGCGCCCCGCTCGTGGCGCGACGAATCGTGGGCAACGGAATCCGAGCAAATCGAACCTAAGTGGTGTGGTCCGACCGGTTGTTGCTCTATTGTCCCGGGCGATATGGGACAGGCGTCGTGACCAACCGCTTCCAGGCCCTGCTGGCCGAGCGCCGTTGCCTGCTGGCCGACGGCGCCATGGGCACCAACCTGTTCGCCCTGGGCCTGCCCAACGGTGCCTGTCCCGAGTTGTGGAACGTCGAGAACCCGGACGCGGTGCTGCGCGTCCACCGCGACTTCATCGCCGCCGGCTCGGACATCATCCTGACCAACAGCTTCGGCGGCACGCGCAGCCGCCTCAAGCTGCACGGCGCCGAAGGCCGCGTGGCCGAACTCAACGCTGCGGCGGCGCGGCTCGCCCGCCGCGCGGCCGACGAGGCCGGGCGCCTGGTCGCCGTGGCCGGGTCGATGGGTCCGACCGGCGAGCTGTTCGAGCCGCTCGGGCCCCTGACCCACGACAAGGCGACCACCGTCTTCGCCGAACAGGCGCACGCCCTGGCCGAGGGCGGCGCCGACGTGCTGTGGGTCGAGACCATGTCCGCGCGCGAGGAGGTGGCCGCCGCCGTGTCCGGCGCGCGCGCGACCGGGCTGCCGATCGTCGCGACCATGACGTTCGACACCAACGGGCGCACCATGATGGGCATCGCGCCCGAGGACGCCCGCGTCTTCTTCGACGGCCTTGACCCGCGCCTCGCCGCGTGCGGCGCCAATTGCGGCAACGGCCCGGGCGAACTGGTGGCAGCCGTGCTCGGTCTGGCGCGCGGCGGGCCGGCCGAAGCCACGCTCGTCGCCAAGGGCAATTGCGGCATCCCCGAGTACGTCGACGGCCACATCCACTACACCGGCACCCCCGCCGTGATGGCCGAGTACGCCCGGCTTGCCAAGGCGTCGGGCGCGCGCATCATCGGCGGCTGCTGCGGCTCGACCGCGGCCCACGTCGCCGCCATGGCCCATGCGCTCGCCGAGCCCGGGGTCCAGCCGCGCCCGACCGTCGATCTGGTCGCGGCCCGGCTCGGGCTGCAGCGCGCTGCGCCCCCGGCCGAAGGCACGGGCGCGCGCCGGCGCCGGCGCGAGACAAGCCGCGCGTCCTGACGCCGCGCCCAGGGTTCCTCAGGCTTCACCATCGTTACGGATCGTTAAGCAGCCTTCGTCATCGTGCGCTGTTCGAACCATCCACAGGGCGCGCTCGGCCGTAGCCAGCGGGATGCCATGGACGCCACGGTCGCCCACCCGCCCGCCGATACGGGATCCGGCCCGCAGCACGATACCGAACGGCGCAAGGTCAACCTGCTGCTGCTCTACCGGCAGGGCCTGCGCCACGGCCGGCCGTTCCCGGCGCTGGACGAGGTCGACGCGACGGCGATCAACAACCTGTGGCGCTTCTGCTTCGTGGCCGCAACCGCGTCGGCGGGCTGGCGTTTCGACCATCTCGGCCATGCCCTGCGCCGCGGCTACGGCATGGACGAAGGCACTGGCGCCAATGGCGTGCCGCCGCGCCTGCGCGATCTGCTCCACGCGCCGTGCCGCGAGGCGCTGCTACGGCGCGCGCCGCTGCTCAGCGACGGCCTGACGCCCAACGCCCTGGGCGATGAGCTGCGCTACCGCGCCTGCGTCTGCCCGCTCAGCGACGATGGCCTCGCGATCAGCCACCTGCTAGGGCCGGTCGATTACGTGGAACTTCGGCGGGAAATCGTCCAAGGGGTCCGAATCGAGATACGCATCGGCTGATCCCGTGGCCCCGTCCTTGCTTGCCGTCCGATCGGGGTCGGTGCAACGCAGCAAAATCGTTGACGGGCCGTATCGTTGGCCTTGAGAGGGTGTGGACGATGACCTATAGTGCAGCGCAACAAAAGAGCGGCTCGGCCGCTCGCGAATGCGGTAGGACCATGGACGAGTTGCACGGGTTTTTCATCGAGGACCTCGCCGTCGGCATGACGGCGATGTACGCGAAGACCATCAACGCCGCCGACATCACGCTGTTCGCCGGGGTCTCCGGCGACATAAACCCGGTGCACCTGAACCAGGAGTTCGCCGCCGGCACCATGTTCGAGGGCTGCATCGCCCACGGCATGCTGACCGCCAGCCTGATTTCCACGGTGCTCGGCACCAAGTTGCCGGGTCCCGGTTGTGTCTATGTGGGCCAGAACCTCAAGTTCCTGGCCCCGGTGCGCGCCGGCGACACGGTTCGGGCGCGCGCCACGATCACGGAGATCATCACGGAACGGCGCCGCGTGACGCTCAAGACCACGTGCAGCGTCGGCGACAAGGCGGTCATCGAAGGCGAGGCGGTGGTCGTCGTGCCGACCCGCGCCGCCAAGGCCGCGACCAGCGCCGCCACGCCCCGCGTCGTCGTCGCCGGCTGATTCCCGCCCGTTGAGTCGGGGGCCTGTTCTGCGCTAAAGGCGGCCCCATGAGGATCGTGCGGCACGCGCCGACACCGGCGCCCGTGCGCGGCGCTGTGGTCGCGCTTGGCAACTTCGACGGCTTGCACCGCGGCCATCGGGCGGTCATCGACGAGGCGCGCCGCCTGGCTGGCGCCACCGGCCGGCCGCTCGGCCTGGTGACGTTCGAGCCGCATCCGCGCGGCTACTTCCAACAGACCAGCGTGCCGTTCCGCATCACGCCGTTCCGCGCCAAGATGCGCCTGCTGGCGGACTTGGGTCTCGACGTGGTCTTCGCGTTGCGCTTCGACGCCCGCCTCGCCGGCACGCTCGCCCAGGATTTCGTCGCCGGCACGCTCGTGGACGGCCTGGGCGTCAGCCACGTGGTCACTGGGCCCGGTTTCGTGTTCGGCAAGGGGCGCAAGGGCAGCGGCACCGTGCTGCGCCAGATGGCGGCGATGGAAGGCTTCGCCTACAGCCAGGTCGCCACCGAGAGCTTCGCCGGGACGACGTGCTCGGCGACCGACATCCGCGTGCTGCTGCGCCGGGGCCAAGTGGACGAGGCGGCGCGCCGGCTCGGCCGGGTGTGGGAGTTCGAAGGGCGCGTCATCCACGGCGCCAGGCTCGGCCGCACGCTGGGCTACCCCACCGCTAACCTGGCGACCGAGGGGCGGCTGGTGCCCAACCACGGCATCTACGCCGTGCGCGCCGGCATGACAGAGGGCGGGCGGCTGGTGTGGCGCGACGCCGTCGCCAGCCTGGGCACCCGCCCGACCTTCGATGGCGTGGGTACGCTGCTCGAGGTGTTCGTGTTCGACTGGCGGGGCGACGTCTACGGCCGGCGCGTCCGCATCGCCTTCGTCGAGCGCATCCGGCGCGAGGAACGCTTCGCCGACGTCGACGCGCTCAAGGCGCGCATGGCCGTCGACTGCGCTGAGGCCCGCGCGATCCTGGCGCGGACGCCCGCGAATTGATCGACGGGCCCCGGGGCGCCTGCTAAAAGCCCCTCGGCCCGTCGTCGTGACGGGTTCGGTGCGTTGGTACCGCTCGTCGTGTCATGCCCGGGCCGGCCAGGGGCCGGAACCGGGCATCCAGGGACCATCGCGCGCGCGACCCTGGCTCCCCGGTTCGCCGCTACCGCGTCGCCCGGGGATGACATCGGGGTGGTACGGACGCGATCGGTTCAGGGCCTCACCACGAAGTTTCAAGGCGCATCATGGCGACCGACTACAAGTCCACCGTCTTCCTGCCCAAGACCGACTTTCCCATGAAGGCGGGCCTGCCCCAGCGCGAACCGGTGCTGCTGGAACGCTGGCGCACCATGGACCTCTACCGGCGCATGCGCGAGGTGGCCAAGGGGCGCGAGCGGTTCATCCTCCACGACGGCCCGCCCTACGCCAACGGCCACATCCACCTGGGCACCGCGCTCAACAAGATCCTCAAGGACGTGGTTAACCGCAGCCAGCAGATGCTGGGCAAGGACGCACCCTACGTGCCCGGCTGGGATTGCCACGGCCTGCCAATCGAATGGCAGGTCGAGCAGCGCTACCGCGAAGCCGGGCGCGACAAGGACGCCGTGCCGATCGTCGAGTTCCGCAAGGAATGCCGCGAGTTCGCCGAGCACTGGATCGCCGTGCAGTCGGCCGAGTTCCAGCGCCTCGGCGTGGTCGGCGAATGGAGCAACCCGTACCTGACGATGGCCTTCGCCGCCGAGGCGCAGATCATCCGCGAGCTCGGCACGTTCCTGATGAACGGCGGGCTCTACAAGGGCGCCAAGCCGGTCATGTGGTCGGTGGTCGAGAAGACCGCGCTGGCCGAGGCCGAGGTCGAGTACCACGACAAGACCTCGACCACGATCGACGTGCGTTTCCCGGTGTCCAAGGCGTCGGACCCGGCGCTGGCCGGCGCGGCCATCGTCATCTGGACCACGACGCCCTGGACCATCCCGGGCAACCGGGCGATCGCCTACGGCCCCGAGTTCACCTACGTGGTCGTCGAGGTCACGGCCGTGGCCGAGGGCGCCCGCGCCAGGCCCGGCGAGCGTCTGGTGGTCGTGGCCGACCTGCTGGCGGCCGCGCTCGGGCGCGCGCGCATCACCGAGCACCGCGAGATCGCACGGCTGCCAGGGACCGCGCTGGCCGGCACCACTAGCGCGCACCCGTGGCGCGGGCGCGGCTACGACTTCGACGTGCCGCTGCTGCCGGGCGATCACGTCACCACCGAACAGGGCACCGGCTTCGTCCACACCGCGCCCGGCCATGGCGCCGAGGACTTCGAGCTCGGCCAGGCCCACGGTCTCGAGGTGCCCGACACGGTCGACGACGACGGCGTCTTCATGGCCCACGTGCCCCTGGTGGCCGGCAAGCGCGTGCTGACGCCCCACGGCAAGACAGGCGATGCCGACGCGGCCGTGGTCGCGCTGCTCGACGCGGCCGGCGCGCTGCTCGCCACGGCCAAGCTCGTCCACAGCTACCCGCACTCCTGGCGTTCCAAGGCGCCGGTCATCTTCCGCAACACGCCGCAGTGGTTCATCAGCATGGCGACGAACGACCTGCGCGCGAAGGCGCTGAGGGCGATCGGCGAGGTGCGCTGGGTGCCCAGGACCGGCGAGAACCGCATCCGCGGCATGATCGAGACACGGCCCGACTGGGTGCTGTCGCGCCAGCGCGCCTGGGGCGTGCCCATCGCGGTCTATGTGGAGAAGAAGACCGGCCAGGTGCTGCGCGACCAGGGCGTGATCGACCAGGTCGCCCAAGCGGTCGAGCAGGCGGGCGCCGACATCTGGTTTGCAGGCGACGACGCCCAATTCCTCGGGCCGGGACGCGATCCCAAGGACTACGACAAGGTCACCGACATCCTGGACGTGTGGTTCGAGTCCGGCACCACGCACTCGTGGGTGCTGGAACGGAGACCGGACCATCACTGGCCCGCGACGCTTTACCTGGAAGGGTCGGACCAGCATCGCGGCTGGTTCCATTCCTCGCTGCTCGAGGCGTGCGGCACGCGCGGCCGCGCGCCCTACGAGACCGTGCTGACCCACGGTTTCCTGACCGACGGCGAAGGACGCAAGATGTCCAAGTCGCTCGGCAACGTCATCGCGCCCGACACGATCATCCAGAAGTACGGCGCCGACATCCTGCGGGTGTGGGTGGTCAGCACCGACTACACCGAGGACATGCGCGCCAGCGAGGAGATCTTCGCCTACCAGGCGGACACGTACCGGCGCCTGCGCAACACCCTGCGCTATCTGCTGGGCGCGCTCGACGGATTCGACGAAGCCGAACGGGTCGAGCGTGGCGCGATGCCCGAGCTCGAGCGCTGGGTGCTGCACCGCGTGGCCGAGCTCGACCGCCATGTCCGGCGCTCCATCGACGCCTACGACTTCCACGGCGCGTTCAACGCGGTGCACGCGTTCTGCGCCTCCGACCTCTCGGCGTTCTACTTCGACGTGCGCAAGGACGCGCTCTACTGCGACGCGCGCACCAGCCCGCGCCGGCGCGCCGCGCGCACGGTCATGGACATCCTGTTCGAGTGCCTGGCCACGTGGCTCGCGCCCGTGCTGTGCTTCACCGCCGACGAGGCCTGGCTCGCGCGCCATCCCGGGGCCGACGGCAGCGTGCACCTGCGCACGTTCCCGACGATCCCGGCGGACTGGTTCGACGCCGAACTCGGCCGGCGCTGGGAGACCGTCCGTCGCGTGCGGCGCGTCGTCACCGGCGCGCTCGAGATCGAGCGCAAGGAGAAGCGCATCGGCGCCAGCCTGCAGGCCGCGCCGATCGTCCACGTGACGGCGGAACAGCGCCAGGCGCTGGACGGGCTCGACCTGGCGGAACTGGCGATCACGTCGGGCATCGCGCTCAGCACCGAGGCTCCGCCGGCCGGCGCCTTCGCCATGGACGACGCGCCCGGCGTCGCCGTGGTCAGCCTTCTGGCCCCCGGCGCCAAGTGCGGGCGCTGCTGGCAGGTGCTGGCCGAGGTCGGCACGGACGCGCGCGCCGCCGACTTGTGCCGCCGCTGCGCCGACGTGGTGCACGGCTGACGCGCCGGCCATGAGTGGCTATACCCCTCACCCTTCCATGACCCTACGGGTCATGGGCCCCTCCCTCTCCCGCAAGGGGAGAGCGGTCTCAGTCGCCCTCTCCCCTTGTGGGAGAGGGGGGACCCAAGGCGGAGCCTTGGGGGGTGAGGGGGGCTGCCGCCCTAGGTCGCCATCCGTGGGCGCCTGACATGCGGCGCGGCCTTATCGTTGTGGCGCTGGTGCTGCTGGCCGACCAGGCGAGCAAGGCGTGGCTGATCGGCGTCATGGCGGCGCGCGGCGACGCGCCCCTGCCGCTGACCGGCTTCTTCAACCTGGTCATGGTGTGGAACCGGGGCATCAGCTTCGGCCTGTTCAACACGCCCGAGCAGGCGGCCCTGCAGCGCTGGCTGCTGGCGGCGGTCGCGCTCGCGGTGGTGGCGGCGCTGCTGCTGTGGATGCATCGCGCTCGGCCGTTCATCGCCATCGTGCTCGGCGCCATCGTCGGCGGCGCGCTCGGCAACGTGATCGACCGGTTTGTGCACGGCGCGGTCGCCGACTTCTTCGACGTTCACGCGGCCGGCTGGCACTGGCCCGCGTTCAACCTGGCCGACGCGGCCGTGTCGCTCGGCGTGGCCGCCCTCCTGGCGGACAGCTTGCTCGGCGCCCGCCGCGCGGATCATAATCGGCCCCCACGGCCATGATGGAAGCCCGCCCGCAGACCCGCCGTCCGGTCCGTCTCGTCGCCATCGTCGCGCTGGCGGCGCTGGCGCTGGCCGGCTGCGAGCAGACCAAGCGCTCGCTCGGCATCGGCAAGCAGCCGCCCGACGAGTTCCAGGTGGTCAGCCGCCCGCCGCTCAGCGTGCCGCCCGATTTCGGCCTGCGCCCGCCGCAGCCCGGCGCGCCCCGGCCCCAGGAAGGCGAGACGCGCGACCAAGCCGCGGCGATCGTGTTCGGCACCGCTGGGGGCGCGGCGTCGGGCAGCCCGGGCCTGACCGATCTCCTGACCCGGGCCGGTGTCGAGCAGGCCGATCCGTCGATCCGCCAGCTCATCAACGAGGACAACGCGCTGCTCGCCGAGGACATCTCGCTCGCCGACCGGCTGATCTTCTGGCGCCCTCGGGCCACGCCGGTTGTCATCATCGACGCCGAGGCCGAGGCCCAGCGCCTGTCCGAGGCGGCGGCCACCCGCGCGCCGCCCACCACCGGCGCGACGCCGGTCATCGAGGAACGCAAGAAGGCGATCTTCGAAGGAATCTTCTAGGCGCGCCATGCGGGGCCGCGCCGCGCCTCCCTACCATCAGGATCACGCCGGCGCGCTCGGCCCCCATGGCCTGGAACCCGCTCGCTTCGACGCCTGGCTCGCCCGTGCCGCCGCTGCGCGCGGCCGCCTACGCGACGCCGCGTCCCTGCCGCCGCCGCTCGCGCTGGCCCGCCGCGCTGACGATCTCGACGCCATCGCCGCGACGGCGCGCGAACTCGCCGCGCGCGTCACCGACGTGGTGGTGCTGGGCATCGGCGGTTCCAGCCTGGGCGCCCAAGCCCTGCTGGCGCTCGCGCCGGGCGGCACGCCCCGCGTCCACACGGTCGAGACCATCGACCCGTGGTCGTGGCAGCGCGCCGCGGCGGAGCTCGACCCGGCGCGCACCGCGTTCATCGCCGTCTCGCGCTCGGGCTCGACGCCCGAGACCGTCGCCCAAGCGCTGATGGCGGTGGCGCTCCTGCGCGCGACCGTCGGCGAGGATCGGCTGGCCGAGCACATGCTGGTCCTGGCCGGCCCTGGCGAATCGCCCCTGCGCACGCTGGCCCGGCGTTTCGGCCTGACGACGCTGGATCACGATCCGGCGCTCTCGGGGCGCTTCTCGGTGCTGTCGAACGTCGGGCTGCTGCCGGCGGCGCTCGGCGGCATCGACGGCGCGGGGTTGCGCGCCGGCGCCCGCACCGTGCTCGACCACACGCTGGCCGCCACGGATGCACGCGACGCCGCACCGGTGGTCGGCGCTGCGCTGCAGGTCGGCCTGGCGCGGGAGAAGGGCGTGGCGACGTCGGTCCTGCTCGGCTACGCCGATGCGCTCGCCCCGTTCGGCGCTTGGTACACCCAGCTCTGGGCCGAAAGCCTGGGCAAGGCCGGCCACGGCACCCAGCCGGTGGCGGCGCGCGGCCCGGCGGATCAGCACAGCCAACTCCAGCTTTGGCTCGACGGCCCCGCCGACAAGCTGTTCACCGTCGTCGTGCTCGACCGCGCCGCCACGGGACCGCGCCTGGACCCGGCGCTCGCCGGCGATCCGTCGATCGGCTACCTGGAGGGACGCACGCTCGGCGACCTGCTGGAGGCCGAGCAGCGGGCAACCATCGAGACGCTGATCCGCGCCGGGCGCCCCGTGCGCGTGCTGCGCACGCCCGCCCTTGACGCGGCGACGCTGGGCGCGCTCCTGATGCACATGATGATCGAGACGATCCTGGCGTGCGATCTCCTGGGCGTCGATCCGTTCGACCAGCCGGCGGTCGAGCAGGGCAAGGTGCTGACCCGGCGCTGGCTTGCGCGCGGCTAAGCCATGGCGATCCGCCGCCTGCCCGAAGGGCTGATCAACCGCATCGCCGCCGGCGAGGTGGTCGAGCGCCCGGCCTCGGTGGTCAAGGAACTGGTCGAAAACGCGCTCGACGCTGAGGCGCGCCGCGTCGCGATCCGCATCGAGGCGGGTGGCCGCGCCCTGGTCATGGTCGAGGACGACGGGCGCGGCATGACGGCCGACGACCTCGCGCTCGCGGTCGAGCGCCACGCCACCTCGAAGCTGCCCGACGGCGACCTGACCGCGATCGGGACCCTTGGCTTCCGCGGCGAAGCACTGCCCTCGATCGGCGCCGTGGCGCGCCTGACCGTGACCAGCCGCACGCGCGGCGGCGCGGGCGCGGCGATCACCGTGGACGGCGCCCGCAAGGACGGGCCGCGCCCGGCGGCGGCGGCGCCCGGCACCCGCGTCGAGGTGCGCGAGCTGTTCCACGCGACGCCGGCGCGGCTCAAGTTCCTCAAGGCCGAGCGCACCGAGGTGGAGCGCGTGCGCGAGACGGTCGAGCGCCTGGCGCTCGCCCATCCCCACGTCGCCTTCTCGCTGGAGGTCGACGGGCGCGCGGCGATGCGGCTCGACGCCGAGGCGGCGGACCTGTTCGAGGCGCGGCGTGCGCGCGTCGGCGCCGTGCTGGGGCGCGCCTTCATCGAAAGCGCCGTGCCGGTCGACGCCGAACGCGAGGGCGTGCGGCTCGCCGGTCATGCCGGCCTGCCCACCTATCACCGCCGCACCACCGAGCAGCAGCACCTGGTGGTCAACGGCCGGCCGGTGCGTGACCGCCTGCTGCTCGGCGCGCTGCGCGGCGCCTACCGCGATCTGCTGGCCCACGACCGCCACCCGGCCGTGGCGCTGTTCCTGACGCTGCCGGCGGACGCCGTGGACGTCAACGTGCACCCGGCCAAGGTCGAGGTGCGCTTCCGCGATCCCGCGCTGGTGCGCGCGCTCATCGTCACCGGCGTGCGCGCGGCGCTCGACCGCACCGGCCACCGCGCCGCCACGACACCGGCGGCCACGTTCCACCAAGTCGCGCGGAGCTATGGGATGCCCGTGGTCGGTCCGGCCGCGCGGGCGGCGCTGGCCGAGGCCCAGGCGCCCTACGCCACGGGCAACCTAGCGATGGACCTGGCGCGACCATCGGCGCGCCTCCAGCCGCCGGCTGACACGACCGCCGTCGATCATCCCCTGGGCGCCGCGCGTGCCCAGCTCCACGGCACCTACATCGTCGCCCAGACCGCCGACGGCCTGGTCCTCGTCGACCAGCACGCCGCGCACGAGCGGCTGGTGCACGAGCGCATCAAGCGTCAGCGCGCCGGCCAGGGTGTCGCGCGTCAGCCGCTGCTGATCCCCGAGGTGGTCGAGCTGACGCCGCCCGAGGTCGAGCGTCTGGCCGCCCGCGCGGCTGAACTCGCCGATCTTGGCCTGGTCGTCGAGCCTTTCGGTCTCGGCGCCGTGCTGGTGCGCGAGGTGCCGGCGGCGCTGGGCGCGGCGGACGCGGCGGGGCTCGTGCGCGACCTGGCCGAGGACCTGGCGTCGCTCGGCGACGCCGTCGCGCTCGAGGACGCGCTCGACCGGGTGTGCGCGACCATGGCGTGCCACGGCAGCGTGCGCGCCGGGCGTGCGCTCTCGGCCGCCGAGATGGACGCACTGCTGCGCGAGATGGAGGCGACGCCCCATTCCGGCCAGTGCGGCCACGGCCGCCCGACCTACATCGAACTCAAGCTCGCCGATATCGAAAAGCTGTTCGGCCGGCGCTGAGTCGCGGCCCCACCCCGACCCTCCTCCATCGAGGGGGAGGGGGCGTCAAAGGCCCCGGCCCAACCCCTCCCCCCTCGCGGGGGAGGGGTTGGGCGGTGGCCGAGAAGGCCGATCGGGACGGTTGGTTACGGCGCCGGCAGGGGCGGCGGGGCGGTGGTGACGCTGCCCAGGTAGGCCAGCAGGTCGGCGCGATCCTCGGGCTTCTTGACGCCGGCGAAGGTCATCTTGGTGCCGGGCGCGTAGTCCTTCGGGTTGGCGAGGAACGCGTCGAGCTCCTCCCAGGTCCAGGTGCCGGCCAGACCCGTGATCGCCGCCGAATAGGCGAAACCCGCCGCGTGCGCCCGGTTGGCGCCGACGATGTCGTGAAGGTTCGGGCCGACCTTGTTGGCGCCGCCGGCGTCGAAGGTGTGGCACGCCGCGCACTTCTTCGCGACCTTCTCGCCGTTGGCCACGTCCGCCGCCGCCAGCAGCGCGCCCAGCGACGCGGCGGGCGCGCCGGCCTCGGCCGTCGCCTCGGCGCCGCCTTCGCCCTCGGGCACGCTCACCGCGTAGTGCAGCACGCGCTCGGCCTCGCCATGGCCTTCCCCGCTGTGCATCGGGTAGATCGAGTCGCCGATCATGCTGACGGCCCACAGGATGAGGGCTGAGCCCAGCACGGCCCCGGCAATCTTGTTGAACTCGAAGGCGTTCATGCGGCGTCCGTCCGTCCGGTTGGGGATCAACGAGCGGCGCGAGAGTAACCACTTCACCGGGCCCTGTCCAACGACCTATAAGGGTCCGGATTCAGAGTCTTAGAGGAATCATGGCGGCTTTCGAGGGCGACGCTCTAGTGCTCATCCCGGCCCGGCTGGCCGCCAGCCGGCTGCCTGACAAGCCGCTCGCCACGATCCATGGCGAGGCGATGATCGTGCACGTCTGGCGGCGCGCCGTAGCGGCCGGCGTCGGCCCCGTCGTGGTGGCATGCGCCGACGCGGCCATCGCGCACGCCATCGAGCGGGCCGGCGGCCGCGCCTTGCTGACCGATCCGGCGTTGCCCTCGGGGTCGGACCGCATCCACGCGGCGCTCGCAGCGGTCGATCCCGACCGGCGCCACGACGCCGTCGTCAACGTTCAGGGCGATCTGCCGACGCTCGACCCCGCCCTGCCGGGCGTCGCCCTGGCGGCGCTCGCGGCCGGCGGCGCCGACATCGCGACGCTGGTCGCCCCCATCGCCCGGTCCGAGGAGGCCGACGACCCCAACGTGGTCAAGGCGGTGGTCGCCTGGCCCGATGGCCCCGGCCTGGGCCGCGCACTGTGGTTCAGCCGGGCCCGCGCGCCGTGGGGCGAAGGGCCGCTGTGGCACCACATCGGGCTCTACGCCTACCGCCGCGCGGCGCTGGAACGCTTCGTCGCCCTGCCGCCGAGCCCGCTCGAACGGCGCGAGCGACTCGAGCAGCTGCGGGCTCTCGAGGCCGGCATGACCATCGCGGTGGCCCGCGTTGACACGGTTCCGCTCGGTGTCGATACTCCGGCCGATCTCGAGCGCGCGCGCGCCCTGCTGGCGCCCGCGCCGCCCTCCACCTAGGAACCGGACCGTTGCCGACCGTCGCCTTCCAGGGCCAGCCCGGCGCCTACTCCCATCTGGCGTGCCGCGAATCCCTGCCGGACCACACGACGGTCGCCTGCGAATCCTTCGAGGACGCCTTCGAGTCCGTGGTTCAGGGCCGCGCCGACGTGGCCATGATCCCGATCGAGAACTCGGTCGCCGGGCGCGTCGCCGACGTCCATCACCTGCTGCCCGAGACCGACCTCAACATCGTTGCCGAGCATTTCCAGGCGGTGCGCCATTGCCTGCTGGCGCCGCGGGGCGCGCGGCTCGACGGCGTGCGCACCGTGCACTCCCACGTCCAGGCGCTCGGCCAGTGCCGCAGGTACCTGCGGGAGCACAAGCTGAGGCCGACGGTCCACGCGGATACCGCCGGCGCGGCGGCCGAGGTGGCGCGCCTGGGTGATCCGACGCGCGCCGCGATCGCCTCGTCGCTCGCCGCCGAGTTCTACGGCCTCGATATCCTGGAGCAGTCGATCGAGGACGCGCACCACAACACCACGCGCTTCGTGGTGCTGGCGCGCGAGCCGGCCGACCCGGACCCCGAGTCGGGGCTGGTCATGACCTCGTTCGTGTTCCAGGTGCGCAACGTGCCCGCCGCGCTCTACAAGGCGCTCGGCGGTTTCGCCACCAACCGCGTCAACATGGTCAAACTGGAAAGCTACATGCTGGACGGCAGCTTCTCAGCGACGCAGTTCTACGCCGACATCGAGGGGCACCCGGCGACGCCCTCGGTCCGGCTCGCGTTCGAGGAGCTCGGCTTCTTCTCGCGCCGGGTCAAGGTGCTGGGCGTCTACCCGGCCAACCCGTTCCGGAGCCGCGGAGGATAGGCCGGCGCGGCCGGACTCCACGTACCGCAGGGAGGCGCTGCATGAGCAGGCTCTACTCCAAGGCCCATCGGGCGCTGCAGGATCAGTTCGGCACCCGGCGCATGGCCGACCTCAACGAGGCCAGCGACTGGCGCGACGCGGTCGGCGAGCGCGAGCGCGCGTCCATCGAGTCGCGCGACATGGTGTTCCTGTCCACCGTCGACGACCGCGGCCGCCCGACCGTGTCCTACAAGGGCGGCGACCCGGGCTTCATCAAGGTGCTCGACCCCAAGACCCTGCTGTTCCCGAGCTACGACAACAACGGCATGTTCCTGTCCATGGGCAACATCGCCAAATCGGCGCTGGTCGGGATGCTGTTCATCGACTTCGAGAAACCCCTGCGCCTGCGCCTGTAGGGCAGCGCCGCCATCACCGCCGATCCCGCCCTGCTGGCCGATTGGACCGAGGCGGATCTCGCCGTGCGCGTGACCGTCACCGACATCTGGGTGAACTGTCCGAGTTACGTGCACCGCTACCAGAAGGTCACGCCGTCGCGCTACGTGCCGCGCCCGGGCAAGGCCACACCGTTCGCCGAATGGAAGCGCATCGACGACCTGAGCGAGGGCCTGCGCGAGCACGAGCGGCGCGAGGTGGAGAAGCGCGGCACGATCACCGAGGCGGAATTGATCGCCCGCATCGACGCCGGCGCCGAGGACGCGTAAGCGGGGACGCGGCCCAGGAGGCTGTTGAAAGACATGACCCGGCGTCATCGACTCAGATCGCGAGGAGGGCGAAGCCGGACCCTTCAACACAGCCTGCGGCGTCGCTCAGGCCAGGCGAAGCAGTCCGTGAAACCGTGAGTTTTCCGGGCTCCCTGGATCACCGCGGCCACGGCGTGGCCTTGCGATGACGACTCCGGCGACGTCCGCAGCGCCCTGCTATCCGAGCTGAAGTGCGCGACGGACGGCCTCGGGCTCCCGGTCGATGACGGTCAGGAAAGCCCGCGCGGGGCCCGATGGCGCGCGGTGACCCTGCTCCCAATCCTGGACGGTCCGCGGGCTGACACCGAAATGGGCGGCGAAGGTGGCCTGGCTCATGCCCATGCGGCGCCGCACGGACCTTACGTCGATATCGCGCGGGATGTGGACGACAAATCCGGCGCGACCGGGCTTGCCCTGCGCATAGGCCAGCGCTTCCTTGGCACTCTTCAGCATTCTCCGTCCGGCGTTCGACACGCTTGCGTGCTCCTTGTCTGTAGGCGTCGATGATCGATCCGAGGGTGTGGCGCAGGTCGTTGCGCTCGCTCTGAGTCAGGTCGACGCGGTCGCCCTTGCCGAAGACGTTGAGCATGAAGATCGGAACATCGCGGCCCGCGTGGTACGTGATCACCCTGTAGCCGCCGCTCTTGCCCTTGCCGCGCCCGGCGAAACGAACCTTGCGCGCCCCTCCCGTACCAGGGATCAACGAGCCGGCCATCGGATCGCGCGCGATCCGCTCGATGATCGCGCTCCGTTCATCGTCGTCGAGTCCCGCCGCCTTCGCACCCCAAACGAAGGTCGGTGTTTCGATGACGACGTGCATGCCGAGACTATACGGCAATGCCGTAAGATGTCAACGGGCCGCGCTCACTTATGGCTCCAGCGCCAGCCAGTCGTCCACCAGGTGGCGCGCGATCGAGAGCTTGCGCGGCAGGCGGAAACCCAGCGACTCGGGGTCGCGCAGCTCGGCGCGGGTCAGCCACTTGGCGTCGGCGATCTCGACATTGTCGATGACCAGTCGGTCGGCCGCGGCCTCGGCGGTGAAGCCCAGCATGATCGAGAGCGGAAAGGGCCACGGCTGCGAGGAGTGGTAGACCACGTTGGTCAGCGACACGCCGACCTCCTCCATGACCTCGCGCGCCACCGCCTCCTCCAGGCTCTCGCCCGGCTCGACGAAGCCCGCGAGCGTCGAATAGACCGGCTCGGCCCACGACTTCTGCTGCCCCAGCAGGCAGCGGTCGCCGTAGGTCACCAGCATGATGACCGCCGGGTCGGTGCGCGGGAAATGCACCGCACCGCAAGCCGGGTCGGTGCAGCCGCGCACGTGGCCGGCGTCGCGCGGTGCGGTCGGCGCCCCGCACGCGCCGCAGAAGCGGTGCCGCGCGTGCCAGGTGACCAGGGCGCGGGCGTGCGCCAGGATCGCCGCATCGTCCCGCTCCAGCGTCGCGCCGATCGCCCATAGGTCCGCCGCCTCGGCCGCGTGGCCGAGCGCGTGCACCGCGTCCTCGTTCAGGTGCGACAGGTCGAGCGCGAAGTGCGCGGCCTCGCCCGCCTGGCCCAGGAAGGTCGCCTGGGCGCCGCCGGCGATCAGCGCGGCGGCGCGGTCCGGGTCCAGCAGCACGGCGCGGCTCGCTTCGCCGGCCACGATCAGGCTGCGCGTGCGCCAGACCGGCACGAACCGGCTGGCCGGGTGGGTCAGGCGCTCGGCCAGCCACGCCGCGTCGGCGCGCCGGTGCGCGACCCGGTCGAGCGGACTGGCGGCGAAGACGTTGACCTTCCACATGGCGCGGGACACTGGCACGGCGGCGGCGCGCCCGTCCACGGGGGTGCCGCGTCCTCCGGCGGCGGGGTTGCCAAGGCCGCATGGGATGCGGATAGTGGCGGCGGGAGGTTGGCGCGGACGGAAAGGCCCGCCAACCCGGCCAGGTCCGGAAGGAAGCAGCCGTAACGGGTGCGTTCCGGGTCGATTGCCAGCCTCCTACCCGTCCGCGCCACGCGATCGTCCGTCCATGACCAAGCCCTCGCCGTCGCCCTACCGCGTGCTGGCGCGCAAGTACCGGCCGACCACGTTCGAGACCTTGATCGGTCAGGACGTGCTGGTGCGCACGCTCGGCAACGCCTTCGCCGCCGGGCGCATCGCCCAGGCCTACCTGCTGACCGGCGTGCGCGGCATCGGCAAGACGACGACGGCGCGCATCATCGCGCGCGCGCTCAACTGCGTCGGCGCCGACGGCTCGCTCGATCGTCCCACCGCGACGCCGTGCGGCCAGTGCGACCACTGCCGGGCGATCGCCGAGGACCGCCACGTCGACGTGCTCGAGATGGACGCGGCCAGCCGCACCGGCATCGACGACGTGCGCGAGTTGATCGATGGCGCGCGCTATCTGCCGGCCTCGGCGCGCTACAAGGTCTACATCATCGACGAGATCCACATGCTGTCCCTGCAGGCCTTCAACGCCCTGTTGAAGACCCTCGAGGAGCCGCCGCCGCATGTGCGCTTCGTGTTCGCCACCACCGAGGCGCGCAAGGTGCCAGTCACCGTTCTGTCGCGCTGCCAGCGCTTCGACCTGCGCCGGGTCGATGCCGACGTGCTGGCCGAGCATTTCGCGCGCATCGCAGCGGCCGAGGGCGCGCGGGTCGGCGACGGCGCGATCCGCCTGATCGCGCGCGCCGCCGACGGCTCGGTGCGCGACGGCCTGTCGCTCTTGGACCAGGCGATCGCCCACGGCGACGGCACGGTCGACGAGGACGCGGTGCGCGCCATGCTCGGCCTGGCGGACCGCACCAACGTGTTCGACCTGCTCGAGGCGACCCTGGCTGGCCGGCCGGCGGACGCGCTGGTCGAGTTGCGCCGCCAGTACGACGCTGGCGTCGACCCGCTGGTCGTGCTGCAGGACCTGCTGGAGCTCGTGCACTGGCTGACGCTGGTCAAGGTCGTGCCGGCAGCGGCCCAGGACATCGCCGTGCCCGAGGCAGAGCGCGTGCGCGGCGGCGCCATGGCGGCGACGTTGTCCATGCCGGTGCTGGCGCGCGCTTGGCAGATGCTGCTGAAGGGCCTGGCCGAGGCGCGCCAGGCGCCCTCGGCGCTCGGCGCTGCCGAGATGGTGCTGGTGCGTCTGGCCTATGTCGCCGACCTGCCGCCGCCGGGCGCGCTGGCCGGCGCGCCCGCGACCGGCGAGGGCGCGGCGCGCCCCACGCCACGCAAGGCTGAGACACCGCCGGCGCGCCCCGCGCCGGTCGCCACCGGCGGCGGCGCCCTTGCCGCGCGCGCGGCACCCCCGTCGCCCGACGAGGCCGCGACGCCCGCGCTTAAGGGCGCGCCGACCACGTTCGCGGAGCTGGTGGCTCGCGCCGAGGCGGCGCGCGAAGGCATCCTGGCCGGCCTGTTCCGCCGTTACGTGCGCCTGATCCGCTTCGAGCCCGGCCGCATCGAGTTCAGCCCCGCCGACGGCGCGCCCGCCGACCTGGCGCAGCAGTTGAGCGCGCGGCTCGAGCATTGGACGGGCACGCGCTGGACGGTGGTGCCTGGAACCGGCACATGGTCGTCCACCCTGAACGAACAGGCTGCCGAGGCGGAGGCGCGCCGGCGCGCCGAGGCCGCCCAGGACCCGCTTGTCGCCGCCGCGCTCGCCGCGTTCCCCGGCGCGACCATCACGGCGATCCGCCCCCGACCGGCGAACGAGGCACCAGGAGACGAAGGTTCATGACCAACATCGGCAAGATGCTCAAGCAGGCCCAGCAGTTGCAGCAGCGCATGGGCGAGATGCAGAACGCGCTGGGCGACCTGGTCGTCGAGGGCGCCGCCGGCGGCGGCATGGTCACGGCGACCATGACCGGCAAGGGCGATCTGCGGGCGCTGAAGATCGACCCGAAGATCGTCGATCCAGCCGATTCCACGTTGCTCGAGGACCTGGTGGTTGCCGCGGTCAACGACGCGCGCGCCAAGGTCGAGCGCATGGTCGCCGAGGAGATGGGCAAGCTGACCGGCGGGCTCGGCCTGCCGCCGGGCATGAAGCTGCCGTTCTGACGCCCCATGGGTGGCTCGGAGATCGAGCGCCTGGTCGCCCTGCTGGCCAGGCTACCGGGCCTCGGCCCGCGCTCGGCCCGCCGCATCGTGCTGCACCTGCTGGAACGTCGCGAGACGCTGCTGGACCCGCTGGTGGCGGCGCTGGGCACGGCGGGGGCGCGCGTCCGGCCGTGCTCGGTGTGCGGCAACCTGGACACCGAGGACCCGTGCGCCGTCTGCCGCGACGAGCGCCGTGACGCCTCAGTGATCTGCGTCGTCGAAGGGGTGGCCGATCTGTGGGCCATCGAGCGCGCGGCGGCCTTTCGCGGGCGCTATCACGTGCTGGGCGGGGCGCTGTCGGCGCTGGACGGCATCGCGCCCGACGACCTGGCCATCGAGCAACTCGTGGCCCGGGTCGGCCAGGGCCGCGTGACCGAGGTGATCCTGGCCACCAACGCCACGGTCGAGGGCCAGACCACCGCCCACTACGTGGCCGAACGCCTCGCCGAGGCCGGCGTCACGGTCAGCCGGCTGGCCCACGGCGTGCCCGTGGGCGGCGAGATCGAGTACCTCGACGAGGGGACGCTCGGCGCCGCGCTGCGCGCCCGGCGCGAACTCTGACGCTAGAGCAACGTCCGATCGGGTTGATACCCCTCACCCTGTCCCTTCCCCACAAGGGAGGAGGGGACGCAGGTTGGCGCCATCGCAGCTTCCTCCCCCTCGATGGAGGAGGTGCGATGCGGGGAGCAGCCCGCATCGCGGGGTGGGGGTGTCGGCGCGAACCAACCTGAACGGAACGCGCTCTAGCGCCGTTTCAAGAGAAGCGCGGTCACCGGTTTGCTGTCACTCCCGGTCGCCGCCGCGCGCGCGGCGAACCGGGAGTCCAGGGCCATCGTCCCGCACGTCGTCCCTGGATCCCCGGTACCAGCCTGCGGCCGGCCCGGGAATGACGGACGGCGTGACTGCGGGACCCCCGGAACCGCCCTTACGGCGGCGCTAGACGACCGCCTCGACCATCAGAACCGTGTTGTCGACCCGGACCACGCGCACGCGCGCGCCAGGCGCCAGGTCGGAGCCGGCGACCTTCCATGTCGTGTCGTCGATGATCAGCTTGCCGACACCGTTGACGATCGCGTCGTCCAGGGTGAACACGCGGCCGATGTACTGGGTGCCGCGCCGGTTCAGCGTCGGCTCGTCGGTCGGCGGCGGCGGGTTGCGCTTCACGTAGAGCCGCCAGGCGACGATGCTGGCCACGCCCAGGATCGCGAAGACCAGAAGCTGAATCTTCAATGCCATCGCGGGCGCGATCAGCACGAGCGCGCCTACTACGCCGGCCGAGATGCCGAGCCACAGCATGAACGCGCCGGGCGCGAACACCTCGAGGATCAGCAGGACGACCCCCAGCACCCACCAGTGCCAGTACTCGACCGTGATGTTCGACAGCATGGCGCTAGGTCCTCTGCGGCGGGAACGCCTGCTTGGCGATCTCGGCGATGCCGCCGATGGCGCCGATCAGGTTGGACACCTCGAGCGGCATCATCAGGATCTTCTGGTTGGGCGAGGTGGCGAACGCCTTGAGCGTGTCGACGTAGCGCTGGGCGACGAAGTAGTTAATCGCCTGCATGTTGCCCGAGGCGATGGCCTGCGACACCATCTGGGTCGCCTTGGCCTCGGCCTCGGCGGCGCGCTCGCGCGCCTCGGCGTCGCGGAACGCCGCCTCGCGCCGGCCCTCGGCCTCGCGGATTGCCGCTTCCTTCTGGCCTTCCGCCTGGCGGATGGTCGCTTCCTTCTCGCCTTCGGCCTTCAGGATCTGGGACCGCTTGACGCCTTCGGCCTCGGTGACCGAGGCGCGCCGGTCGCGCTCTGCCTTCATCTGGCGCGCCATGGAATCGACTAGGTCCTGGGGCGGCGCGATGTCCTTGATCTCGATGCGGGTGACCTTGACGCCCCACGGCGTGGTCGCCTCGTCCACCACCGACAGGAGCTTGGCGTTGATGGCGTTGCGTTCGCTGAGCAGGCTGTCCAGCACCATCGAGCCCATGACCGTGCGGATGTTGGTCATGACCAGGTTGAGGATGGCGACCTCCAGGTCGGTCACCTCGTAGGCCGCCTTGGGCGCGTCGACCACCTGGAAGAACACCACGCCGTCGACGCGGACCACGGCGTTGTCCTGGGTGATGACGTCCTGCGAGGGCACGTCCAGCACGGTCTCGCGCATGTTGATGCGCGCGCCGACCCGGTCGACCAGCGGGATGATCAGAGCGAGGCCAGGCCGCAGGGTGTGGGTGTAGCGACCGAAGCGCTCGACCGTCCACTCGGCGCCCTGGGGCACCACCTTGATGCCCGAATAGAGCAGCACGATCGCGAGGATGACGATGAATGCGGCGAAGATCAGGAATCCGTCGAGCATGGCGCTGAGCCTCCTCTTGGTCGACGTGTAGGATCGCTAGGGCATGTTAACCATAAGCTAACAGCGTACGTGGCGGCCGTCAGGCCGCCGGTCGGATGCTCTCCAGGCCGTCGTCCGGGCCAACCGAGACGCAGATGCTGGCCGGCGTGCGCGCCTGGTCGTAGGGCCACGGCCGACCGCGGTGCAGCGTCGCGCGCTCGTCCCAGATCAGCACATCCCCGGGCACCCAGGCGTGGCAGTAGACATAGGCGGGGCGCGTGCACCACGCCGTGAGTTCGTCGATCAGGGCGCGGCCCGCGGTCTCGTCGAGCCCTTCGACGGCGCAGACGTGCGAGGCGATGTAGAGGGCGTCGCGGCCGTTGACCGGGTTGTGCCACATCGCGCGCCAGAGCTGGTCGGACCACATGGCGAACAGGTCGCCCTTGGCCAGCTCGGCCGAGATATTGGCACGCGAGTGGGCGTAGCGATGGCGCAGCACGGCGTTGCGCGCCCGCGCGCGCAAGCCCTCGGCCTGTCGGCGTAGGCTGCGGGCGTCGCGACGAACTCGGTCTCGCCGCCGTGGCGCGGCAGCACCCGCGCCGCCAGGATGTTGGCCAGGGTTGGCACCGGCAAGAAGGTCGAATCGGTGTGCCAGAGCTGGTTGGCCTTCAGGTTCATCAAGCCATGGTCGGCCTCGGGCACCAGCGTCGCGTCGTCACGCACGTTGCTGACCGGCGAAATCGTCGGGCGCAGGCCGGTCGTATCCTTCTCACGGATCTCGATGGTGCTGAGCAACGTGCCGAACGCCAGATGGGCGTCGTCATCCAAGTCCTGCCCGGGGAAGCGGAGCAGCGAGTGCTCCTCGAACAACGCGCGGAGCGCGGGGTAGCCGGCGGTCGCCGTCACCGCGCGCAGGTCGCCACCTGTTACGCGCACGCCGAACCGGGGATGCAGGGGTGTCACGTCCATGGCGTCCTCCACGCTCTTGAAACAGCTTGGCGCCAGACCGCCGCCCCGTCTACACGGACGTGCCAACCGGGGAGAACATCATGGCGCCGTTCGTCGGTCACCGCACCACGGTCAAGCCACGCTGGGTCGATCACAACGGCCACATGGGCATCCGGTCGTACACGCCGGTGTTCGACAAGGGCGTGATCGCGTTCTACCGCCATATCGGCCTGACGCGCGCCAACTTACTGGATCGCGGCACGACAATCTTCGCCCTGCAGGAATGCCACTGGTACCGGCGCGAGGTCATGCTGGACGATCCGCTCGAGGTCACCGTCCAGATGCTCGACCTCGACCACAACAAGCTGGTCACGTTCGCGACCATCCGCCAGACGCGCGACGGCTACGACGTAGCCATGACCGAGCTGATCGAGATCCACATCGACCTGGCGACGCGCCGCGCCGCGCCGTTCGCCACCCACGTGCGCGCCCGGCTCGACGCGGTGATGGCCGAGCACGCGGGCCTGCCCAGGCCCGCCGTGGCCGGCCAGGGGGTGGGAATCCGGCGCTCCGCGTAGCCTTGGAATCTCCCCCAGTCGTCCCGAAGTTTCTGGTATGTTCTTGCGATGATCCTTGTTCAGGCTCTTGACCAAGCGCGACTGGCGCTCGGATTGCCTGGCCTGGTGCTGGCCGCCCTGGTCCTCGGCCTGCTGGTGGGTGCGGTGCTGGTCGCGGTGTTCGCGCGGGCTCGCCATGCTCGCTCGGACGCCACCGCCGTGGCGCTCGGCGAACGGCTGGCGGCGGCCGAACGGCTGGACGACGAACGGCGCTCCGAACTCGGCCGGCGCGAGGACGAGCTGCGCGCGCTGCGCATCGAGGCGCGTGATGCCCAGGTGGCGCTGGCTGAGGCGCGCGTCCAGCACGCCAAGGACCACGAGGCCTTCGAGCGCCAGCACATGGCGCTGGTCGAGGCCGAGGCGCGTCTGACCCAGACCTTCGAGACCTTGGCGGGCCGGGCGCTGCACGGCAGTTCCGAGGCCTTCCTGCGCCTGGCCCAGGAGAACCTCAAGACGTTCAACGAGAACGCCAAGGGCGACCTGGCCCAGCGCGAGCAGGCGATCGCCAGCCTGGTCGGCCCGGTGCGCGAGGCGCTGGGCAAGTTCGAGGCGAGGATCGGCGAATTGGAGCAGGCGCGCGCCGGCGCCTACGCCGGCCTGGTCGAGCAGGTCGCCGCCCTGCGCGAGGGCCAGAGCGGCCTGCGCGCCGAGACCGCCAACTTGGTCACCGCGCTGCGCGCGCCGCAGGTGCGCGGCCGCTGGGGCGAGATGCAGTTGCGCCGCGTTGTCGAGTTGGCCGGCATGATCGAGCACTGCGACTTCGTCGAGCAGGAGACACGCGCCGGCGTTGAGGGCGCGCTGCGCCCCGACCTGATCGTGCGCCTGCCCGGCGGCAAGACGCTGGTGGTCGACGCCAAGGCGCCGCTCGCCGCCTATCTCGACGCCATCGAGTCGACCGACGAGACAATCCGCCGCGATCGCATGGCGAGCCACGCGCGGCAGATCCGCGACCACGTCAAGAAGCTCGCCGCCAAGCAGTACTGGGACCAGTTCCAGCCGACGCCCGAGTTCGTGGTGCTGTTCCTGCCGGGCGAAACGTTCTTCAGCGCGGCACTCCAGCACGACCCGGCGCTGATCGAATCGAGCGTCGAGGCCGGCGTCATCCTAGCCAACCCGACCACCCTGATCGGTCTGTTGAAGGCCGGCGCCTACGGCTGGCGCCAGGAACGGCTGGCCGAGAACGCGGCCGAGATCAGCCGGCTGGGCAAGGAGCTCTACGACCGCATCGGTGTCGTGGCCGAGATGTGGACCCGCATGGGCCGCAGCCTGACCGGCGCCATCAACGCCTACAACGAGGCGGTCGGCTCGATGGAACTCCGCCTGCTCGCCACGGCGCGCAAGTTCCGCGACCTCAAGGCGGTACCGGATTTCGCCGATCCGGTCGCCGTGCCGCCCGTGGTCTCCACGACGCGCGCCCTGCAGGCACCCGAGGCGGTCGAGTCAGCGGCGATCACGCGCCTGAAGCCTTGACCAGCACGGCGCGCACGCCTACCTAACGGGCGCTAACCACAGCCCGACCATGGCGATCCTGCCCGTCATCACCGCGCCCGACCGGCGCCTGAAAGTCGTCTCCGCCTCGGTCGGTGCGGTGGATGCGGCCGTGCGCCGGCTGCTCGACGACATGCTCGAGACCATGTACCTGGCGCCGGGCATCGGCCTGGCGGCGATCCAGGTGGGCGCGCCCAGGCGGCTGATCGTGGTCGACGTCGCGGGCCAGAACGAACCGCCCAGCCCGCTGCGCCTGGTAGACCCGGTGGTCACCTGGCGCTCGGAGGACGTGGCGACCTACGAGGAGGGCTGCCTGTCGCTGCCCGAGCATTACGCGGAGGTGGAGCGCCCGGCGCGAATGCGCGTGCGCTACACCGATGTGGACAACCGCGCGGCCGAACTCGAGGCCGACGGCCTGCTCGCCACCTGCGTCCAGCACGAGATCGACCACCTGGACGGCACGCTGTTCGTCGACCACATCTCCGCGCTGAAGCGCGGCATCATCCTGCGCAAGCTGGCCAAGGCCAAGAAGGCCCAGTTGGCCGGCTGAGATCAGAGCGACGCCAGGCGTCCCACGCTTCCGCCTATGTCATCCCCGGGCCGGCCGAAGGGCGGAAGTGGGGATCCAGAAGGCAGAAGCTGAACCATGGCCCTGGACCCCCGGTTCGCCGCATGCGCGGCGCCCGGGGGTGACACGTTGAATGGCGGGCCAAGGCTTCGTTGAAACGGCGGGCGATCTCCTACGTCACGACCCTCTCATACCGACTGGACTGATCCTCGGCGGTTCAGCGCGACCCGATGCTGCTCTTGGCGCGCGCGGTGCCCGAACCGGGGTATACAGTTGGCCATGGTCGGTCTCGACGTGGTCGTCATGGGCACGGCCGCCTTCGCCGTGCCCAGCCTGGAGGCGGTGCTCGCCGCCGGGCACCGGGTGCGCGCCGTCTACAGCCAGCCGCCGCGCCGCCATGGGCGCGGCATGAAGGAAGCGCGCGCGCCGCTGCACGAGGCCGCCCTGCGCCATGGGCTCGACGTGCGCACACCGGCCAGCCTGCGCGACGCCGACGTCCAGGCCGCGTTCGCGGCGCACGCGCCGGACGCGGCGGTCGTCGTAGCCTACGGCCTTATCCTGCCGCGCGCGATCCTGGCTTTACCGCGCCTCGGTTGCCTCAACGTCCACCCGTCGGTGTTGCCGCGCTGGCGCGGCGCGGCGCCGGTGGCCCGCGCGATCGAGGCGGGCGATGCCGAGACCGGCGTCGCGATCATGCTGATGAACGAAGGGCTGGACAACGGCCCAGTCCTGGCGAGTGAACGGCTGCCCATGCCGCCCGACGCCACCACGCCGACACTGGAAGCCGACCTGGCGCGACGGGGCGCGCGCCTGCTGGTCGCGGCGCTCGACGCGCTGGCCACGGGCCGCGCGCGGCCGCGACCCCAGGCGGCGGACGGCGTCAGCTACGCGCGCAAGCTGGGGCGCGACGAGGACCGCATCGACTGGCGCGAACCCGCGACCGCGATCGAGCGGCGCGTGCGCGCGTTCCAACCGTGGCCGGGCGCCGTGTTCCGCCTGGGCGATGACTGGATCAAGGTGCTCGAGGCCAAATTGGCCGAGGGCGCTGGCGCGCCGGGCACGCTGCTCGACGACCGGCTGACGGTGGCGTGTGGCACGGGCGCGTTGCGCCTCGTGCGCGTGCAGCGCGCCGGGCGTCCGGCGACCGACGGCGCCGCGTTCCTGCGCGGCGCGCGGCTGGTACCCGGCGCGGTGCTCGGCTGATGCCGCGCTACCGCCTGACCATCGAACACGACGGCACCGGCTTCGCCGGCTGGCAGCGCCAGGCGCGCGGCGTCTCCGTGCAGGAGGTCATCGAGGAGGCCGCGTTCCGCTTCTGCGGCGAACGGCCCACGGTAGTCGGCGCCGGACGCACCGACGCCGGGGTACACGCGCGCGGCCAAGTGGCGCACCTGGACCTCACGCGCGACTGGCCGGCCGACACCGTGCGCGCGGCGCTGTGCTTCCACCTCAAGCCCCACGCGGTGGCCGTGGTTGAAGTGGAACGCGCCGCCGACACCTTCCACGCGCGCTTCGACGCACGGGAACGGCGCTACGCTTACCGCATTCTCAACCGCCGCTCCCCGTCGGCGCTGGATCGCGGGCGCGCCTGGCACGTGGCCCGGCCGCTGGACGCCGAGGCCATGGCGGACGCGGCGCGCCTGCTGTTGGGACCGCACGACTTCACCAGCTTCCGCAGCGCCGAGTGCCAGGCGCGCTCGCCGGTCAAGACGCTCAATGCCCTCGACGTCGCGCGCGAGGGCGATGATGTGCGCGTGGCGGCGCGCGCTCGCTCGTTCCTGCATCACCAGGTGCGAATCCTGGTCGGCACGCTGGTGCTGGTCGGCGAAGGCAAGTGGGGGCGGCGCGACGTGGCGGCCGCGCTCGCCGCGCGCGACCGTTCGGCCGCCGGGCCCACGGCACCGGCCCACGGGCTCACCCTGCTGGCGGTGCGCTATGACGAAGCGAAGAACCGCTCCAGCACGCCTTCGTAGACCGCGGTCAAAGTCGCCAGGTCGGCCAGCGGCACGTGCTCGTCGACCTTGTGCATGGTCTGGCCGACCAGGCCCAGCTCGGCCACCGGGCACATGTCCTTGATGAAGCGCGCGTCCGACGTGCCGCCGCCGGTGCCGAGCGCGGGGTCGGTTCCGGTCGCGGCGCGCACCGCCTCGGCCAGCACGGTGCTGAACGACCCCGGCGGCGTCAGGAACGACTCGCCCGAAACCGACACGGCGAGTTCGTGGCGCCCGGCGTGGGCGGTGCACACTTGGCGCAGCCAAGCCTCCAGGCTGGCGCCCGTGTGGCGATCGTTGAAGCGGATGTTGAACGCGGCGCGACCCTCCGCCGGGATGACGTTGGTCGCCGGGTTGCCGACGTCGATGGATGTCAGCGCCAGCGTCGTCGGCTCAAAATGCGGCGTCCCTTCGTCGAGCACCGTGTCGGCCAGCACGGCCAGCGTCCGCGCCAGGCGGGGCAGGGGGTTGTCCGCCAGGTGAGGGTAGGCTGAGTGTCCCTGGGTGCCAAGGACGCGCAGCCGGCCGTTCAGGCTGCCGCGCCGGCCGATCTTGATGGTGTCGCCGAGCCGGTTGGCCGAGGTCGGCTCGCCGACGAGGCAGGCGTCCAGCCGCTCGCCGTGCGCGCGCAGCCAGTCCAGCACCTTGCGCGTGCCGTTGACCGCCGGCCCTTCCTCGTCGCCGGTCAGCACGAGGCTGATCGAGCCCGTGAAGCGGCCGCGCCGCGCCGCCAGGAACCGCTCGACCGCGGCGATGAAGCACGCCACCGCCCCCTTCATGTCGACCGCGCCGCGCCCCCACAGGGCGCCGTCGGCGACGCGCGCGGCGAACGGGTCCACGCGCCAGGCGGCGCCATCGCCCACCGGCACGACGTCGGTGTGACCAGCGAAGCAGAAGTTTGGCGGCTCGGCGCCGAGCCGTGCGTAGAGATTGTCGACGGCGGGGGTGCCCGCCTCCTCGAAGCGGAGCGGATGGCAGGCGAAGCCGAGGCCCTGCAGGCGCCGCGCGACGACGCCGAGCGCGCCGTCGTCCGAGGGCGTGACGCTGCGGCAGCGGATCAACTCGGCGGTCAGCGCCGCCGCGGCGTCAACCATGGGCTCAATCCCGGAGCAGGTCGTTGATGGAGGTCTTGGACCGCGTGCGTTCGTCGACGCGTTTCAGGATCACGGCGCAGTAGAGCGAGGGTTCGGTGATGTTCGTGCCCTCGCGCGTCTTGCCCGGCAGGGTCCCGGGCACGACGACCGAGTAGGCGGGCACCCGGCCGTAGCGCACCTCGCCGGTGGCGCGGTCGACGATCTTGGTGGACGCGCCGATGAAGACGCCCATGGACAGCACCGAGCCGGTCTCGACGACCACGCCCTCGACCACCTCGGAGCGCGCGCCGATGAAGCAGTCGTCCTCGATGATCACCGGGCCGGCCTGCAACGGCTCGAGCACGCCGCCGATGCCGGCGCCGCCCGAGATGTGGCAGTTCTTGCCGATCTGGGCGCAGCTCCCCACGGTCGCCCAGGTGTCGACCATGGTGCCGCGATCGACATAGGCGCCGACGTTGACGAACGACGGCATCAGCACGACGCCCGGCGCCACGTAGGCCGAGTGGCGCACCACGCAGTCCGGCACGGCGCGGAAGCCGGCGGCGCGGAAACGCACCGCGTCCCAGCCGTCGAACTTGTTGCGCACCTTGTCCCACCACACGCCGCGCTCGCCGGGGCCGCCGCCCATGACGACCGAGTCGTTCAGGCGGAACGACAGCAGCACGGCCATCTTCAGCCACTGGTTGATGTGCCACTGTCCGTCGCGCTTCTCGGCGACGCGCAGGCGCCCGGAATCCAGACCGTCCAGCGCGGCCTCGATCGCCGTCCGCACCGGCCCCTGTGTCGCGGGCGACAGCGAGTCCCTGGTCGCCCACGCCGCCTCGACCGTGCTCCGCAATGCCTCGTCGTTCATGACGCCCCCCGCGATGAGGCGCCTACCGTAGCGGCGGCGCCCCGGCTGTCAACGCCGCCCTGCGGCGGGCGACCAGATCGTCGAGCCAGAGGGCCAGATCGTCCGTGGTGTGATGGATGTGCGCGCCCTCGCTGCCCTCGCGGCCCCAGGTGCTGGGCGTGCGCACCCACACCGTGGTCATGCCCAGATCGTGGGCCGGGACCAGGTTGCGCGCCATGTCCTCGACCATCGCGGCGCGCGCGGGCTCGATGCCGTGGCGTTGGATCAGCGCGGCGTAGGGCCCGGTCTTCGGCTTCGGCACGTAGTCCGAGGCGACGATATCGAACACCGCCTCGATGTGGCCCGTGACGCCGAGCCTGGCGCACACCTTGTCGGCGTGGTCGACGGTTCCGTTGGTGAAGATCAGCTTGCGCCCGGGCAGGGCGTCCAGCGCCGTGGCCAGGGTGGGCGCGGCCGGAATCGCCGAATAGTCGATGTCGTGGACGAAGTCGAGAAACCCGGCGGGGTCGATGCCGTGGCGGTCCATCAGGCCGCGCAGGGTGGTGCCGTGACCCTGGAACAGCTCCTTCTGGCGCTGGTTGGCCTCGCTGCCGTCGCAACCGAGCAGATTCTCGATGTAGCGGCCGATGCGGCGCTCGACCTGCTCCCACAGGCTGTAGCGCGCGTGGTAGAGCGTGTTGTCCAGGTCGAAGATCCACGTTTCGACGTGCTCGAACAGGTCGCGACGCATGGCGCGGAGCATGGCCGTGCGGTGGCGTCGCCGCAAGCCCGCCGTCCGGTTAAGTCGCCCTTAATACCGCCGGTGTCACGCTGGGTCCATGACCGGCGAGGCTTTTACGGCCGAGGCAGGACCCGTCGACGCGGCGCAACGTTGCGTCGACGCGCTGCTGTCGGCCCATCCCGGCCCGGCGCTGCTGCTCGACGACTACGGCCGGCCGCGCATGTCCAACGCCGCCGCCGCCGCCATGGGCCCCGCGCTGTCCGCCGGGCGCGTGCCCGCGCTGGCCAAGACGGCGCGCCGTGGCGGCCACCGGCATCGGCGAGCGGATCGACACCCTGCTCGACGATCATACCTATGACGTGATGCTGCCGCCGTGGGACGGCGAGCCCGCCGGCGTGCTCGCCTTCGCCCGCGACGTCGAGGCGGACCGTTCGCTGCGCCGCGCCTTGATCGAATCGCGCCAGCGCTACAAGGACTTCGCGGCGTGCGCCAGCGACGTGCTGTGGGAAACCGATGCCGACGGCCGCTTCACCTTCGTCTCGCCCGGCGGCGCGCTCGGCTTCGCGGCCAACGAGCTGGTGGGGCGTCCAGCTGATGGCCTTTGCGTCCCCGGCTCGCGCCGAGCCCTGACCGATCCGTTCCGCGCCGAGGTGCCGGTGGCCGACCAGGCGATGAGCCTGATCACCGCCGCCGACGGCCGTGCCGAAGTCCTGATCTCGGCGCTGCCGGTGTTCGCCGACGGCGTGCTTGCCGGGGCGCGCGGCGTGTGGCGCGACGTCACCGCCGATCACGCGCGCGAAGCCGAGCTGGTGGGCCTGCGCCGGCGCGAACACGCGATCGCCCAGATCGTCGGCGCCATGCGCGACGAGGCCGACGTCGGCGCCATGCTGACCTAGGCGGCCGAGGCACTGGAGCAGGTCGTCGGCGCCGCCGTCGTCGCCGTGGCGACGCTGGAGGGCGACGAGCTGGCGCTGACCGCCTCCGCCGGCGCCGCGCCGGACTGGTTGCTGCCGATCGCCACCGCGCACCTCGGCGATGGCGTGGCGCGCGCCGTGCGCGACCTGGTGGGCGAGGGTGTCGCCATGCTGATGATTGCCACCCGTTCGCGCGGGAGCGTCAACGGCGCGCTGTGCGTCGGGCGCGACGCGGCGGATCCGTGGACCGACGAGGACCGTGCCGTCATGCTCGGCATCGCCGACGCAGTCGGCCTGACCATCGAGCAGGTGCGCGATCACGAGGCCGTGCGTCGCCTATCGCGGCTCGACGGGCTGACCGGGCTGCTCAACCGTCGCGCCTTCCGCGAGGAGATCGAGCACCGCGCCGCGCTGGCCGCGCGCCGTGGCAGGGCGTGCGCCGTCTTCTACATCGACCTCGATCACTTCAACCAGGGGTCGACGACGGCGCCGGCCACGCCGCCGGCGACGCGGCGCTGGTGGCGGTGGCGCGGCTCTTGACCGAGGTGTTCCGACGCGCCGACGTGATCACCCGCCTGGGTGGCGACGAGTTCACCGCGTGGTGCGACGACATGAATGTCGACGGCGCGCTCTACGCCGCCAAGCGCGGCGGCCGCGGCCGCTTCGTCATGGCCGGTGACGGCCCGCCCCAGCATCACGGAGGAGAAGGATGTTGAAGCGCCTGCTGAACAGGGGCCCGGCGATCGCCGGGTACGAGACGTCCAAGACGGTGGCCAGCAGCGACGACGTAAGGCAGCGGCGCAAACTGGCGCCGCGCGACGATGCGCGGCCCGAGATTCTCTACTACCTGGCCGAGGACGAGGACACCAAGGTGCGGCGCGCGGTCGCCTCCAACCCGACGGCGCCGCGCCAGGCCGACCTGATCCTAGCCGAGGACCGCGACGACGATGTGCGTTGCGAACTGGCCCGGAAGATCGGCCGCCTGGCGCCCAATCTGCCGAGGGACGCCGCCGACAAGCTGGCGCGGCTTACCCTCGACGTGCTCGAGAAGCTGGTGACTGCTCAATTGCCGCGCGTGCGCCAGATCGTCGCCGACGAGGTCAAGCACTGCGACAACCTGCCGCGCGGCCTGATCCGACGCCTGGCGATGGACGCCGAACTCGCCGTCGCGGGACCGGTGCTCGAATACTCGCCGCTGCTGTCCGACGCCGACCTGCGCGAGATCATCGACAGCGATCCGGTGCGTGGCGCGCTCGGCGCCGTGGCGCGCCGCGGGGCGCTGGGCGAGTCCGTGTGCGAGGCGATCGCCGAGAGCGAGGACGACGACGCCATCGTCGACCTGCTGGCCAACAAGGGCGCGCAGATCCGCGAGGAGATGCTGGACCGCCTGATCGCCCGCGCGCCGCCCAAGGAGGCGTGCACACGCCCCTGGTGCGTCGTGGCGAGCTCAGCGTCCGGGCCGTGGCGCGCATCGCCACGTTCGTCTCCTTCTCGCTGCTGCGCTCGATGGAGGAACGCAACGACCTGCCGGCGGAGGCCATGGCCGAGGTGTGCAAGGCGGTGCGCGAACGCATCGAGCAGAGCGCCGCCGAGGAGCCGCGCCCCACGGGCAACGCGAAGGCCGCGTCGGCCGCGGACGACGGTTCGATCCAGGCGGCCATGGAGCGCGGCGATGGCCGTTACGTGCGCACGGCCCTGGCGGCCAAGGTCAAGATCGCGCCCGACAAGGTCGAGCACATCCTGGGTTCGCGGCGCGGCAAGGTGATGACGGCGCTCGCCTTGAAGGCCGGATTCTCCATGCGCACGGCGGTGCTGATCCAGCGCCGCATCGCCGGCATCCCGCCGGACAAGATGCTCAACGCTCGCGACGGCATCGACTTCCCGCTGTCGAAACAGGAGCTCCAGGCGCACTTCCGTATGATCGTGTAGGTCCGCGTCAGCGCGGACCCGTCATCAGGGAACCCTGGCGAGCGGCGTCATGCCCTAAGCTGGGGCATGACCCTTGGCCGCGACGATGTGCCCGCGCCGCCCACGCAGCCCCCGCTGGTCGGGGCGGCTCGGCTTCGTGCTGGCGGCCATCGGCTCGGCGGTCGGGCTCGGCAGCATCTGGAAGTTCCCCTACGAGGTCGGCGCCAACGGCGGCGGCGCGTTCATCGCGTTCTACCTGCTGGGGCTGGTGCTGGTCGTCGTGCCGCTGATGCTGGCCGAGTTCGCCATCGGCCGGCGCGGCCGGGGCGACGCGGCGACCAGCCTGACGCGCGTCGCGCTCGAGGCGGGCGGTTCACGCCGCTGGGGGGCTGGTCGGCTGGCTCGACATCGCCGCCGGGTTCCTGATCCTCAGCTTCTATTCGGTGATCGGCGGCTGGACGCTCGCCAAAGCCGTCGAGACGGTGATCGACGGCCTGCCCGCGCCCGCCGAGGCGGGCGCCCGGTTCGACGGCCTGCTCGCTGCGCCGGCGCGCATGACCGCGTACCATGCGGCCTTCATGGCGGCGACCGCGGCCATCGTCGCGTCGCTGGTGCCGCGCCTGAGCTGGACCCGCCCGCGCGCCGTCGCGATCGCCGCCGCGACGTGCTTCACGGCGGGCATCGCGACGGTCCTCTCGTTCAACCTGTGGGCCGGGTGGTCGCCGCTCCGCATGGTGCCGGGCCTCGAGGCGGCGACGGTCTTCGACCTGCTCGACGACCTCACGTCCAACATCATGCTGCCGCTGGGCGGTCTGCTGGTCGCGCTGTTCGCCGGCTGGCGCGCGCCGCGCCTGCTGGAAGGGGAGCTTGGCCTCGGCCCGGCGTGGGCGGGATCGCTGCGCTGGGCGGCCCCAGCGTTGATCCTCGCGGCGACCCTGGCGCCCGTGCTGCTGTAGATCCCTGTCTGGAGCGGCTTCGGGAAGCCTGGGGTCACCCCGCCTGTCATCCCTGGGCCGGCCAAAGGCCGGAACCGGGGATCCAGCAACGAAGAACGTACGAGCGGCCCTGGACCCCCGGTTCGCCGCTGCGCGCCGCCCGGGGGTGACAGCGGAGCAGGTGGCTACCCGGCCCTAGCCGCGGTCGATCATGGTGCCCGTGCCGTGCTCGGTGAAGATCTCGAGCAGCAGCACGTGGGGCACCCGGCCGTCCAGGATGTGCGATTCGGGGATGCCGCCCTCGACCGCCTCGAGGCACGTCTCGAGTTTGGGGATCATGCCGCCGCGCACCGCGCCGTCGCGGATCAGCGCACGCCCCTGGGACGCGGTCATGCGCGAGACGAGTTCGCCCTTTCCGTCGAGCACGCCGGCGACGTCGGTCAGCATCAGGAGTTTGCGCGCGCCCAGCGCCCGGGCGACCGCGCCGGCGGCCGTGTCGGCGTTGATGTTGTAGGTCTCGCCAGCGGCGCCCACGCCGATCGGCGCGATGACCGGGATGATGTCCGAGCCGGTGAAGACGCGCAGGATCTCGGGGTTGATGCGCGCCGGTTCGCCGACAAACCCGAGGTCGAGGATCTTCTCGATATTGGAATCCGGGTCGCGCTGGGCGCGCCGGAGCTTGCGCGCCTCGATCAGGCGGCCGTCCTTGCCCGACAAGCCCACCGCCAGACCGCCGGCCTCGTGCAGCGCGCCGACGATCTGCTTGTTGATCGTCCCGGACAGCACCATCTCGACGACGCCGACCGCGTCCGCGTCGGTGACGCGCAGGCCGTCGACGAAGGTCGACCGCATGCCCAGCCGGTCGAGCATCTGGCCGATCTGCGGCCCGCCGCCGTGGACGACGATGGGGTTGATGCCGACCTGCTTGATCAGCACTAGGTCGCGGGCGAAGTTGAGCGCCAGCTTGTCCTCGCCCATGGCGTGGCCGCCGTACTTGATGACGAACGTCTGCCCGGCGAAGCGCTGCATGTAGGGCAGCGCCTCGGTCAGGGTCGCGGCGGTGCGCAGCCAGTGCTTGGTCAGGCCGATGTCCTTGGCGTTCATGGCGGCGACATTACGGCAACGCGGGGTCCTCGACCATCGCCGCGAGCGACGCGCGCAGCGCCGCGATGCCGTCGCCGGTGCGCGCGCTGGTCGCCACAGTCACGGGGAACGCGGCCGGGCGGCGCTCCAGTGCCTCGGCTACGACGGCGGTCCGCTGGGCGAGCGCGCCCGGCTTGACCGCGTCGGCCTTGGTCAGCACAGCCTGATAGACCACCGCCTGCAGGTCGAGCCAGTCCATGACCTTGAGGTCGGTGGCCATGAGGCCGCGGCGCGCGTCGATCAGCAGCGGCACGCGGCGCAGCGTCGGGCGCTCGCGCAGGTAGTGTTCGATCAGCGCCGTCCAGGCCTGGATCGCGTGGGCGGCCGCGTCGGCATGGCCGTAGCCCGGCAGGTCGACCAGCACCAGCCGGCCGTCCAGGTCGAAGAAGTTGATCGTCTGGGTGCGCCCCGGCGTCTGGGACGTGCGCGCCAGGTCGCGTCGCCCGGTCAAGGCGTTCAGGAGGCTCGACTTGCCGACGTTCGAGCGGCCGAGAAACGCGACCTCGGGCAGGGCCGGCGGCGGCAGGGCCTCGACGGTCGGCGCCGCCGCCGTGAAGGCGCAAGCGCGCGCGAACAGCGCGGCACCACGCCGCAGTGCCTCGGCCTCGTCGGCGTTCGCGCCGTCCGTGGTGTCATCGGTGGCGGTCAGGCCTTGACGCCCATGCGCTTCATGATGAGCCACTGCTGGGCGATGGCCAGCAGGTTGCTCCACGTCCAGTAGATCACCAGCCCGGCCGGGAACGGCGCCAGGATGAAGGTGAACACGATGGGCAGCATCATCATGATCTTGGCTTGCGTCGGGTCGGGCGGCTGCGGGTTGATCTTCTGCTGCAGGAACATCGTGACGCCCATGGCCAGCGGCCAGAGACCGATCATCAGGAACTGCGGCGGCGTCCACGGGATCAGCCCGAACAGGTTGAAGATCGTGGTCGGGTCGGGCACCGAGAGATCGCGGATCCAGCCGTAGAACGGCGCGTGGCGCATCTCGATGGTGACGAAGATCACCTTGTAGAGCGCGAAGAACACCGGGATCTGCAGCAGGATCGGCAGGCACCCGGCGGCCGGGTTCGCCTTCTCCCGCTTGTAGAGCGCCATCAGCTCCTGCTGCATCTTGGCCTTGTCGTCGGGATAGCGCTCGCGCAGCTTGACCATCTCGGGCTGCAGCTTCTTGAGCTTGCTCATCGCCTGGTACGACTTGTTGGCCAGCGGGAAGAACGCCAGCCGCACCACGACGGTCAGCAGCATGATGGCGATGCCGAAGTTGCCGACCTGCCGGTAAAACCAGTCCAGCAGCTTGAACAGAGGCTTGGTCAGGAACGGGAACCAGCCCCAGTCGATCGCCAGGTCGAAGCGCGCCACGCCCAGGCCATCGCGGTAGCCCTCGACGATGCTGACCACCTTGGCGCCGGCGAACAGCCGGGCGCTTGCCTCGTGGGAGGTGTCGGGGGCGATGGTGACCGCCTCGCGCAGGAAGTCCACCTGGAACCGTTCGCCGCCGTCCTTCGCGGTGTGCCTGAAGTAACCGGTGAACGGCGCCGCCTGGTCGGGCACCAGCGCGGCCAGCCAGTACTTGTCGGTGATGCCGATCCAGCCGCCCGTCGACGGCTGCTTGGGATCGGGCTCGATCTTGCGCCAGCCCTCGTCGCGGATCTCGTCGTAGTCGACCTCGGTCAGCGTGCCGCCGAAGACGCCAAGCAGCCCCTCGTGCAGGATCCAGAAGCCCAGCGTCGCGGGCTCCTCGTGCCGGCTGATCAGGCCGTAGGGGTAGAGCGTGATCGGTGCCGCGCCGTTGTTCTCGACGCGCTGGGTCACGGTGAACAGGAAGTGCTCGTCGATCGCGATGCGCTGGACGAAGCGCACGCCCTGGCCGTTGTCCCAGGTCAGCGTCACCGGCTGGCTCGGCTCGAGCGTGGCGCGGTCGGCGGTCCACACGGTCTCGGCGGTGGGCAGCGGCGTCGTGGTCCCGGCCGCGCCGACCCAGCCGAACTCGGCGAAGTAGGTGCTGGGCGCGTCGGACGGGTTGAGCAGATCGACCGCCGGGCTGCCCGATTTCACCTCGGTGCGGTAGTCGGGCAGGGACACGTCGTCGATGCGCGCGCCGGTCAGCGCGATCGAGCCGGTAACCTGCGGCGCCTTGATGGCCACCCGGGGCCCCAGCGCCAGCACCGTGGCGCGATCCGCCGCGGGTGCCGCCTGGTCCGTGGCGCCGGGCACCGCGGGGACTTCGCCGGCCCCCGTGGTGGACGCCGCGTCACCGGTGGCCGTTGCCTCCGCGGTGGACTGGATCGCCGTCTGCTGCTGGGCTATCTCGGTCTGCTCGCGCAAACGTGGCAATTCGTAAAAGAACTGGTAGGCGAGCAGGATGGCTATCGAGATCGCCACCGCCATGATCATGTTCTTCTGGTCCATGGCGCGGAGCTCAGACGCGCGGACCGGGCGCGGCGCCCGGCACGGGGTCGTAGCCGTGACCCCCCAGCGGATGGCAACGCAGCAGACGGCGCGCCGCCAACAACCCGCCGCGCAGCGCGCCGTGGCGCTCCAGCGCCTCCAGCGCGTAGACCGAGCAGGTCGGCAGGTAGCGGCAGCGGCCGGCCAGCACCGGCGCGATGCCCAGGCGATAGGCCCGCACGAGCAGGGCGAGACCGTGGGCGGCCGGGCTCATGGCACGGCCGTGCGATCGAGCCGGTCGAACGCGGCCTCCAGGTCGCTGACCATCGTGGACCAGGGGCGCGACACGGCGGCGCCGCGCGCGACCAGGACATAGTCCCAGCCGGGCCGTGCGCGGGCCGCCAGCACCCGTGCTGCGAGCGCCTTCAGGCGCCGGCGCGCGCGGTTGCGCACCACGGCGCCGCCCACCTTGCGGCTGGCCGTGAAGCCGACGCGGACCGCCGAACTGGCGGCCTCGCTCGGGCGGGCCTGCAGGATGAAAGCCTCGGTCACCACCTTGACACGGCTCCCGGACAGCCGGACGAAATCGCCCCGGTGTCGCAGGCGCTGGGGTCCGGCGCCACGCTCAGGCGGAGAGCCGCTTGCGACCCTTGGCACGGCGGCGGGCCAAGACGATACGGCCGCCGACGGTCTTCCTGCGGGCGCGAAAGCCGTGACGGCGCTTGCGGATCAGGCGGCTCGGCTGATATGTGCGTTTCACGGGCTCGGCTCGACAACAGGGGGGCGGCCCCTGGGGCCGCCGCGAAGGCCCGGTGTATAGGCCGTCGCCCGCGGCGAGTCAACCGGCGCCGGGACGCCCGCGCGACGCCACTGGAACGCCATGCCGGCACCGTCGTTCAGCCTGGCCCAGCCCCTCCGAAGCCTGTCCTCGCGCCTGCTGGTGCTGACCGTCCTGTTCGTCATGATTGGCGAGGTGCTGATCTACGTACCGTCGATCTCGCGCTATTGGCAGAACTACCTGCAGGAACGCCTGGCGGCGGCGCACCAAGCGTCGCTGGCCGTGCTGGCCACGCCCACGGGGCGGGTGCCGCCCAGCCTGGCGACCGAGCTGCTGCGCCATGCCAAGGTCCGTTCGATCGCGCTCAAGATGCGCAACGCCTCCTACCTGATGCTCGGCCAGCCCACGCCGGTCGACGCGACGATCGCGCTCGACGGCGCCTCTCCCTGGTGGCTGATCCGCATGGCCTTCACCACCCTGGCCGAGGGCGATCGCCGTCTGTCGGTCGTCGGCACCTCGCCGGCGGACCCCACGATCGGCGTCGAGGTCACGCTCGACGAGCCGCCGTTGCTGGACGCCATGCTCGACTACTCGTGGCGCATCCTCCTGCTGTCGATCGTCATCTCGCTGGTCGCGGCGTCGCTCGTATTCCTGGCGCTGCGCTGGTTGCTGGTGCGCCCGTTGCGCCGCCTGATCGACGACATCGCCGGGTTCCGCCGCGCGCCCGAGGACGCCTCGCGCGCCGTGGTGCCCAGCGCGCGCAGCGACGAAATCGGCCAAGCGCAGCGCACGGTACAGGACATGCAGATCGCCCTGCGCGGCGCGCTGCGTCAATGCGCCCGGCTGGCCGCGACGGGCGCCGCCGTCGGCAAGATCAGCCACGACCTGAAGAACATCCTGGCCACGGCGGCGCTTGTCTCCGACTGCCTGACCCTGAGCGGCGATCCCGAGATCAAGCGCCAGGCCGGGATCCTGGAAGCGGCGATCGACCGCGCGGTTCTCCTGTGCGAGGACGCGCTGCGCTTCGCCCGCGCCGACGAGCCCGAGCTGCGCCTGTCCCGGTTCCCCTTGCGCGCCCTGGTCGCCGACGTGGGCGAGGCGCTGGCGGCGGGCGACACGCCGGCGTTCCAGTTCGACAACGACGTGCCCGAGACCCAGTAGGTCCGCGACGACCGCGATCAGATCTTCCGCGTGCTGCTGAACCTCGGGCGCAACGCGGTCGACGCCATGAACGGCGGCGGCCGCCTTGCCGTGGCGGCGACGGGCGCCGATCACGTCACGCGCGTGACGGTGCGCGACAACGGTCCCGGTCTGCCGGCCAAGGCGCGCGAGCACCTGTTCGAGGCGTTCGCCGGCGGCGCCCGGCCGGGTGGCACGGGGCTCGGGCTCGCCATCGCGCGCGAGCTGGTCAACGCCCACGGTGGCGATCTGGTGCTCATCGCCACGGGGGCCGAGGGGACGACCTTCGCGTTCACCCTGCCCCAGCCCTACGCGGGTACGGCGTAGGGCCGGCTCGCCTCAGCTCGCCTCGAGGATCTCGACGATCTCGGCCAGCTCGTCGGCGAGCTGGCCCGGCAGATGGGCGCGGAACACGTCGGCGAGGCCGCGGTAGTACCAGAGCGTCGCCTCGCGCAGGTGGGCGATGTAGCGCTCCTTGCGCTGGCGCCAGTCCGCCTTGCGCTCCCCGGCCGAGGTGTTGGCGAGGCCGTCCGAGCAGGCCTCGACCATGTGGGCCACGCGGTGGCCGAAGCGGTTGCGCACGTCGTCCAGGCGCGCCTTGCCGCCCTGGTCCTTGGCGCTGTCGTGCAGCAGCGCGGCGATCGCCAGGTCCTCGTCGCCGCCATACTCCAGCACCGTCGCGGCGACCGCGAGCAGGTGTGCGACGTAGGGCGTGCCGGTGCCCTTGCGCGTCTGGCCGCCGTGGACGTGGGTCGCGTACAGCAGTGCGCGGTCGAAGCGGTCGGTCAGTGTCGTGGTCATGGTTGTCGCCCTCTGGATATGCAGCGTGCCACTCAGTCCACTTGGAGCACCAGGCACTTCAGATAGGCGGATTCAGGCAGGGCCGGGTGCAGCGGGTGGTCGGGCGCCGCGCCGGACGCGCGCAGGATGCGCGCCTCGCGTCCGGCGTCGCCCAGGCCCCGCCGCACCTGCTCGTCGAAGGTCGGCGCGTCTACGTTGTGCGAGCACGAGGCGATCGCCAGGATGCCGCCGGGCGCGACGACCGCCGCCGCCAGCCGCGCCAGCTTGCGGTAGCCGCGCAGGCCGGCCCCTAGGTCCTTGCGCGACTTCACGAACGACGGCGGATCGGTGATCACCACGTCCCATACCTCGCGCGCTGCGCCGCGCGATTCCAGATAGGCGAACACGTCGGCGCGCGCGAAGCTCGCGGTCGTCAGGCCGCTCGCCTCGGCCGCGGCGCGCGCCAGGTCGAGCGCCGGCTGCGAGGTGTCGACCAGGGTCGCGGCCGCCGCGCCGGCGGCCAGCGCGCGCAGGCCGAAGCCGCCGCCATGGCAATAGAGATCGAGCACGCGCGCGCCGGACGCCAGCGCGGCGACGAACGCCCGGTTGTCGCGCTGGTCGAAGTACCAGCCGGTCTTCTGCCCGGCGATCAGATCGGCGCGGAACGTCACGCCGCCCTCGGGCACCGCCACGGGCGCATCCGGCGTGGCGCCCGACGTGCGCACATAGCCGTCCAGGCCCTCCAGGCGCCGCACCGCGCTGTCGCAGCGGTAGACGATACCGCGCGGCTTCAACGTGGCGTCCAGGGCCTCGGCGATCACCGGCAGCAGACGTTCGGCGCCGGCCGTGTTGGCCTGGACCACGAGCACGTCGCCGAAGCGATCGACGACCAGACCGGGCAAGCGGTCCGCCTCGGCGTGGATCAGCCGATAGAAGGGGGCGCCGATCAGGCGGTCGCGCAGGTCGCGCGCCCGCGTCAGGCGTCGGGCGATGGCGCCCGCGTCGAACGGCGCCTCTGGGTCGCGGTCGACCACCCGCGCGGCGATCAGGGAATGGGGGTTGAACGTGGCGCACACCAGGGCCTCGCCGCCCGCGTCGATGACGCGCGCCAACGTGCCGGGCTCCAACGCCTTGGCCGCCGCGTCCATGGCGATCTCGTTGGAGAAGATCCAGGGATGGCCGGCGCGCAGGCGCTTGGCGTGGCCCGCCAGCAGGCGGATCGTCGGGCGGTCGGCGGCTTCGGTCATGACGGGGTGATTTCCGATGGCGTGCGCGTCTGCCTACCCGGAACAGTGGATAAGATAAACCTGTTTCCGGCGCCCGCTGCTCGCACCCGCCCGATGTTGACCGGGCCGCTGGGTCACTACATACTTAGGCCGATGCCTAATAAAAAAGCGCCGCTCGACCTGGTCTTCCACGCGTTGGGTGATCCCACCCGCCGCGCCGTGGTCAGCCGCCTGTGCCGCGGGCCGGCGGCGGTCAGCGAGCTCGCGCGCCCGTTCGCCATGGCCTTGCCGTCCTTCGTCCAGCACCTGGGCATCCTGGAGGACTGCGGACTTGTGCGATCGCGCAAGAAGGGCCGCGTGCGCACCTACTGGATCGTGCCGAAGCCCATGAAGTCCGCGGAGCGCTGGATGGCCGAGCGTCGCGCCCTTTGGACGGCGCGCCTCGATCAGCTCGACGCCTACCTCGAGGTTATGCAGGAGGACGAACCATGATGCACTTGACGTACGCTTCCGATCCGCGTCTCGACCTGGTGCTCGAGCGCGTGGTCGATGTGTCGCCCGCGCGCGTGTGGGCCGCGTGGACCGAGCCGAGCCGCGTCGTGAAATGGTTTACGCCGGCGCCGTGGACGACCGTCGACTGCCAGATCAATCTGCGGCCCGGCGGCGCGTTCCGCACGGTCATGCGCTCGCCCCAGGGCAATAACTTTCCGAACGTCGGCTGCTACCTCGAGATCGTCGAGGGCCGCCGCCTGGTGTGGACCGATGCACTGCTGCCCGGCTACCGGCCGGCCCAACGTCGGGCGCGCGGCTTCACCTTCACGGCGGTGGTGGCGGTCGAACCGCACGGCGGCGGCGCCAAGTACACGGCGCTCGCCATGCAGGGCGAGGAAGAGGGCCGGCGGCACCACGAGGCCATGGGCTTCCACGACGGTTGGGGCAAGGCGCTCGATCAGCTCGTCACGCACATGAAGCAGGCTTGATCGGTCCGGTCAGTCGCCGGCCGCGATGCCTTCGCGGCGCGGGTCGGCGCCGCCCAACAAGCCGTCGGGCGTGACCAGGATGACGTTGAGGCCGCTGGCCATGTCCTTGGCCGCGGTCTCCTGGCCCAGCGCGGCCAGCGCCTCGGCCAGGGCCTCGGCCGCGGTGCCGGCCTCCAGCTCGGTCGCGCCGTTGCGGTTCAGCAAATGAGGCAGGCCGACGGCGGCCTGCGGATTGAGGCCCCAGTCGAGCATGGCCACCAGCGCCTGCGCGACGTAACCGATGATGCGCGAGCCGCCGGGCGAACCGACCACCGCGACCAGCCGGCCCTCGTGGTCCAGCACGATCATCGGCGCCATGGACGAACGCGGCCGCTTGCCCCGCTCGACCCGGTTAGCGACGGGCGCGCCCTCGACGACCGGCTCGAAGGCGAAGTCCGTCAGCTCGTTGTTCAGCAGGAAGCCGCCCGCTATGAGGCGCGAACCAAACGGACCTTCGATGCTGCTGGTCAGGCCTACCGCGTTGCCGTTGCCGTCGATGACGCTGATATGGGTGGTGGAGGCACGCCCGTCGCCGTCGTCCGGCGCCCAAAGGCGCCCTTCGCGGTGCGGCGGATCGCCCGGCTGGGCGATGCCCAGGCTGTGCTCCGGCGTGATTGGCGCCGACCGTTCCGCGAGATAACCGCGGTCGATCAGGCCCTCGACGGGAACCGCGACGAAGCCGGGGTTGGCGACGAAGGCGTTGCAGTCGGCGAAGGCGAGCCGGCTCGCCTCGGCGATCAGGTGTGCCGCCTCGGCCGATCCGGGCGCCAGAGCCGCCATGTTGAAGCGTTCGAGCAGGCCCAGGATCTGCAGCACGGCGATGCCGCCCGATGACGGCGGTCCCATGCCGCACACGACCCAGACACGATAGGGGCCGCACACCGCATCCCGCCGCTGGGCGTGGTACGCGGTCATGTCGTCGAAGGTGAACGAACCGGGGTTCGGCTCGAAGCGCTGCACCTCCTTGATGAAGTCGAACGGGATTTTCAACCCATCGTAGAAAGTGCGGGCGCCGGATTGTGCGATGGCGTCGAGCGTCTCGCCGAGCCGCGTCATGGTCAGGGCCGTGCCGGCCGGCACCGGCTGGCCCTCGGCGGTCAGGAACAGCGCGGCGGTAGCCCGGTGGGCATCCATGCGCTCGTTCTCGGCGATGGATTGAGCCAGGCGCGGCGACACCGCGAAGCCGGTGAACGCCAGTTTGATCGCCGGCTCGAACAGGCGGTCCCACTCCAGCCAGCCGAAGTCTGGTGCGCAAGGTCCAGCATGTCGATCAGGCCCGGCACGCCGACCGAACGGCCGCTCACCACCGCGTTCATGAAGTCCATGGCCGTGCCGTCGGCGTTCAGGAATAGGTCAGGCGTGGCCGCCGCGGCGCGGGGTTTCCGCCTGTCGTAGGTGGTGACCGTCCGGCTCGCCGCGTCGTAGTGCACGAGGAAGCCGCCGCCGAGGCCCGAGGATTGCGGCTCGACGACGCTCAGCACCAGTTGCGCCGCGATCGCCGCGTCGACCGCGCTGCCGCCCTCGCGCAGGACCGCCAATCCCGCCTCGACGGCGCGCGGGTCGGCGGCGACCACCATGTAGCGCTCGGCGCGCACCGGCTCGCGCGCCGTCGCGCCACCGGCGCCGAGCAGCGCGGTGAAGAGCACGAAGCCCAGGATCCGGCAGGTCGTTTTCCACGTCATGGGTTCACCCTTTGTCGACCCGACCTTACCCGTCCGGGCGCGCGTGAACCATGGCGCGTTCGCCGCGCCTGCCGCTATCCTCGTAAGGCTCACGGCACGCGGGGACGACATGCTGCCGGCCATGGCTGTCGCGACGATCCTGGTGCTGGTCATCGTGACGATCCACTACGAGGCGTTGCGGCTGATCTCGCGCGCGCTGCCGCGCCTGACCATGCTGGCGCCGCGCCAGCGCCTGATCGCTGTGCTGATGGCGGTGTTCGCGGCGCACACGGTCGAGGTCTGGGTCTACGGCGTCGGGTACTACGGCCTCGACCACTGGATCGACATCGGCGGTTTCGGCGGCGTGCCCATGGCGGGCATCGCCGACTACGTCTACTTCTCGATCGTCACCTTCTCGACGCTCGGTTTCGGCGATGTCGTGCCGCACGGCGGGCTGCACTTGGTCGCCGGCGTCGAGGCGGTCAACAGCTTCCTGATGATCGGCTGGTCGGCGTCGTACACCTATATCGCCATCTCCGAGCTGTGGAACCTGCACGACGAGTTCGCCGCCGCCCGGCGTCAGCGGCGATCACCGGATCGGCCGGATCGCGGCGGCTCACCGTGAGCCCGGGTGCGCGCAACCTGATCACCGACGTCGGCCACATCCTGGTCGGCAACGCCGAGGATCGCGCGGCGCGCAGCGGCACGACCGTGGTGCTGTGCGAGCGGCCGTGCGTGGCCGGCGTCGATGTGCGCGGCGGCGCGCCGGGCACGCGCGAGACCGACCTGCTCGACCCGACCAACCTAGTCGATACGGTCGACGCCGTGGTGCTGTGCGGTGGCTCGGCCTTCGGGCTCGACGCGGCCTCGGGCGCGATGCACTGGCTGGCCGGGCAGGGCCGCGGTTTCGCCGTGGGGCCGGCGCGGGTTCCCATCGTGCCGGCGGCGGTCCTGTTCGACCTGAACAACGGCGGCGTCAAGGACTGGGGCGCCGAGCCGCCCTACCGCGCGCTCGGGCGCGCGGCGTGCGCCGCCGCGGCCAAGGACTTCGCCCTGGGCAACGCCGGCGCCGGCTTGGGCGCGCGCGCCGGCGCGTTTAAGGGCGGACTCGGCAGCGCTTCCGTTCTCGACGCCGACGGCCTCGCGGTCGGCGCCCTGGTCGCGGCCAACCCCGTCGGCTCGCCGGTGATGGGCGACGGACCGACGCTGTGGGCCTGGCCCTTCGAACTGGACGGCGAGATGGGTCACCAGCGGCCGCCACTCGCGCCGGTGGCAGCTCATGCGCCGCTCGGCCGGCGGCCGCTGGCCGGCGGCGCCACGACGATCGCGGTCGTCGCCACCAACGCCGAGCTCGACGCGGCGGGGGCGCGCCGTGTCGCCATGATGGCCCAGGACGGCATCGCGCGCGCCATCCGCCCGGCGCACACGCCGTGGGACGGCGATACCGTGTTCGCGTTGGCGACCGGCGCCTGGGCGGCCGCGCGCGGACCCGAGGCGATCGGGCGCGCGGGTGCCATGGCGGCCGATTGCCTGGCGCGCGCCGTCGGCCGAGCGATCGTCCTGGCCGAGGATCTGGGCGACATGGTGAGCTGGCGCACGCGCTTCCCATGACGCGCTACCTGGCCGGCCGGGTGTTCGCCCTGGCGGTGACGTTCGTGCTGGCGGCGCTGGCGGTGTTCGCGGTGCTCGACCTGCTGCCGGGCGACCCGGCGCGCGTCATGCTGGGCATCGGCGCGACGGATGACGCCCTGGCGGCGCTGCGTCACGATCTCGGCCTCGACCGCCCGGCCCACGTCCGGCTGCTCGGCTGGCTCGGCGATCTGGCGCGCGGCGACCTGGGCGTCAGCCACACCTACGGCATGCCAGTGGGTTCGCTGGTGCTCGACCGCCTGGCGGTCACGGCGCCGCTTGCGCTGCTCGCGCTCGCGCTCACGGTGGCGCTGGGCGTGCCGGCCGGGGTCGCGGCGGCGGCCCGGCGCGGGCGCGCGGCCGACCTGGCCATCCTGGCGGTCAGCCAGATAGGCTTGGCCGTGCCGGGCTTCTGGCTCGGCATCCTGCTGATCCTGGCCTTCGGCGTCGGGCTGGGCTGGCTGCCGGCCGGCGGCTTCCCCGGCTGGCGCGAGGACCCGGCCGGCGCGCTCGCCGCCCTCGTGCTGCCGGCGTTCGCGCTGGCGCTGGCCCAGGGCGCCGTGCTCGCGCGCATCACGCGCGCCGCCATGCTCGAGACCCTCAACGAGGACTACACGCGCATGGCGCTGGCCAAGGGCATGGGTCGCGCGCGCCTGCTGTGGCGCCACGCCCTGCCCAACGCGCTGGTGCCGGTGCTGGCGCTGATCGGCCTGCAGGTCACGTTCCTGATCGCGGGCGCGATCGTGCTGGAGACCGTGTTTACCCTGCCGGGCCTCGGACGCCTAGTGTTGCAGGCGGTGACCCAGCGCGACCTGGTGGTGGTGCGCGGCGTCATCATGGTCCTGGTGGTCGGCGCGGTGCTGATCGCCTTCACGGTCGACGCGCTGCACGCCCTCCTCGATCCGCGGCTCCGCGCCGAGGGCCGGCCATGAGGCGCGGCGGTCTCGCGCTCGGCCTCGGCCTGATCGGCGCGATCGTCGCCATGGCGGCGCTGTCGCTAGTCTGGACGCCCTATCCCGTGGACGCGATCGACGTGGCCGGCCGGCTCGCCGGGCCGTCGGCGACGCATTGGCTGGGCACCGATCATTTCGGCCGCGACATCCTGACCCTGATCCTGGCCGGGGCGCGCACGGCCGTGGTGGTCGGGCTGATCGCGGTGGGCGCCGGCATGGCGGTGGGCGTCGCGGTGGGCGCGGCGGCGGCCGGCGCGGGCGGTGTGCTCGACGAGGCGCTGATGCGGCTCAGCGACGCGGCGTTCGCGTTTCCCGCCGTGGTCTCGGCGCTGCTGATCACCAGCCTGTTCGGCGCGGGCACGCTCAACGCCATGATCGCCATCGCGATCTTCAATGTCCCGGTGTTCGCGCGCACGACCCGCTCGGCGGCGCGCCAAGCGTGGCGGCGCGACCATGTGCGCGCCGCGGTGGCGCTCGGCAAGTCGCGCCTGGCGGTGACGCGCGATCACGTGCTGCCGACCATCGCCGGCGTCCTGGTGGTGCAGGGGGCGTTGCAGTTCGGCCTGGCGATCCTGGCCGAGGCGGCGCTGAGCTATCTGGGCATCGGCGCCCAGCCGCCCGAGCCGAGTTGGGGGCGCATGCTGAACGACGCGCAGACCTACCTGTTCGGCCAGCCCTGGCTCGCGCTTTACCCCGGCCTGGCGATCAGCCTCGCCGTGCTGGGCTGCAACCTGGTCGGTGACGGCCTGCGCGACGGGCTCGACCCGCGCCTGCGCCGGGTGGTACGCAGGTTGGCCACTTGAACCGCCCGCAGCGGAGGAAACCATGCCCACCGTGCTCATCACCGGCGCCAACCGTGGCCTGGGCCTCGAGTTCGTGCGTCAGTACGCCGCCGACGGCTGGACCGTGCACGCCTGCTGCCGGTCGCCCGACGCGGCGAAGGAGCTCAAGGCGATCAAGGGCGCCATCATGATCCATGCGCTTGACGTGGCCGACCGCGCCAGCGTCAAGGCGCTGGCCAAGGCGCTGAAATCGACCGCCATCGACGTCCTGATCAACAACGCCGGGGTCTACGGCGGCGAGCGCGACCGCCAGACGTTCGGCAAGGTCGACGACGGTTCATGGGACGCGACGCTGCGCGCCAACGCGCTCGGGCCGCTGATGATCACCGAGGCCCTCATCGACAACGTCGTCCGCGGCGGTCCCAAGATCATCGCCTGCGTCACCAGCAAGATGGGCAGCATGGCCGACAACAGGTCGGGCGGTGCTTACATCTACCGGGCCAGCAAGGCCGCATTGAACGCCGTGGTGGTCAGCCTGGCGCTGGATCTCAAGGCGCGCGGGGTCACCGTGATCGCGTTCCACCCGGGCTGGGTGCAGACCGACATGGGCGGGCGCGGCGCGCCGATCACGCCCAAGGTCAGCGTCGCCGGCATGCGCGCGGTCATCACCGCCGCGCGGCCCGCCGACAGCGGCAAGTTCCTCAACTACAACGCGGCCACCATCCCCTGGTAGCGGCGCAAGGCGTGGCGCACCAACGCCAGCCGGTCGTTGCCCCAGAACAAGGCCCCGTTCACGATGAACGTCGGCATGCCGAACACGCCAGCGTCCAGCGCGCGCCGGAGGATGGATTCGACCAGCGCCGTCGTGGCGTCGTCGTCCAGGCAGCGCGCGAACGCCCCGCGCTCCAGCCCGACGGTGGCGGCGCGCGCGATGCATGGCTCGCGGTCCACCCGCTCGGGGTCGTCGACGAACACGGCACCGAACAACGCCATGGAATAGGCCTCCAGCGCGCCCATGCGCCCGGCGGCGACGCAGGCGCGGGCGTAGAGCGGGCCGTCCAGCTCGATTCGCCCGACGGGATCGCGGAACGGCACGCCGTAATAGTCGGCCCACGCCTCGGCGTCGCGCCGGCGGAAGCCCCAGTCGTACTGGCCTGAGGGCGGCGGTCCGGCGAACGGGTTCTGGCCGCGCCGCTCCATCAGCGTCGAGCTAGACAGCGGAAACCAGTTGACGCGGGCGCCCGTCTCGGCGGCGAGTTTGTCGATCCGAGTCGCCGCCAGGTACGAGTACCGGCTGTCGATGCCGTAGTAGAAGTCAACCTCAGGCGCGCTCACGTTGTCGCTTCGTTGCTCGGCGCCAGGATGCAGCCAGCGATCTTCCACGTACCGTCGGGCTGCAACTCCATGGTGTAGAGCGCCATGACCACCGCGCCGTCGGCGCCGACGATCAGGACATGCTGCAGCCAGCGTCCCTCGGGCAGGGCCTCGATGTCGCGAAACTCGGACTCGGCCGCGCGATAGACCGGGGGGTAGCCCTCGCGCACCATCTTCATGAAGATCTGGTGCGTCGGGAACAGGAGCTGGATACCTGGCGCCGCGAAGCCATAGGCGCGCGGTCCGTCGTCCTCGCGGAAGGCCTGGAGCTGTCCCGCGATGACACCGCGGATCGCCGTCTGGTCGGCTTCGGACAGCCCCGCCTGGGCGTGGGCCGGCGCCGCGCCGGCCAGAACCAGGGTGACGAGCAGGGCGACGAGACGAACCATGGCGGCCTCCGGCGACGGGAACGGATACCCCGTCATACGCAGTGGCGCCGTCGCCGGATCAGGCTCAGCGCACGAACACGCGCACTTCGTTGGCGGCGATGTCCGGGCTGGTCAGGGACGACAGCGTTATGCGATCCGACGGCAGGCCCATTTCGTTCAGCGAACGCAGGACGTCCTCGGCGTACTTGCGCGAGGTGTCGGCGGCCAGAGCCACGTCGCTGGGCGTACCCCGGTTGGGCGCCACGGCGACCAAGTCGAACATGGCGCTCGGGCGCCGGTCCAGCGCCTGGCTGACCGCCGTGTAGAGCGCCTGGCGGTAGAGCACGTCCGGCCGGTCGAAGCGGATCACCACCAGGGGCGAGCCAGTGGGTGCCGCGCCGGCCGCCGCCGCCAGGCCCGAGGTGCCGATCGCGCCCGTGCCCGACGACAGCGCCGGGCCGTACACCTGGCCCGAGGACACCGCCAGCGCGAGCTGCGACAGGTTGCGCCGCTCGGTGTTGACGTAGGCGGTCTGCCGGTCGATTGCCGCGTTGGCGTCGCCCAGCAGCCGATCGATCGCCACGATCGTGCGGTCGACCTCGTCCTCCAGTGCGCGCAGCTGGCGGTGATCCTCGTCGATGGCGCCCGACAGCCGGTAGGTCGCGCGGATCGAATCCTGCAGGTACGTGGTCACGCCCGCGTCGGCCGCGATGGCATTGGCGACGCTGTTCATGCGGCCGATGTCCACGGCGATGCCGTCAAGCTCGCTCTGCGCCGTGTTCCACTGGCTGACCAGGACAGGGTTGCCGGGCGTGGTGCCGACCTGAAGCCGCGCCGTGATCGCCGCGAACGTCGCGTAGTAGCGCTGCGCCTTCGCTTCCGAGTCGGCGCGGATGGTGCGGACATCGGTGGCGTTGCGTTCGATCGCCTGCTTCAGCGCCTGCAACTCCAACGTCATGCCGGCGATCTTGGAGCCCACGGCCGTGCCCGTGCTGCCGACCGGCGCCGTGAATGGCGTGATGGTCGAGGAGTTGATCGCCGACGCGCCGCCGATGGTCGGCGAACCTTGCAGTTCACCCTGGGACGGCTCGATCGCCACGGATTGGGCGCCGGACGGGTCCTCGCCGCTCAACGACGGCCACAGCAATTCCTCGGCGTAGGAGCAAGCACCCAAGGCGAGGGCGGCGATCACCGCCGCGCGGGTCACTCGTCCGCTTCCCATTCCCTCGACCCCCCAGACATTCGTTAGTCTCTTTGGCGTCGCGCCGGTCGCGCGAACGCACCCCGACTCGGACGCGAGTTTACGCAGCCCCCTTGACGGGAACAAGGAGCTTGTCGACGTCCCGCGCCACGGCAAGGGGCTTCCCTTGCGCGCGCCCTGGAGTAGGATCGCGCCTTCCGCGCCCCACGAGAGGGAACCATGAACTTCGCGTTTGCCGAGACCGTGCCCGATGGCGTCGATTCAATCGTGGTCGGCGTGCTCGACGACAAGGCCCTGACACCGTCCGCCGCCGCGCTCGACAGGGCGACCGGCGGTGCGCTGACCCGCGCCATGGCGGGGGGCCGCTTCACCGGCGCCAAGGATCATATGCTCGAGATCGCCGCGCCCGCGGGCGTCAAGGCATCGCGCATCGTGCTGGCCGGCCTGGGCAAGGCCGCGGCGCTCAACGACCTGGCCATGGCCAACTGGGGCGGCGCCATCGCGGCTCGGCTCAACGGCTCGGGCGCCAAGGTCGCGGCGATCCATGTCGATGCCGTCGCCGAGGCCGTGGGCCGCCCGGCCGATCATGCCGCGAATGTGGCGATGGGCGCCGAATTGCGCGCCTACCGTTTCGACAAGTACCGCACCAAGCAGAAGGCCGAGGACAAGCCGACGCTCGAGCGCGTCGTCGTCGTCACGGCGGCGCGGGCCCTGGCGGAGCAGGCGCACGTGGCGTGCGCTCGCCTGGCCGAAGGGGTCGCCATGACCCGCGACCTGGTCAGCGAGCCGGCCAACGTGCTCTACCCGGCCGAGTTGGCCGCGCGCGCCAAGTCCCTGTCGGCGCTCGGCGTCGATGTCGAGGTCATCGGCGAGGACCGCATGCACACCCTCGGCATGGGCGCGCTCCTGGGTGTCGGCCAGGGCAGCGATCACGAATCCCAGCTTGTGGTCATGCGCTGGAACGGCGGCGGCAACGGCGATTCGCCCGTGGCCTTTGTTGGCAAGGGCGTCTGTTTCGACACCGGTGGCATCTCGATCAAGCCGGCGGCCGGCATGGAGGAGATGAAGTACGACATGGCCGGTGCCGGCGCGGTGGTCGGCGTGATGCGCGCGTTGGCCGGGCGCAAGGCCAAGGTCAACGCCGTCGGCATCATCGCGTGCGTCGAGAACATGCCGTCGGGCAAGGCCCAGCGGCCGGGCGACGTGGTGACATCCATGTCGGGCCAGACCATCGAGGTCATCAACACCGACGCCGAGGGCCGGCTGATCCTGTCGGACGCCCTGTGGTACTGCCACACCCAGTTCAAGCCGCGCTTCATGGTGGACCTGGCGACGCTGACTGGCGCCATCGTCATCGCGCTGGGCACCTATAAGGCCGGCATGTTCGCCAACGACGACGAACTGGCGGCCAAGCTGGCGGCGGCGGGCGAGTCGGTGGGCGAGCCGCTGTGGCGCATGCCGCTTGGCACCGAGTACGACAAGGACATCAACTCCGAGATCGCCGACATGAAGAACGTCGGCAAGACGCGCGAGGCGGGTTCGACCGCGGGCGCCGTGTTCCTACAGCGCTTCGTCGGCGATACCAAGTGGGCGCACCTGGATATCGCGGGCATGGCCTGGGCGAAGAAGGACATGCCCACCGTGCCCAAGGGCGCCTCGGGCTACGGCGTGCGCCTGCTCGACCGCCTGGTGCGCGACAACTTCGAGGCCTGATCCAACCGCCTGGGGGCGATCGCGCCGACGATTGATCCAGGTCAAGCCGCAATATCCCTAGTTTCCGTATTAGTTTCAGCGCGTCGGGCGTGGCCCGGCGCACCGGGATCAACGGGAACGCGGGGGTTGTCATGATGGTGCGTCCGATCGCCCTGGCCTTGTGCCTGGGCATGGTGGCGTTGGCGGCGCCGGCGCTGGCCCAGGATATGGGCGATCCGTGGCTGGTGCATCTGCGCGCCATCGGCGTGCTGCCCGACGAGGACGCGTCGGTTTCGGCGCCGGTGCTGGGCTCGGTCGATGTGGACGACTCGGTGGTGCCCGAGCTCGACATCAGCTACTTCCTGACCGAGAACGTGGCGCTCGAACTGATCCTGGCGACCACCAACCACGAGGCGCGCCACGATCCCACCGGGCTCGACCTCGGCGACGTCTGGGTGCTGCCGCCGACCCTAACGGCGCATTACCACTTCATGCCGCGCGATCCGCTGTTCCGGCCCTATGTCGGGGCCGGCATCAACTACACGATACTGCTTCGGCGCCGACGCGCCCGCCGGGCTCTCCTTTTCCTGAGACGACGGCTTCGGGTTCGCGCTGCAGGCCGGCGTCGACATCCCGATCGACGGCGGCCCCTACATGCTGAACATCGACGTCAAGAAGCTGTGGCTCTCGACCGATGTCCGGGTGCAGCCGCTGGCCGGCGTCACCACCGCCGCCCTCGACCTCGACCCCTGGATCGTCGGCATCGGCATCGGGCGCAGGTTCTGACCCGCCGGCCCTCGACGGAGCTTCGGGCGCGCGCCCTGTCGCGGGGGTGCGTTAGGCGATAGAGTGGCCCGATCGCCGCCCCGGCCGGGAACCATCGCCCGTGAACGAGTCTTCGTCCGAATGCCGGTTGGCCGCGATCCTGGCGGCCGACATGGTGGGCTACTCGCGGCTCATGGAAGCCGACGAGGCCGGCACGCTCGCGCGTCTCAACGCGATCCGCGCGGCCGTGCTCGACCCCGCGATCGGCCGCGCCCACGGGCGCATCGTCAAGACCACCGGCGACGGCGTGCTGTTCGAGTTTCGCAGCATCGTCGACGCGGTGCGCACGGCGACCGAGATCCAGCGTGGCGTCGACGCGGCCGAAGCCGCCATCGATCCCGGCCCACGCATCGCCTTTCGCATCGGCATCAACCTCGGCGACGTGATCGTCAAGGGCGACGACCTGTTCGGCGACGGCGTCAACATCGCGGCGCGCCTTCAGGCCCTGGCTGAGCCCGGCGGCATCTCCGTCGCGGCGGCGGTGATTGACCATGTCGGGCATCGCGTCGACGTGACGTTCGACGATCTCGGCGAACAGGCGGTCAGAAACATCGCGCGGCCCATCCGGGCCTTTCGCATCGCCGGGTTCGGTGCCGAGCCGACGAGGGCCGCCGCCGTGGCGTCTGATCCCAAGCCGAACGGCCCGGTCGATGCGCGGCCCAGCGCCGTCGTCCTGCCGCTCCTGGCCATGGGCGGCGATGCGGACGGCGATCTGTTCGCCGACGGCATGACCGAGGACCTGATCACCGAGATCAGCCGCTTCCGCGACCTCTTGGTGATCTCGTGCAACACCAGCTTCGCGTTCAAGGGGCGCGCGACGAAGGTCAAGGACGTGGCGCGCGAACTCGGCGTGCAGTACGTGGTCAAGGGCAGCGTGCGCCGGGCGGGCAACCGCGTGCGCGTCACGGTGCAGCTGATCGACGCCGAGGCCGATCGCCACGTGTGGGCCGAACGCTACGACCGTGACCTCGAGGATCTGTTCGCGATCCAGGACGACGTGACCCGGTCGATCGTCGGCGTGCTGCCGGGGCGCGTGCAGGCAGCCCATCGCGAACGGGCGACCAAGAAGCCGACCACGAACATGACCGCCTACGAGCTGGTGCTGGCATGCAAGACCCTTCACCACCGCTCGAACGAGTCCGACAACGCCGAGGCGCTCCGCTTGCTGGAGCGCGCCATCGCGCTCAACCCGAATTTCGCCCATGCCCACGCGTGGAAAGCGTGCGTTCTGGGCCGGGCCTGGAGCAACGGCTTCACGCCCGATCCGGGCACCGCGTGGAATGAGCTCGTCGCCGAGCTCGAGATCGCGCTGCGAATCGACGACAACGACAGCGACGTGCACCGCATCTTGGCGGCGGTCTCGACCGTGCGCGACGACCTCGAAAAGGCCGCTTACCACCAGGAACGCGCGCTCGCGCTCAACCCCAACGACGATCTCATCGTCGTCCAGCAGGGCGAGCTGCTTACCCGGCAGGGACGCGCCGAAGAGGGCATCACCTGGGTCCGGCAGGCGATGCGACCCAACCCGTTCCACGCGGAACGCTATTGGAGCCACCTCGGCCGCGCCTGCTTCGTGGCGCGGCGCTACGGCGAAGCGGTCCAGGCCTACCGGCGCATCCGCGCGCCCGATCCGGCGGTGCGCGCGACGCTGGCCGGCGCACTCGCCATGGCGGGCGAGGCCGCGGCGGCGCGCGAGGAAGCGGCCGAGGTGTTGCGGCGCGCGCCGGACTTCACCATCGCCGGCTTCATGCCCAAGACCCACTATGGCCGCGCCGAGGACGCCGACCACCATCGCGCGGCGCTGCGCGCGGCGGGCCTGCCCGAGGGCTAGGCCGTGACTGAGTTCGGCTTCTACCACCTGCGCACCCAGCCGCTCGAACGTGCCCTGCCGCGCCTGCTCGAGAAGGTGGTCGAGCGCGGCCACCGCGTGCTGCTGCTGGCCGAATCAGCCGAGCGCGCCGCGGCGCTGGATGCCGTGCTGTGGACCTACGACCCAGCCTCGTTCCTGCCGCACGGTCTCGCGTCCCAGGGCCACGCGGCGCAACAGCCGATTCTGATCGCGACCGAGCCGGACGACCGCAACCGCGCCGACGTGCTTGTGCTGGTGGACGGCATGGACGTACCCGAGGCGGGCGGCTTCGCCCGCTGCCTCGACCTGTTCGACGGCAACGACGACGCGGCCGTGGCGGCGGCGCGCGAACGCTGGCGCCGGCGCAAGGCCCAGGGCCACGCCCTGACCTACTGGCAGCAGGACGACAAGGGTGCCTGGGCGAAGCAGTAAGGCTACGCCCGCGCGTCCGCGAGGATCATGTCCGACGCCTTCTCGGCGATCATGATGATCGGCGCATTGGTGTTGCCCGAGACCAGCGTCGGCATCACGGCGCCGTCGACCACGCGCAAGGCCCCCAGTTCCTTGACCCGCAGACGCTCGTCCACCACGGCACGGGCGTCCAGCCCCATGCGGCAGGTGCCCGTCGGGTGGTAGATCGTGCCGCCCCGGCGCCGGCAATGGGCCAGCAGCGCCGCGTCGTCGGCGGCCTCGGGGCCGGGGTCCAGCTCGGCCTCGACGAAGGGCGCCATGGCCGGCTGCTGGTGGATGCGGCGCAGGATCTTCAGGCCCTCGACATTGGCGCGGCGGTCGGCCTCGGCCGACAGGTAGTTCGGCTGGATCGCGGGCGGCGCGGCCGGATCGGCCGAGCGGATGCGCACCCAGCCCCGGCTCTCGGGGCGCAGCTGGCAGACCGAGGCGGTGAAGCCCGGGAACCGGTGCGGGCTCTCGCCCATCTTGTCGGTCGAGAACAGCAGGAAGTGCACCTGGATGTCCGGCGTGGGGAGGCGCGGGTCGGTGCGGAAGAACGCGCCCGCGTAGCCGGCGCTCACGGTCAGCGGCCCCTTGCGCGTCAGCGCGTAGCGCAGGCCGATGCGCAGGCGTCCCATCAGGCTCGCCATGTCGTCGTTGAAGGTAATGCGCTGGCGGCAGCGGAACATCATGCGCACCTGCAGGTGATCGCTGAGGTCGGCGCCGACACCCGGTGCCTCGTGCACCACGGCGATGCCGTGCGCGCCCAGCAGGTCGCCCGGCCCGACGCCCGAGAGCTGGAGGAGCTGCGGCGAGCCGAACGCGCCCGCCGCCAGGATCACCTCGGCGTCGGCGCGCGCCTGCTGCTCGCCACCCGGATCGCGCCACGCGACTCCGCTCGCCCGCTTGCCCTCGAACAGCACGCGACCGGCCTGCGCCCGCGTGACCAAGCGCAGGTTGGCGCGCCCGCGCGCCGGGCGCAGGTAGCCGACCGCGGTCGAACAGCGCCGGCCCCGGCGCGACGTGGTCTGGAAATAGCCGGCGCCGTCCTGTGCCGCGCCGTTGAAATCGTCGTTGCGCGGGATGCCCGCCTGGCCGGCGGCGGCGATGAACGCCTCGCACAGCGGGTGCGGCTCGGACTGATCGGCGACGCCGAGCGGCCCGCCCGTGCCGTGGAAGGCGTCGGCGCCGCGCGCCTGGTCCTCGGCGCGCTTGAAGTAGGGCAGCACGTCGTCGTAGCTCCAGCCCACGTTGCCGAGCTGGCGCCAGTGGTCATAGTCCTCGCGCTGGCCGCGCATGTAGATCAGGCCGTTGATCGAGGACGAGCCGCCCAGCACCTTGCCGCGCGGCTGCACGACGCGGCGCCAGTCCAGCTCCGGTTCGGGCTCGCTCTCGAACAGCCAGTTAAAGCGCGGGTCCTTGAACAGCTTGCCGTAGCCGAGCGGCACGTGGATCCACAGGTTGCGGTCCTCGGGCCCGGCCTCCAGCAGCAGCACGCGGTGGCGCCCGCTCGCGCTCAACCGGTTGGCCAGCACGCAGCCGGCCGAACCGGCGCCGACGATGATGTAGTCGAAGGTCTCCACCCGAACCCCGCCTCCGGCGCCGAGCCCGGCGCGTCGATGTCCAAGCTTTAATGCCTGGGCCAGGGTCACGCAAAAGGCGTCGGACGACAATGCGACCCGAGGCGGATGACGCCCCATTCAACATTTCGCCGGTATCCGGCCGCGCCATCCGGGCCTCGTTGTGACGAACCTGCAAACAAGGGAGTGTCCCATGAAGAAGCTCATCGGTGCGATGACCGCCATCGCGATCCTGGCCTCGGCCGGCGCCGCCCTCGCCGACACGGCCAATGGCAAGATCAAGTCGGTCGATCAGACGACGCGCATGATCATCCTCGACAACGGCCACAGCTACGAAGCGGCGAAGACCGTCGATATCTCGAAGCTGAAGGCCGGCGAGTCGGTGACCCTGACCTTCTCGGTGGTCAACGGCAAGAATGGGGTCTCCAGCCTCAAGATGTAGGCCACGCGTTCGGATCCCGAAACCAGGGCGCCCTGGGGCCGCCTCACGCGGATCCAGGGCGCTCCTCCCCGTGCCCGGGTCGGCGGGCGGAGGCGAGAGCATGACGACGACACCTCCGCCAACAGAACTCGCGATCGTCCCCGGAACGTCCAAGCTGTCGCCGGGTTCGGTCCTGTGCCTCGGTCGCGCCCGCCATTTCTCGTTGGTGGCCTGGGACGCGGCCGACCAAGCCATCGAACGCATCGCGTTCATAGGAACCATCGCCCAGGTTCACCGCTTCGCGCTCCGCCGCTTGCAGGACCTGCGCGCGTGCACGCGCGTGTCGATCGTCGGCAACCCCTGACGCGGCGATCGGCCGGTCCTCCGACCCGGTTGTCTGCCGCGCCGTTCGATGGCATGGATCGCGTCTCGCGGGGAGGCTCCATGCTGAATTTCGACGAAGCGCGCTACGCGCGCATCCAGGCGGGCGCGCTGGCCCAGGGGCCCGGCCTCAGCCGGGCCATCGAGGCCTGCCTCGGTGCGGAAGCGCGCAACCTGTTCTTCCCGGGCGCCTGGAGTGCCGCGATCCTCATGCACCCGGCGGCGCAGTTGTTGCAGCGCCGGTCACGTTTTCCCGTGTTCGCCGAGATCGGCGCCGAACTTGTGGTCGGCGGGCATCAGGCGCTGGGGCCGGGCTCGATCGTGGTGATTCCCTCGCTCTCGGGCACCACCAAGGAGAGCGTCGAGGCGCTCGCCTTCTGCAAGGCGCGCAGCGCCACGGTCATCGCGCTGGTCGGCCACGGCGGCACGCCGCTGGCCGAGGGCGCGGACCACGCGTTCGTCAACTTCGCCGAGGACGACACGAGCTGCGAGTCGTTCTACCTGCAATCCCTGCTGCTGGCCCTCGCCGTCTTTCGGGCGCGTGGCGAAGCAGCCGACCACGACGCCCACGTCGCCGACCTGAACCGCCTGCCCGCGCTGCTGGTCGAGGCCAAGCGGTCGTTCGAGCCGCGCGCCGAGTCCGTCGCCCGCGCGCTCGCCGCCGATCCTTGGCACATCATGGTCGGCGCCGGCGCCACCTGGCCGCAGGCCTGGTACTACGGCATGTGCATCCTCGAGGAGATGCAGTGGATCCGCACCCGGCCGATCCATGCCGCCGACTTCTTCCACGGCACCCTGGAGTTGGTGGAGAAGGGCGTCAGCGTCGTGCTGTTCAAGGGTGAGGACGCGGCACGGCCGCTGATCGAGTGGGTGGAGCGGTTCCTGCCCGCCTAAACTGACAAGGTCACGCTCCTCGATGCGGCGGCGGTCGCGCTGCCCGGCGTCGAGCCGGCGACGCGCGCGTTGCTGTCGCCAGTGCTGCTGGCGGCGCTGCTCGAGCGCGTCAGCGCGCACCTCGAGGTGATCCGCAACCACCCCCTGACGACCCGGCGCTACTACAAGCGCGTCGCCTACTGAACGCCGTGGCCGCCGGCTTCGAGCTCGCCACGGTCGGCGACAACTGCATCGATCGCTACCTGGCGCCGGTTGGCGCCTCGACGGTCGGCGGCAACGCGGTCAACGTTGCCGTGCATCTGGCCGCGCGCGGCCATCGGGTGGCCTATGCCGGCGCGGTCGGCGCCGACGCTGACGGGCGTCGCGTGGTCGCGGCACTCGAACAGGCCGGTGTGGGGACCGGCCTGGTCCGGGTCGTGTCTGGCGGCCGTACGGCGACCAGCGACATCCGCACCGGGGGGGACGGCGAGCGCGCCATCGGCCCCGAGGACTTCGGCGTCTGCCTGGGCTATCGCCCGGACGCGGACACCCTGGCGGTGCTGCTCGGCTGCCGCCACGTGCATATCGGCTGGCTGGACGACGGCGGCGATCTGCGCCGCCGCCTGGTGGGCGACGGTGTCGCCGTCTCCCAGGACCTGGCGGTCAACGCCGCCGCGCGCGACCTGGGCGCCGAAGGCCTGGCGCCGGCCTTCGCTTCGGCCGCGACCCTGGACGACGGCGTGGCGCTGGCCCGGCGCCTGCTCGCGGCGGGTGCCCGCCTCGTCGTGGTCACGTGCGGCCGCTCGGGCAGCCTGGCCAGCGACGGCACGACCGTCGCGCGCGTCGGCGTGGCACCCGCGCGGGTGGTCGATACGCTCGGCGCCGGCGATACCGTTATCGCCGCCTTCATCGCCGGCCGCGCGCGCGGACTCGGGCTCCAGGCGTGCCTGGAAGCCGGGCGCGACGACGCCGCGCTCACCTGCGGCCACCTGGGCGGCTTCCCTCAGACGCCCCTAGCGCCCGCGTATGTCCGCACCGCCGCTTCCTGCTCGGGCGTCTCGATGGCGCCTGGCCGCGCGGCGCGCACGCGCGCGATGGCGTCGGCGGCGGTCATGCCGTGGGCGACCAGGGCCACCGCCGCCATGGTGCCCGTGCGGCCCAGGCCGGCGGCGCAGTGCACGAACAGGCGGTCACCCTCGCGTAGACGATCGACGATGATCGCCACGAAGCGCTTCATCTGCTCGACGGTCGGCGCGGTCCGGTCGGGGATCGGAATCTCCGACCAGGCGAGGCCAAGCCTCTCGGCTCGCGCCAGGCTGTAGCGCGGCGCCTGCTCGCCCGCGTCGAGCAGGCAGACGATCCAATCGAACTCCGCGGCGCGCAGGGCCACCAGCCCCGCGTCGTCCGGGCACGCGCCCCCGGCCAGCCAGGGCCGGTCGATCCACCACAGGTCGAGTTCGCCGCTCAACGTCCCCTCGGGTGGGCGGCGCGGTAGACCTTCAGCAGGCTTCCGGTTTCGACGCCGGTGTAGCGCTGGGTGGTCGAAAGCGAGGCGTGGCCCAGCAGTTCCTGGATCGTGCGCAGGTCCGCCCCGCCGCCCAAGAGGTGCGTGGCGAAGCTGTGGCGCAGCGCGTGGGGCGTAGCACTCTCGGGCAGGCCGAGCGCCCGGCGCACGTCGCGCATGCGCCTCTGGGCCACCGTGGCCGCCAGCCGGCCGCCGCGCGCGCCGACGAACAGCGGCGCGTCGGGCGCATTGTCGCCCGGACGCAGCGCGCGGTACGCCGCGAGCGCCGCGCGCACCGCCGGCAGCAGCGGCACCACGCGCTCCTTGCCGCCCTTGCCGAGGACGCGCAGTGGCGCCTCCGACCCAGGCCAATGGCCGATATCGAGCGCCAGCGCCTCGCCGATGCGCAGACCCGCGCCGTACAGCAGGTGGAACAGCGCCGCGTCGCGGGCACCCAGCCAGGGCTCGGCGGCCTCGTTGGCGGCGTCCAGAACGGCGCGCGCCTGGCCGGCGGTCAGCGGCCGGGGCAGGGAGGCGGGGACGCGCGGGCCGCGCACGGCACCGATCGCCGCGTTCTTCACCAGGCCGGCGCGTTCCAGCCGGCGGAACAGGCTGCGTACCGCGGCCATGGCCCGCGCGATCGAGGACCGTGCCAGCCCGTCGCGGCCGCGCCGGGCCAGCCAGGCGCGCAGGTCGGCGGGCTCGAGCGTGCCCAGATCGTCGAGCGTCGGCGGCGCGCCGCGATGCTCGGCCAGGAAATCGAGAAACGCGGCGACGTCGCGGGCGTAGCCGTCGACTGTGTGGCGGGCGGCGCGCCGTTCGCCCACCAGCCATCTCGCCCACAGCTCCAGCGCGGCGCCGACCCGCCGCGCCGATGGCCGGTCGGTCAGACCGGCAAGCCCAGGCGTGTGCGCAGGCAATGCTCCAGCACCTCGGCCAGGAACCGCATGGTCTCGCCGCAGGCGCCGCCATGGAAGCGGCCGCCGTGGCGCGACCCCACGCCGAGCAAGGCGGGCGGCAGGTCGCGCCGGCCGCCGACACGCACCAGCACCGCCGAGCGCACCAGGCCGGCGCCGGCCCCGAACGCACGGCTGTCCACCGCGCCGTCAGGGATGACGCGCACGTCGCAGCCCTCGCCCAGCACCTCGTCCACGGTGCCGGCCGGCAGGCAGCGCACGCCCGAGACCGGATCGCGGCCGCTGATCCCGACGGTGGTCTCCACGCCCAGCGCCGCCACGTCGACGCCCAGCAGGACCGCCAGGTCGACGGTCACCGCCTCGGCCAGCGCGGTCAGATCGGCGGTGGCGATCAGGGCCAGCGCGGCCTTTTGCATCCGCGCGGCCAGCGCGCGCGCCTCGCGCCGTTCCTCGACCAGGGCGCGCTTGGCGTCGGTCAGCCGGCGCACGTCCTCGCGCAGACGCTCGATCAGGAACTCCTGGAAGTCGGCGACGCCGTCGCCCAGCGCGCGGCGCGGCGGGCGCTGCCCGGCCAGGATCTCGGGGTGCGCCGCCAGGAAGCCCGGGTTGGCGCGCAGGTACGCCGCGACGTGCGCCGCCGCGGCTCTGGCCACCGATTGGGCCGGCTTGGCGGATTTCGACTCGAGCGTCATGGGGCTATCCGGCGACGATCGACTGGCCGGTCTTCTTCCAGTCGGCCAGGAACGCGTCCAGCCCCTTGTCGGTCAGCACGTGCTTGGCCAACTGGCGCAGCACCGCGGGGGGGATCGTGCACACCTGGGCGCCGATCTTGGCCGCATCGACGACGTGCATCGGGTGGCGCACCGAGGCGACCAGCACCTCGGTCGCGATGGTTCCCGGGTAGTTGCGGTAGATCGTCACGATGTCGCGGATCAGCGCCATGCCGTCGTGCCCGATGTCGTCGAGCCGGCCGACGAAGGGCGAGACGAACGTGGCCCCCGCCTTGGCCGCCAGGATCGCCTGCGCTGGCGAGAAGCACAGGGTGACGTTGACCGCCGTGCCCGCCTGCGACAGCGCGCGGCACGCCTTCAGCCCGTCCCACGTCAGCGGCACCTTGACCGTCACGTTGGGCGCGACCGCGGCCAGCTTGCGCCCCTCGGCGATCATGGCGTCGGCGGCGGTGGCGGTGACCTCGGCGCTGACCGGGCCGGCGACCAGGGCGCAGATCTCGCGCAGCACGGCGAAAAAGTCGCGCCCCGCCTTGGCGACCAGCGACGGGTTCGTGGTCACGCCGTCGACCAGGCCGGTATCGACCAAGTCGCGGATCTCGGCCACGTCGGCGCTGTCGACGAAGAACTTCATGCCGGTCCGGCTCCTTCCGTTCGCTTGCCTGAAAGCCAGTGCGTGTCCGAGTGTAGCGCATGCCCTCCGACAAGGCCAAGGACACGCGCCGCGCCGCCGTGCTGCTGCCCCTGCCGCTGGCCGGCGCCTACGACTACCGCGTCCCGGCGGGGCAAGCGGTCGAAGCGGGAGCCGTCGTGCACGTGCCGCTCGGCCCGCGCACGTTGCTCGGCGTGGTGTGGGGCGATGGAGACGGCACCCTCGACGAGGCGCGCCTGTGCGATCTGGGCGATGGGCTCGCGGTGCCGCCGCTCGCCACGCCCTTGCGTCGCTTCGTCGATTGGGTCGCGGCGTACACGCTGGCGCCACCCGGCGCCGTGCTGCGCATGGTGCTCGGCCCGGCGGGCGACCTGGCGCCGCCACCGCCGACCACGGCCTACGTCGCGACCGGCGCGCCACCGCCGGCGCGGCTGACCGGGGCGCGCCGGCGCGTGC
>VGDP01000006.1 GCA_016869675.1 Alphaproteobacteria bacterium | reverse complement strand
GGCCGAGGCGGTTGCGGCGGGGTGGCGGAAGGCGAAGCGGTAGACACGACCAGCCATCCAGCCTCGTCATTTCGTGTCATTCTTCGCTGGCATCATCGGGGAGCGAAGCGATGCGAGCATGGATCATCGCGCTGGTCTTGCTGCTGACGCCCGTGGCGGCGTCGGGAGAGGATGCGTGGCAGGAAGGCTGGGACGCCTACCTACGAGGGGATTACGCGACGGCGTTATCGACGTGGCGACCGCTAGCCGAGCAGGGCCTTGCGGAGGCGCAGTTCTACCTCGGCGTTATGTACGCCAACGGCGAGGGTGTTCCCCGGGACGATGCCGAGGCCGCCAAGTGGTGGCGGCGGGCGGCCGAGCAGGGCCTTGCGGAGGCGCAGTTCAACCTCGGCAATATGTACGCCAACGGCCAGGGTGTTCCCCAGGACGATGCCGAGGCCGCGAGGTGGTTCCGGCTGGCGGCCGAGCAGGGCCTTGCGGAGGCGCAGTACAACCTCGGCGTTAGGTACGACAACGGCCGGGGTGTTCCCGAGGACGATGCCGAGGCCGCCAAGTGGTGGCGGCTGGCGGCCGAGCAGGGCCTTGCGGAGGCGCAGTACAACCTCGGCTCGATGTACGACAACGGCCGGGGTGTTCCCCGGGACGATGCCGAGGCCGCGAGGTGGTTCCGGCTGGCGGCCGAGCAGGGCGATGCGGAGGCGCAGTTCAACCTCGGCTTGTTGTACGACCTCGGCGAGGGTGTTCCCGAGGACGATGCCGAGGCCGCCAAGTGGTGGCGGCTGGCGGCCGAGCAGGGCTTTGCGTTGGCGCAGTACAACCTCGGCGCTATGTACGCCAACGGCGAGGGTGTTCCCCGGGACGATGCCGAGGCCGCGAAGTGGGTACGGCTGGCGGCCGAGCAGGGCCTTGCGGAGGCGCAGAACGCCCTCGGCGGGCTGTACGCCGTCGGCCAGGGTGTTCCCCAGGACTACGTCCTGGCTCACATGTGGCTTAACCTCGCAGGCTCTGCGGGGGATGCCGTCGCGGTGAAGCTCAGAGACGCCATCGCCGCCCTAATGACCCCCGACCAGATCGCGCAAGCCCAGCGTCTCGCCAACGAGTGGATCGCCGCGCACCCGCCGCAGTAGGCGCATTGCGACGATCCCGAACGGGCGCACCTCGACGCCCTCGACGAAGACGGTATCGCCGCCGGTCAAATCCCTTTCAACCAGTCCGGCGACCTGGAGCGGTGCGCGCTGCGGCCCGGCCACGTGCATAGCGCCGACGGCTGGCGCGGACAGCGCGCCGCGTCCGCGCTCGATGACCTCATCGCGGGGCGAACGGTTGCATGCGAACGGACAGACACGGATCGCTACGGCCGCGCCGTTGCGATCTGCACCGTGGCCGGAGCCGACCTCGGCCGGCGCGTGATCGAGGCGCCGGCACGGTTGCTCGAGCCACCGAAGCGGCGGTAAAATTGTCATTCAGCGGTCGAGCTACCCGGCCATCCGGGGAATGTCGGATCAAGCCGTCGCGCAATCCACCCTATGCAGGCCGGCGACGGGATGGCCCGGGTTCATTGGGAGGAACGACCATGATGATGCGACACGGTCTGGCAATGGCGGCGATCGCCGCGCTGATGGCCACCACGGCGGCGGCCGAGACGACGCTGCGCCGATCCGGCGACCTTGGGTTCGGCGGTGCCGAGAATCTCGATCCGATCTCGCCGACCCGGTTCTACGAGGCCAACGACCTGATCTACAACCGCCTGGTGAGCTGGGGCCCCGACGGCCTGCCGGCTCCGGAGCTGGCCAAGAGCTGGAGCGCCAGTCCCGATGCCATGGAGTGGACCCTGGTCCTGCAGGACGGCGTCAAATTCCATGACGGGTCGGACTTCGACGCCACCGACGTCAAGTACAGCCTGGAGCGCATCAAGGATCCGGCGCTCGAATCGCCGGTCACATCCGTGCTCAACATGATCGATCGCGTCGAGGTGGTCGATCCGCTGACCGCCAAGATCGTGCTGTCGTCGGCTCACGCCGACCTGCCGCTGCTGTTCCTCGACTATCGAGTGCGCATGATCCCCGATGGGTCGGGCGCCACCATCGCGACCACGGGCATCGGCACCGGGCCGTTCAAGCTCGAGACGCTGGATCCCGAGGGCACCACGGTGCTTCTCGCCAACGACGACTATTGGCAGGGCCGGCCCAAGGTGGACCGGGTCGAAATCATCTCGATCCCAGACCAGGAGGCGCGCATCCAGGCCTTGCTCGGCGGCCAGCTCGACTACAGCGACCTCAACGGCGACCAGGTCGCCACGTTCGAAGGCAACGAGGACTTCGTCATCCAGCACTATCCCTCGGGCGACTGGCAGGGCCTGGTCATGCGCACCGACACGGCGCCATTCACCGACGCGCGCGTGCGCAAGGCGTTGCGCATGGTCGTCAACCGGCAGGAGATGGCGGACCTGGTGGTCGGCCCCGGCGGAGGCACGCCGTCGTGCGACCACCCGGTCTGGGCCGGCGACAGCTATCGCTCGGCCATCGAGTGCGGCGCCGACATCGAAGGCGCCAAGGCCCTGCTCGCCGAGGCCGGCTATGCCGACGGCATCGACATCGACGTGCACACCAGCGACCTCGAGGCAGGCATGGTGCGCATGGTCGAGGTCTACCAGCAGCAGGCGGCGCCGGCGGGCATCCGCGTCAACATCGTCATGGCGGCGCCGGACGGGTTCTGGAGCGACGTGTGGATGGTCGAGCCGTTCGTCAGCACGTCGTGGGGCCAGCGCCCGGCGGATCAGATCCTCAACGAGGCGTATCGCTCGGGCAGTTCGTGGAACGAGTCCTACTTCGCGGATGCCGAGTTCGATTCCCTGCTCGACCAGGCGCGCGCGGAGCTGGACCTGACGAAGCGCACGGCCCTCTACCATGCCGCGCAGGCGGCGCTGTGGGAGCGGGGCGGGTCGCTGATCCCCTACCACATCAACGGGGTCCGGGCGGTCCGGGCGGTCGTCAAGGGCATGCCGGAGGCCGGCGAGGACTACATCGCCTGGCACCTGGTCGAGAAGACAGGCGACTAGGGCCGCGTTAGCCAACAGCGGCGGAGCGCGACCGTGATCCGGCTCGTGCTCCGCCGGCTTGGCTCGTCCCTGGTCACGCTCCTCATCGTATCGGTCGTCATCTTCGTGGCGGTCGAGGTGCTGCCGGGCGACGCGTGCACGGCCTATCTGGGGCGCGCGGCGAAGGACCCGACCATCCTTGCCGCCTGCCGCGAGAACCGGGGGCTCAGTACCCCGGCGATCGTGCGCTGGGTGGATTGGGCGGCGGGCTTCGTCCAGGGCGATCTGGGCGTCTCGATGAAGCGCAACAAGCCGATCGCCGACCTTGTGGGCTGGCGGTTCCGCAACACGGTCGTGCTGGCGCTGACCGCGTCCCTGGTCGGCATTCCCCTGGCCCTAGTGCTGGGCGTCATGGCCGGGCTGGCGCGCGACCGGCCGCTCGACATCGCCCTGTCGTCGGGCGCGATCTTCGCGATGACGATCCCGGACTTCGTGTCGGCGACAGTGCTGATTCTCGTCTTCGCCATAGGGCTGGGCTGGACCAACGGTGTCGTCACGGTCAGCGCCAACGCACCGATCCTGGACCTGATGTCCAACACCGTGCTGCCGACCGTGGCGCTGACGCTGGTCATGGTCGCGCACATCCTGCGCCTGGTGCGCACCAGCGTGATCGACACCCTGCAGAGCGACTTCGTCACCATGGCGCGGCTCAAGGGCGTCCCGTTCCGGCGCATCGTCTGGCGCCACGTGCTGCCCAACTCCCTGCTGCCGTCGATCAACCTGATCGGCCTGACCATCGCCTGGCTGCTGGGCGGCGTGGTGGTGACCGAGACGGTGTTCAACTATCCGGGCATCGGCAGGCTGTCGGTCGACGCGGTGAGCGACCGGGACCTGCCACTGGTCCAGACCATCGCCCTGCTGCTGGCCTCGGTCTATATCGGCGTCAACCTGCTGGCTGACCTGCTGGCGCTCGCGCTGAACCCTCGCCTGCGCACGTACCGGGCCTGACCGTGTCGATCGCGCTCGAAACCCCGAACGCAGCGGCCCGTCCGCACCGGCTTGCCTGGCTGCGCGACATGGTGGGGCGCCGGTCTGGCGCGATCGGCTTGGCGATCGTCCTGGCCCACGTGGTCCTGGCGCTCGTCTCACCGTGGATCGCGCCCTACGACCCGGTGGCTCAGGATGTCACGTCGATGCTGGTGGCGCCGGGTGCCGAGCACTGGCTGGGCACCGACAAGCTAGGGCGCGATGTCTTCACGCGCACGTTGCTGGGAGGCCGCGAGGCCCTGCTGATCACCGCGCTCGCCAGCATCATCGCCATGATCTGGGGCGGCCTGCTCGGCATGATGCTTGGCCTGGTCGGCGGGCGGATCGACGAATGGGTCATGCGCGTGGTCGACGCGCTGCTGTCGATCCCGTGGATCCTGACCCTGCTGCTGTTCGTCACGATCCTCGGCACCGGCACCGTCGTGCTCATCTTCATCCTGGGCTTCAGCTACGGCTTGACGGTGATCCGCATTGCCCGCGCCGCGGCCCTCGACATCGTGACCAAGGACTTCGTGCTGGCGGCCCAGGCGCGCGGTCACGACCGCTGGACCATCGTCAACCGCGAGTTGATGCCCAACGTGCGCGACAGCCTGGCGGTCGAGGCGGCCATGAACTGGTCGTGGATGCTGCTCGGCTTCAGCTCCCTGTCGTTCCTCGGCTTCGGCGTGGCGCCGCCGACGCCCGACTGGGGCCTGATGATCTCGGACTCACGCGGCATCATGGCGACCGCGCCGTGGACCGTCGTGGCCCCCATGGTCGCCCTGGCCAGCCTGATCATCGGCATCAACCTGGCGGCCGACGCCCTGGCCAAGGCGCTGGGCATCGACCGCAGCCAGAAGGCGCCGCTGTGAACCCGCCGATCCTGGTCGTCGATGACCTGGCGGTCGGCTTCACCACCCGGGCGGGCGCGGACGCCCGCGTGCTCGACGGCATCTCGATCGACCTGGCCCAGGGCGAGGTACTTGGCCTAGCGGGCGAGTCTGGTTGCGGCAAGAGCACCCTGCTCTACGCCATGATGGGCTTCCTCAAGCCGGGTTTGCGCCTGATCGGCGGCGCGGCGCGTTATCACGGCCGCGCGCTGTTCTCGATGAGCGAGGCCGACCTCGACGCGGTGCGCGGCGGGACCATCGCGCTTGTGCCCCAGAACGCCGGTCAGTCGCTGACGCCGACGATCCGGGTCGGCGAGCAGATCGGCGAGTCGCTCGATCTGCACACCTCGCTGGTGGGCCCGGCGCGGCACGAGCGCATTCTCGGCCTGATCGCCGACGTGCGCCTGCCCGACCCGGCCGTGATCGCGCGCCGCTATCCGCACGAGCTGTCGGGCGGCCAGCAGCAGCGCATCGCCGTGGCCATGGCGCTTGCCGGCGACCCGGACGTGCTGCTGCTGGATGAACCGACGACGGGTCTCGATGTCACCACGCAGCTCCACATCCTCGACCTGCTGCGCGACCTGCGCGCGGCCAAGGGCATGGCCATGGTGTGCGTCAGCCACGACCTGGGCGTGATCGCCCATCTGGCGGATCGCGTCGCGATCATGTACGCCGGTGCGATCGTCGAGGCGCGCGGTGTCGATGCGGTGCTCGCGCGCCCGGCCCACCCCTATACCCAGGGTCTGCTCGCTTCGATCCCACGCCTTGGCACGGGGCGGATTCCTGCCGCGATCCCCGGGCGCCCGCCCGCGCCGGGGACCGATCGGCCGGGCTGCCGCTACGCCGAACGTTGCCCGCGCGCCGACGAGCGTTGCACCCGCCTCCCGCCGGTGCTGGAGCCCCTGCCCGGCGAGCCGGAGGGCCGTGCCGCCTGCCACCATGCCGAACCGCGCGGCCTGGACGCATGGCCGGGGGACGCGGTGTCCGGGGCGGTCAAGGACGGCGCCATCGTGCTGGACATTCGCGACCTGGCCGTCAGCTACGGCAAGCGTGGCCTGCTCGGCGGGCCGATGCCGGCCAAGGCGGTGGACGGCGTGACGGTCTCGTTGCGCCGTGGCGAGGTGCTGGGTCTGGTCGGAGAATCGGGCAGCGGCAAGTCGACCATCCTGCGCGCCATCACCGGTTTGTGGCCGGCCTCGGGCGGCGCCATCGTGTTCGATGGGGCGATCGTGCTCGACCGGCCGGCTGCACGGCGCGAGCGCGACGTGCTGCGCCGGGTCCAGCTCGTGTTCCAGAACCCCGACGCCTCGCTCAACCCGCGCCACACCATCGCCGAGATCCTGGCCCAGCCGCTGGGGCTGTACTTTGGACTGGGCGGCGTCGCGGCCGAGGCGCGCGCGGCCGACCTGCTGCGCTCGGTCCGGCTCGATGCGACGTACCTGCGGCGCTATCCGGGCCAGCTCTCGGGCGGCGAGAAGCAGCGCGTCGCCATCGCGCGCGCCTTCGCCGCCGAGCCGGACCTGATCCTGTGCGACGAGGTAACGTCGGCACTCGATGTCTCGGTCCAGGCTTCCGTGCTCGGCCTGCTGCGCGACCTGACGGTGGAGCGTGGCGTCGCATGCATCCTGGTCAGCCACGACCTGGCAGTGGTGCGCGCGCTGGCCGATCGCATCGTCGTGCTTCATCGCGGCCGGATCGCCGAAATCGGCACGGCGGCGGACATCTGCGACCGGCCGAGCCAGACCTACACCCGGGCGCTGGTCGCGGCGGTGCTGGAGCCCGAACCGGGCGCGCGAGGCCTTCGCGCGCACGTGTGACGGCCGACACAGCCGGGCCGACCGGACCCAGGTACGATCACCTCATGGTACGGATGCGCTTGTCTGCCCCCTCGGGCGCATCCTGGCTGAACGGCGACAGCGACGCCAACGACGCGGGCGAGGCCGCCGTCTGGTTTTCCGAGGCCGGCAACGCCAGCGGCGTCACCCTGCCCACGCCGAACGGCCTGGCCGAGGACAACGCCGGCGGCATCTACGTCATCAACGCCGGCGTCGCCAGCCGGCCCGTCGACCGCCAGCCTCAAGGCCCTGCGCGTCTATCTGGCCGAGGGCGATGCGCTGCCGACTGAAGTTCCACCGCCGCCCGGCCCGCGCAAATACTGGACGCGGCGCGGCATCGCCGAATGGCTGGTGGCGCGGCTTGCCGAGGATAAGCCGACGCTGGCATCCTGACGCAAGAACCGTTATGAGGCGGGCATTGGTCGTCGTCGGGGTGGCGGTTCTGCCCCGCGATGACGAATGGATGCCGTCTTCATCCAGATTTCGGCGTTCGACGACCCACCGGGCAGCGTGTCCGGTGGACGCAACCTAGCGAATGGAATGATCTATGTCTCAAGGGACCATCAAGTGGTTCAACAGCGCCAAGGGCTATGGCTTCATCGCGCCGGATGACGGCTCGAAGGACGTCTTCGTCCACATTTCGGCGGTCGAGCGCGCCGGGCTCAGCGGCCTGAACGAAGGCCAGAAGGTACGGTACGACCTGCAGAACGGCAGGGACGGCAAAGTCTCGGCCGAGAATCTGTCTCTCGTCCGCTAAGGCATCATCCGATCGGATGGAACCATCCGGGTTCCGTCCGATCGGAATACTTCGCCCGCGACGCGAAAACCTATAGCGGCTTCAGATTTTTGAAGTCACGGACCGTCACTTCCGGACGCCGCGGACGCGGCGAACCGGAAGACCAGGGCCGCTGTTGGGGGCTTCGGCTCTGGATCCCCGGTTCCGCCCTTCGGTCGGCCCGGGGATGACAATTGGAGTGGCTCCGCGGGTCTTGAAACCGCTCTAGGACCGCGTGCCCGACGACGGCGGCGGACCTAGACGACTAGGCTCGCTGCGTCGATGTCGGGCGGTGGCGGCGCGGGCGCCGCCACGCTGACGCTTGCGCTCGGGCTGCTCGGTGTCGCGCTTTACGGCCCCGTTACCATCACGTTACCGCGACGGATCGTAGCGAGCCAGAACGATTCAGTCGCCGGCGCGGCGGGCCGTGCGCAGGGCCTCGGCGAGCACGTTGGGCTCGGCCACCGGCAGCGAGCAGGTCGGCCCGACGCAGACATACGCTGTAGGACGTTTGCCGACCTGGCCCTTGCCGAGCGCCGGATGCGTGGCGGGCAGGGTTGCGCCCGGTGCTACGACCTGTAGCACGCGGGCCGGCACGCTGACGCCGGCGACGGCGCGCAGCAGCGCCTGGGTCCCGGCGTCGGCCCGATGCCCCACGATGACCACCTGGATCGCGCGTTCGAGCGTCTCGGCCGCGTTGAACAGGGTCGAGAGCCCATAGACGTTCTTGCGCGCCTCGGTGCCGAAGGCGGCGAGCGTCGCGGCGGCGCGCGCGCGGTGCGCGTCCTCGCCGGTCAGGTGGTAGAGCCGGGCGTGGTTGATCGCCATCAGTCCGTTGCCCGAAGGGCACGGGCTGTCGACCGCCGATTTGGTGCGGACGATCAGGGCCTCGGCGTCGCGCGCCGTGAGGAAGTAGCCGCCGTTCGGGTCGGCGTAGTCGCGATCGGCGACGGTGACCCATGCCTTGGCGCGCTCGAGATAATCGGGTTCGTCGGTGATCTCGTGGAGCGTCAGGGCGGCGCGCGCCATCGCCGCGTAGTCGTCGAGCACGGCCATGGCGACGAACCGGCCATCGCGCGTGGCGTGGCGCAGCCGGCCGTCCGGCAGGCTCATGGGACCGGCCACGAAGGCGAAGGCGGCGCGCGCGGCCTCGAGCCAATCCGGCCGTTGCCACGCGAACGCGGCCTCGGCCAGCGCCGCGATCATCAGGCCGTTCCAATCGGCCAGAACCTTGTCGTCGAATCCCGGTCGGACCCGCGCGGCGCGCGCGCCGAGCAAATCCGCACGCATCCGTGCGAGTTGTGTTTCGAGTGCCTCGTCGCCCAGGGCCGAACGGCCACGGTTCAGGATCGTATGACCTTCCCAGTTGCCTTCGGCGTCCACGTCGTAGTGCAGCTTGAACAGGGCCGCGGCCGGCCCGAGCACGCGGTCGATCTCGGCCTCGGTCCAGACGTAGAACCGGCCCTCCTCGCCCTCGGAATCCGCGTCCAGGCTGCTGGCGAAACCGCCCTCGGCCAGCCGCATCTCGCGCAGCGCCCACTCGATCGTTTCGGCGACGCGCGCGGCGTAGAGGCGCGAGCCGGTCTCGCGCGCGAGTTCGGTCAGCCAACCGACCAGCAGTGCGTTGTCGTAGAGCATCTTCTCGAAGTGCGGCACCAGCCAGCGATCGTCGACCGAGTAGCGCGCGAAGCCGCCGCCGACGTGGTCATAGATGCCGCCCTGGCACATACGATCGGCGGTGACAAGCGAGGCGACCTTGAAGGCATCGTCCCCGGTGCGCAGCCAGGCGCGCCACAGCGCCTCGAATCCGGCGACCTGGGGGAACTTGGGTGCCGCGCCGAGTCCGCCGTTGGCCAGGTCGACCGTTGAGAGGAGCGCGCGGGCCGCCTGGTCCACGAGTTCAAGGTCGATGGCGCGCGGATCACCCTTGCGTGCCATGTCGGCCAGCGCCACCGTTAGGGCGCGGCGGTTGTTGTCGACCTTCTCGGGCGCGCTGCGGTAGGCCGTGGCGACCGAGCGAAGGATCTCGGGGAAGCCGGGCCGGCCCCAGCGCGGCTCGGGCGGAAAATAGGTCCCACCCCAGAAGGGCTCGCCCTTAGGCGTCAGGAACATGGTCAGCGGCCAACCGCCCGATTGGCCGAGCAGCGCCAGCGCCGCCTGGTAGATCTGGTCGATATCGGGCCGTTCCTCCCGGTCGACCTTGATGTTGACGAAGAGCTCGTTCATCAGCGCCGCGATCGCCGGGTTCTCGAAGCTCTCGTGCGCCATGACGTGGCACCAGTGGCACGCGGCGTAACCGACCGACAGCAGGATCGGCTTGGCGCGTCCTGCCGCCTCGGCCAGGGCTTCGGACCCCCACGGTCGCCAGTCGACCGGGTTGTCCTTGTGTTGCAGCAGATAGGGTGACGCCTCGTCGGCCAGCCTGTTGGTCATTCTCGGACTCCTGCTCCGGCACGGTCTTGTCGCGCTGGCCGCCTTGGCCTAACGTGCGCGCCGGCCGCACGCGGGGCAAGTTCCATCTTGATTGATTTCGATGAGCATTTGCCATACGCGGCCCACCCGGCGATGAAGATCAAGTTCGACATCGATTGCACGCCCGAGGAGCTGCGCACCTTCCTCGGCCTGCCGGATCTCGCGCCGGTGCAAGAGATCGCCATCGACGCGATGGCCGCCCGGACCGCTGAGGCCGTGGCGGGCATGAACCCCGAGGCCGTCGTCAAGGCGTGGCCGGGTGCCGGCGGCCCGGCGCTCGGCGCGCTCAAGGCCTTCTGGACCGAGGGAACGGATAAGACATGAGCGTCTCCGGCGACGGCATGAAGCCCTACTACCGCGTTCACGTGTTCTGCTGCACGAACGTGCGGCCCGACGGCCACCCGCGCGGCTGCTGCTCGGCCAAGGGCTCCGTGGCGTTGCGCGACCATATGAAGGCGCGCGCGAAGGCCATGGGGCTCGACGATGTGCGCATCAACATCGCCGGTTGCCTCGAGCGCTGCGAGCTGGGGCCGACCATGGTCGTCTACCCGGATGGCGTGTGGTACCGCTACACGTCCCAAGCGGACGTCGAGGAGATCCTGGCCAGCCATGTGCGCGATGGCCGGCCGGTCGAGCGGCTGCGGCTGCGGCCCGAGGACGGGCCCGCCAAGACCTGAACCGGGCCTGTTTCCATGACCATCTACGCCCTGGCCACCGCGCCGGGGCGCGCCGCGATCGCGGTCGTGCGCGTTTCCGGGCCGGCGGCGGCGGCGGCGCTGATTGCGCTCGCGGGCCCCTTGCCCGCACCCCGGACCGCGGCCTTGCGCCAATTGCGCGACGTCGATGGCCAGCCGATCGACCAGGCCCTGGTGCTGTGGTTTCCGGCCCCGGCCAGCGAGACCGGCGAGGACATGGCGGAATTCCAGGTGCATGGCGGCCGCGCCGTGGTCGAGGCCGTTCTGCGGGCGCTCGGCGCGATTCCCGGACTGCGCCCCGCCGAGCCCGGCGAGTTCGCCCGGCGTGCGTTCGCCAACGGCAAGCTGGACCTGACCGCGGCCGAGGGTCTGGCTGACCTGGTCGCCGCCGAGACGGACGCACAGCGGCGCCAGGCACTACACCAACTCGAAGGCGGCCTCGCCCATCTGTATGACGGATGGCGTCGTACACTAATCGACCTGTCAGCCAGGCTCGAGGCCGCGATCGACTTCCCCGACGAGGGTTTGCCGACCGACCTGACGGCCGGGGTCGCGCGGTCGATCGACGATCTGGCCGTCCAGGTCCGCGCGCACCTGGACGATGGGCGGCGCGGCGAGCGGCTGCGCGAGGGGTTCCACGTCGCGATCATCGGCCGACCCAATGTCGGCAAGTCGAGCCTGCTCAACCGGCTGGCCCGGCGCGAAGCCGCGATCGTGGCGCCCGAGCCGGGCACGACACGCGATGTGATCGAGGTCAGCCTGGATTTGGACGGCCTGCCGGTCACGGTCGCCGATACGGCGGGCGTGCGCGACGCCGGCGGCGCGGTCGAGCGCGAGGGCATGCGCCGGGCGCGGCGGACGGCCGACCAGGCCGACCTCAAGATCTTGATCGGCGACTCGGAACACATCGGGACCGGGGCGCCAGACCTGGGTTTCGCGCCCGACGAGCGCACGATCGTGGCGATCAACAAGTGCGACCTCGCCCGGCCCGGCCCGAGCCCGGGCGCCGCGTGGTACCCGATCTCATGCGTGACCGACGAGGGCATCGACGCCCTGGTCCGCGCGGTGACCGACCGCCTGCGGAGCCAAGCCTGGCAGGGGGGCGGGCCGGTGCTGACCCGCGCCCGTCACCGCGCCGAGCTGGAGGCGACCTTGGCGGCGCTCGATCGGGCCGCGTCCGGCACGGCGCCCGAACTGGTCGCCGAGGATCTCCGACTGGCCGCCCGGTGCCTGGGGCGCATCACCGGCCGGGTCGACGTGGAGGACGTTCTGGACCGGCTGTTCGCCGAGTTCTGCATCGGCAAGTGAGCCGATGTTTCACGTGAAACATCGGGCTGCGCGATGGTAGAAGACCGGTCATGACGCGGTGGGATGTCATCGTCATCGGCGGCGGCCACGCCGGCTGCGAGGCGGCTGCGGCGGCCGCGCGTCTCGGCGCCCGGACGCTTCTGTTGACCCACGACCCCGCGACCATCGGCGCCATGTCGTGCAACCCCGCCATCGGCGGCCTCGCCAAGGGTCATCTGGTGCGCGAGATCGACGCGCTCGACGGCCTCATGGCGCGCGCCATCGACCGTTCGGGTATCCAGTTCCGCGTGCTCAACCGCTCCAAGGGCCCCGCGGTCCAGGGTCCGCGCGCCCAGGCGGACCGCCGCCTCTACGCGCGGGCGATGCAGGATCTGCTGGCCGACATCGCGAACTTGACTATCGCTGCTGGCGCCTGCGCCGACCTCGACCTCGACCGCTCGGGCCGGGTGGCCGGCATCGTTACCGAGGCGGGAGAACGACTGGCGTGTGCCAGTGTCGTCCTGACCACGGGCACATTCCTGGGCGGCGTTATCCATATGGGTGCCGAACGGACGGTGGCGGGGCGCATGGGCGAGCGGCCGTCGGAGGCGCTTTCGATCACCATCCGACGCCTTGGATTCGCTGTGGGCCGGCTGAAGACCGGCACCCCGCCGCGCCTGGCGCGCGACGGCATCGCGTGGGATACCCTGGAAACCCAGCCCGGGGACGACCCGCCCGAGCCCTTCTCGTTCCTCACGACGCAGATCCGTGTCGCCCAGGTGCCGTGCCACGTTACCCGAACCACCGAGGCGACCCACCGGGTGATCCGCGCCAATCTCGGTCGGACGGCCGTTTACGGCGGGCACCTTTCAGGCCGCGGTCCACGCTACTGCCCGTCGATCGAGGACAAGGTGGTGCGCTTCGCCGAGCGCGCGTCCCATCAGATTTTCCTGGAGCCCGAAGGGCTCGACGACGACACCATCTACCCCAACGGCATCTCGACCAGTCTGGCACGCGACCTTCAGGTGGCCATGGTGCGCACGATTCCCGGCCTGGAACGCGCGACGATCAAGCGTCCGGGCTACGCCATCGAGTACGATTTCGTCGATCCGCGCGAACTGCGCCCTACTCTGGAAACCCGGCGTGTCTCCGGCCTGTTCCTGGCCGGCCAGATCAACGGCACCACGGGCTACGAGGAAGCGGCCGCCCAAGGCCTGATCGCCGGGCTGAACGCGGCCGGCGCCGGCTTGGTCCTGGACCGGGCCGACGGCTACATGGGCGTCCTGGTCGACGACCTGGTCACGCGTGGGGCCGACGAGCCCTATCGCATGTTCACCTCACGCGCCGAGTATCGCCTGGTGCTGCGCGCCGCCAACGCCGACCAGCGTCTGACCCCCATCGGGCTGCGCGTTGGCTGCGTGGGCGCCGAACGGACCGCCGTTTTCAACCGCAAGGTCGCGGCTTTGTCGGATGCGCGGGAATCCGTGCGCCGGCTGGGTCTCACGCCCAGCGAGGCCCGGCGCGCCGGCTTCGCCGTCAATCTCGACGGCGCCCGACGCAGCGTGTTCGACCTCCTCGCGCGCAGCGACGTCTCCTGGGCCGACGTCGTCCGGGCGTGGCCGGAGTTAGGCGCCGTCCCGAGCGCCCTGGCCGATCAGATCGTCACCGACGCGCGCTACAGCGGCTATCTCGAGCGCATGGAGGCGGATATCCGTGCCTACCGGCGGGACGAGGCGCTGGCGCTGCCGGACGGGCTAAACTTCGCCGCGTTGCCCGCGCTTTCGGCGGAAGTCCGCGAAAAGTTGGACCGAGCCCGTCCTGCCACGCTTGGTGCCGCAGCCCGGATTCCTGGCGTGACGCCGGCGGCGCTGGCGGCCCTGGTCGGTCATGTCCGGCGCCTTGGAGCTTCGGCGCCATGACCCGCGCGCCGGCCGACGTGGTCGCCGCGCTCCGCGAACTCGCCGATGTTTCACGTGAAACAGTCGAGCGACTCGAGATCTACGTCGACCGGCTGCTCGACTGGCAGCCCCGCGTCAACCTGGTGGGCGCCAGCACGCTGCCCGATGTGTGGCGGCGCCACGTGCTCGACTCGGCTCAGGTGATGCCGTTGATCCGACCCCAATCCTCGCGCCTGGTCGATCTGGGCAGCGGCGCCGGCTTGCCGGGGCTTGTGCTGGCGATCCTCGGTGCGCGCGGTGTCGAACTGATCGAGGCCGACGCGCGCAAGGCGTCGTTCCTCGCCGAGGCCGCGGGCGTCACCGGCGCCGGGGTCATCGTGCGCAACGAGCGCATCGAGGATCTGCGCGGCCCGCAGGCGGACACCGTGACCGCGCGCGCGCTGGCACCCTTGCCCGGTCTGCTCGAGTTCGCGCGCCCGTTCGGCCACGCGGGCACACGCTGCATCCTCCTCAAGGGCGCAAGATATGAGGCGGAATTGACGAACGCCTACAAAATGTGGAAGATGACTGTGGACGTGGTTCCAAGCATTACCGACAAACACGGCCGCATCCTGGTCATCGAGGGCCTGAGCCATGTCGCCCGAAACGCTGCCTCTGACGGCACTACCGCGCGTCCTCGCCATCGCCAACCAAAAGGGCGGCGTCGGTAAGACGACCACCGCGATCAACCTGGCCACGGCGCTCGCGGCCGTGGGCAAGACGGTCCTGCTGATCGACCTCGACCCCCAGGGCAACGCCTCCACCGGTGTCGGCCTCGCCAAGGGCGCGCGAGTCCCAGGATCCTACGCCGTGGTGGTGGGCGAGGCGCGCCTTGCCGAGGCGGTGAAGCCCACGCTGGTGCCGCGCTTCGCCATTGCGCCGGCGACCATCGATCTAGTCGGCGCCGAACTGGAGCTGGTGGCCGCGAGCCGTCGCGAGTTTCGCCTGATCGACGCGATCCGCACGGATACGTGCGCGTATGATTACGTGCTCATCGACTGCCCGCCGTCGCTCGGGCTGCTGACCGTCAACGCCCTGGTCGCGGCCAACGCGGTCCTGGTGCCGTTGCAGTGCGAGTTCTTCGCGCTCGAAGGCCTGTCGCTCCTGCTCAACACGGTCGAGCGTGTCCGACGCGGTTTCAACCCGGCGCTCGAACTGCAAGGCATCGTGCTGACCATGTACGACGGGCGCAACAACCTCGCCCAGCAGGTCGTCGCCGATGTGCGCGAGTACATGGGAGACAAGGTCTATCAGACCGTTATCCCGCGCAACGTACGCATCTCCGAAGCCCCGTCCCACGGCAAGCCGGTGCTGCTGTACGACACGCGTAGCGCCGGTGCCATGGCGTACATGCACTTGGCGAGCGAAGTCCTGAAGCGGGAGCGTGCCCTTGCTGCCTGAACCCAACCGCGAACCCGGCGAACCCGAAAGTCACGGTGCCGATCCGGCGCGTCGGCGCGGTCTAGCCAAGGGCCTTTCGGCCCTGCTGGGCGACGCGCCGGCAGCGGGCCCGGCGACGGGCGGCGCACGGACCGTGCCCATCGAACTCCTGGGCCCCAGTCCATTGCAGCCGCGCCGTCTGTTCGCCGAGGAAGACCTCGCGGACCTTGCCCAATCCATCGCCGCCCAGGGCGTCCTGCAGCCCATCCTGGTGCGGCCCGATCCGAAGGCCCACGGCCGCTACGAGATCGTCGCCGGCGAGCGGCGCTGGCGCGCGGCGCAACGCGCCCGCCTCCATGAAGTGCCCGTGCTGGTGCGCGAACTGCGCGACGTCGAGGTCCTGGGTATAGCCCTGATCGAGAACCTGCAGCGCGCCGACCTGAACCCGCTCGAGGAGGCGTCCGGTTACCAGCGCCTGGCTGCCGAGTTCGGCCATACCCAGGACGCCATCGCCGACCTGGTCGGCAAGAGCCGCAGCCACGTCGCCAACGCGCTTCGCCTGCTGACCCTGCCCGGCGAGGTGAAAGCCTGGCTCGACGCCGGCAAACTCAGCGCCGGCCATGCCCGCGCCCTGATCGGCACCAACGACCCGGTCGCGTTGGCGCGCGTCATCATCGCGCGCGGGCTCAACGTGCGCCAGACCGAGCGCCTGGCCAAGAAGGGCCCGCCCCGGCCGCGCACCCAGCGCGCCGACGCCAACGTCAAGGCGCTCGAACACGATCTCGCCGAGGCGATCGGTCTCGACGTCGCGGTTCGCCACGCGCCCAAGCATGGCGGTGCCTTGACCATCAAGTACAAGACACTCGATCAGCTCTACGACGTCGTCCGTCGGCTCAAGGGTGACAGCGGGCCCCGCGTCCGCAGCCTCTAGGCCGCCCTAAAGGCATCCGCGCGCGCCGTGCGCGCCTCGCATGGCGGACATGACCCGTTTGGACGGTGCGCCGAAGCAAAAAAATCGTCACCCTGGACGTTCTAAGGTCGCCGTCCCAGACCCTGTCAGTCCGATCGAACCGAACGCCCTGCGGCCAAAATGGCACCCCTTCTCGCGTGGCTGCTCGACCTCTTCGTCGAAGCTCCCTACATCCTCGCCGGATTGGTCGTCCTCGGCGGTTTCATCGTGCGCCTGCACGGGCGCATTCGCCGGCACCTGCGCCACAACGGCTGGGCGCGCTGCCCACGCCGCGTCATCGCGTAGGCGACAAGCCTACTCGGCGTCGCCATGATCCTCGTGGCTTTCGGCTTCATCGTCCCGGTCGGCGCGATGCCGCTGACCAACCCCTGATCCCCGAACCGACGTTCACGTCCGGGCCGACGCCAGCAGCACCAAATCCAGCAACGCCTTCCTGACGATCACGCGCTGCGGGTTGCCGGTGGTCTTCACCGCGATCTCGGCCTCCAGCAGCGCGCGCAACGCCGTCTCCAGCCGCGCCACCGACCACTTCGGCAGGGACCGAACCGCCGCGTCGCGAACCCGGAAATGCAGCGGCGGCCGCACGGCGCCCAGCACGTCCTCGCGCGATCCGCCCGCCTCCGCGCGGATCACCACGCTCTGCAGCAGCGCGATGTGACGCAGCACGGACCGCAGCACGGCGACCTCGTTCTCGCCCTGCGCGAAGGCGCGCCCGAGCGAACGATCGAGATGAACCGCATCGCCAGCGCCGACGGCGAACGCCACATCGTCAAGCGATGCCTCGGCCGCGTCGCCGACCGCCGCTTCCACATCGGCGCGCGTCACGGCGGTGCGCGCGCCCATATAGGCCGCGAGCTTGGCGATCTCGGCACGGCTGGCCAACCGATCACCGCCCAGCGCCAACGCCAACTCGGCGCGCGCCTCCCTATCGGCGCTCAGCCCGTGGGCCGCCAGGGCCTCATCGATCGTCCGCGCGAGAACGGCACCCTCGTCGTGGTAGCACGCGATCGCCGCCGCCGCCGGCGCCTTCTCCGCCAGCGCGCGCAACGGCGAGCGCGCCGAGAGTTCAGCCGCCTCGACGATCACGAGCGCGTCCACCGCCTGCCGCTCCAACACCAGACCGGCCGCCGTCGCGACGCCATCGTCGGCATCGCGGACATGCACCACGCGCCGGCCACCGCCGAACGCGATCGCCGCCGCTTCATCGGCCAGCAACGCGGGGTCGCGTGTCACGCGCTCACGGGCCAGCTCGGCGATACGGAACGGATCGGCGGCGTCCGGCACCACGGCGCGCGCCAAGGCCTCGGCCCGCTCACGCACCAGGCCGCGATCGGGGCCATAGACCACGGCCAAGCGTAAACTCTCGGGTGGACGGCGCACGAAGCGGTCGGCATCGCGCGGCGCGATCTTCACGACCGCCGCCTCACGCCCCGCTCTGCGCCAGCACCGTCGCGATCATGGTCGCGATGCGCCGGCCTAAGTCGCGGGCCGCGTCCTCCTGGGTCGCGCGCTCGGCGACCAGCGAACCGTAGTCCGACTGCTGCACGTCGTAGCTGCCGACCGAGCGCGCGGTCGTGCGGTAGATTTCAACCTCGTCAGCGATGCCAACCAGATGCACCGAAGCATCCAGGATCACGTTGTAGCGGGTGATCGTGTCGTCCGACGACGTCGCCAGCGGCACGCTGCTGCTCGTCAACTGGATGTTCAGGCGGTAGACCGGCTGGTCCGTGACGCCCCTCGGGTCGAACAGGCGCAGAAGTTCGTTGCGCAGGATCTGACCGATCCGACCGTCGATCGGCTTGGCGGCCACTGGTGAAACCTGAATCCGCAGCCCCGACGGCACCGCGCCGGCGTCCGTCCCGTAGAACGGCTCGAAGCCGCAACCGCCGGCGAGCGCGGCGCCGAGGCCAAGAACGACCGCCCGCCGCGCCGCGTCCATGATCTTCAGACCACCACGTTGACGATGCGGTCGGGCACCACGATGACGCGACGCACCGTCTGGTCGGCGATCGCGCGCTTGACCGCCTCGTCGGCCAGCGCGGCGCGCTCGGCCTCGGCGCGCGCCATCCCCTTGGGCAGCGTCAACGTCGCGCGCAGGCGCCCGTTCACCTGCACCGCGATGGTCACGTCGGTCTGGAACACCAGCGAAGCATCCGCCGCGGGCCACGGCGTCATCGCCAGCAGCCGGTCGTGCCCCAGCCGTTGCCACAACTCCTCGGCCAGGTGCGGCGCGATGGGTCCGACCAGACGCACGAGCGTCTCCAACGCCTCGCGGTACGCCGCGTGCGCCGCGGTCCCGCCCTCGTCGACTTCGGCCATGGCGTTCATCAGCTCGTGCAGACGGGCGATCGCCTTGTTGAAATGGAACCCGTCCAGATCGTCGGTGAACGCCTTGATCGCACGGTGCGTCGCGCGTCGGAGCGCCAGCGCACCGGCGTCGCCGGCCGTGTCGGCGCCGTCGGCGAAGGTGGGCGCCTCGTCGACCAGCCGCCACAGCCGATGCAGGAACCGCCGCGCGCCGTCGACCCCGGCGGTGGTCCACTCCAGGTCGCGCTCGGGTGGGCTGTCCGACAGCATGAACAGGCGCGCGGTATCCGCCCCGTGGGCCTTGATGATGTCCTCGGGGTCGATGACGTTGCGCTTCGACTTGCTCATCTTCTCGACCGCGCCCGCGCGCACCGGCGCGCCCGTGGACGCGTGCACGAGCTGGCCGTCGGCGCGCCGCGCCACCTGCTCGGGGAACAGCAGCGCGCCCGCCGCGTCCACGTACGTCTCGTGCAGCACCATGCCCTGGGTGAACAGCCCGGCGAACGGTTCGGCCAGCGCGCCCAGATGCCCGGTCTTCGCCATGGCACGCGTGTAGAACCGGCTGTAGAGCAAGTGCAGAATCGCGTGCTCGATGCCGCCCAGATACTGGTCCACGGGCAGCCAGTAATCCGCCGCGGCGCGGTCCACCGGCTGGTCGTAACGCGCCGCGCAGAAGCGCGCGAAGTACCACGACGATTCGACGAAGGTATCGAACGTGTCGGTCTCGCGCCGCGCCGACCTGGCGCAGCGCGGGCAGGCGACGTGCTTCCATGTCGGGTGGCGGTCCAGCGGGTTGCCCGGCTGGTCGAACGTCACGTCGTCGGGCAGGCGCACCGGCAGGTCGGCGCGCGGCACCGGCATCACGCCGCAGTCCGCGCAATGGATCACCGGGATCGGGCAGCCCCAGTAGCGCTGACGCGAGACGCCCCAGTCCCGCAGGCGATAGGTGATCTTGCGCTCGCCGGCGCCGATCGCCTCCAGGCGCTCGGCCATGGCGCGCTTGGCCTCGGCCACGGTCAGGCCGTTCAGGAAATCCGAGTTGATCAGCCGGCCGTCGCCGGTCAGCGCCTCTGTGCCGATCGCGGGCGCGGGCGCGCCCTCGGGCGCCACGACCGGGATCACGGGCAGGCCGTACTTGCGCGCGAAGTCCAGGTCACGCTGGTCGTGCGCCGGGCAGCCGAAGATCGCCCCGGCGCCGTACTCCATCAGCACGAAGTTCGCGGCGTAGACCGGCAACGACCGGCCGTCGAACGGATGCCGCGCGCGCAGACCCGTGTCGAAGCCGAGCTTCTCGGCGGTCTCGATTGCCGCTTCGGTGGTGCCGATGCGCCGGCAGTCCTCGACAAAGGCGGCGAGCCGCGTGTCGCCACGCGCCAGTTCCTGGACCAGCGGGTGGTCGATGGCCAGCGCGCAGAAGCTGGCGCCGAACAGCGTGTCGTGGCGCGTGGTGAAGACCTCGAGCCGGTCGGCGCGACCCTCCAGCGCGAAGCGCACCAGCGCGCCCTCGGACCGGCCGATCCAGTTCTCCTGCATCAGGCGCACGCGTTCCGGCCAGCGCGTCAGGCGCTCCAGTTCGGCCAGCAGCTCGTCGGCCACGGCCGTGATGCGCAGGAACCACTGGGTCAGCTTGCGCCGCTCGACGGTCGCGCCCGAACGCCAGCCGCGCCCGTCGATGACCTGCTCGTTGGCCAGCACGGTGTTGTCCACCGGATCCCAGTTCACCCAGGACTCGCGCCGGTCGACGAGGCCGGCGTCCAGGAAATCCAGGAACATCGCCTGCTCGTGGCGATAGTACTCGGGGTGGCACGTGGCGATCTCGCGGCGCCAGTCGTAGCTGAAGCCCATGCGCTGGAGCTGGCGGCGCATGTTGGCGATGTTGTCGTAGGTCCAGCGCGCCGGGTGGACACCGCGCTCGATGGCGGCGTTCTCGGCCGGCATGCCGAAGGCGTCCCAGCCCATGGGATGCAGCACGTTGAAGCCGCGCGCCCGCTTGTAGCGGGCGACCACGTCGCCCTGGGTGTAGTTGCGCACGTGCCCCATGTGGATCTTGCCCGAGGGGTAGGGAAACATCTCGAGCACGTAATACTTGGGGCGCGATCGATCGACCTCGGCGTGGAAGCAGCCGCGATTCTCCCAGATCGCCTGCCATTTGGCCTCGATCTCGCTCGCGTCGTAGCGGCTCACGCGGGTCTCCGGACTGGCGGGGGGGGGCCGCGGGCTATTCAGCCAGCGCGGCGATGCGCATCTGGCGGGCGCGGGTCAAGATGGTGTTCTCCAGCGCGGTCGCCGTGGCCGCCTCGACCGGCGTGTCGATCCACGAGCCGAAACCATCCTGGCGCTGAAGGAACACGGCGACGCGCAACCCATCGGCCCGGAGCGCCCGGCTAAGAATGTAGACGGTCACCTTGTAGCGCTCGTTGGCCGCCGAATTGCCGGTATACCAATCCGTAATGATGACGCCGCCGAAGGGGTCCGCCGAGACCAGCGGCATGAACGAGATGGTGTCCAGCGACGCGCGCCACAGATAGAAATTGACGCCGAGGCCGGCGCCCTGGTCGGTCGGCTCGTCGTTGCCGAACAGGCTGAGCCCGCCAGGCCCGAAGACGGTCTCACGGTCGGGCGCGCCCGGCCCGGTATAGGTGACCCGGCCCTTGGTCCGGCTCGGGTACTTGCTATCGGGATCCGCGTACTGGCACGCGGCCCCGAACAGGGCCACGCCCAGCACGGCGATGAACGAAAGGCGGCCAAGCTTCATGCCAGGAAACTCCGGGTGGGGCCGTCAGGGGTGCGGCGGCGCGGCCGCCAGGGCACCGACGGCCGCAGAATAGACGACAACGTGCCGTTCGTCACGGGCGCGGCGGCCATCGGCTCGAGTGATGCATTTGTGCAACATAATGGTTGGAATGTCACGGGTCCTTGGGGCTTTTGCCTTGACCCTCCCGCCCCTGTCTATAATCTCGGCCCGGACCGGAGTGCTTGCCGCCCGTCGCGGGCGTTGACCGTCGTTTGGACGATATCCGTTCGTTGGCGGGGGCCGCATGGATCGGCAGTCGGTCTGGTCGGAACTCTTGATCGGTAGGATACAGCTGTTTAGTCCTGAGGAGGGAACGCAACCATGAAGAAAGTGCTGTTGGGTACCACAGCCCTGGTTGCCGCCGGTTTCGTTGTGGGCGAGGCGCAGGCCGCCGACCCCGTGGCGCTATCAATAGGCGGCTATTATGCGACGGCTTACGGCGGGAACTTTTCTGAAAGCGACCGCTCCGGCGATGGCGGGGCCAACAACCAAGAACACGGGCTTCTGCAGGATGTCGAGGTTCACTTCAAAGGTGAGACCACGCTCGACAACGGCCTGACTGTCGGTGTGAGAATCGAGCTCGAGGGCCAGGAACAGGCCGGCGACCAAGTTGACGAGACCTGGGCCTACATCAGCGGTTCGTGGGGCCAGCTGCGCGTCGGCGACGAAGACAACGTCGCCGCCAACATGGCTGTGTCCGCGCCGTACGCCGGCGTGTTCAGCGCGACGAGCCCGTGGTTCTCGTTCTTTAACGCCGGCGACCAGACTAACAACGCTTGGGCCAGCGACTCGAACTACAATGCCTTGAATGAATTCGGCGACGCGAGCAAGCTCTACTACAACTCGCCGGCCTTCAACGGGTTCTCGTTCGGTATCTCCTACGCCCCCGACGGTTCGCAGGACACGCGTTCCCCTGGATTGAATGCAGACAACACCAACGCCGGCCTGCAGGACATTGGTTCGGTCGCGGTCGCCTACTCGGGTGAGATTGCGGGCATTTCGGTCGGCGCATCCCTCGGCTATATTCAGAGCAGAACAGAAACGGAAGGGGTGAACAACTCCCAGCAGGATCCCAACGCTTGGCATACGGGCCTCAGCCTCGGCTATGGCAACTGGAAGGTCGGCGGCACTTACAGCGCACATGACACAGACGATCATTCGAAAAACTTCGACGTGTGGGACGTCGGCGTCACCTACGGCGTGAGTGCCTGGTCGGTCGGCCTCGGGTACTCCGAGGTTGCGGTCAGCACTGCATTCAACGTTGAAGACGATGAAAACTCAGTCTTGACGCTGGGCGTTGGCTACGCCTTGGGCGGGGGTGTCACGTTAGGGGCCGCTTTGTCGAATAACAACTTCAACAACAACAGCGCCGGCGGTAATGGTGCTGATTACAATGCCACCGCGGCGATGATGGGCATGATTATCTCCTACTAAGTCGATCGCCCGTCGTTCATCTTGGGAGGGCGGCTTCGGCCGCCCTCCTCTGTCCTGGAGGGCGGTTTCGGCCGCCCTCCTCTGTCCTGGAGGGCGGTTTCGGCCGCCCTCCTCTGTCCTGGAGGGCGGTTTCGGCCGCCCTCCTCTGTCCTGGAGGGCGGCTTCGGCCGCCCTCCTCTGTCCTGGAGGGCGGCTTCGGCCGCCCTCCTCTGTCCTGGAGGGCGGTTTCGGCCGCCCTCCTTGTTTTTTCCGGGTTCGGTTCCCGCTCCCGTTCCTTGAATCGCAGGCGACCTTATCCGATCAGCCTGAACCTCGGTGGTACAGGCTGATCGGATGTTGCTCTATGGTCGCGGCCATGGCCGCGATCGTCTGGCTCGCGAGCTTCCCGAAGTCGGGCAATACGTGGCTGCGCGCCTTCCTGCACGCGCTCGTGGCGGATGCGCGTGGCGAAGTTGGCGGCGCCGACATCAACGCGCTCGGCCGCTTCGCGACGTCCGAGGCGGCGACCCGGCACTACCGTCCGTTCGCCCCGCGACCGCCATCCGCCTGGAACCGCGCGGGTGTAGCCGCCATGCGACCGAGGGTCCATGGCGCGCTGGCTAACGCACGCCCAGGCCGCGTCTTCGTCAAGACCCACTGCGCGCTCACGGTCGATCACGGCCATCCGACGATCGCCATGGAGGTAACCGTGGCGGGGCGATCTATCTGGTGCGCGACCCGCGCGACGTGGCGGTGTCCTTGGCGCACCACACCGGGCTTTCGCTCGACCACGCGATTGCGATCATGGGTTTCCCCGGCGCCTTCACCGATACCAGCGAGACCTACGTGACCGAGCCGCGCGGTCGATCGTGTCGCGTTCGACGCGCTGGCCGAACAGGAGCGGCGAGGCGGGTTCCGCGAAGCGACCAAGGGCCCCTTCTTCCGCCAGGGCCGTGTTGGCGGGTGGCGTGATGCGCTGAGCCTCGCGCAGGCGCGCGCGATCGTCGATCGCGACGGTGCGGAGATGGAACGATTCGGTTATGGTCCCGACGGCATCACCTCAGGCACGCGGGATCCGACCGACGCATGGGCAAGATCATCTGGCTCGCCAGCTATCCGAAATCGGGCAACACCTGGACCCGCGCGTTCCTGCACAACCTGCTGCTGAACCCCGACAAGCTGGTCTACATCAACGACCTCGACACGTTCTGCGCCGGCGAATCCACCACCGCCAACTACAAGCTCCACCTGGACACGCCGTTCGCGACCTGGACCGAGGAGGACGGCGCGCGCGCGCGCGCCTTGGTGCACGCCTGGCTGACCGAGATGTCCGCCGACAATGTCTTCGTCAAGGGCCACTGCGCGCTGGCCAAGGACCACGGCCATCCCGCGGCCAACCTGGAGGTCACGGCCGAAGCCATCTACATCGTGCGCAACCCCCTCGACGTGGCGATCTCGGCTGCCCACCAAAACGGCCTGTCGCTCGACCAGTCGATCCGCCTGCTGGCTACGCCGGACTCGCGCAGCAAGACCGGCCGGAAAAACGTGCATGAATTCCCCGGCTCGTGGTCGCAGCACGTCGCGAGCTGGACCGCGCCGCCGCACCCGACGCTGCACGTCATGCGCTACGAGGACATGCTGGCCAAGCCGCGCGAAACCTTCGGTGGTCTGGCGAGATTCCTCGGCCTCGATCCGCCCGAGGCGCCCCTGCGGAACGCCATCAACATGTCCTCGTTCGAGGTCCTGAAGGAGCAGGAGCGGCGCTGGGGTTTCCGCGAGAAGTCTGACCACGCCGACGCCTTCTTCCGCGCCGGATCGAGCGGGAAGTGGAAGGACAAGCTCACGCGCGAGCAGATCGCCATGATGGTGAACCTGCAGCGCCAGAAGATGGCGTGCTTCGGCTACATCCCCGCCGGGTTCTGACGCCATGGGCGCGATCATCTGGCTGGCCAGCTACCCGAAATCAGGCAACACGTGGCTGCGCGCGTTCCTGCACAACCTGCTGCGCAACCCGGACCATTCCTTCGACATCAACAACCTGACCGCGTTCAGCCTGGGCGATTCCGATCCGCTGCTCTACCAGCGGCTGGACCCGCGCCCGCCGAACCAGCTGTCGAACGAGGAGATCGCGCGCCTGCGCCCCAAGGTGCAAAGCCTGATGACCGGCGTGTCACCCGACAACGTCTTCGTCAAGACGCACAACGCGCTGGTCGAGGACTTCGGCGTCCCGATGATCTCGCTCGATGTGACCGCCGGCGCGATCTACGTCGTGCGCAACCCGCTGGATGTGGTCATTTCGTACAGCCACCACCTGGGCTGGACTATCGACCAGACGATCGACTTGATGGCCGCCAGCGCCGCGCGCACGCCCAGCGGCCTGAAGTTCGTCACCGAGAAGATCTGCTCGTGGTCGGTGAACGTGGAAAGCTGGACCACGCGGCCCAACCGCACGCTGCACGTGGTGCGCTACGAGGACATGCACGCCGAGCCGATCAAGACCTTCGGCGCCATCGCCGGCTTTCTCGGCCTCAAGCCGCCGCGCGAACGGCTGGAGCGCGCGATCCGGCACTCGTCGTTCAAGGTGCTGCAGGAGCAGGAGAAGCGCCACGGCTTCATCGAACGCAGCCCGATGGCCGAACGCTTCTTCCGCCAAGGCAAGGCCGGCCAGTGGCGATCCGTCCTGAGCGACGCGCAGGTCCAGCGCATCATCACCGACCACGCCGGGCAGATGGACCGCTTCGGCTACCGCGTCGGGGTCGCCGCGTGATCGTCTGGATCCAGAAACTGCTCGACGCGGCCGAGGTCGCGCGCCGGGCCGCTGCGCTGGGCTCCGCGCGCTATGGCTCGGGCAAGGCGACCGCCGGCGTTCTGGCGCGCGGCGCCAAGGAGAACGAGGCGCTCGACGCCGACCCCATCGACAAGCCCGCGCTCGACGCCATCGTGCTCGACGCCATCGGCCGCAACAAGACGTTCGAGGCCGCCGCGCGTCCGGCCAAGATCAACCCGCCGATCCACAGCCGCTATCGGCCGGGCATGCACTATGGCAACCACCTGGACAACGCGGTCATGGGCTCGCGCGCTGATCGCATCCGCGTCGACCTGTCGATGACGCTGTTCCTCAACGATCCCGCCGCGTACGACGGCGGCGAACTGTCGGCGGGCAACGCGGCGGTCTACCCGACCCACTATTACCACGAGGTCAAGCCGGTCACGCGCGGCGAGCGGCTGGCCTGCGTCACCTGGATGCAGAGCCCGGCGCGCGATCTGCAGCGGCGCCAGATGCTCTACGACATGGCCGTGCTGGTCGACTGGATCCACGCCCAGGCGCCCGGCTCGGCCCAGTTCCGCAGCTTCAACAAGATCCAGCTCAACCTCTGCCGCATGTGGGCAGACGACTGACCGTCATGGGCAAGCTGATCTGGCTGGCGAGCTATCCGAAGTCGGGCAACACGTGGCTGCGCGCGTTCCTGCACAACCTGCTGCGCAACGCCGATTGCTCGTTCGACATCAACAGCCTGACCAGCTTCTGCATCATCGACTCGCTGGTGCACCACTACGCGCACGTGGCCGCGCAGGCAGGCCAAGCCTCGTTCGCCCCGTCGGACGCGGCGGCGGTGGCGCGCCTGCGCCCGGCCGTGCACCGGCTGTTCACCCACGCCTCACCGGACAACCGTTTCGTCAAGACGCACCTGGCTTTCGCGCCCGACCACGGCGTGCCCACCATCACGCCCGACGCCACCGCCGGCGCGATCTACGTGCTGCGCGACCCGCGCGACGTCGCGGTCTCCTACGCGCACCATCTGGGGGCCTCGCTCGACGCGACCATCGCGCTGATGGCGCGGCCCGGCTGTCGCACCCCACCCACCGCCGCATGGGTCAGCGAACTGATGGGCTCGTGGTCGGAACACGTGACGAGCTGGACGGGCGCGCCGCTGCCGCGCCTGCACGTGGTGCGCTACGAAGACATGCACGCCCAGCCAATCAAGACGTTCGGCGCCATCGCCGCGTTCCTCAATCTCGCTCCGCCGCGCGAACGGCTGGAGCGGGCGATCCGCCTGTCGTCGTTCAAGGTGCTGCGCGAGCAGGAGAAGCGTCACGGCTTCGCCGAGAAGAACCCGGCGGCCGCCAGCTTCTTCCGCAAAGGCCGCGCCGGGGCGTGGCGCCACGCGTTCGACGACGATCAGGCCGCGGCCGTGGTGGCGGCGCACCGCGCGGTCATGGAACGCTTCGGCTACCTGCCCGGGGCGCAACGCCATGCCGGCTGACGACGTGGCGGCCAACCTGGTCGACGTGCGTGCGCGCATCGCCCGCGCCGCGGCCGATGCCGGGCGCGCCGCGGGCTCGATCACCCTGGTCGCCGTGTCGAAGACCCACGACGCCGAGCGGATCGAGCCAGCGATCCAGGCGGGCCAGCGCGTCTTCGGCGAGAACCGTGTCCAGGAGGCCAAGGCCAAGTGGCCGGCGTTGCGCGCACGCTACCGCGATCTCGAGCTGCACCTGGTCGGACCGCTGCAGACCAACAAGGCGCGCGAGGCGTTGGCCCTGTTCGACGTGATCCAGACCGTCGACCGTGAACGCCTGGCCGTGGCGATCGCCGAGGAAAGCTGGCGATCGGGCCGCCGTCCACGGTGCTGCGTCCAGGTCAACACCGGCGAGGAACCGCAGAAGGCCGGCGTCGCGCCCGCCGAGGCGGACGGGTTCATCACGGCCTGCCGCGCCGATCACGGGCTCGACGTGGTCGGGCTCATGTGCATCCCGCCGCACGACGAACCGCCGGCGCCCCATTTCGCCCTTCTGGCCAAGATCGCCGCCAGGCACGGCCTGGCCGGGCTCAGCATGGGCATGAGCGGCGATTTCGAGGACGCGATCAGGCTTGGCGCGACCCACGTGCGCGTCGGCACGGCGATCTTCGGCGCACGGTGAAGGTCTAACCCAAACCCCGTCGTTCCCGGGCGCCGCAGACGCGGCGAGCCGCGAACCCAGGGCCGCCTTCGCAGCCCATGTTTCTGGTTCCCCGGTTCCGGCCTTCGGCCGGCCCGGGGATGACAATCCAGGACGTCAACGGACAAACTAAATCGACATCGATTCCACAGCTTGCGGACAACTGTCCTACGACCTTGTAGGTCGTCAGGAGGACGCGTCCACGGTGGGCAGGGGCAGCTTCCGCGCCTGATAGCGGTCGAGCGCCTGGGCCATGGCGTCCAGCGCCTCCTGGTAGCCGGTGATCGCGATCGGGGCCTCGGGCTGCACGATCGTCCGTTCACCGCCTGGGCCGGCAGCGCGGGTGCCGGTACGAACGCCGACGGGAAGCTCTCCGATCAAGCTGCTGGTCACGCGCGCCTCTCTCCCGCCCCGGCGCCGCGTCGCAAGCGTCGTGCCACGCCCAGCGTGAACCAAACCTTAGGACAACAAAGGACTATTAGGCCGACTGCCGGCTCCCGACCCGGCAAGACCTGCCGACCGGGCGGTCAATCGCGCCGGGCGGACCGTTTGGTCAGGGCACGGTCGAACGCCTCGAGCTGGGCGTAGGCGCGGCCGAGCAAGCTGGTCTTGGGGTAGAGCCCGTTGCGCCCCGGCTTGCCCGCCTTCTGGCCGGTCAACAGCTCCAGCGCGTCCTCGACGGTCTCGACGCTCCACATGTGGAACTTGCCGGCCTTGATGGCCTGAGCGACGTCCTCGCGCAAGGTCAGGTGCCGTACGTTCGATGCCGGCACCAGGCAGCCCTGCTGGCCGGTCAGGCCGCGCTCGACGCAGCTGCGGAAGAAGCCCTCGACCTTCTGGTTGACGCCGCCGATCGCCTGCACCTGGCCCGCCTGGTTGACCGAACCGGTCAGCGCCACGTCCTGGCGCAAGGGCGCGCCCGCCAGCGACGAGATCACGCAGCACAGCTCCGCCAGCGACGCGCTGTCGCCCTCGATGCCCTCGTAGTTCTGCTCGAAGGTGATCGAGCACGAGAACGACAAGGGGAAGCGCCGGGCGAACAGACCCTTCAGGAAGCCCTCCAGGCCGTAGACGCCCTTCTGCTGGATCGGACCGCTGAGTTCGGTGTGCCGTTCGATGTTGATGACACCATGCACACCCACGTGGGCGCGCGCGGTCACGCGTACCGGCAGGCCGAAGGCGTGGTCGCCGAGCTCCAGGTACGTCAAGCCGTTGACCTGGCCGACCACCTTGCCCTGGGTGTCGATCAGCGTGGTGCCGTGCTGGATGCTTTCCTGGCTGTGGTCCTCGATGCGCGCGTTGCGCCGCCGCCTCTCGTCCAGGGCACGACGCACGTCCTTGACCGTGATGGCGCCGCCGTCGCCCTCCTCGGCGTAGCGGCTCGCCTCGACCAGCACGTCCTCGATCAGCTCGAAGCGCGCCGACAGCTTGTAGCGGTCGTCGGCCCAGCGCGCCGCCTGGCCCAGCAGGCGGTCGACGGCGTCCGCGTCGCAGTGGCGCCGGCACAGATCGCGCGCCGAGCGTTGGATCAGGCGCGCGTAGGCGGCGACGTCGGCGTCGTGGACATCCAGCTCGGAATCGATATCCGCCTTGACCTTGAAGAAGGTGATGAAACTCGGATCGAGCGTGAAGAACTGGTAGTACCACATGGGCGAGCCGACCAGCACCACCAGCAGCTTGAGCGGGATCGGCTTCGGCCGGGGCGTGCCCGCCATGGGGGCCGAGCCGACGCGGTGCAGCTCCTCGATGCGGATCTCGCGGTCGCGCAGCGCCGCCTTGAGGAACTGCCAGCTGTGCGGCTCGGCGGCCAGCGACTCGGCGCGCAGCACCAGGAAGCCGCCGTTGGCCTTGTGCAGCGATCCGGCGCGCACCAGCGTGAAATCGGTCTCGAGCGTGCCGTTCAGCACCCGGTACTGCATGGTGCCGAACAGGTTCTCGTACGTCGGGTTGGGTTCCAGCACCACCGGCGGGTACTTCAGGTCGCCGTTGTCCACCAGGAGGTTGACGGCGTAGCGCCCGGACACCGTCTCCTCGGGCGATTCGTCGTCCTCGCCCGTGCGCTGGAACTGGTGCAGGTGCTCGAGCACGTCGGCGCGCAACTCCACGAGCCAGCGCCCCAGGCCCTTGAACCCGGCGAACTCGCTGCGCACCGCGTCGAGAAGCGGCTCGATCGCCTGGTCGGCGCCGCGCTGTTTGATCTCGTCGACGCGCTCGTTGAGCCCGAGCTCGGCCTGGCGCGCCTCGGCGCGCAGCTCCTCCAGCAAGGGGTTCAGCTCGCCGATGGCGTGCTCCAGCGCGGCGCGGCGTTCCTCGGGCAACGCCGCGATCTCGTCCGGGCCCATGGGCTTGCCCTCGCCGTCCAGCGCGACGACGTTCGGACCCTGGGCGGCGCGCAGCACGTCGAGCCCGAGCTGGCGGGCGCGGGTGCGGGTGCGCTCGAAGCGTTCGTCCAGCTCGTTGCGCGCGCTCTCGTTCAGCGCGCGGACCTCGTCCACGTAGGCCTGGCTCGACAACGACCGCGCGAGCGTGGTCGCGAGCTGCGGCACCAACTCCTCCATGCGGTCGCGGAACTGGCGGCCGATGCCGGCCGGCAGGCGGTAGGGCTTCGGCCGCGATGGCCGACGGAAGTTCATCAGATAGATCCAGTCGTCGCACGGCGGCAGCGACTGCGCATAGGTGCGCAGGTAGTCCAGCGTCGCGTCCATGCGTCCCGTGCGGTCCTCGCCGAGGACGAAGACGTTGAAGCCCTCGTGCCGGATGCCCAGCGCGAAACGCAACGCCTCGCGCGCGCGCTGATGCGAACTCAGGTCGAACACCTGGATGTCGTCCAGGTCCTTGTCGTCCGCGACGAACCGGCCGGCGAACGACGGCAGCCCGACGTCCTCCGCCCCCAAGCGCTTGATCGTCACCCGATACCCCCCGTGTGGCGCCGCGCCAAGGTAGCGCCGCGTCCCGACCGGTCAACAGCTTTCCTGGCCCGGGCGCGCCCCTTGCGGCAGAATGGCGGCGCGAACACGGGCGAGGACACGGATGACGGCGAAGCACATCCTGCTGGTCGTCGACGACGACGCCTTGCGCGACGCGCTGGCCGAGCAGCTTCGCCTGCACGAGGAGTTCACGGTCAGCGAGGCGGCGGACGCGGCGCCGGCGCTGGACCGGGTCAAGGCCGAGCGGTTCGATCTGGTGATCCTGGACGTCGCGCTGCCCGGCATGGACGGGCGCGAGCTGTGCAAGGTCCTGCGCCGCGCCGGCCATCGCATGCCGATCATCATGCTGACCGGCGCCCAGGGCGAGGCGGACACGATCCTCGGCCTGGACGCCGGCGCCACCGACTACATCACCAAGCCGTTCAAGCTGGGCGTGCTGCTGGCGCGCATCCGCGCCCAGCTGCGCACCCACGAGCAGAGCGACGACGCGACCTTCACCATCGGCCCCTACAGCTTCCGCCCGGGCCAGAAACTCCTGGTGCACGGCACCACGGCGAAGAAGGTGCGCCTGACCGAGAAGGAGACCTCGATCCTCAAGTTCCTGCTGCGCGCCGGCGACAAGGCGGTGGGCCGCGACGTGCTGCTCGACAAGGTGTGGGGCTACAACGGCGGCGTGACCACCCACACGCTGGAGACCAACATCTACCGTCTGCGCCAGAAGATCGAGCCCAATCCCGGCGCGGCGACGCTGCTGGTCACCGAGCCGGGCGGCTACCGCCTGGTGCCCTGAGCACCGCCCTTTAGCATGGCCAGGCGGCGCACCAGCACGAACGCGCCCACGCCGGTGGCCAGGGTCAGCGCGCCGAAGGTGGGCCACACGATGTCCCAGCCCAACGTGGTTCCGGCGAGCACGGGCAGCAGCAGCGGACCCGCGAACACGCCCAGGTTGCGCCCGCGCATCAGCACGCCGAACGCACCGCTGCCCACGCGCTCGCGGCCCACAATCAGGGCCGGCATGGCGAACAGGCAGACCGGCGTGATACCGCACGCGATGCCGTAGACCGCCAGCAACGCGATGCCGCCGCCGCCCATCACGTGCGGCGCGACCAGCCACACCCCGGCCTCGACCAGGATCGAGCCGACGAACGCCGGGCCCAGCGGCAGCCCGGCGCGGAACGCGGCGCCGATCGCCACGTTGAACACCAGCACCGCGAACGCGGCCACGCTGGCGGCGCCCACCGCCGCCCCGCCGCCCAGGCCCAGGGTGCCGACCAGGTAGGTGTTCAGCCAGCTCATGAACGCGATGTACTGGCCGCTCCACGCCATGAACACCAGCGACGCCAGCACCAGCGTGCGTCGTTCCTCGCGCGCCAGCGGCACGGGGGCCGCGGCAGCCGCGCCGAAGCCGTGGCCGCGCGCCGCCATGCGCCTCGCCCACAGGGCGATCGCGATCGGCACCACGGTCGCCACGGCCCACGGCACGCGCCAGGCGCCGCTGTCGGCGGCGGGCAGGGTAATGGCGTTGGCGATCAGCTGGCCGACCGGCACCCAGGTGGCGGCCACGCCGGCGACAAAGGCGAGCTGCGCCGGCCCGGCGGATCGGTTGGCCAGCGCCGGCCCCGCGATGGCCAGCACCGCGTAGCCGAGACCCTCGATGGCCCGCGCGGCCAACACGACGGCGCCCGACTCGGGTGCGGCAAGGGTCAGGGCCGAGCCCAGCGCGAAGGCCGCGCACGCGGCCTGCACCAGCCGGAAGCCCGATCGTTCCAGCGCGCGGCCCGCGTGCACCGACATCACCAGGCCGACCAGGGCGTAGACCGACATGAAGCCGCCGGCCAGGACGGGATCGTAGCCGTAGCGCTGGAGCAGAACGGGAAGCAGCGGCGGCAGCTTGTACTGCTGGAACGTGGCCAGTACGGCGAGCGCCAGGCCGAAGGCGACGCCGTCCCAGCGCGTGCCGTCGCCGTGCCTCACGGCGCGCGGCCCGGCAGCATGGGCTTCCGCCGCGCGACCGCGTCGGGCAGACTGCGCGCCGCACGACAGTGGAGCCCCAGGTGCGGCACGACGATCGACGCGATTTCTTCGTCCGGTTCTGGGGCGTGCGCGGCAGCATTCCGTGCCCGGGTCCCGACACCATCCGCTACGGCGGCAACACGAGCTGCCTGGAGGTGCGCTGCGGCGACCGCTTGTTCATCCTGGACGGCGGCACGGGGCTGCGCCTGCTCGATCGAGCGCTGGGCGACGGGCCGATCGACGCGGACGTGCTGTTCACCCATTCGCACCTCGATCACGTCAACGGCTGGTCGTACTTCAGCCGGCTCAAGGACCCGCGCCACCGCATCGGCGTGTGGGCCGGCCATCTGGGGCCGTCGCACCGGCTGGCCGATGTGCTCGCGCGCTTCCTCGCCGATCCGCTCGCCCCGGTGCACGTGGGCAACGTGCAGGCAGCGCTGACCTATCATGAATTCCGCTCGGGCGACAGGTTGCGGCCGCGCGACGACGTGCTGGTGCGCACCGCGCCCTTGAACCATCCCAACAACGCCACCGGCTATCGCATCGAGTTCGGAGGGCGCGCCCTGTGCTATGTCACCGATACCGAGCACACGCCGGGACGGCCCGATGATACCATCATGGATCTGATCGAGGGCGCCGACATCGTGATCTACGATTCCACGTACACCGACGCGGCATACCCCGACTTCGTCGGCTGGGGTCATTCGACCTGGCAGGAAGGCGTGCGCCTGGCCGAGGCGGCGGGCGTGCACACCTTCGTCGCCTTCCACCACGACCCCAACCACGACGATGCCGCCATGGATGCCATCGCCCAGGCGCTGAGCGCGGCCCGCCCGGGCTCGATCGTCGCGCGCGAAGGCATGGTGCTGCGGCCGTGATCGGTGCCAAGGGACCCTGGCGCGGCAGCCGCTTCGCCCTGACGACCGTGCTCGGGCTCGGCCGGCGCGGCTTCTTCATCCCCTACCGCCACGCGCCCCGCGTGCCGGCGCCGGGAACGCGGCCCACGTACGCCGCCATCGAGACGCTGTTCGCGGCGCACGAGGCGGTGTTCCTGGCCATGCTCGACCGGGTCGAGGACCTGGCGGGACCGCTCGAGGCGATCGGCGGCCAGGGCGCGCGCTGGGACCAGGATTGGTTCCCCCGGATGGACGCGGCGGTCGCCTACGCCATGGTGCGCGCGGCGCGGCCGCGCCTGATCGTCGAGGTCGGCGCCGGCCATTCGACGCGGTTCATGGCGCGCGCCATCGCCGACGCCAGCCTGGAAACCCGCCTGGTATCGATCGACCCCGCGCCGCGCGCGGCGCCAATGGGGGCGGCGGTGGAAACCATCGCGCGCGACCTGCACGCCGTGGGCGACGAGGTCTTCGCGCCGCTCGCCAACGGCGACATCCTGTTCATCGATTCCAGTCACATCCTGCAGCCGGGCACCGACGTGGACCGCCTGCTCAACCACGTGATCCCGGCCCTGCCGGCCGGCGTGCTGGTGCACCTGCACGACATCTTCCTGCCCGACGACTACCCGGCGTCGTGGGCGTGGCGCGGCTACAACGAACAGTTGGGCGTCGCAGCGCTGCTCAACGGCGGCACGTGGCAGCCGCTGTTCGCCAGCTGCTACGTGGCGACGCGCCAGCCCGATTGGCTGATGCGCGGCGTGCTGGGGCGTCTGCCGCTCGTGCCCGGCGCCTTCGAATCGAGCCTGTGGCTCCGTCGGCGGTAGGCGCTCAAGGCAGGTCGAAGACCAGCGCCTCGCCGCCGCCCGGCACACCGGCCAGGTCGAGCGCGCTCTCGCCTTCCAGCGCCGCGCCGTCGCCCGGGCCCAGCGTCGTGCCGTTGACCGCCATGCCGCCCTGCGCCACCTGGACCCAGGCGCGCCGGCGCGGCCGCAGCGCGTGGCGCGCGGTCTCGCCGGGTTCCAGCGCCGTGGCCAGGATCGTCGCGTCCTGGCGGATCGTCACGGCGGCGCCCGTGCCCGGCGGCCCCGCCACCGGCGCCAACCGGCCGCGCTTGGCCGCCGCCTCGACCATGGTCTGCTCGTAGCCCGGCTGCAGCCCGTCGGTGTCGGGCACGATCCAGATCTGCAGCAGGTGCACGCTCTGCGCGGGCGAATCGTTGATCTCGCTGTGGCGGATACCGGTGCCCGCCGACATGCGCTGCACCTCGCCGGCGCGGATGACCGAGCCGTTGCCCAGGCTGTCGCCGTGGCGCAAGGCACCCTCGATCATCCAGGTGACGATCTCCATGTCGCGGTGGCCGTGCATGCCGAAGCCGCCGCCGCCGGCGATGCGGTCGTCGTTGATCACGCGCAGCGGCCCGAAGCCCATGTGGTCGGGATCGAAGTACTCGGCGAACGAGAAGGAATGGCGGCTGTCCAGCCAGTCGAGCCGGGTGGCGCCGCGCGCGGCGGCCGGGCGAACGGTGATCATGGCGCGATCCTACACCTGATCGGACGCGCCGATCACCGATAGGGGTCCGCCGCATCGCGCAGGCCGTCGCCCAGGAAGTTGAACGCCAGCACGACGATGATCACTGGTACCACCGGCAGCATCAGCCACGGGTACAGCGCGACGACGTTGATGTTCTGCGCCTCGTTCAGCAGCACGCCCCACGACGTGATCGGCGGGCGCAGCCCCAGGCCCAGGAACGACAGCGCCGTCTCGCCCAGGATCATCGCCGGCACCGAGAGAGTCGCCGAGGCGATCAGATGGCTCGCGAAGCTGGGCATCAGGTGCTTGAAGATGATGCGCTGGGGGCGCGCGCCCAGCAGCATGGCGGCGGTTGCGAAGTCCTCCTCGCGCAGCGCGAGGAGCTTGGAGCGCACCGCGCGCGCGAGCCCGGTCCAGTCGAGCAGGCCGAGGATGATGGTGATGCCGAAGTAGATCAGGATCGGGTTCCAGTTCACCGGCAACGCGGCGGACAGCGCCATCCAAAGCGGCAGCTCGGGGAACGAGCGGATGATCTCGATCACGCGCTGCACGATGCTGTCGACCCAGCCGCCGTAGTAGCCGGCCAGCCCACCGAACACGAGGCCGAGGGCGAAGCTGATGGTAATGCCGACCAGGCCGACGGTCAGCGACACGCGCGCTCCCACCACCACGCGCGACATCACGTCGCGGCCCAGTCGATCGGTGCCGAACAGGAAGAACGTGCCGTCCGCGGCCGGGCAGACGACGTGGAAGCGCATGGGCACGGCACCCCACAGCTCGTAGGCGTCGCCCAGGCAGAAGAAACGCAGCCTCTGCACCTTGTCGGGGTTGGGCGTGTAGACGCGCTTGAGCGTGTCCATGTCCAGCCGGTAGTCGTAGCCGTAGACGAACGGCCCGACGAACGATCCTTCGTGGAACAGGTGGATCGCCTGGGGCGGGGCGAAGATGTGGTCGGTGTTGCGCGTGTGCAGGTTGTAGGGCGCGATCAGCTCGGCGATCAGCATGGTCGAATAGCAGAACGCCAGGATCAGGCCCGACAGCACGGCCAGGCGGTGGCGCCGCAGCTTCCACCACATTAGCCGCCATTGGGATGCCAGGTAGTAGCGTTCCTGCTCGGCCGTCATGGTCTCGACGGTCGTCACGTCGAACGGCGCGCTCGAGACGTAGCGCGCCACGTGCGTGGAGGTGTCGGAGGACGGGTCCATCAGCGCGACGCCCCGCCACCCAGCCGGATGCGCGGATCGAGCAGCGCCAGCGCCAGATCCGACACCAGCACGCCCAGCACGGTCAGGAACGCCAGGCACATCAGGAACGACCCGGCCAGGTACATGTCCTGGGTGCGCAGCGCGTTCAGCAGCATCGGGCCCGTGGTGGGCAGCGACAGCACCACCGAAACGATCGCCGCGCCCGAGATCACCTGGGGCAGCAGGTTGCCGATGTCGGCGATGAACGGGTTGAGCGCCATGCGCAGCGGGTACTTGAACAGCGCGCGCAGCGGCGGCATGCCCTTGGCGCGCGCCGTCACCACGTACTGCTTCTGCATCTCGTCCAGCAGGTTCGCGCGCAGCCGGCGGATCAGGCCCGCGGTGCCCGAGGTGCCGATGACCAGCACGGGCACCCACAGGTGCTCGAGGATCGAGACGAACTTGCCCCAGCTCATGGGCCGATCCAGGTACTCGGGGTCCATAAGCCCGCCGATCGAGGTGCCGAACCACACGTTGGCGGCGTACAGCAGCACCAGCGCCAGCAGGAAGTTGGGCGTCGCCAGGCCGAGGAAGCCAAGGAACGTCAGCGTGTAGTCGCTGGTGGAGTACTGGTGGGTGGCCGAGTAGATGCCGATCGGGAACGCCACCAGGTAGGTGAACACGATGGTGGCGAACGATACGATGAAAGTCAGCAGCAACTGGTCGCCGATGATCTGGGCGGCCGGCAGGTTGAACTCGAAGGACTGGCCGAAGTCGCCCCGCAGCAGGCCGCCGACCCACACCAGGTACTGCTTCCACATGGGCTGGTCGAGCCCGTAGGTCTGGCGCAGGAACTCGATCTTCTCGTCGGCCGCCTCGCCCTGGGCCTCCAGCTCGGCCATGTACGTGGTCAGATAATCGCCCGGCGGCAGCTGGATGATGATGAACGTCAGCAGGCTGATCCCGAGCAGCGTCGGGATCATCACCAGGAAGCGATGGGCGATGTAGGTCAGCACGGGTCAGTTCGTCGCCAGGGTCGCTTCGCCGGGGGTGAACCAGAACTGGTCGGCCCGGCAGACGCCGAACTGCGCCCCCGGTTCCCAATTGAAGATCGCGTCCGTCGGCACGTTGTTCAGGCGGTCCGACACGACCACCGGCTGCAACGCGCCCGAGACCACGCCGATGGTGTAGACCTGATCGGCGTGAATGGCGAGCATGCGGTGCCAGATCGCGGCGCGGTCCTCGTCATTCGCGGACGCGCGCCACGCCTCGTTCAGCGCCATCAGCTCCTGGGCCTCGGGCAGGTCGACCGGCTCGCCCGATTCGCCCGCGGTTTCGAAGTACTGGCCCCACGCCGGCCATTGCAGCGACTGCTGGGTGGTCGGCGCGAACTCGAAGGGACTCATGCCCGCCGTGGTCACGCCGTTCTCGTAGCCGGTCCACACCGACATCACCGTCTGGCCGGCGAACACGCGGTTGCGCAGCACCTCGCGCTGCATGGGCCGCGAGTAGAGCTTCACGCCCGCCGCCATCCAGCTGTCGTGGATCAGCTCCAGCACGTCGGTCTGCGTCGTGTCCTCGCCCGCCGTCTCGACCACGATCTCGAGCGGCCGACCGTCCGCCAGCAGCCGCACGCCGCGCCCGTCGCGCGACGAAAGACCCATCGCGTCCAACAGCCGGTTCGCCTCGATCAGGTCGAAGGCGGCGTAGGCGTCGCGGTATTCCGGGCGGAACAGCGGGCTTTCCGGCAGCACCGTGTTGGCCGCCTCGTTGGCCAGGCCGTAGAAGATGACCTGGTTGACCTCGTGGCGGTTGACCGCCAGCGAGAGGGCGCGGCGGAACCGCACGTCGCGCACCAGCGCGCGCCACGCCGGATCGGCGACGTTGAGGTTGGGATAGAGCGTGAAGGCCGAGCCCACCGCCGTGCGCCACAGGTGGACCCGGTACTTGTTGCGCTCCTCCGCCTCCTTGAGGAACGTGTAGTCGCCGAAGCTGAGCCCGCGCGCCTGCAACGCCGCCTCGCCGGCGCCGGTCTTGGCCGGGATCAGCTTGCTGTCCACCACGTCCAGCACGACCCGGTCGATGTAGGGCAGCTGCCGGCCCTCGGCGTCGACGCGATGGTAGTAGGGGTTGCGCACCGCGACGAAGCGCTTGGCCGGCGCCGCGTTGGTGATCGTCCACGGGTGCAGCGTCGGCAGCGCCGGGTTGTCGAAGCGGTAGAGGTTGTCGACGCTGTTGTGCAGCGCGGCCCAGCCGTCCTTGCCGGCTTCCTCCGCCTGCGCCGCCAGGGCGGCCGGATCGGCGTAGCGCGGATGGTAGGGCTTCAGGTAGTGCGCCGGCGCGTAGATGAACAGCGGCGTCGTCGCCGCGCACGCCGGCAGGAAGAACGGGTTGGGCTTCGACCACGTGTAGCGCACCGTGGTCGCGTCCGGGAATTCGACCATTGGCGCTTCGCCGTCGACCAACAGCACCTGGGGCAGGCCGGAAGGGCTGAGGTCCTGGTCGTTGGCCACGTCCTCCCACCAGTAGCGGAAGTCCTCGGACGTGAAGGGGGCGCCGTCGGACCACTTGTGCCCGGGCCGCAGGTGCAAGGTGAACACGCGGTCGCCCTCGATCGCGACGGACTCCAGCAGGTCCGGCCGCAGCACGTAATCCCGGTCGTAGACCACCAGCCGCGTGTAGCCGAACGCGGCCAGGAGCCGCGTGTCCTTCTCGCGATGCACCATGGTGTGCAGTTCGCCGCCGTAGGCGCCGATCGTCTGCCCCTCGTCCAACGGCGCCACCAGCGGCACGGCCGGCAGGCGCTCGGCCACCGGCGGCAGCTCGCCGCGCAGGACCGCGTCCTCCAGCGCCGGAGGCTCGATCGGGGTCAATGCCGTGGCGCGCATCGCCAGCGAAACCAGGATCAGCGCCGCGACGGCGAACGCGCGCATCACGCCGCCCCCGCCAGGTTCGGGCGCGCGCGCACCAGGTGCCCGTCGCCCAGGTCGATCATGCCCGGCGCGTCGCCGTCGCGCACGGCAAAGGGCTCGGGCCAGGCCCCGGGGTCCGACGCGCGCCCCGCCATCAGCGCGTCGAAGTCCAGCCGACGATCCAGGCTGGGCTCGGGCACCGCGGCCACCAGCGCGCGGGTGTAGGGATGGACCGGGTCGGCGAACAGCACGCTGGCCGGCGCCGTCTCGACGATGCGCCCGGCGCACATGACCGCGATGCGGTCGGCGATGTAATCGACCACCGCCAGGTTGTGCGAGATGAACAGGTAGGTCAGGCCCAGGCGTTCCTGCAGGTCCTTGAGGAGGTTGAGGATCTGTGCCTGGATCGACACGTCGAGCGCCGAGACCGGCTCGTCGCACACCAGCAGGTCGGGGCCGAGCGCGAGGGCGCGCGCGATGCCGATACGTTGGCGCTGGCCGCCCGAGAAGCTGTGCGGATAGCGGCGCAGATGACGCACGTCGAGCCCGACCAGGCGCATCAGTTCCTTCACCCGCTCCAGCCGCTCCTCGCGCGTGCCGATGCCGTGGATGTCGAACGGCTCGGCCAGGATGTCGAGCACGGTCATGCGCGGGTTCAACGACGAGAACGGGTCCTGGAAGATGAACTGGACCTTGCGCCGGAACGCCATCAGGGTGTCGCCGTGCAGCGACGCCACGTCGACCATGGTGCCGCGGTCGTTGAAGCGGATGGTGCCGCCGCCGACCGACAGGGCGCGCAGGATCATCTTGCTGGTGGTCGTCTTGCCGCAGCCCGATTCACCCACCAGACCCAGGCATTCGCCGCGCGCGATCGCGAACGACACGTCGCTGACCACGGCAACGTCGCCGCGTCCCGAACGATCGAACAGGCCGGAGTTGCGGATCGTGAACGACTTGCAGAGCCCTTGGACGTCCAGCAGCGGTCCTGCGGCGTCCGCGCCCGTGGGCCAGGGTTCGCGGTGCCAAGTCTCCACATGCGGCGGCTCGATCGCCCGCAGCGGCACCAGCCGCTCGCCCGGCGCCATGGCGAAACGCGGCACCGCGCGCAGCAGCGCCTTCAGATAGGGGTGCTCCGGCGCGCGGAAGATATCCTGCGCCGTGCCGCTCTCCATGGCCTCGCCGTGGTACATGACGACCACGTCCTCGGCCATGTTCGCCACGACGCCCAGGTCGTGGGTGATCAGCAGCACCGCCATGCCCAACTCGGCCTGCAGGTCGCCGATCAGCTTCAGGATCTGCGCCTGGATCGTGACGTCCAGCGCGGTCGTCGGCTCGTCCGCGATCAGCAGCGACGGCCGGCAGATCAGCGCCATGGCGATCATGGCGCGCTGGCGCAGGCCGCCCGACAGCTCGAACGGGTAGGTGCGGTACGCCTTGGCCGGATCGGGGAAGCCGACCAGGCGCAGCATGTCGATGGTCAGCTCGCGTCCCTGGGCCCGGCTGGTCCTGCGGTGCAGGTGCAGCGCCTCGCCCACCTGATCGCCCACGGTGTGCAGCGGCGACAGCGACGTCATCGGCTCCTGGAAGATCAGCGAGATGCGGCCGCCGCGCACGCCGCGCATGGCGGCGCCGTCGGCCTTCAGCGTGACCAGGTCGACCGGCGGCGCCTTGCCGGCCGGGTCGTTCAGCACGATCGACCCGCGCGCGATCGCCGCGTTGCTCGGCAGGATGCGCATGATCGCCTGGGACAGCACCGACTTGCCCGAACCAGATTCGCCCACCAGCGCGGTCGTCCGTCCCGGCCAGATGTCGAACGCCACGCCGCGCACCGCCGGCACCACTGCCGGGCCGACGGCGAAGGTGACCACCAGGTCGCGGATCGAGACCAGCGGCGTCACGGCGTGGCTCTCGCGATGTCGAGCGTGTCGTCCGCGCCGGTGTCCAGGCCCATGGCCTCGAGGTTAGCGCGCGTCGTGGCGCCCAGCGCGACGCCGTTGGCGACGGCCGCCGCCACGGCGCGCCCGACGATGGCGTCAAAGTTCTCGATCGTCGAATCGATGGTCACGGCACGACCGCGCCGGCCCCTGACCTTGAGCTCCATCCAGCCGCGCCGGCGGTCGCGCCGCGTGGCGAAGAAGGCGAGCTTGAACACGGTCACGTCGTTCCACGGCACGGTGCCGCCCAGCGGGCCACCGATGGTCACGGCGCGCTCGTCGCACGTGACCGGGCCGATCTGGCGCGCAAACGTGCGCACGGCGAACTGGGCGAACAGCAGCGCCATGGCGGCCAGCACCCAGGCGACCGCCGGCGCCATCGGCACCAAGGCGAGCGGCCCGCCGGTCAGGACCAAGCCGGCGCCGGCGCGGCCGTAATCCGCCATCAGGGTCGCGGTGGGGTAGCGGTGCAGGCTCATGGGCCGATGCCGAAGGCTTCGCGCGCCGAAACCCAGCGCGCGCCCCCGTGGCCCGCCACCGCGGCGGCGAAACGGTCGACGAAGCGCCAGCACGCCGCGTCGTGCACCGCGTGATGGGTCAGGAGCCCGGTCGGCTCCCCGCCATCCACCGTGCCCTCGCGCCGTGCCCGCAGATGATCGATCGCCGCCGTCAACGCCGCGTCCTCGCCCACAAAGCCGCGGCCATGATGCCACGCGACGATGTCCACGTGGGTGTTGACCGTTACGGGGCCACCGGCGGCGCGCCGGCGTGGTCCGAACCGCGACAGGCCGCGCCAACCAGCCCCGGCCAGACGGCCGACCAGGCTTTCGGCGATGCGGTTCCACGGCGGCACCAGGACCGGCAGCGTGTTGGGCAACCGGGCCAGCACCGCGCGGCCCCGCTCTAGCGCCGCGAGCGACGCCGTGTCGTGCAATCGGCCGCCCAGTTCGACCTTCTTGGCGCCGGGCGCGGCATGGTCCGTATGGTCCCAGCCGTGCTGCAGCACGTCCACGTCCTCGGCGCCGATCCGGCCCGCGCCCTCGGCGCCGAGCCAGGCGGGCACGGCCGCCACGGCGAGCGGTGTACCGAGGGCGCGCCGGGCCTCGAAAAGGCGGTCGAGCGCCGCGCTGGGCGCGCCGGCGTCATCGTCGCGCCACCACAGGGTGGCGACGCGACCCGCAGCGGCCCAACGGTCGAACTCCTCATCCAGCGCGTCCCAGGTCGACATGGCCGGTCTCGGCCCATGTCTTTAGCAGAGCGGCACTTCTTTGGGCACCGTCGATGTCTACCATCAGGGTCGGCAAGGTTCGCTCGGCGGTAGCCGCTACGGCCTGGGCCAACCGCGCCGGGCCGAGGTCGTCCTCGGCGATCACATGCATCAGACCCAGGGCCTCCAGCCGCGCGGCCCGCGTCGCCTGTTCGGTCTGACCGCCGGCGCTGAACGGCACCACGACCGCGCGCGCCCGCGCCGCCAGCACGTCGGCCACGGTGTTGTAGCCGCCCTGGGACACCGAAACCGCGCAATGGGCCAGCAGGCTGCGGAAATCCGGCCGGTTCGGCTCGATCACGGCGTTGGGCGGCGGCGCTGGACCCATGTCCGGCGGGATGGTGCCCGTCCCTGTCAGCACGCGCCAGGTCCGGCCAGGATCCAGCGCGGCGGCCGCCAGCGCGGCGCGGCGCAGGCGGCGCAGGCCGGCGCCCACGGCGCCGCCGCCGGCCGACACCAGGACCTCGCAGTGGCCTGGCCCCGCCGGTTCGCGTGGCGCCGGCGCCGCCGCGACATAGCCCGTGTAGACCAGCCGGTCGGCGATCAGGCCGGCCGCCGGGAAACTCGCCTCGAAGGGCAACACACGGGCGTCGCCGTGGACCAGCACCGCGTCCAGCCGGTCGCGCGCCACCACGGCCATCGCCGCCGCCCGTTCCGGTGTCGTGCGCTGCAGCACGTCGCGCACCGAACCCACGGTCACCGCGCCGCGCGCGCGCGCCGCGACCAGCAGCGCGTCGAACTCCGCCGCCAGCTTGCGCCGGCCGAACGGATACTGCTCGACAACCACCAGGTGCGGCGCGGTCTCGGCCAGGAGCGCCAGCAGGCGCTCGCGGCGTGCCGCGAACAGCGCCGCGTCCGCCGCCCGGCATTCGGCGTTGACCAGATGGGCGAAGCTCTCGTCGGTCGCGCGCAAGCCCTGAAGTGCGACCAGACGCGCGCCGCCGACGCCGAGCCCCGGCACCGTCATGCCGCCGCTGACCAGGGTGGTGGCCACGCCGCGCACCGCCAGCGCTTCGGCGATCAGGGCGGCGCGGGCCAAGTGCCCGATGCCCAGCAGGTGGGTGACCGCGATCAGGACCCGCGCCGTCACGCCGATCCGGTCAGGGGCAGGTTCAGCCGTTCGACCGTGGGCCGGCCCGCCGCGTCGAGCCGGAACAGGTGCGCGTCGCCGTAGCAGATGCGCGCCGGCGGCTCGCCAACGAAGTCCCACCCCGTGGCCAGGCCGATCACGGCACGGATCACGCCCTTGTGCGCGATGGCGCACACCGGTTCGGAGCCCGTCGCGATCTCGGCCAACCAGGGCGCCACGCGCGCCTGCACCTGGCGCGGGCTCTCGCCGCCGGGCGCGCGGAAATCTAGCCCGCGCGCCTCGTTGGCCTCCATGCCCTCGGGATCGGCGTCGCGCAGCTCGGCCAGCGACCGCCCCTCCCACAGCCCCCAGTGCATCTCGATCAGGCGCGGCTCGACCGCGGCCGCCACGCCCAGGATCGCCGCGGTCTCGCGCGCGCGCCCGAGCGGGCTGGTGAACCAGCGCGCGCCCGCCGCGTCCTCAGGCAGGCGCCAGGCCGCGACCTCGGCGCGGCCCGCCTCGCCGAGCGGCACGTCGAGCCGCCCCTTGAGTCGTCGCTCCGCCGAGGCCGAGGTGCGGCCGTGGCGCATGAGGATCAGCAGCGTCACGGCCCGACCCCGGCGATGCGCAGCGCGCGGGCCACGGCGCGCCCCGCCGCCGCCGGCCCGTGACGGCGCGACACGTAGGCGCGCGCGCGCCGGCCCAGCGCCGCGCGCAGCCGTGGTTCGTCGAGCAGGCGCACGGCGGCGGCGGCGAACGCCGCGTCGTCGCCCGGCGGCACCAGCAGGCCCGACGTGCCGTCGCGCACCACGGCGGTGACACCCGGCTCGGCCGCCGCGATCACGGGGCAGCCCGCCGCCTGGGCCTCCAGATACGCCATGCCGTAAGCCTCCCCGACGCCGGGCCAGACAAACACGTCCGCCGCCGCGTAATACGCCGGCAACGCGTGGGTGGGCAATGCGCCGAGCCCGTGGACGCTCGGGCCCAGCGGGGCCAGGGCGGCACGGCACGCGTCAAGGGCGGGGCCGTCGCCGATGACCAAGAGCTGCCACGGCCGGCCGCGCACGCGCGCCAGCGCCGCGCCCAGGCGCTGGTAGGACGAGGTCTTGGCGCCGGGCCGCATCATGGCGACGGTCAGCAGCCAGGGTTGCCCGGGGTCCAGGCCGTGGCGCGCCGCCAGGGCCGCCCGGTCGCGGCGCACCGACACGAACGGCGCCGGGTCCACGAATGGCGGCAGCGGCACCGTGCGCCGTGCCGGCACCACGCCGCGCAGGCCGGGTCGATCGCGCTCGGTCATGACCAGGACAGCATCGGCGCGACCGATCGCCGCCAGCGCACCCTCAAAGCCGACCGCCCAGGGGCCCTCCAGGCGCTTCCGGGCGATGCTCGGCTCGGCCACCACGTAGGGGATGGCCAGACGATCGGCGACCACCGGCCCGATCCAGTCGGGCGCCTTGTGGTGCACATGGTAGGTGAACCAGACGGCGGGCCGGGGCGCCAGGGTCGCGGCCAGGCGGTCGGCCTCGCGCACGGCGCGGGCGCGGATGCGCGCTTGGCGCAACGCGTCGCCCGTGCCGTCGAAGGCGCGCAGGCGCGACGCCACGGTCACCTGGTGGCCCAGGTCGCCCAGCAGGACCATCAGCGCGCGCGCCATGCGCCGGTCGCCCGACGGCACCGGGTGGTCCGGGCGCTTCATGGGCGCGTAGAACGCGACGCGGGCCACGGTCTCAATCCACGCCGAACTTCGCCGCCAGCCGGTCGATGCCGGCCCCGAGATCGAAATCGCGCCGCACCCGCGCGGCACCCGCCGCGCCCAGGCGCGCGCGCAAGGCGGGATCGGCGATCAGGCGCGCCAGCGCCGATGTCAGGGCCGCCCGGTCGCCCGGCTCGACCAGCACGCCGTTGACCTCGGGCTCGATCAGCTCGGGCACGCCCGCGATCGCGGTGGCGACCACGGCCAGGCCCTGGCTCTGCGCCTCGACCAGCACGTTAGGCAGGCCGTCGCGGTCGCCGTCGGCGGCGACGCGCGGGCTCAGCGCGAACAGATCGGCGGCGCGGTAGGCGGCCAGCACATCCTCCTGGGGGCGGGCGCCCAGCCAGGTGACGCGCGCCGCGATGCCGGCGGCGCGCGCCTGGGCCTCGAGGGAGGCGCGCAACGGTCCGCCGCCCACGTGGGTCAGGTGCCAATGCAGGCCGGTGGGCAGGGTGGCCAGGGCGGCCAGCAGATCGTCCAGGCCCTTCTTGGGCACGGCGCGCGCGACCGCCAGGATGCGCACCGGATGCGCGGGATCGACGCCGTCGCGCGTCTCGCCGGGCGGCGCCGGCGGGAACCGCTCCAGGTCGAGCCCGTGATAGACCAGCTCGACGCGGCCAGTCGGTGCCAGCGCGTCGAGCGCCCGCCAGCCGGCCCGGGTGCAGGTGACGGCCCAGGCGCACGCGGCAAGCTTCTCGCGCTTCTCCCATTCGGGCGTGGTCCAGATGTCCTTGGCGTGGGCCGAGACCGACCAGGGCAGGCCGCGCATCACCGCCGCGTAACGGGTGACCGAGGCCGGCGTGTGCAGGAAGTGCGCGTGGAACTGGCCGATCGCCGCCGGCGCCTCGGCGGCCAGCACGCACGCTTGGCCGAACCGGCGTACCCGGTTGGCCGTGCGATCGCGCGCCAGGTCGGCGCGCCAGGCGCACCAGGCTGCGCCGTAGCCCGGCAGGCGCCGGGCGCGCCACCAGCCGGCGACGACGCGCAGCGGCGCGTGCCACAGATACTCCGGCAAATAGGCGACGGGCGCGCGAATCGCCCGGTGCGCCGGGTGCAGCGCGCGGTCGGCCGGCCGGCGCAGCGACACGATGCGCACGTCCAGACCGCGCCGCTCCAGCGCCAGGATTTCTTGGGCGATGAAGGTCTCGGACAGGCGTGGGTAGCCCTTGAGGACGAACGCGACCGGCCGCCTCACACGCCGATCACTTCGCCACGGCCAGCCGGTACGCCGCGCGCCGTTCCAGTCCCAGCTCGACCAGCCGGTTGACGTTCTCGAGCCCGTCCAGCAGGCCGGGGATCACCACGCTCGATGGCCGCTTCTGCTGGGGCAGGTGGCGCAGCGCGGTGGCCATGCGCTGCGGATCGCGCTGGCCGTCGTCGCTGAGCATGGCGACCAGGCCGAGCTCGGCGGCGCGGCGCATGCGGATCGCCTGCTCCATGCGCGGCACCGTGCGCGGCACGATGATCGCGCGCTTGTCCAGCGACAGGATCTCGCAGAACGTGTTGTAGCCGCCCATGGCCACTACGCCCGCGGCGCGCGACATCATGGTCTCGATGTACGCGTCGAAGATGATGCTGCGCAGGCGCGGGATCGCCGCGATGCGCCGCTGGAACTCGGCCACCGTCTCGGCCTGCATGAACGGCCCGAACACGATGAGCGCCCGCCACGGCGGCGTGAACGAGGATTCGTAGGCGCGGATCACCCAGTCGACCAGCGCTTCGCCGTCGCCGCCGCCGCCGGGCGTGACCAGCAGGAACGGCTCCTCCATGTCGATCAGCTCGCGCCCGCTCGGCACGGTGTAGGGTACCGAACGGCGCAGGTAGCCGGTGAACACCACCTTCTTGCGCACCGACTTGGGCACGTTGATGTCGGCCAGCGGGTCCCAGATCTGCGGCAGGCCGTAGACCCAGATCTCGTCGTAGAGATCGCGCAGCGCCGGCCCCACGCCCTTGCGCTTCCATTCCGGCGCCAGGTGCGCCGGCTCGTCCAGCACATCGCGCAGGCCGAGCACCAGGCGCGTGCCACGCTCCTTCAGGGTCTCGAGCGTCTCCTTGACCTCGCCGCGCAGGCCCAGCGGCTCCTTGTCGACGAGGAAGATGTCGGGATCGAAGATCTCGGCGGTATGCCGGATGATCAACTCCCGCATGGCGAGCGTCTCCTCGATATCGATGTGCAGATTGAGCGAGGTGTAGTCGCCGCTGCGCAGCTTGATCACGCCGGGGACGCGCACGAAGTCGACGCGGGCGCGGAAATCGAACGAGCCGATGATCGGCGAGCCCGACAGGATCAGCACCGACAATTCGCGGAAGTTCTCGACCAGCGCATGCGCGATGGTACGGCAGCGCCGGAGGTGGCCGAGCCCGAACGTGTCGTGACTGTAGATGAGGACTCGTGGGCCCATTCCCCGCGACCCCATGCCCATGGTGCGTGAGCGCATCCTCGCCCCAAAAGGCGTGGCTGCGGGCGGACTATGGCATAGGGTCCGGGTGGCCGCGAGTCGACGGCTGTACCTCTGTCGGTGCCTGGGCTAAGGTGCCGCGCCATTTGGCCCGGCGCCGCCGGGCCCGGCGGCGCAGGGCGATGGAACCGAGTATCTTTCGTTACATCCTGAAGTACTCAAAGCGCCAGCAAGTCATGATCGTGCTGGTGACCCTGGCGTCGTTGCCGTTCTATTACGCCTCGCTCGACGTTCCGAAACTGATCGTCAACGATGCGTTGGACAGCGCATCGTCCGAGTTTCCCCTACCATTTCAAATACTGGGGTTCGAGTTTTTTGGCTTGGATCAGAAGCCTCTGTTATACGCCTATTGTGCGCTGTTTCTGGCGCTGGTGCTCATCAACGGCGGCTTCAAGTACCTGCTCAACGTCATGAAGGGTGTCATGGGCGAGCGCATGCTGCGCCGCCTGCGCTACCAGCTGCTCGCGCGCGCCCTGCGGTTTCCGCTACCGCATTTCCGGCGCGTTTCCTCGGGCGAGATCATTCCCATGGTGACCTCCGAAGTGGAACCGCTGGGCGGCTACATCGGCGACGCCGTGGTCCTGCCGCTCTACCAGGGCGGCCTGCTGCTGACCGCGATCTTCTTCATCTTCGCCCAGGACTTCTACATGGGCGCGGCGGCGATCGCGCTCTACCCGATCCAGGGCTGGCTCATCCCAAAGCTGCAGCGCAAGGTGAACCTGCTCGGCAAGGATCGGGTCAAGGAGGTGCGCAAGCTTTCCGAGCGCATCGCCGAGGCGACCCAGTCCAGTCAGGAAATCCACGCCCACGACACGGTGCGCTGGGAGCTGGCGGACTTCTCGGCCCGCTTCGGGCGCATCTACGACATCCGCTACCGCATCTACACGCTCAAGTTTCTCGCCAAGTTCCTCAACAACTTCATGTCGCAGCTGACGCCGTTCTTCTTCTTTTCGATCGGCGGTTACTACGTCATCGAGGGCCAGCTCTCGCTGGGCGCGTTGGTCGCCGTGCTGGCGGCGTACAAGGACCTGCCAGGACCGTGGAACGAGCTGCTGACCTACTACCAGACCAAGGAAGACAGCCGCATCAAGTACCAGCAGGTCATCGACCAGTTCGATCCGCCGGGCCTGCGCGACGAAGCGTTGGTCGGTGGCGACCACGAGACCCCGCCGCCCCTGGCTGGTGCCATCGAGGTGTCGAACCTGGGTTATTCCGAGGACGGCGATCCCTTGGTCGATGCCCTCAGCATGACGATCCCGATCGGCCGGCGCGTCGCGCTGGCGGGTGACGCGGCCAGCGGCAAGGGCGAGCTGACCATGTTGCTGGCCCGCCTCATCGATCCGACCGCTGGTCGTGTCACGGCCGGCGGCGTCGACCTCAAGTCCGTGCCCGAGGCCCTGACCGGGCGGCGCATCGCCTACGTCGGGCCGAACACGCCGCTGCTGTCCGCCTCGCTCGTCGACAACTTGACCTACGGGCTGAAGCACCGGCCGCTCAGGCCGTTCGACTACGCGGCCGAGGTCCCCGCGGCGCGGCGCCGCCGCGCCATGATGGAGGCGCGCCTGTCGGGCAACGCGGAGGACGATTGCAACGATGACTGGATCGACTACGGCGCCGCCGGCGCCGCCGCGCCCGAGGCGCTGATCCACGCCATCACCCGCGTGCTCGACCTGGCGGACATGAGCCCCGACGTCTACCAGTTCGGCCTGCGCGGCACGATCGACCCGCTGCTGAAGCCCGACGCCGCCTGGCGCGTGCTGGAGGCGCGCGCGGCGCTGCGCGAACAGTTGGCCGAAACCGACCTGGCGGACCTGGTCGAGCCGTTCGACCCGACCCGCTACAATCTGAACGCCACGGTCGCCGAGAACCTGCTGTTCGGCACCTCGCGCGACGACACCTTCGTCGGCACGCGCCTGGCCGAGAACGCCTACGTGCGCAAGGTGCTGGACGACACCGGCCTGACCGACGATCTGCTGACCATGGGCTACGAAGTGGCGCAGACCATGATCGAGCTGTTCGCCGATCTGCCGCCCGAGCACGAGTTCTTCGCCCAGTTCAGCTTCATCGGCTCCGAGGACCTGCCGGAGTACCAGGCGTTGCTGCGCCGCACCGAGCCCGGCAAGCTGGAGGCCCTGGCGGAGCCCGACCGCCTGCGCTTGCTGAACTTGCCGTTCCAGTTGATCCCGGCGCGCCACCGGCTGGGCAAGATCGACGAAGCCATGCGCGAACGCCTGCTGGTGGCGCGCCGTGCCTTCGCCGAGGGACTGCCCGCCCGCTACCGCGACACCATCGCGTTCTTCGACCCCGCGACATACAACGGACTTACCTCGCTGCAGGACAACATCCTGTTCGGCAAGGTCGCCTACGGTAAGGCGCAGGCCGCCCAGCGCATCGGCGATCTGATCTCGCAGCTCGTCGAGGCCCTCGGCCTGCGCGAGATCGTCATCGAGGTGGGACTTGATTTCCCGGCCGGCATCGGCGGCACACGGCTCACGCCGGTGCAGCGCCAGAAGCTCGCCCTGGCACGCGCCCTGCTCAAGCGCCCCGACGTGCTGATCCTCAACGAGGCAACCGCGTCGTTCGATGGTCCCTCCCAGGCCCACGTGCTGACCAGCTTGCTCGGCGAGTTCGAAGGGCGCACCCTGATCTGGGCGCTGCACCGTGCCAGCCTGGCCAAGTACTTCGATCAGGTCGTCGTGCTGAAGGGCGGCCGTGTCGCCCAGACCGGCACGTTCACGGAGCTGCTGGGCAAGGACGGCCCCCTGAGCCAGCTCGTCTCGGCCGAGTAGCCGGAGGAACGCAACCCATGAGCCTGAACCAGGACGTCGAGGCGCTGCGCGCCATATCTCTGTTCGCCAAGGTCGAGCCGAGCAAGCTGAAGCTGCTGGCGTTCACCAGCGAACGGCTGACCTTCAAGGCCGACGAGGAGCTGTTCCACCAGGGCGACCCGGGCGATGCGCTCTACATCATCCTGGACGGCGAGGCCGACGTGCTGCTGGACGCGCCGAACGGTCCGATCAAGGTGGCGACCGTGGGCAAGCACGGCTTCTTCGGCGATATCGCGATCCTGTGCAACGTGCCACGAACCGCCACGGTGAAGGCGACCAAGCCGCTGGAGACGCTGCGCATCTCCAAGGACCTGTTCTACCAGCTCGTCACCCAGTTCCCGCAGATCTCCATCGAGATCATGCGCGAACTCGCCATGCGGCTCGACAAGACCACGCGCGACTACCGCGAGGCCGCCGCCAAGCTGAAGCAGGGCGCCTAGCCACAGGCCACCGTCCCGAGCACCACCGCCCGTGCTGTTCAATTCATTCGCGTTCATCGCCGGCTTCGTGCCGGCCGTCCTGGTCGCGTCCCTGATCGCGGGGCGCGCGGCTCCCTCCCGGCGCGGGCGTCGCTGCTCGCGCATGGCGCGGGCGTCGCTGCTCGCGCATGGCGCCTTCGCGGGGCTGCTCGCCTACGCGCTGTTCTGCGTCTTTGCGCTGAACGTGGACACGGCCGACCGCCGAGGCGAGGCCCTGCCGGCGATCGCCGGCGTGGCGGGCGCGCTATCCTCCGAACCGTCGGGGCCCGATCGTCCATCCGCCTGCGCCGACGCCGCGCTGCGCGCATGAAGATGTTGGAGCCGCCCATGCGCTTCATTGCCACATCCCTTCCCGGCGTCGTGCTCGTCGAGACGCCGCGCATGGAGGACGAGCGTGGCGGCTTCGAGCGCAGCTACTGCGCGGAGGCCTTCGCCGCCGCCGGCCTGCCGCCGCTCGGCACGCAATGCAACATCTCCTCGAACCGCTTCCGCGGCACGCTGCGCGGCATGCATTTCCAGGCCGCGCCCGAGCCCGATGCGAAGCTCGTGCGCTGCCTCTCGGGCCGGATGTTCGACGTCGCGGTCGACATCCGCCCGGGCTCGCCGACGCGCGGCAGGTGGACCGCGGTGGAGCTCGCGGCGAATGACGGCAGGGCGCTCTTCGTGCCGGCCGGCTTCGCGCATGGCTTCGTCACGCTCGCGGATGACACGAGCGTCTTCTACATGATGGGCGCGACCTACCGGCCCGCGCTGGCGCGCGGCTTCCGCTGGGACGATCCGCTCGTCGCCGTCGCCTGGCCGATCGTGCCGAGGATCGTCTCGGAGCGCGATCACGCGCTGCCCCTGCTCTCCGGCCTGGCCGAAGCGGAACTCGCGCGATGAGGCGCGTCCTGGTCACCGGTGCCACGGGCTTCGTCGGGCGGGCCGTCCTCGACGCGCTCGCGCGCGACGACGTGGAGGTCGTCGCGCTGTCGCGGCGACCGCGACCGGCGGCGGGCGCCATGCTGCGGTGGCGTGCGGTCGACATGCTCGACGCCCCCGCGCTGCGCGGCGCCGTCGCCGCCGCGGCATGCGATACCTGCATCCACCTCGCCTGGGATGTCGGGCCCGGCTACTGGACCTCGGCGGCGAATCTCGACTGGCTCGCCGCCGGCGCGACGCTGCTGCGCGCGTTCCGCGAGGCGGGCGGCACGCGCTTCGTCGGCGCGGGCACATGCGCGGAACACGACTGGACGGGCATCGGTGCGGCGCCCGTGCGCGAGGACGCACCGCGGCGGCCCGCGACGCTCTACGGCGCCGCCAAGGGCGCGCTCTGGGACGTCGCCGCGGCCTACGCCGCCGAGACGGGCATGGAGGCCACATGGGGCGTGGTCTTCCACGCGATCGGGCCGGGCGAGCGCGCGGGGCGCCTGCTGCCCTCGATCGTCGCCGCGCTCGATGCCGGGCAGGAGGCGCGCTGCACGGCGGGGACCCAGGTCCAGGATCCGATCGACGTGCGCGACCTCGGCGCCGCCTTCGCGCGGCTTGCCGCCTCGCCGCTCCAGGGTCGCGTCAATCTCGGACGCGGCGCGCCCGCCAGCGTCGCGGAGATCGCCCGCCGCGTCGCCGCACGCTGCGGGCGACCGGAGCTGCTGCGCCTCGGCGCGCTGCCGGCGCGCGCGGGCGAGCCGGCGCGGCTCGTTCCCGCGTTGGCGCGCATGCGCGGCGAACTCGGCTTCGCGCCCCGCCACGATCTCGAGGACAGCATCGCCGCCGCCATAGACTGGCAGCGCGCGCAGGGAGCCGACCGATGATCGCGCGCCTCTTCCGCCGCCGGCGCGAGCCGAAGCTGCCCGAGCACGTGAGCGTCGGCCGCCACAGCTACGGGCTCTCCAGGCGCAACCTCGTGCGACCGAGCGCAGCGGCGCCGATCTCGATTGGCAGCTTCTGCTCGATCGGTCCCGATGTGCTGGTCTTCGGACAGGCGGACCACCCAACGCACCTCGCCTCGACCTATCCGTTCCGCACGCTGCTCTTCGATCCCGCGGCGGGGAACCGCGACGCCACGACGCGCGGAGGCGTGACGATCGGCAACGACGTCTGGATCGGCGCGCGCGCCATGGTGCTGTCCGGCGTCACGATCCGCCACGGCGCCGTCGTCGGCGCGGGAGCGGTGGTGTTGCGCGACGTGCCGCCCTACGCGATCGTCGCCGGCAATCCGGCGCAGGTGGTGCGCCACCGCTTCCCGCCGGAGATCGTCGCGCGGCTGCTGGCGCTGGCCTGGTGGGACTGGCCCGACGACAGGCTGCGCGCGCTCGAGGACGTGCTCTACGGCCCGGTCGAGGCGTTCCTGGAGCGCTGCGGCGGATGAGCGCCCTGCCCACGGTCGCCATCGGCCTGCCCGTCTACAACGGCGCCGAGTACCTCGACGCGGCGATGGCCTCGCTCTGCGCGCAGGACTTCGCCGACCTGCGCATCGTCGTCTCCGACAACGCGTCGACCGACGCGACGCCCGGCATCCTCGCCGCCTGGGCCGCGCGCGACAGCCGCATCGAGCTGCATCGCCAGCGCGAGAACCTCGGCATGATCGGCAACTTCGCCCTCGTCCGGCAGGTGGCCGAGGCGCGCTGGTTCATGCTCGCCGCGCATGACGACCGCTGGTCGCCGAACTTCGTCTCGGCGCTCCACGAGGCGGCGACGGGCGCGCCGGGCTGCCTCCTCGCCGTGCCGCAGGTGGTGAAGACGACGATCGACGGCGCGGAAGACCTGCGCTTCGGCGTGCCCGCGTCGCTGCTGGCCGCGCGCGGCCTCGCGCGCCGGATGGCGCTGCTGCGCTGGGCGCAGAGCGGCTGGATCTACGGCCTCGTCGATCGCGCTGCGCTGCTGCGCGCGCAGCTCGCGACCGAGCGCTTCGGCCATGCCTGGGGCAACGAGTTCGTCACGCTGCTGCCCTTCCTGCTCGATGGGCGCGTCGCGGCGTCGAATGAAGCGACCTACTACCAGCGCCAAACCCCGCTCTCCGAGGCGCGCTACAAGCCGCGCACGCTCGCGGACCAGAAGCGCCTCTACCGCGACTTCCTGCGCGAGGCGCTGCGGCTGCTCGGCGAATCCGGCCTGCCCGCGGCGCAGCGCGCCGCGCTGCTTCCCTCGCTGCTGCGCTACGCCGGCCGGCACGCCTGGAAGCTGCGCCGCCTCGTGGCCGGGAGCCTCGGCCTGCGCCGCGCCTGACGCCGCGTCCTCAGTCGAGGATGCGCGTGGTCGGCACGGCGACCACGAAGCGGCCGCCCCAGCCACGCACATGCGCCATGCTCGACGTGATCTCCGCGGCGATATTCCACGGCAGCACCAGAACGTAGTCCGGCCGTGTCTCGGCGAGGCGCGACGGCGCATGGACCGGCAGGCGCGAGCCGGGCAGCAGGCGCCCCTGCTTGTGCGGGTTGAGGTCGACCACGTACTCCACGAGGTCCGTGCCGATGCCGCAGTAGTTCAGCAGCGTGTTGCCCTTCGCCGCCGCGCCATAGGCCGCGACCTTGCGTCCCTCGGCCCGCGCGCGGCGCAGGAAGGCGAGCAGCGCGTCGCGAACCGCGTCGACCTTCTCCTGGAAGCCCGCATAGGCCTCTACGCGATCGAGCCCGGCGGCGCGCTCCATCCCGCGCACCCGCGCGAGGCGCGGCTCCTCGGCGCGCGGCGTGCCGTCGGCGCGGCAGGCGAGCATGCGCAGGCTGCCGCCATGCGTAGGCAGCGTCTCAACGTCGAAGACGCGCAGTCTGTGGCGCGCGAAGGCGCGCTCCACCGCCAGCAGCGAGAAGTAGCAGTAGTGCTCGTGGTAGATCGTGTCGAACTGCGCCTCGCGGACGAGGTTCAGCAGATGCGGGAACTCGACCGACAGAACGCCCGACGGCTTCAACGCGCGCGCGAGGCCGGCGACGAAGTCGTTGAGGTCGGGCACGTGCGCGAGGACGTTGTTGGCGACGACGAGGTCCGCGGCACGGCCCGAGGCCACGAGGTCAGCCGCAGCCTCGCGACTGAAGAACCGCACCTCGACCGGGATGCCGAGCGCCTTCGCCGCCTCGGCGACGTTCGCCGCCGGCTCGATGCCGAGCACCGGCACGCCCGCGGCGAGGAAGTGGCGCAGCAGGTAGCCGTCGTTGCTCGCGACCTCGACCACGAGGCTGGAACCCGATAGGCCGAAGCGCCGCGTCGCGTCCTCGCAGAAGCGCTTCGCGTGGGCGACCCAGGACGAGGAATAGGACGAGAAATAGGCGTACTCGCCGAATATGTCCTCGGGCGCCGTCACGGCCTCCACCTGCACCAGCAGGCAGGCGTCGCAGATCCGCGCATGCAGCGGGAAGGTCGGGTCCGGCGTGCCGGCGGCGTGCGGCGGCACGTAGCTGTTGGCGAGCGGCGTGCGCCCGAGGTCGACGAAGCTGCGGGATAGCGGGGCGCCGCAGGAGCGGCAGGCCAGCGTCGTCATGGCGTTGCGCCTTCGTAGCGTTCGATGTCGGCGAGGACGAGGTCGGCAGCCCGCGCGCCCGCGGCGAGCGCCGCGTGCCAGCCGGCGGTCCAGTCGATGGCCGTGTCGGCCGGGAGGCGTGACCGCCAGCCGAGCGTCGCGGCGGCGCGCGCGGGGTCGAGCGTCAGGTACCCGGCCTCCGCGGGATGCGTGCCGGGCTGCGGCGTCCAGCCGGGCCTGCCGGCGAAGCGCGCGGAGAAGCGCGCGACGAGGTCGCGCACGGTGAGGAAGGCGCCGGGATCGGGGCCGAAATTGAGCGCCGTCGGAGCGCCGGCGGGATCCTCCGCGAGCGCCTGCGCGTGGCGCAGGTATCCTGCCAGCGGCTCGAGCACGTGCTGCCAGGGCCGCACCGCGTCGGGATAGCGCAGCTCGACCGGCCGCCCCGCGTCGAGCGCGCGCAGCAGGTCGGGGATGATGCGGTCCTCCGACCAGTCGCCGCCGCCGATCACGTTGCCCGCGCGAGCCGTCGCCACGCCCACCCCGGCGGATGCGAGGAAGCTCGCGCGATGCGATTCCACGACGATCTCGGCGGCCGCCTTCGACGCGCTGTAGGGATCATGGCCGCCGAGCGGGTCGTACTCGCGGAGGGCGCGCCCTGCACCATCGTTGCGATAAACCTTGTCGGTGGTCGCGACGAGGATGGCGCGCAGGCCGGGTCGCCCGCGCGCGGCCTCGAGCAGGTTGAGCGTCCCCATCGCGTTGGTCGCGTAGGTCGCGGCCGGCTCGCGATAGGAGCGCCGCACCAGAGCCTGCGCGGCGAGATGGAGCACGATCTCCGGCGAGGCCGCCGCCATCGCCGCGGCGCATGTCGCGGGGTCGCGGATGTCGCCGATCGTCTCGCCGAGCGCGGGCGCCGCGCCGAGGAGCGCATGCAGGCTCGGGCGCGTCTCCGGCGGCAGGGCGAGGCCATGCACGCGCGCGCCGAGGCGCGCGAGCCAAGCCGCGAGCCAGCTGCCCTTGAAGCCCGTGTGGCCGGTCAGCAGGACGCGCCGGCCCGCCCAGAAATCGGCGGAGGGGTTCATCGCTTCAGCCAGGGCGCCCTGCCGCTTTCCCAGAGCTCCTCGAGCATGAGCTTCTCGCGCAGCGTGTCCATCGGCTGCCAGAAGCCGGTGTGCCGGAACGCAACGAGCTGGCCCGACGCGGCGAGGCGCTCCAGCGGCGCCCGCTCCCAGACGGTCGCGTCGCCCTCGACCAGGTCGAGCACCGAGGGCTCGAGCACGAAGAAGCCACCGTTGATGAAGCCGCTGTCGGCCTGCGTCTTCTCGCGGAAGGCGACGACGCGGTCGCCGTCGAGCTCCGCCGCGCCGAAGCGCGCCGGCGGTCGCACCACGGTCATCGTCGCCGCGACCTTCTGCGCGCGGTGGAAGGCAATGGTCGCGCCGATGTCAACGTCGCTGACGCCGTCGCCATAGGTCATGCAGAAGGTCTCGCCGGGAGGCAGGAAGGGCGCGACGCGCCTGAGCCGGCCGCCGGTCATCGTCTCCTGGCCCGTGTCCACGACGGTCACCTTCCAGGGCGGCGGGTTCGCGCCGAGATGCGAGACCTCGCGCCGCACCATGTCGACCTCCACGTCGGCATGGTGCAGGAGCATGTTCACGAAATACTCCTTGATCATGTAGCCCTTGTAGCCGGCGCAGACGACGAACTCGGTGATGCCGTGCGCCGCGTAGCCGCTCATGATGTGCCAGAGGATCGGGCGCCCGCCGATCTCGATCAGCGGCTTGGGGCGCGACGCGCTCTCCTCGGCGATGCGCGTGCCTTTTCCTCCGGCGAGGATCACGGCTTTCACGGTCGGTCTCCTTTCCCGCGAGGCCTCGGGGCGGCCCGTCGCGGACGCCTAGTCATACAGCGCCCGGGGCCGCGTGAGAACGCGCGCGCGCCGGCCGCGCCCGCCCTGCCCGGCCTCGACCTCGCGCCGTCCGAGATCGCACGCCACGCCGCGAATTTCGTCCATGACCGCTTCGCGCTCGACGTCGCGATCCCGCGCGCCGCCCATGACCGCTTCTGGGCCCGGCGGATAGCGAACGCGCTGTCCGGCGCGCGCCAACGCGTCGTGGCGCTCGAGAGCGGCTTCGTCACCCTCGCGCAGGACGGCGACGACATCCGCATCGACCTCGTCTCGGTGGTGGCAAAGCGGCGCGGCATCGCCTCCGCGCTCCTCGCGCGGATCCTTGCGATCGCAGCGCGCGAGGGGCGCCGCGCCGTGCGCGTCGTCACCGAATGGGAGAACGCGCCAGCGCTCGCGCTCTATGCGCGCGCCGGCTTCGCGCCCGTGCGCTACGAGAGCCTGCTGCACTTCTCGACGTGGGTACCCAGCGATGCCTGAGCGCGCGGCCGGTGCGCGCGGTGCTTGCGGTGCTCGCCGTGCTGCTCGGCGCCTCGATCTTCTTCTACGGCTTTTGGGGTCCGCGCTTCGTCCTGCTGCTCGGCGGCTCGATCGCCGCCAACTTCGTCCTCGGGCTCTGGCTTGCCTCGGCCGGCCTGCGGGGGCGGCCAAGCGCGCGCAAGGCCGTGCTCGTCGGTGGCGTCCTCTTCAACCTCGGCCTCATCGCCCACTTCAAGTACGCCGACTTCGCGATCCAGACCGCGAACGCCGCGCTGGGTACCGATGCCGAGCTGCTTCACGTGGTGCTGCCGTTCGGCATCTCGTTCTTCACCTTCCAGCAGATCGCGTACCAGGTGGACGTGGCGTGTGGCGGCGTCGCCGACCGCGATCTGGTCAGCTACGCGCTGTTCGTCACGTTCTTTCCGCAGCTCATCGCCGGCCCGATCGTCCACCACCGCGAAATGATGCCGCAGTTCCGCGCGCACGGCGCGGCGCTCCGGCTCGACGACATCGCCGCCGGGCTGACCATATTGGCCATCGGCCTGTTCAAGAAGGCGGTGCTGGCCGACGGCGTGGCGCCTTACGCGACGGCGGTCTTCGCCGCCGCCGAGGCTGGCGAGACCATCGACGCGGCGCGCGCCTGGGGCGGCGCGCTGGCCTACTCCATGCAGCTCTTCTTCGACTTCTCGGGCTACTGCGACATGGCGGTGGGCGCGGCGCGCCTGTTCGGCATCCGGCTGTCGGCCAACATCGACTCGCCCTACAAGGCCACCAGCATCCAGGACTTCTGGCGCCGCTGGCACATTACTGCGAAATCGCGCCCAACTTTGACCCCACCCCTTAAGCTTCGTAACCGGTTGCGTTCGTTGGAGAAAAGCTGATTCAGGTGGGGTCGCGTTTCGCGTCCAACCGTAGCCCCACCCGGGCACTCGATTCGACACTTCCATCAATGACTCAGCACCATATGATGGTGGGGTCACAGTTGGGCGCGATTTCACAATTCTTCGGATCTGGTGCCCCGCGTGCTTGGATTGAGCTGAATCACGGAGCAGCGACAGGCACTTGGAGGCGAATTCCCTACGCATGGAAACAGGGAATTTTCTCGGACGTATCAGGGAAAGAAATCTCGGGAAAAGGGAACTCTACAGCCCGAACAGCGAATCGTCTCGGATCGCCAGCCGGGTCACGGCGCGGATCGTTCGACTGACCGTACGTACACCGGCATGGTTGACGATGATCTCGCCGTTCATTTCGTCGTGCCCTGCGACTGGGGCCCTAACGGTTTCGCCATGCGGACGGATCTGTTGGACCAAGCCTAGGCTCTCCGCGATCCCCTCGCGCCGGCACAGCTCGGCGATACTGGCCTCCCCGCGCAGCCCGGACAAAACGATCTGGATCTTCTCCTCGGCCGAATACGGCTTACGCGTCCGACGGCGGACGTCCCGCACCGTCTGCTCCGCCTCGGATGTCGAAGCCTAAGATTTCTGCCTCATCCCCGGTCCCTTCGGTCCCTACGATGAGCCAGAAATCCTCCACTACCAAATCCCCTCAATCCGTCCCATAGGCTCTGACGTCAGACACGAGTCGTCGCTAGTCGCGATAGCGTGTCAACCAAAGCGCAGCAAGAGTCGCCCCGATCGTTATTGCCAGGATTAGAGTGCCGACAGCGTTCGCGGCTGGCGTCAATGCGGTGCGGATCATGCCAAACACGAAGGTCGGAAGGGTCACCCCACCGCTGATGGTGAAGAAGGTGATGATGAAGTCATCGAGCGAGAGCGCCATCGCGATCAGGGCCGCCCCCACGACCGTCGGCCGAATGATTGGCAGGGTCACGGTGAGGAAGGCCCGGACCGGCGAGGCACCGAGGTCCCGCGCGCTTTCCACAACGCGCTCGTCGAAGTTGCGCAAGCGGGCGTAGATCACGAGCACGACGAAGGGCATGGTGAACAGGAGGTGGCTCAGGACGACGGTCAGACGCCCCATCGGAACGTGCGCCCAAGCGTAAAGGCCGAGGAGCGACACACCCAACACTAGAGGCGGCGTCATCAGCGGCACGCAAAGAAGCGCCGAGGTTATGCGTGCCGCCCGGGGCGCGAGCCGGACCAGGCCCATCGCAGCCATAGTGCCGACCGCGGCGGACACGATGCCGACGGTGCCGCTGATGACCAGGCTGTTCCAGAGCGCTGGGAGAAACTCCGGTTCGGCGGCCATTTCTCGCCACCAGCGCAGCGACAGCGCCTCGATTGGAAAGGCGGACTGCGCCCGGCTGGTAAAAGCAAACAGGACGACGAGCAGCAGGGGCGACAGAAGGAAGACGACAAAGAGCGCCCCGATGCCTCGCCAAATGAACGACGCGCCCGCGTTCATCGCGGCCGCCACAAGGCGAGCAGAGCCATGGCGGCCGCCACAACGCCGAGCGAACAGGCGAGCGTCACGAACGACATCGCCGCCCCCATGGGCCAGTTGAAGATGCCCCCGAACTGGGCAGCGATCTGGACCCCGATCATGTTGACCTTGCCGCCGACGAGCTGCGGGGTGAGGTAATCGCCCGAGGCCAAAAGGAACGACAGCGCGAAGCCCGCCGCAATGCCAGCTTGGCAGCGCGGAACGAGGATGTCCGAAAAGGCCCGCCAGACGCCCGCACCGAGATCGCGGGCCGCCTCCAACTCTACGTTGGTGACCCCTCGCATCGCGGCGTAGATCGGAAGAATCGTGATCGGCAGCAGGAAGTTGACGAGTGTCACCACGACCGCGCCCTCGTTATAGAAGAGCCAGGGCAGCGGTTCGGCTACGAGGCCCAGAGCGAGCAAGGCCGTATTCAGAACGCCGGTGATACCTAGGATTGTCATCCACGAGTAGATCTTCATCAGATAGCCGCCGAAGAGCGTGATCATCGCGATGAACAGCAGCGCGGGTCCCCAACGCCCCGCCTTGAAACGAATCAAGTAGGCGAAGATGAACCCCAGCGTGGTCGTCAGCAGCGACACAACGAGCGCGAGCTCTAGGGTGAAGATCAGGGTGGAAAGATGCAGCTCAAAAACTTGGTTGTAGTTTGCGAGTGTCGCGTCGGGCTTCAGCTTGAAAAGGACTACGCGCCAGAAGCTGATGACCAGGAAGTAGCCAAGCGGCAGGACGAAGAGGACCCCCAGAATGACCACCGCGGGGCCAAGGAGAAGGAGGGTGACAGCCTGCCTTTGCATCAGCGCGCGATCGAATCCTTGAGCGAGAGCAGGCCCTTGAATGCAGTGTAGCCCGAATCGACCGGGAAGATCCCGCCGGTCACGCGCTTGGCCCGGTCCGAGGCGAGGAAGGTCGCGAACTCCGCGATGTCCTCGGGCTGCATGACGCCCATCAGGTGAAGCTCCTCGAACTTGCGGCGCTCCTGAGGATCGCCGAGGAACGGCGCCTGGTGCGGCGTCTCGACGAAACCGGGGCAGACCGCGTTGACCCGCACGCCCTCGGGCGACAGCCCCGCGGCCAAGGATCGCGTCATTGCAACGACTCCACCCTTCGCCGCCGTATACCCGTCGATCCCGGCTTGGCCGATCAGAGCATCGGTCGTGGCGGTCAGCACGATCGAACCGGATCCTTGCGCTAGCATCTGGCGGCCCACGTACTTGCAACAAAGGAAGGTGCCGGTCAGGACTAGGTCGATGATCGCCCGCCAAGTTGACTCCGGCAGGTCGGTCGCCCGGCGGTCCTCGCGGTTGATCAGCGGCACGTTCATCGCATTGTGAAAGAGCACGTCGATCCGGCCGAAGCGCGCGACTGTCGATGTGACCATGCGCTGGACCTGCGCCGTGTCGCGCACGTCGGTCAACTCGAAAGCGGACGAGGGCCCGAGCTCTCGGCACTCACGTTCGCCCGCATTCGCGTCAATGTCGGCTATGACCACTGTGGCGCCTTCGCGCGCGAACACGCGAGCACCCGCCCGCCCGATCCCGGACGCGGCGCCCGTCACGATCGCGACCTTGCCTGCGAGCTCGGGCATTATCGACGTGCTCTTTCACAATGCGATGAACGTGCCGCTGAGTGGGCCCCGGGAGCGGGATGCGCGCCCGCTCCCGGCGCAAGCGACGGTCAGGCTGCCTTGAACTTCTGGTACGCAGTCTGCCAGTCAGCGTAGCTCGCGTGGGTCCCGTCGGGTTCCAGCGGCGGCATGGGGAAAAATTTCGCCTTCTGCTCGAACTCCGCCAGGTTGTCGTAAGGATAGAGTGCGCGGGTCGCGGGCTGCAACTTGTCGACGGCTTCGGGCACGACGATGGCCTGGAACGTCTTCTCGCCGAACGCGACCTGGGCTTCGACATCGAGGATATGGTTCGCACATTTGTGCGCCGCCTCGATATTTGGCGCGCCCTTGGCGATGCAGTAACTGTCGAGCCAGGCGAAGGTGCCTTCCTTCGGATAGGTGAACTCGATCTCCTTGCCGGCGTCGCCCGCGAACTTTTTGAGAAACTCGCCGCCGCTAAAGGTGATGACCACCTCGCTCCGGGCGAGCGCGTTGGCGAGTTCGCCCCAGCTAACCGCAAGCTGGCGAACGGCCTCCTTCTTCAGCCTGATCAGGAACGCGGTCGCCTGGTCGAGCTGTTCGGGCGTTAGCATCGTCGGCACCTTGGCGTCAGTCGCGAGGATGGCGGCGAGCATTTGGTTGCCGATGGGGTCATCCATCATGCCGACCTTGCCGGCGTACTCCGGCTTGAAGACATCCATCCAGGATTCGGGCGGAGTGGCGATGACGGCGGGATCGTACGCCATCGGACCCGATCCCCACGTGAAGGGCACGGAGTATCTCGTCCCGTTGACAATGACGTTCGAATCGTTCCGGAACACCTCCGGGACGTTCGCGAGATTCGGCACCTGGGCCTCGTCAATCGGTTCCAACAACTCCGCTGCGACCATGAACGGGATATAACCCATGTAAGGGGTCACCAAGTCGATCTGTCCCGCGCCGCCTGCCGAGAGGCGGCTGATGATCTCGTCGTTGTTGCCGATAGGCGTTAGGTTGACCTCTATTCCTTCGCGTTGAAGGAAATCGCCGACGCGCAGGCCCGCGTCGTAGTCCTGCCAACCGAACAGCGAGACCGCTCCGGCGGCGCGCGCCGATCCGCCCCGCAGACCGAAGGCCGCGGCGGCGCTCAATGCTGTTCCGCCTTTCAAGAGGTCGCGACGCGGCAACGAGGCCAGCGTCCGTACGTGCACCAGGCTCTTTTGGTTCATTCTTTTCCTCCCTTGATCGGCGTCGAAATTGACGCCGTTGGCCTTGACGATAGCACGGTCCTGACCGCGCCAATATGGGCTCTGACGTTCCCAGTGCCTAGCCGACAAAGGGAACATCGGGAAGCCCTCGCACACCGGCGTCGATCGCGAAGACCGCGCCCGCGAGCGGCTGGCGTGCCAGCGTCTCCTCGCTCAGGCCGTGGCGAGCCGTCGTGACATAGAGTACGTCAAGGTTCTTGCCACCGAACGCCGCGCTCGTGACCTGGTCGCACGGTAGGTCGACGCGCCGGTCGAGCCGGCCATCGGGTGTCCAGCGCAGAACGCAGCCGCCGCCCCAGCGGCAGTTCCACAGGTACCCGTCCGCGTCGATGGCTGAGCCGTCCGGGACGCCGAGCGAGGAGTCGTCCGTCATCGCGAACGGCCGCCGGCACCTGATCGAACCGCTCGGGAGATCAAAGTCGTAGGTATAGAGGCCGACGAGGGAGTCGCCGACATACATCGTGCGGTCGTCGGGACTCCAAGCGAGTGTGTTGCAGATGCCGAAGGGACCATCCATCCGGGTTGCCGCCCCATCGGCATCGATGCGGTATAGGTGGCCGCTTCGCTCGAGCAGGTCGCGCCCGGTGCCGTCAGGATTCAGATTGTTGGCCATGGTCCCGAGCCAGAACCGGCCCTGGCGGTCGCATCTGCCGTCGTTTGATCGGTTGCCAGGCAAATTGCTTTCGGGCGCGGCGAGCCGGCGGCGATGTCCCGTGTCAGGGTTCCAGAGCTCCACCCCCGATGTCGTCGCGGCGATGAGACCGTCACGTCTACGCGGGGCCAGGGCAGTCACCATCTCGGGCGTCTCGAACACATCGTGACGATCGTTGGCCGGATACCAACGGTGCACGCGGTATGAGGGCACGTCGGTCCAGTAGAGGCAGCCCTCGGCCGCCGACCACATTGGTCCCTCGCCTAGCCACGATGGACGTTCAACGACGCAACGAACATTCATGGTAGATCCCCCGCGACGTGAAGATGCGGACCCGTCGGCGACCCCAGCGCGATCGGGCCTGGAGGGTTCCGTCGCTATACCCGCCTCGGCGCCGCGCCGGCCGCGAGCCCGGCAGGATAGGGCTTGAAATCCCCTTGAGCGCGGTAGTCCGCGTGGTAGCGGGCGACCTTGTCTTCGTCCACATCCACGCCTAGGCCGGGCCGTTCGATGTGACCCCAGCGGGGAGATGCCGCGATCGGGATCGCCTCGGTCAGCACGTCGTCTGCCATCATCTGCGCGGTCTGCTGATGGCCGAGACAGGCGTTGGGAATCGTCAGCATGAGATGCTGTCCGGCGGCGGCCGCGAGCCCGAACTCGCCGTGGGTGTGTTTGCACACCAGCCAGCCCTCCTGGTGGGCCGCGTGGCAGAACATATGGAATCGCGCGATCGATCCCACCCAGTAGGGTGAAAAGCAAAGATAGTGCCCGCAGCGGGATTTGACGATGCGCCAGGCATCGGCCTCGCGCCACAGTCCTTCGTTGACGCAGATCGGCACGTCCAGGCGCTTCATTAGGTCCAGGTTGTTCTCCACCGGGTCGATGCGCACGGGCGCCTCGACGAAATCGAGGGTGAAGCGCTCGTGCCAACGCTTCAGGAGGCGCAGCGCTGTCGGAACGTCCCATGCCTGGTTGACGTCGATACGGATCCGGCACTCGGGCCCGATCGAATCGCGCAGGGCCTCGAGCATGCTTTCCTCGCGTTTCTCATCGACGCCCGCCTTGATGTAGAAACACGTGTATCCGCGCTCGCGGCCATCGCGTCCTTGGCGTGCCACCTCGTCCGGCGTGCCCCATTCCATGTAGTAGAAGTAGTCGACCTCCTCGCGCATAGCCCCGCCGATCAACCTGTAAAGCGGCTGCCCGACAGCCTTGCCACAAGCGTCCCACAGCGCCATGTCGATACCGGCAAATGCGAAATTGCCGGTCATGGGCTGAAACGCCCACAGCGCTGTCACCGCTAGATCGCGGTGGATTCTCTCCTTGTCCCATGCGCTGCGCCCCAGCACGAGGGGCGCCATAGCTTTCACAGCGCTCTCGATGCCAGCGGCATCGGCGGCCCGGGTGCATTCGCCCCACCCCACTATCCCGTCCTCGGTCGTGATCTTGACCAGGACGTCCGTGATGCCACCGCGCGCGATCAACGACGACGCCTCGATCCGCCGGTAGGGAATACGGACGGGAATGGCTTCGAGCTTCGCGATCTTCATGAGGACGACCACCGTCTGTGGATACCGCTCTTGTCTGTGAAATCGCGCCCAACTGTGACCCCACCATCATATGGTGCTGAGTCATTGATGGAAGTGTCGAATCGAGTGCCCGGGTGGGGCTACGGTTGGACGCGAAACGCGACCCCACCTGAATCAGCTTTTCTCCAACGAACGCAACCGGTTACGAAGCTTAAGGGGTGGGGTCAAAGTTGGGCGCGATTTCACACTCGCGTCCATGGAGCCCGATCTGGCGCGCGACGGCCATGCTGCCATCGCCGCGTTCAAGAACCTCGAGAACCTGCGCCGCTTCGCGCGCGAGGGTGCGGTGCTCGCCGCGTGCCCGGCCACACACCACTGGCGCTTCCCGTTCCTCGCACGCCTGATCGAGGATGCGCGGGCGCGCGGCATCGCGGTCGTCGTGCTGACGTATCCCTACCACGCGGACACCCTCGAAGGCCTGCGCGTGGCCGGCCTGGGACCGGCACTCCACGCCTAGCGGCGCGATCTGGTCGCCCTGGTGGACCGGCTGCGTTCCGCGCCCGCCGACGCGCCGCTCGCGCTCTACGATTTCATCGCGTACAACCCGTGGACCACCGAGCCCATCCCCGCCGCCGGAGACACGGACGGACGCATGACCTTTTTCTGGGAGCCCGGCCACTTCAAGGCGGCGCCGGACACCGCGTCGGTGCGCCGCATAATCCTCCAGCATCCGGCCACGCCGGGTAGCGCGCTCGACGGCGCCGGCCTTCCCGCGTGGCGGGACGCCCTGGCCCAGACGGCGGTACGCTACCGCGCCGAGCATACCGCCGACGTGGCGCGCGTCCGGGCGCTGTGGGATCAGGTTTGCCCGGCGGACGGCGCATTGACCGATGCGTCCCCGGCCTGCCTAACTACCAACCGTCACGGGCGGGAGCGTTGATGGCGGACTTCGATCTGGTGATCCGCGGCGGCACAGTCGCCACGGCCGGCGACACGGCGCCGTGCGACGTGGGCGTGCGTGGCGGGCGCATCGCCGCCCTGGGCGCGGACCTGGGCAAGGGCACGCGCGAGATCGACGCGCGCGGCCGGCTGGTGCTGCCCGGCGGTATCGACAGCCACTGCCACATCGCCCAGGCCTCGTCGTTCGGTCTACGCACGGCGGACGACTTCGCGTCGGGCTCGCTCTCGGCGCTGATGGGCGGCACCACCACGTTCATCCCGTTCGCCTGCCAGCACCGTGGTCAGAGCCTGCGCCAAGTGGTCGAGGACTATCACGCCGAGGCGCGCGGCAAGTCCTACATCGACTACGCCTACCACCTGATCGTGTCGGACCCGACGCCCAGCGTGCTGGGGCAGGACCTGCCGGTGCTGATCCGCGACGGCTTCACGTCGTTCAAGATCTACATGACCTACGAGCGGCTCAGGCTCGACGACCGCCAGGTGCTCGAGGTGCTCGACCTGGCGCGGCGCGAGCGCGCGCTGGTCATGATCCACGCCGAGAACCACGACGTGATCCAGTGGCTGACCGAGAAGCTGCTGGCCGCGGGCCGGTCCGCGCCCAAGTATCACGCCGTCGCGCACACGCCCCAGGCCGAGCGCGAGGCGACCCATCGCGCCATCACGCTGGCCGAGATCGCCGGCGTGCCCGTGCTGATCGTCCACGTCTCGGCGGCGGCGGCGATCGAGCAGATCCGCTGGGCGCGCGCCGAGGGCCTGGCCGTGCACGGCGAGACGTGCCCGCAGTACCTGTTCCTGACCGCCGCCGATCTGGACCGCCCCGGCTTCGAGGGCGCTAAGTACATGTGCAGCCCGCCGCCGCGCGAGGCGGCGAACCAGGACCACGTGTGGCGCGCCCTGATCGACGGCACGCTCGACGTCTATTCGTCGGACCATGCGCCTTACCGCTACGACGTCACTGGCAAGTTGGCCAAGGGCCCGGACGCGCCGTTCAAGACCGTGGCCAACGGCGTGCCGGGGTTGGAACTGCGCCTGCCACTCTTGTTCTCCGAGGGCGTCGTCACGGGGCGCATGACGCTGGAACGCTTCGTCGCCGTGACCGCGACCAACCACGCCAAGCTCTACGGCCTCTACCCGCGCAAGGGCACCATCACGCCGGGCGCGGACGCCGACATCGCGATCTGGGACCCGGCGCGCGTCGTTACCGTGACCGCCGCCCTGCTGCACGACAACGTGGGCTACACGCCCTACGAAGGCCGCCGTGTCACCGGCTGGCCCGTGACCGTGATCGCCGGCGGTGCGATCGTCGCGGACGAAGGCAAGGTCCTGGCCGAGCCGGGGCGTGGCCAATTCCTGCCGTGCGGCGTGCCCGGGCCGCTTGCTCGAATGACGGAGGCTTCATGACCCGCGTCCTCACGGTCGCCGGCGCCCAGCTCGGCCCCATCGCGCGCGACGAACCGCGCAGCCAAGCGGTCGGCCGCATGGTCGCCTTGATGGAGAAGGCGCACGCCAAGGGCGCCGGCTTCGTGGTGTTCCCGGAACTGGCGCTGACCACGTTCTTCCCGCGCTGGTTCATCACCGATCAGGCCGAGGTCGACCGCTTCTTCGAGGCAATCATGCCGAACCCCGAGGTCCAGCCGCTGTTCGATGCGGCGCGCCGGCTCGGGCTCGGCTTCTATCTCGGCTACGCCGAACGGGTGCGCGAGGCCGGCCGCGTGCGCCACTTCAACACCGCGATCCTGGTCGACGCCTCAGGGGCTATCGTCGGCCGCTACCGCAAGGTGCACCTGCCCGGGCACGCCGAGTTCGACCCGAAGCGCCCCTGGCAGCACCTGGAGAAGCGCTACTTCGAGCCGGGCGACCTGGGCTTTCCGGTGTTCCGCGCCATGGGCGGCATCCTGGGCATGTGCATCTGCAACGACCGCCGCTGGCCCGAGACGTTCCGCGTCATGGGCCTGCAGGGGGTCGAGCTGGTGGCGCTCGGCTACAACACGCCGGTGCGCAACGCGGTGGCGCGCGAATCCGAACACCTGCGCATGATGCACAACCAGATGTCCATGCAGGCCGGCGCCTACCAGAACGGCACCTGGGTGGTCGGCGTCGCCAAGGCCGGAGCCGAGGAAGGCGTGGACATGATGGCCGGCAGCTGCATCGTCGCCCCTACTGGCGAGATCGTCGCCCAGGCCATGACCGAGGGCGACGAGCTGATCGTCTACGACTGCGACCTGGACGCCGGCCGCTACATAAAGGAGACCGTGTTCAACTTCGCCGCCCACCGGCGCATCGAGCACTACGGGCTGATCACGTCCCAGACCGGCGTGGTGCCGCCAGCATGAAGACGCCCGGTCCGCGCGACCTGCCACCGGGCACGTGCGTCGAGCGCCTGCTCGAGGATTGCCGGCGCTGGTGCATCACCGAACTCGCCCTGTTCGGCTCGTTCGCCCGCGGCAAACCTGGGCCCGCCAGCGATGAGGACCTGCTGGTCACGTTCGATCCCGAAGCGCGTTGGAGCCTGTGGGACCACATCGGCGCGCAGGAGGATCTGGCCGAGGTCTTCGGTCGCCCGGTCGATCTCGTGACGCGACGAGCGGTCGAGCACAGCAAGAACTGGATCCCCCGCGCCGACATTCTGGGGTCCGCCCGTGTCGTCTACGCCGCGTGATCTTGCGACCGTGCTGGACGTCGTCGGTGCCAGCAAGAGCGTCGCGTCGTTCATGGCGGGTCTCGCCGAGGACGATCTCCGGCGCGACGAGAAGCTCCGGTCCCCTGTGCTGTTCCAGCTCCTGATCATCGGCAAAGCCGTCAAGCGCCCGAGCGATAGCTTTCGAATGACCCACGAGGACGTTCCATGGAAGCGCATCGCGGGTATGCGCGATCGATTGATCCATGGTTACGACGACTTCGACGATCGAGAAGTCTGGCATGCTGTTACCAAGGACGTGCCACGGCTTGTCCATCGGCTTGCCCCGCTCATTCCCTCGAGAACGACCGAATAAGGCGCCCATGACCTCTCGCATCCTGGTGATCAACCCAAATTCGAGCCAGGGCGTCACCGACGCCATGGACCGGGCGGTCGAGCCCTTGCGGCGCGAAGGCGGGCCCACGATCGACTGCGCCACCCTGGCCGAGGGCCCGCGGGGCATCGAGACCGCGCGCCACATCGCCGAGGTGGTGCCGCCGCTGTGCGCCCTGATCGCGCGCGAGGACAACCGGTCGGCCGCCTTCATCATCGCGTGCTTCTCGGACCCCGGCCTGCACGCCGCGCGCGAGACCACACGGCACCCGGTCATCGGCATCGGCGAGGCCGGGTTGACGACAGCGCTCAACCTGGGCGAACGCGTCGGCATCATCGCGATCCGCCCGGCCTCGGTGGCGCGTCAAGTGCGCATGGCACGCACGCTGGGCATCGCCGAGCGGTTAACCGGGTCGATCGCACTCGACATGGGCGTGGTCGAGCTGGCGGACGCCGAGCGCACCCGCGTGCGCATGATCGAGGTGGGCACGCGGCTGCGCTACGAGAAGGGGGCGGACGTGATCGTCATGGGCTGCGCCGGCATGGCGGATTACCGCGCCGAGGTGCAGGCGGCGCTCGGCGTGCCGGTGGTCGACCCGACCCAGGCCGCCGTCGGGCTCGCCATCACCGCCGTCGCCGTAGGGTACCGCTAGCCGAGCTCGATGCCCGTGCCGCCGCCTATCGCCGTGCGTCTCGTGCCCCACGATCCCCGCTGGGCGGACCGTGCCGCCGCCGAGACGGCCAGGCTGGTCGCCAACATGGGCGACAGCATCGTCCGCCTCCACCACATCAGGTCCACGCCGATCCCCGGTATCGCCGCCAGACCGATCCTCGACCTGCTGCCCGAGGTCCATGACCTCGCCGTCCTCGGCCAGGCCGCGCCCGTGCTGCGCCGCGCGGGCTACGACGCCTGGGGCGAGGCCGGCATCCCCGGACGGCGTTACATGACCCGGGACCATCCGGCGACCGGTGCGCGCCTCGGCGCACGAGCCCGCGAGCGCCCGGTCGGTTAGTCGGCCGGGGACAGCAGAGTCGGTGAGAAGCCGATGCCGACGGTCAAAGTCCGGATGAAAGAGAACGGGTTCCGATGGCCCAGCCTCGCCGCGGCTGGCCGATGACGCCCGTCCGCCCTGTTCCAGACGGTTCACTTCATGGAGCAGGACATGACCGGTTCACTTCCCCGACCCACCAAAACCGACACGGCATGCCATGGCGGTCCCAACGTCGCCTTCGTTCAAGCGAACTGGCACCGCGACCGTGATCGACGCCCTGATGCGCGTTCAGATGGAGTCCGAGGTTCCTGTGATCTCGGCCGTGCTCACACCGCAGGCATTCCACGAGCACGTCGTCCATCGCCGCTTCTTCGCCGAACACGCGGCGACCAAGGGTGTCGAGGCCGCCGAAGCGTGCCTTCAGACCCTTGCGACCCTCGCGACGATCAGGGGACACGCCGCGTAGCGGACATCATGGGGGCCGCGGGCATCGGCGCGCGGCCCCTTGCGCCTAAGTGTTCATGGACGCGAAGAAGTCCGCGTTCGACTTGGTATGCCGCATCTTGTCGAGAAGAAACTCCATGGCGTCCGCCGGACCCATGGGCATCAGGATGCGGCGCAGCACCCACATCTTGCTGAGCGTCGCCTTGTCGACCAGCAGCTCCTCCTTGCGGGTGCCCGACTTGCCGATGTCGAGCGCTGGGAACGTGCGCTTGTCGGCCAGCTTGCGGTCCATGACGATTTCCGAGTTACCGGTGCCCTTGAACTCCTCGAAGATCACCTCGTCCATGCGGCTGCCGGTCTCAATCAGCGCGGTGGCGATGATGGTCAGCGAGCCGCCGTGCTCGATGTTGCGCGCGGCGCCGAAGAACCGCTTGGGCCGTTGCAGGGCGTTGGCGTCGACGCCGCCGGTCAGCACCTTGCCCGACGAGGGCACCACGGTGTTGTAGGCGCGCGCGAGCCGGGTGATCGAATCGAGCAGGATCACAACGTCGCGCTTGTGCTCGACCAGGCGCTTGGCCTTCTCGATCACCATCTCGGCGACCTGGACGTGGCGCGTCGCCGGCTCGTCAAAGGTGGACGACACCACCTCGCCCTTCACCGAGCGCTGCATGTCGGTCACTTCCTCGGGCCGCTCGTCGATCAGCAGCACCAGCAGGTAGACCTCGGGGTGGTTGCGCGCGATGGAATAGGCGATGTTCTGCATCAGCATGGTCTTGCCGGCGCGCGGCGGCGAGACCAGCAGCGCGCGCTGACCCTTGCCGAGCGGCGCGATCAGCTCGATGACCCGGCACGACATGTCCTTGATCGTCGGGTCCTCGATCTCCAGCTTCAGCTTCTCGTCCGGGTAGAGCGGCGTCAGGTTGTCGAAGGGCACCTTGTGGCGGGCCGCCTCGGGCGCCTCAAAGTTGATGGTGTTGATCTTCAGCAGCGCGAAGTAGCGCTCGCCGTCCTTCGGCGCGCGGATCTGGCCCTCGATGGTGTCGCCGGTGCGCAGGGCGAAGCGGCGGATCTGGCTCGGGCTGACATAGATGTCGTCGGGCCCCGGCAGGTAGTTCGCCTCGGGCGCGCGCAGGAAGCCGAAGCCGTCCTGCAGCACCTCGAGCACGCCGTCGCCGTAGATCGGCATGTCCTTGTTGGCGAGCTCCTTGAGGATCGAGAACATCAGGTCCTGCTTGCGCAGGACCGAGGCGTTCTCGATGCCGAGTTCCTCGGCGTAGGCCAGCAAGTCCTCGGCGGGCTTCTGCTTCAGTTCCTGGAGATTCATGGTGGGTCCGAAAGAGTAGGAGGGTGCGGGGCAAGCCATCGCCAGGGGCCTGGTCCGGTCCGGACCGTCCGCGCGTTGGCGGGCGTCGCCGGGCGATGCTCAAGGTGCGGGTGGGACGGGCGCGCCAGAAGCGGGTCGCGCGCCAGCCCATTCACTTTAGCAACGGTGACCCGGCCGCGCAACGGTCCGTTGCGCTCAGAACGGCTTGACGATCACCAGGATGACGACAGCAATCAGGATGACCGTTGGCACCTCGTTAACCACGCGGTAAAAGCGCGCCGAATGGTGGTTGCGGTCGGCGGCGAAGTCGCGGCGCCAGCGCGCGAGCTCGCCGTGCAGCGCGCCCAGGCCCAGCACCAGGGCGATCTTGACCCACACCCACCCCTGGTCCCACGCGTCGATGGTGATCAGAAGCAGGATGCCGAAGACGAAGCTCGCGATCATCGCCGGGTTGATGATGGCGCGCAGCAGCCGCCGTTCCATCACCTTGAGCATCTCCGAGGCCGCCGAGCCCGGTGCCGTGTCGGCGTGATAGACGTAGAGGCGCGGCAGATAGAGCATCCCCGCCATCCAGGCCATGACGGCGATGACGTGCAGCGCCTTGATCCACGGATAGGCGTCGCGCAGCCAGGTCATGGCGTCGCCAGGGCGCAGCGCCGGTGCGCCGCCGGGCAGCGCTGGCAGCCACCGCTGGACATCGGCTCGTACCGCGTCAGCGTCGCGCGCACCAGGCCAGCCAGCGCCGCGATAAAGGTCGGGTCCTCGCCCAGCGCGGGAACGCGCACATACCGCGCGACACCCCTCGCCCGCGCGAGCTCGGCGTAGGTCATGTCCAGTTCCACCAGGGTCTCGGAATGCTCCGAGACGAAGGCGATCGGCACCAGCACCACCGCCTTGCCGTCGTGTCCCGCGCGCGCGATCTCGTGCTCGGTCGACGGACCGATCCACGTCAGCGGCCCCACGCGGCTCTGGTAGCACACCACCGCGTCGTGGCCGCCTCCCAGCGCCGCCAGCACCGCCTGGGCGGTGCGCTCGACCTGCCAGGGGTAGGGGTCGCCGCGCGCCACCACCTTCTCCGGCAGGCCGTGGGCCGAAAAGAGGATGCGCGCGGCCTGGCCGGGGATGGAATCGAGCGCACGGCGCAGCAGCCCGGCATGGGCTGCGACGAACGACGGCTCGTCCGGGTAGCAGCAAATGGCGTGGCTGGGTGCCGTCAGCCCGACACGACGCGCCACCCGCCACCACTCGCCGAGCGAGGATTCCGTCGTCGTGGTCGAGAACTGAGGATAAAGTGGCAGCAGCACCACACGGTCGGGCGCGAAGGCGGCGACCTCGCGCGCCGTCTCCTCGCTCATGGGGTGCCAGTAGCGCATGGCAACGAACACGCGTATCTCGTCCGCGCCGGCCAGCGCCGCCTCCAACGCGTGCGCCTGGCGCCAGGTCAGCTCCAGGATCGGCGAGCCGCCGCCGATGCGCGCGTAGATCCCCTTGGCTTCCTTCTCGCGCTTCGACGACACCAGCGTCGCCAGCAGCAGGCGGGGCAGCGCCGGCAGGCCGATGATCGCCGGATCGTTGAACAGGTTGTAGAGGAAGGGTCGCACGGCGTCCGGCCGGTCCGGACCGCCCAGGTTGAACAGGACGACGGCGATACGCCGGCTCACGGCCGCCAGCCCCGGACGCACGCGACCAGCGCGGCCACGTGATCGGGCGGGGTCTCGGGCACCACGCCGTGACCCAGGTTGAAGATGAACGGCCTGCGGCCCAGGGCTTCCAGGATGGCACGCGCGCGCCGCTCCATCGCGGCACCGCCCGTGACCAGCAGCAGCGGGTCCAGGTTGCCCTGGACCGTCACCTTCGGTTGCAGCACGTCGCGCGCCCAGGCCAGCGGCACCGTGGTGTCCAGCCCGACCGCGTCCACGCCTGTCGCCGCCGCGTAGCGATCGATCAGCACGCCGGCGCCGCGGGGAAAACCGATCACCGGCACGTCCGCGCGCACCTTGACCGCGGCGACGATGCGCGCGGTCGGCGCTACGCACCAGCGCTCAAAGTCCTCATCCGCCAGCACGCCGGCCCAACTGTCGAACAGCTGCACCACGTCGGCGCCGGCCGCGACCTGGGCGACCAGATAGTCGATCGTCGCGGTCTCGATCGTGTCGATCAGCCGGCCGAAGCCTTCGGGATCGCTGAAGGCCCAACGCTTGGTCGCCGCAAAGTCGCGGCTGGTGCCGCCCTCGACCATGTAGGTCGCCACGGTCCACGGCGCACCGGCGAACCCGATCAGGGTCGCATCGGATGCGAGTGCCGCCCGCACGCGGCGCACGGTCTCGAACACGGGCGCGAGCCGCGACACGGCTGCGGTCGGATCGAGCCGGTCAAGGTCGCGCGCTGACCCCACGCGCTCAACCTCCGGCCCGCGCTCGTCCTCGAACGTGACCGCGAGCCCCAGGGCGTGGGGCACCACCAGGATGTCCGAGAACAGGATCGCGGCATCGAGCCCGAAGCGGCGGACCGGCTGCAACGTCGCCTCAGCCGCCATCGCCGGGTCATAGCAGAGGTAGAGGAACCCCTTCGCCTCCGCGCGGATCGCGCGGTACTCCGGCAGGTAACGTCCGGCCTGCCGCATCAGCCAGATCGGTGGGGGCACACGCGCCTCGCCACGAATCGCGCGCAACAGGCGCCGATCCGTCGTGCGTGCTAGGGCAGGGGATCCGACCGGGGACGTCATGGTTTTTCGCTTCTTTCCTTAGAGGATAAAGGAAGTGAGAGATAGTGGTAGGCGGCGATTCCTGGGGATTGACTGACGGCCCACAGGTCGGTCGGCACACAGCGACGAACCGACAGTCGATGGCCCAAGATGGTGGGCCGATCGGTGGATCGATGGCGTGAAGCGCACCTCGTCGGTCCACGTCCACGACGCGCGAGAAGGGAATCACGGGGATCGTCGCGTGCGGCCATCATCACCAATCCTCAGGATTCTCGGCCTGTGGGCGACGGCGTGGCGGTGGGGACGGGTGCGTGGGCGGCCATCGAATCTCGGCGGTGAATCTGCTAAGTCCACCGTTGTCCACAGGGTTATCCCATGTCCAGCGATCCAGCCGACCGCCGCTATCACCTCCACCTCATCTCGGACGCGACCGGCGAGACCATCAACAGCGTCGCGCGCGCCGCGCTCTCCCAGTTCGAGGGCGTCGCCGTGGTCGAGCACATGTGGCCGCTGATCCGCGGCAAGCGCCAGCTCGACAAGGTGCTCGAGGCGGTCGAGAACCACCCGGGCGTGGTGATGTTCACGTTGGTCAACAAGAAGCTGCGCGAGCATCTGCAGGCCGCCTGCCGTGGTCTCCAGGTGCCCGCCGTCTCGGTGCTCGACCCGCTCATCGGCGTGCTCAGCGGCCACTTCGGCGTGGTCAGCCGCGACCAGCCGGGGCGGCAACACGCGCTCGACGCCGAGTATTTCCAACGCATCGACGCGATTCACTTCGTGCTGGCCCACGACGACGGCCAGTTGCCGCACGACATCGAGGAAGCCGACATAGTGCTGGTCGGTGTCTCGCGCACATCCAAGACGCCGACGTGCTTCTACCTGGCCAACCGCGGCATCAAGGCGGCCAACGTGCCCATCGTTCCGGGCGTGCCGCTGCCTGAGGCGTTGTCGCGTGCCAAGCAGCCCCTGATCGTCGGCCTGACCAACAACCCGGAACGGCTGGTCCAGGTGCGCCGCAACCGCCTGCTGATGCTCAATCAGGCGGAGCAGACCGACTATGTGGATATCGACCGGGTGAAGGAGGAAGTGGCGCACGCGCGCCGGCTGTTCGCCGAACGGCGCTGGCCGGTGATCGACGTCACCCGGCGCTCGATCGAGGAAACCGCCGCCGCGATCCTGCGCCTGCATCAGGAACGGCTGGACGCCGTACCATGACCGTGCCGCCGCCCCTCGTTCTCGCCTCGGCCAGCACCACGCGCGCGGCGCTGCTGCGATCGGTCGGGCTGGTCTTCGGCGTCGATGTCGCGGCCATCGACGAAGCCGAGGTCAAGCAGGCCCTGCGCGCCGAAGAGGTCGACGCCGGCCGTGCCGCCGAGACCCTGGCCGAACTGAAAGCGCGCCGCGTCGCCGCGCGCCACGCGGGCGCGCTGGTCGTCGGCGCCGACCAGATCCTGGCGGCTGGACGTCGCTGGTTCGACAAGCCGATTGATCGCGCCGACGCGCATGCGCAGATCGCGGTGCTCGCCGGCGCGACCCACGAGCTGGTCTCGGCGGTCGTCGTGGTGCGCGATGGCGCCCGGCTGTGGCACCACGTGAAGCGGGCCCGCCTGACCATGCGGCCACTCGAGCCGGAGACCATCGAGCGCTACCTCGATCAGGTGGGCGAGACGGCGCTGCACTCGCCCGGCGCCTACCAGGTGGAAGGACCAGGGCTGCAGTTGTTCTCGAACGTCGCGGGCGACCACAGCGGCATCCTGGGCCTGCCGTTGCTGCCGCTGCTGGGTTTCCTGCGCGGCCACGGGATCGGGCTGCCATGACGATCAGCGGCGCCGCGCGCGTGGCCGGGGTGATGGGTTGGCCGGTCGTGCACTCGCGCTCGCCGCGCCTGCACGGCTATTGGCTGGCCGAGCATGGCATCGACGGCGTCTACGTTCCCTTCCCCGTGCGACCCGAGCACTTGGCCACGGCGCTGCGCGCCCTGCCGGCGCTCGGCATTCGGGGCGCGAACCTGACCGTGCCGCACAAGGAACGGGCGCTTGAGGCGCTGGACACGGTGGATGCGCTCGCCCGGCGCATCGGCGCAGTCAACACGGTTGTGGTCGACGCGGAGGGCGCGCTCGCGGGCAGCAACACCGACGCCCACGGCTTCATGGCCAACCTGCGCGAAGGCGCGCCGGCCTGGCGCGCCGACGGCGGCCCCGTGGTCGTGCTGGGCGCAGGCGGTGCCGCGCGCGCCGTGTGCGCCGCGCTGATCGACGCAGGCGTCAAGGCGATCCGTCTGGTCAACCGGTCGCCCGCGCGCGCCGAAGGGCTGGCGCGCGACCTGGACGGGCCGTTCGTCGTGCGCCCATGGGACGAACGGAGCGTCGCCCTGCGCGGCGCCGCGCTTGTGGTCAACACCACGTCGCTCGGCATGACGGGTCAGCCGCCGCTCGACGTCGACCTCGCGCCGGTGGATGGCGCCTGCGTCGTCAACGACCTGGTCTACGTGCCGCTGGAGACGCCGCTGCTGGCGGCGGCGCGGGCGCGCGGCCTGGTGGCGGTCGACGGGCTCGGCATGCTGTTGCACCAGGCGGTACCGGGCTTCGCCGCATGGTTCGGCGTGCGCCCGACCGTGACCGCCGGCTTGCGTGCCCACGTGCTGGGCTGCCCATGATCGTGATCGGCCTGACCGGCTCGATCGGCATGGGCAAGACGACCGTCAGCCGTCATTTCCAAAGATCGGGCGTGCCGGTGTTCGACGCCGATGCGGCGGTGCATGCCCTGTTCGCGCCGGGTGGCGAAGGCGTCGCGCCGGTGCTGGCGGCGTTTCCCGGCTTGGCGCGCGATGGCGGCATCGATCGCGCCGCGCTGGGCCGCCGGGTGTTCGGCGATACGGCCGCGCTCGCCCGTTTGGAAGCCATCGTCCATCCGCTCGTGCGTCGGCGCGAAGCCGCGTTCCTGGCCTGTGTACGCCGCCGCCGCCGCGCCGTGGCCGTTCTCGATATCCCGCTTCTGTTCGAGACCGGCGGCGAGAAGCGTTGCGACCTGGTGGTCGTGGTGGACGCGCCGCCGTTCGTGCAGGGGGCGCGCGTGCTGCGCCGGCCGGAGATGACACGGGCGCGCTTGCGCGACATCCTGGCGCGTCAGATGCCGGCCACCGCGAAGCGCCGGCGCGCCGACGCGGTGATCCCTACGGGGCGTGGCCGCCGGGTATCGTTGCTGGCCGTGCGCGCCCTGCTGCGCGGCCTGGGCGCCCGCGGCGCGCGACGACGGAGGCGTTGACCATGCGCGAAGTGGTGTTGGACACGGAAACCACCGGGCTGGATTCGGCGCGTGGCCACCGCATCATCGAGGTCGGCTGCGTCGAGCTGGAGAACCACGTGCCGACGGGCGTCACGTTCCAGCGCTACGTCAACCCCGGCATCGCCATCGAGCGCGACGCCCAGGCGGTGCACGGTCGCAGCAACGAGGACCTGGCGGACGAGCCGCCGTTCGCCGCGATCGTCGACGACCTCCTAGTCTTCCTGGCGGATTCGCCGCTTGTCATCCACAACGCCGAGTTCGATCTGGGCTTCCTCAACGCCGAACTCGCGCGGCTCGATCGGCCGCCGCTGCCCGCCGAGCGCGCGATCGACACCGTGTTGCTGGCGCGCCGGCGTTTCCCTGGCGCGCCGGCGAACTTGAACGCGCTCTGCAAGCGCTTCGCCATCGACCTCAGCGAACGCGCACTGCACGGCGCGCTGCTCGATGCGCGGCTGCTGGCCGCCGTCTATGTCGAACTCCTGGGCGACCGCCAGGCGGGGCTGGACCTGACCGCGCGCAAGGCCAACGCGGCCGCGATCCAGCGCGCGTTCCGCGTGCCCCGTCCGCACGCGCCCAGCGCGGCGGAACTAGCGGCCCACGAGGCGTTCCTGGCGAAGCTCGGCGATCCGATCTGGCGCTGCTGACGACGCCCGCTCAGTTGGGCTTGGCCGAACCCTCGGCGGGGCTCATGAGCTTGGCCTTGCGCGCTTCCTCGGTCAGCCGCTGGCGGTAGAGGCCGAGGAAATCGATCGGGTCGAGGAACAGGGTCGGGAAACCGCCGTCGCGCACCGCGTCCGCCGCGATGCGCCGGGCGAACGGGAACAACAGGCGCGGGCACTCGACCAGCAGGACCTGGGCCAGCACGTTGTTGTCGAAGCCGGTGATGTCGAACACGCCGCAGTAGTCGAGCTCCAGCAGGAACGCCGGGCCGGTCTTCTTGCGGGCGGTGGCGTTGATCTTCAGCGCGACCTCGTAGCGGTCGGCCTGCTCGGGCACCCGCTTCGATTCGACGTTGACCTGCACCTCGACCTGGGGCTTGTCGTCCGCATCGCCCAGCGCCGCCGGGCCGCGCGGGTTCTCGAAAGACAGGTCGCGCACGAACTGCGTGTGTATGACCATGCGCGGCGCCGGGGTGGCGGCGGGTTCGGCCGGCTTCGCGGGATCGGTCTGGTCGCTCATGGCGGTTCCTCGACAGGGTCGGGGCGTGGCTAACACGGATCAGGGGGGTCGGCAACCGGGCCGATCCCGTTGCGTTCGCCCCCCCGCCGCCGTATCTAGGTTCCGACGTCCCGTCCGCGTCGCGTGCCGGCGCGCGAGGCTAGGTGCATGAACGGTTCCTTCATCGAGCTCGTCGTGTTCGCCGCCATCGCCGTGGTTGTGGGTTGGCGCCTCTACCAGACCCTGGGCAAGCGGACCGGCCACGAGGAACCCGTGCGCCGACGCCCGGCGGCCAACGGCGCCGGCGACAACGTGGTCGCCTTGCCGGATCGTTTGTCGGCGAAGCCCGTGGCGGTCGAACCGTCGCTCGCCGGCGCGCTGACCCAGATCAACCTGGCTGATTCGTCGTTCGATCAGGACCAGTTCGTGGCCGGCGCACGCGGCGCCTTCGAGATGATCGTGACCGCCTTCACCAAGGGCGATCTGACGGATGTGAAGTCGCTGCTGTCGCCGGCCGTGCACGACAGCTTCGTCAAGGCCGTGGCCCAGCGCGGCGCCCAGGGCCGCAAACACGAAACGACGCTGGTGGCGGTCGACGAGGTCGCGATCGTCGAGGCGGCGGTCGAGCGGCGCGTCGCGCGCCTGACCGTGCGGGTGGTCAGCCGCCAGGTCGACGTGGTGCGCGATGCCGCGACCGGCGACGTCGTCGAAGGCGATTCGCGCCGCACGGACCGCATCGTCGACCTGTGGACGTTCGAGCGCGACACTCGTTCGCGCGATCCCAACTGGATGCTCGTGGCGACGCGCAGCGGCGAATGAGGCGGATTCTGTTGGTACTCACGCTGGCGCTGGCCGCGTGCGAGACGCCCGAAGCACCTCCTGAGGAAGCGGAACCGGCGCTGACGCTGGAACCCATCGGCTTTGCAGACCTGGCCGGCTGGGCCGCGGACGACCACGCCGCCGCGCTCGCCACGTTCCTGCCCGGCTGCGCGCGCTGGGCGAAGAAGGATCCGACCGCGGCGATTGGCCGTGCGCCCGCCTACGGCACCGCCGCCGATTGGGCGGCGGTGTGCGAGGCGGCCGAGGCCGTGGCGCTGGGCGATCGCACGGCGGCCCGCGCCTTCTTCGAGACCTGGTTCGAGCCCTGGCGCGTCACCGACGGTGACGGCGCAACCGGCCTGTTCACCGGCTACTACGAACCGACGCTCGACGGCGGCCTGACGCCATCGGCTGTCAACGATGTGCCCCTGTTCGGCCGGCCCGACGATCTGGTGACCGTCGATCTCGGCGCCTTCGCCGAGGACCTGGCGGGCCGCACCGTGGCGGGCCGGGTGGAGGAAGCGGCGCTGGTGCCCTACGAGGACCGCGCCGCCATCACCGCCAGCGCGTTGGATGGCCGGGCGGCCGTGCTGGTCTGGGTCGACGATCCGATCGATGCGTTCTTCCTGCAGATCCAGGGCTCGGGCCGGGTCCGCCTGGCCGAAGGCGGCGAGCTTCGGCTCGGCTACGCCGCCCAGAACGGGCGGTCCTACTACGCCATCGGCCGCGCGCTCGTGGAACGGGGCGAACTGACCAAAGACGCGGTCTCGCTGCAGACCATCCGCGCCTGGCTCGAGGCTCACCCGGACGAAGCCGACGCGGTGATGAACCTGAACGGCTCGTACGTCTTCTTCCGGGTGCTCGATGGCCCGGGGCCGGTCGGCGCGTTCGGCGTGGCGCTGACGCCGGGACGCAGCCTGGCGGTGGACCGCCGCTTCGTCGCCCTCGGCGTACCGCTGTGGCTCGACGTCACGGTGCCGGGGCCGGCTGAGGGTGTGCCCGACGAGAGCCTGCGCCGCCTGGTCGTCGCCCAGGACACCGGCGGCGCGATCAAGGGCGTGGTGCGCGGCGATCTGTTCTGGGGTGGCGGCGCCGAGGCCGAATGGCGCGCCGGCACCATGAAGCACGACGGGACCTACGCGGTCCTGCTGCCCAAGGCCCTGGTGGTCGCCACGGGCGACTAAGCCTACTCGAACGTCTCGTCGGGCAGCACGCCGAAGATCGCCTCGCGCGCGATCCAGCCGCGCGTGCCCCGGATCTCGACCCGGCACCAGGACTCCCGGCACGTCATCAAGGTGCCCTGCACGCCGGGCCCGGCGCGCAGCACCGCCGAGGCATCCTCGGCCGGTTCCGTGTGAAGTGTGCGGATGTCGCCGATGATGACGACCGTGCGCTCGCCCGACAGCATGGTCTGATGCACCCAGCCGACCGTGCCCTCGACGTCGCGCACGCGGCGCCAGGTGTCGTATTCGGCGATCACCTCGACCGGCCAGGCCTGGCGCAGCAGCACCCATTCCACTGGATAACCGGTGCCCGGCCCGGCGCGCAGATTGGTCTCGGTCGCGCGCAACGACACGAAGCGCGGCACCGGCAGCCCGGTCTGGGCGGTCGCATGGCCGGCAAGAACGAAGGCGGCAAGGGCCAGCAGAACGATCGGCAGGGGCGCGCGCGGCATTGCCGCGTTTGTGGCGCGTTTCGGCGTTTCCGGCAACAGTAGGGCGCGCGCGGGGCGGGTACCGCCGGTGACCGGCGGGCGAGCGGGTCGGCGCGGTTCGCGTCGACCGATTGTGCGGCGTCGAGCCGTTTGTTAAACCAAGCCGTCGACGCGGCGCGCGCCCGTCGGCGCGGTCGAGCCCACGGAGCAGCCCATGGCCCGCAAGCGGCCCCTCGTCATCGTCACGCGCAAGCTGCCGGAGGCCATCGAGGCCCGGCTGAAAGAGCTGTTCGACGTCCGCCTGAACGAGGACGATCACCCCATGGGCCAGGACGAGCTGGTGGCGGCGGTCAAGGCCGCGCACGTCCTGGTCCCCACGGTGACGGACCGCATCGATTCCAAGGTTCTGGCCTTCGCCAACCCCGAGCTTCGGCTGATCGCCAGCTTCGGCACCGGTGTCGATCACATCGACCTGGCCACGGCGCGCCAGCGCGGCATCACCGTGACCAACACGCCGGGCGTGCTGACCGAGGACACCGCCGACATGACCATGGCGCTGATCCTGGCGGTGCCACGCCGGCTCGCCGAGGGCGAGCGGCTGATGCGCTCGGGCAAGTGGGGCGGCTGGAGCCCGACCTCGATGCTCGGCCACCGCATCTGGGGCAAGCGTCTGGGCATCGTCGGCATGGGTCGCATCGGGCTGGCGGTGGCGCGGCGCGCGCGCGGCTTCGGGCTGGCCATCCACTACCACAACCGCCGACGCCTGCCCGAGGACGTCGAGGCCGAGGTCGAGGCGACATACTGGGACAGCCTGGACCAGATGCTGGCGCGCATGGACATCATCTCGGTCAACTGCCCGCACACGCCGGCCACGTTCCACCTCTTGTCGGCGCGCCGGTTGGAGCTGTTGAAGCCGCACTGCTACGTGGTCAACACCAGCCGCGGCGAGGTGATCGACGAGGCGAGCCTGACGCGCAAGCTGATGGCCAAGGAGATCGCCGGCGCCGGGCTCGACGTGTTCGAACACGAACCGGCGGTCAACCCCAAGCTGCTGAAGCTCGACAACGTCGTGCTGCTGCCGCACATGGGCTCGGCCACCATCGAGGGCCGCATCGACATGGGCGAGAAGGTCATCATCAACATCAAGACCTTCGCCGACGGCCACAAACCACCCGACCGCGTCATCGACACGATGCTGTAGGCGTCACGCTGGACTAAGGCGCCGCGCGGCCGACCGCGTAGAGGGCGAACGACGATCCCTCGACGGTCGCCGTGCGCTCGAAGGCCAGGCCGGCGGCCCGCGCCGTGCGCGCCGAGGCTTCGTTCGCCGGGTCGATCTGGGCGATGAGGCGGGCAAGCCCCAGGTTGTCGACGGCGTGACGCACCAGCCCGCGCGCGGCTTCCGCGCCCAGGCCGCGGCCCCAGTACGCCTTGTCGATCAGATAGGCGACCTCGACCTCCGCGACGCCGTCGATGGTCCACGGGATCAGGCCGCAGCGGCCGATGAAGCGATCCTCCGCCTTGAGTATCGTCGCCCACAGGCCGAGATCCGGGTGGTCGGGATCGCCGGCCACGAACCAGTCGAGCTCGTCCTTGGTTTGGGCGCAGTCGAGCGTGCCTTCCGGGTAGTAGCGTCGTACCTCCGGGTCGGCGTAGAGCCGCGCCAGCGCGTCCAGATCACCGGGTTCCAGACGGCGCAACAGCAGCCTCTCGGTCTCGAGGATCTTCGTCACCGGCTAGCGACGCTCCGGCGTGATGGTCCGGATGCGGGCGATATGGCGGGCGATGTCGTCGAGCGGGTACTTGAGGTGGCGCCGCTGGGTCGCCGGCGGCTGGTCGGCGGCCGATACGCCCGGACGCCACGCGGTCGCCAGCCGGATCGGGCGCGGCACGAAGCCGCCGCCGCAGTTGGGGCACACGTTCATCAGCCTGGTCTCGACGCAGTCCGCGCAGAACGTGCATTCGTACGAACAGATGCGCGCGTTCACCACCGCCGCCGGCAGATCCACATCGCACATCTCGCAGTTAGGTCGAAGCTCCAGGGCCATGTCGTGCCTCGTCGTTTCGCGCACCCCCGACGGTAGGCGACGCCTGCCGGCCTGACCATAGCGCTGACCCCAAGCGAAGCATCGACCCTTGACATGTCGAGGGGCGATGTATATGTGATGCGCATGATTACCTCGACGCCCACGACCGACCAAACCGCCGTCACGGCCCGGCCGAACGACCGCGCCGGCCAGGATCTGACCAGCCGGGCCTACTGGACCGGCACCATCAAGATGAGCCTCAGCAAGCTGTTCATCCTGGCTGCGCTGGCCGAAGGGCCGAAGCACGGCTACGAGGTCGCGCGGCGGGTCGAGGCCATGACCCGCGGCTGCTGCTCGCCCAGCGAGGGCACGATCTACCCGTCGCTGCGCGAATTCGAGGCGGGCGGCTACGTCACCGCCGAGGAGACCACGGCCGGCGGGCGCCGGCGTAAGGTCTACACCATGACCGAGCGCGGCCGTCTCGCCCACCGCGTCGCCGTCGAAGCGTGGTTCGAGATCGCCGGCGCGCTGACCGATGCCGGGCGCGCGCTCGATGGCTCCCCCGTGTCCTTGGCACGCGGCTGCGCCCCGTCGGCGTGTTCCTGAACGCTCTCTCTTTTTTGCCTGTGACCATCGCCCTTCGATGCATCGTCCCTGTTAGAGGACTCGAGCCATGAACGAGATCGCCCGCGAAGCACCGCGTCCCGGCCTATCGTCGGTGACGAACGACCTGCCGGTCGCCGTCATCGGCGCCGGACCGATCGGCTTGGCCGCCGCGGCGCGGCTGCTCGAGCGTGGGCTGGAGCCGATCGTGCTCGAGGCCGGTCCGCGCGTCGGCCACGCGGTCGCCGATTGGGGCCACGTGCCGGTGTTCTCGCCATGGCGCTTCAACATCGATTGCGCCGCCGCCGACCTGCTGGAGAAGCGCGGCTGGACCGCGCCTGAGCCCGAGGACTTCCCCACGGGCCGCGACATCGTCGACCGCTATCTCGCGCCGCTCGCGGCGCTGCCGGAAATCGCGCGGCACCTGCGGCTCGACCACCGGGTCACGGGCGTCGCCCGCCGACGCTTCGGCAAGATGCGCACGCCCGGCCGGGGCGAGGCGCCCTTCGAGGTGCGGTTTGTCCGCGCCGACGGCACCGAGGGCTCGATCCTGGCGCGCGCGGTGATCGATGCCTCAGGCACCTGGTACCACCCCAACCCGGCCGGCGCGAGCGGTCTGCCGGCGCGCGGCGAAGCGGCGGCGCGCGCGCGCATCCGCTACGGCATGCCCGACGTGCTGGGCGACGAGCGCGACCGCTACGCCGGACGAAGGGTCATGGTGGTGGGCTGCGGCCACTCGGCCGTGGGCACGCTGATCGACCTCGCGACGCTGGCCGAGCAGACCGGCGCGCCGCGCCCGGTGTGGGCGCATCGGCGGGCCGACCTGGCCGCGGTGTTCGGCGGCGGCACCAAGGATGAACTGCCCGAGCGCAGCGCCATCGGCCAGCGGCTCAAGGCCCTGGTCGAGCGCGACGCGTTCGAGGTGGTGGCGCCGTTCCACGTGGCCGCGCTCGAGCGCGCGGGCGAGGGTCTGCGCGTCGTGGCCGAGGACGGCCGCGCCGTCGCGGTCGACGAGCTCGTGGTCGCCACCGGCCTGCGTCCCGATCTTTCGTTCCTCACCGAGCTGCGCCTCGATCTCGACCCGGCGCTCGATTGCCCGCGCGCGCTGGCGCCGCTGATCGACCCCAACGAGCATTCGTGCGGCACCGTCGATCCCCACGGCGCCGTCGAGCTGGCCCACCCCGAACCCGGCTTCTTCATCGCCGGCATGAAGAGCTATGGCCGCGCGCCGACCTTCCTGATGGCGACCGGCTACGAACAGGTGCGCTCGATCGCGGCCTGGCTCGCCGGCGACCACGCGGCGGCGCGCGCGGTGCAGCTCGCGCTGCCCGACACCGGCGTGTGCTCCGGCCCCAAGGTCGAGGTCGCAGCCGGCTGTTGCGCTCCGGCGTGCTGCGCCTAGGTGTGACCCGCGCGCCGCTCGTCCTGGTCTCGACCCTCGGCCTGACCCAGATTCTGGCCTGGGGCTCGACCTACTACCTGCCGGCGGTGACGGCGCAAGCGATCGCCGAGGACACGGGCTGGCCGTTCCCCTGGGTGGTCGGCGGGCTCAGCATCGGGCTGTTCGTCGCCGGGCTGGTGTCGCCGCGCATGGGCCGCGCCATCGAGGCGCGCGGCGGCCGTCCGGTGCTGGCCGCCAGCTCGGCCGTCATCGCCCTTGGTCTCGCGGCGCTGGCGTTGGCCCCCAGCCTGCCGCTGTTCCTGGCGGCGTGGGTCGTGCTCGGCGTCGGCATGGGGATCGGCCTCTACGACGCGGCGTTCGCCGCGCTGGGCCGGCAGTTCGGGCTGCTGGCGCGCACGCCCATCACCGTGCTGACCCTGTTCGGCGGCTTCGCGTCCACGGTGTGCTGGCCGTTGACGACCCTGCTGGTCGAGACGTTCGGCTGGCGCGGCGCGTGCCTGACCTACGCCGCGATCCACCTGGCGCTCGCCCTGCCGGCGCACCTGGCGGCGATCCCCGCACCGCCCGCGCGCGACGACATCGCCGCCCGTGACGGCGCCAACGGCGCGCTGCCGACGACCTTGAGCCCGGCGCGAAGCCGCGCCTGCCTGTGGTTGCTGGCCGCGATCCTGACGCTGGCGCAGGTGCTGGTCGCGGTGATGTCGGTGCACCTGATCGGGTTCCTGCGCGCGCGCGGGCTCGAGCTCGCCGACGCCGTCGCGCTTGGCATGCTGATCGGCCCCGCCCAGGTCGGCGCGCGCGTCGTCGAGATGGCGCTGAGCCGGCACCATCACCCGGTGTGGACGCTGGTCGCCTCGGTCGCGCTGATGGCGGCCGGTCTCGCGGTGCTGGCGCTCGGCCTGCCGGTCACCGGCGTCGCCATCGTGATCTACGCCTCCGGCGTGGGCATCGAGAGCATCGCGCGCGGCACGGTGCCGCTGGCGCTGTTCGGCGCCCGCGGCTACGCCGCGCTCATGGGTCGTCTGGCCATGCCGATCTTGCTGGCCCAGGCGATCGCGCCGCCGCTGGCCGCGCTCGCCTTCGACGGCGCCGACGACGGCCCGATCCTCACGCTGCTCGCGCTCGGCGCCGGGTTCAACGTGATCCTCGCGGCGGCGATGTTGACCGTCACGCGCACGGCGTGGCGCGCGCGGCCCGCGCTTCAGACCTCGATGTAGAGCGGCAGGCTCGGAAGCTCCTTTGCGCCGAGGCGAGCGTAGAACGCCTGGCCTTCGGCGTTCGTCTTGACCACGAACCAGGTGTACCAGGCGCCGCCGATGCGTTTCGTCTCGGCGGCGACCCCGTCCATCAGGGCACGGCCGACGCCTTGGCGACGCGCATCCGCGCGCACGAACAGGTCCGACAGGTGCAGCCCGACCGAAGACTCGCCGGCGTCGTAGCCCGGATAGACCAGGGCGTAGCCCAGAATGTCGGCGCCCCGCGCGGCGACCAGGATCCAGAACACCCGGCGCGGACCGAAGCCGTGGCGCAGGATCGCCGCGACGCTCATCGGGTCCTTGCCGCCGCCTTCGTCGGCGGTGAACTGGCGCGCCAGGCGCGCGATCTCGGCGGCATCGCCGCGCCGCGCGGGCCGCACGCGGAAGGTGCTCACAGCACGACCATGGCGCCGTCGGCGCGCGCGTCGTTGAGGAACGTCACGAGTCCGCCCGTGCCGATGGTCAGGTCGGCGCGCAGGTCGGCGCGCGTCAACCCCTCGGCCTTCAGGCCCATGTCGCACACCAGGACCGTCGCACCCAGCTCGGCGCAGGCGCCGAGCAACTCCTCGAACGTGGCCAGGCCGTTGGCCGCCATGGCGTCGTCGCGCGCGGCGCCATCGAGCGCGCGCCAGCCCGGCACGCCGTCGCCCCGCGGCGCGAGCAGCGCGCGGATCGCGCCCATGGTGAAGAACAGCGTGGCCAGGCGCCCGATGGCGAGCTGCGCCGCCGCCATCGCCAGGGCGTAGTGCACGCGCTGGTACGATCCGTCCAGCACGACGATCGAGAGCTTCGCGGGCGGCGGCGCGTCAGCCGGCATGGTGCGCCAGATCCTTGATCGTTGCCTGCGGGCCGCACAACTCGCACGCCGCGTCGCGCTTGAGCCGCAGCCGGTCGAAACGCGTCGCCAGCGCGTCGTAGAGCACCAGCGTGCCCGAGAGCGATTCGCCGATGCCGACGATCTCCTTCAGAACCTCGGCGGCCTGCAGCGTGCCCATGACCCCGGCGATGGCGCCGAAGATGCCGGCCTGGGAGCACGACGGCACCAGGCCGGGCGGCGGCGCCTCCTTGAACAGGCAGCGGTAGCACGGGTGGTTGCCCGGCTCGTGCGCCTTGAAGGTGGTGAGCTGGCCCTCGAAGCGCATCATGGCGGCGGAGACCAGCGGCTTCCGGGCCAGGAAGCACGCGTCGTTCACCAGGTAGCGCGTGGCGAAGTTGTCGGAGCCGTCGGCGACCAGGTCGTAGCCTTCGATGATCGCCACGGCGTTCGCGGCGCCCAGTCGCTCGCGGTGCTCGATCACGCGCACCTCGGGGTTCAGCGCAGCGATCGAGCGCGCGGCGCTGGCGGTCTTCGCCTCGCCGACGCGGTCGGTGCCGTGGATGATCTGGCGCTGCAGGTTGGTCAGGTCCACCGTGTCGAAATCGACCACGCCCAGCGTGCCGACGCCCGCCGCGGCGAGGTAGAGCAGCAGCGGCGAACCCAGGCCGCCGGCGCCGACCACCAGGACGCGCGCGCGCAGAAGCTTCGCCTGACCGACGCCGCCCACTTCGGGCAACACGATGTGCCGCGCGTAGCGCAGCATCTGCTGTTCGGTGAACTCGAAATCGGTCATGGGCGGCGGGCGCGGGGTTCCGCGGCGATCGTGGCCCGCCTAGTGGTAGCGCAAAGTCAGGGACGTGCCAAACCGCCCGGCGCGGCCGCGAGACCTTCGATCAGACCCGCGAAGTCCGCCATGGAACGGCCAGGCGCAGGCCGCTGCGTGCCTCCCGCGACGTAGAAACCGCCCGGTACATGGTTGCCCGGCCGGTAGGCGGGGAGCGGCCCCTCGACCACGCCGAGGGTCGCCGAGCGCATGGCGCGGAACGGCTGGTCCCGGCGCCACACGACGAACAGGTCGGGCAGCATGTCGACGCGCGCGCCCGGCCAGGTCTCGGCGGTTTCGATCACCGCCTCGACGACCGGGCGGCCGGTCTCGGCGTCGGTCAGGTCGGCCAGGACGCGCGCCAGTTGCCCGCGCAGGTTCGCGAACGCGGCGGCTGGCGCGACGGTCCCGCCGGGATAGCGTCCCGCCACGTGGATGCGGATGGCGCCGCTTGCCTCGTTGTGCGGCAGCACGGAACAGGTTGGCGCGGCACGGTCCCGCCCGGCGCCGTGCGCGCGGTCGAAGCGCGCGACCAAATCGTCCAGCAGGTGTTTGCCGGTGACGTTGCGCGCCATTTCAAGCAGCGCGAAGACGACGGTCGCCGCGTCCTTGCCGGCCAGGGCGAGGAGCCGCCCGAGCGCCGCGTCGATGGCCTGCTGGACCGCCAGCGGCGGCGCGCCGAGGCGGACGTCACGCGCGGCGTCGAAGGCGGGATGCCCGGGGTCCACCGGATGCCGCAGCATGTGGCTGGCGCGGCGAGCCTCCTTGAACGCGACCATGAAGACGTCCCAGGCTTCGGCGGCCAGGTAGTGCCGGGCGGCGACCGCGCGCGTCTCGGCGTCGTCCATCGGTTCGACGATTTCGCTGCAACGGCTGGGCGGCGCGGCGCCGAAGCGGCCGACCACGTCGCCGGCCAGCGTGGCGGGGTGGCTGGCAGGTTCCGGGTGGCTGCGGCCGTGCACCAGCCAACCGCACAGATGAATGCCGGCGGGGATCGCGCTGACAGGGCACTTCGGAATGTCGAGCACGGCGACCCGGTGCCCCGCGCGGCCGAGCCGCACCCAGAACGCTTCGTCCGTCGGGCACCGGCCGCGGCCCAGCGGCGCAGCAGGCCCGCGTCCGCGCCGTCCCGTGTGACGCGCAGCGATGGCGGTGCCCCTTACGCCACCCCGGTCGAGCCGAAGCCACCGGCGCCGCGCTCGCTCTCGGGCAGAACCTCGACCTGGGTCCAGCGCACGCGGGCGACCGGCGCGACCACAAGTTGGGCGACGCGCATGCCGCGCGTCACCGTGAATGGTTCTTGGCCGTGGTTGATCAGGATCACGCCAATCTCGCCGCGATAATCCGCGTCGACGGTGCCCGGCGTGTTGAGCTGGGTGACGCCGTGGCGCAGCGCGAGCCCCGAGCGCGGGCGGATCTGCGCCTCGTAGCCGTCGGGCATCGCGAGCGCGATGCCCGTGGGCACCAAGGCGCGTTCGCCCGGTAGCAACACCAACGGCGCCTCGACTGCCGCCCTCAGGTCAAGCCCGGCGGCGGCGGCCGTGGCGTAGTCCGGCAACGGCAGGTCGCGGCCGTGGTCGAGCCGGCGGATGGCGATAGGCGGCGTCACGCGCGGCGCCCGGCCAGATGATCCGCGATGCGCTCCGCCAGCCGCGCCGCGACCTCGGCCTTGGTCGCGCGCGGCCACGCCTCGGCGGCGCCGTCGCGCACCAAGTGCACGGTGTTGTCGTCGCCCCCGAAGGTGCCGGTGCCGGCGCCCACCTCGTTGGCCACGATCCAGTCGCAGCGCTTCTTGGCCAGCTTGGCGCAGGCGTTAGCGACCAGGTTCTCGGTCTCGGCGGCGAAGCCGACCACCAGCCGCGGACGGCCCTTCTTGCGCGCCGCCAGCGTGGCCAGGATGTCGGGGTTCTCGACCAGGGCCAGCGGCGGCGCCTTGCCCTTCTTCTTCAGTTTGGCCGTGGCGGCCTCGGCCGGGCGCCAGTCGGCGACGGCCGCCGCGCACACCGCTACGTCGGCGGGCAGCGCGGCCTCGCACGCGGCCAGCATGGCGCGCGCCGATTCCACGCGCACGGTGGTCACGCCGGACGGGTCGGCCAGCGCGGTCGGGCCACTGACTAGCGTGACCGTGGCGCCCAGCCGCGCCAGCGCGTCGGCGATGGCGTGCCCCTGCTTGCCCGACGACCGGTTCGCGATGTAGCGCACCGGGTCGATCGCCTCGTGGGTCGGGCCGCTGGTTACCAGCGCGCGCACGCCGGCCAGACGCGTGCCGGTCGTGAGCGCCGCGCGGATTGCCTCGACGATCACCACCGGTTCGGCCATGCGACCCATGCCGTACTCGCCGCACGCCATGTCGCCCTCGGTCGGGCCGACCGTCGCGATGCCGTCCACGCGCAACCGCGCCAGGTTGCGCTGCGTCGCCGCGTGGCGCCACATGCGCACGTTCATGGCCGGCGCCACCAGCACCGGCTTGTCGGTGGCCAGCAGCACCGCGTCGGCCAGGTCGCCGGCCAGGCCCGCGGCCATGCGCGCCAGCCGGTCGGCGCTGGCCGGCGCCACCACCACCAGGTCCGCCTCGCGGCTGAGGCGGATATGCCCCATCTCGCTCTCGTCGGTCAGCGAGAACAGGTCCTGGTAGACCTTGTCCTCGGTCAGCGCGGCGAGGCTGAGCGCTGTGACGAAGTGCGCGCCGTCCTCGGTCAGCACGGCGCGCACGGCGACGCCGTCCTTGCGCAAGAGCCGGACGAGCTCAAGCGTCTTGTACGCGGCGATGCCGCCGCCGACGATCAGCAGCACGCGGCGTTCGGTCACGGCGCGACCTCGGGTTCGTGGCGCACGGGGAAGTTGACCGAGTTGCTGATGAAACAGTAGTCTGCGGCGGCACCGTGCAGCGCCAGCGCCTTGGCGCGGTCGCCGCCCTCGCCCAGGGTCACGCGCGGACGCAGCAGTATGTCGACGAAGCGCATGCGGCCGTCCTTCATAGCGACCGTGCCGCTCGGGTTGTCCTCGTAGACCAGCAGCGGCAGGCGCGCGCGTTCGGCCAGAGCTACGTAGGTCAGCATGTGGCAGCCGGCGACCGCGGCCAGCAGCAGCTCCTCGGGGTTGTGGCGGCCTGGGTCGCCCTGGAAGTGCGGATCGGCCGAGCCCACGATCGGCGGCTTGCCGTCGAACGCGACGCGGAACGAGCGCGCGTAGGCCCGCCCGCCCGGATCGCGATCCCAGACCAGCCGTCCCGCGTAGGCCAGCTCACGCGCCATGATAGGGCTCCCTGGACGATCGCCTGAACGTAGGGTAACCACGGCCCGACCGGCAAGGCGACGATCATGGCCTGAACACCCCACTCTATGGCGTGCATGGCGCCCTGGGCTCCGCTAGACTCGGGGTCGTTTCCGCCAACGAGGCCCGTGATGCGCGCCCATGTGGTCAAGTCCGGCCAGCACCTGGTCGTCGTCCTGCCCGACACGTTCTGCCAGGACAACGGCTTGACCGAAGGTTCGCCGATCGACGTAAACATCGGCAAGGCCGGCCTGACGATCCACCCCGTGCGCTATGGCGTGGGCGACCTGATCGCGCGTCTCGGCGCCAAGGACGGCCCGGCGCCCGCCACGGCGCCGGCCGATGCGCCGGCGCTGGCGCCCGCGCGTGTGACCAGCGCCAAGCTCTGACGGCCGTGACCGAGGCGATCCGTTCGAGCCGCCTGTGGGCGCTCACGCGGCTCAGCCCGACGCGTTTCCTGTTCCCGCACCGCATGACGCTGAGCGCGGACGGCGTCGCCACGTCCAAGGTGCGCTTCCTGCTGCTGCCCTGGGTGTGCACCGACGAGCACGCGGCGTTCGGCCGCTTGTCCTCGGTCGTGCACGACAAGGGTGTGGTGTGGGACACGGTGATCGTCGAGACCTCGGGCGGCTCGAACAACCTGGACATCCGGGGCGTGGCCAAGGGCGCCGCGCGCGCCTTCGTCGCCGCCGTGCAGGAACGGCTGAACGCGACGTAGCGGGGTCAGTCGCCGAGGGCGAGCAGGGCGAGCGCCAGCAGGATGGCCAGCCAGGGCAGCAGCGCGGACGCGCGCGGGGCTTCCGCCTGGTTCGCGGCGCGTTTGAGCGTGGCGAGCGCGGCCTCGGCCTCGGCCAGAATGCGGGGAACCCGCGCGGCGGCGGCGAGACCCTCGCTGAGCGCGTCACGCACGCGGCCCTCGGGGCTGCGGTGCTCGGCCGCCCAGCTCTCTATCAGGGGCCTAATCAGCTCCCACATGTTGACCGTGGGGTCGAGCGCGCGCCCGACACCCTCGGCCACCACCATGGACTTCTGCAGCAGCAGGAGCTGCGTCTGCGTCTCCATGCCGAAGTCGCGCGTGACACGGAACAGCTGGCCGAGCAGGCGCGCCACCGAGATCTCGTTCATCGCCAGGCCGAGGATCGGTTCGCCAATCGCGCGGCACGCCTGACGGAAGGTGGCGGCTGAGCGGCCGGCGGGCACGTAGCCGGCGGCGAAGTGGGCCTCGGCCACGCGGGCGTAATCGCGCGTCAGGAAGCCGACCAGGATGTCGGCCAGGTGGCGGCGCGTCGCCCAGTCGAGCCGGCCCATGATGCCGAAGTCGACCGCGACGATGGTGCCAGCCGCGTCGACAAACAGGTTGCCCGGATGCAGGTCGGCGTGGAAGAAGCCGTCGCCGAACGCCTGACTGAACAGCGCCTCGGCGGCGCGCGTCAGCACCACGCGCGGGTCGTGGCCGGCAGCAATCAGCGCGTCGCGCTCGTCGATGGGGGTGCCGGCGATCCGTTCGAGCGTAAGCACCCGCCGGCCGGTGCGCGCCCAGTCGACCGCCGGCACGCGGAAGCCCGCGTCGCCCTTGAAGTTCTCGGCCAGCTCCGAGGCCGCCGCCGCCTCCATGCGCAGGTCCATCTCGAGCCGCACGCTCTCGGCCAGCGTCGCGATGGTCTCGACCGGCTTGAGCCGGGCGAGGCCCGGCATCAGGCGCCGGGCGAGGCGCGCGAGCCAGGCGAGCAGGGCGAGATCGCGCTCGAACGCCGCCTCGATGCCCGGACGCAGCACCTTGACCGCCACCTCGCGGCCGTCGGTCGTGGTACCCCAGTGGACCTGGGCGATCGAGGCGGCGGCGATCGCGTCATCGTCGAACGTGGCGAACAGGGCCTCGACCGGCTGGCCCAGATCGCGCGCGATCGCCGCGCGCGCGGCCTGGCCCGGGAAAGGCACCAGGCGGTCCTGCAGGTCCGCCAGGTCCTCGGCCATCGCCTCGCCCACCAGGTCGGGGCGCACCGACAGCATCTGGCCCAGCTTGACGAAGGCGGGGCCCAGGTCGGCCAGCGCCCGCGCGATGCGCCGCCCGGGTCGCGCCTCGGCGCCAGGCCGCGCGAAGCGCCGAACGGAACGGCGCAGCCAGGCCGGCGCGCCGGTCGGCATCAGGGCCTCGAGCGCGTCGTGACGCGCCAGCGTCGCGGCGATCCGACCGAGCCGTCCCAGATGGCGCAGCGTCGCGATCACGCCTCAGACGCGCCAAGCGCCGTGGATGGCGACCACGCCGCCCGAGTGGTTGGTTGCGCGCACACCGGCGAAACCCGCGGCCTCGATCCGGCCCGCGAATGCCGCCTGGTCGGGGAAACGCCGGATGCTCTCGACCAGATAGGCGTAGGCGTCGCGGTCGCCGGTCACCGCCTGGCCGATCAGGGGCAGCAGGCGGAACGAGTAGGCGTCGTAGATGGGCCGCAGCGCCGGTACGACCAGCCGGCTGAACTCCAGGCACAGGAAGCGGCCGCCGGGCACCAGGACGCGCCGGGCCTCGGCGAGCGCGACGTCGAGCCGCGTCACGTTGCGCAGGCCGAAGGCGACCGTGTAGGCGTCGACCGAGCGGTCGGGCAGGGGCAGGGCCTCGGCGTCGCCGACGACCCAGGCGATGGCGTCCACCAGTCCCTTGTCGATGGCGCGGTCGCGCCCGATCGCCACCATGGCCGGGTTGATGTCGCACACGGTGACGGCACTCGGCTCGGCTACGCGGCGCGCGATGCGCAGGGCCACATCGCCGGTGCCGCCCGCCACGTCGAGCACGCGCTGGCCCTGACGCGGGTCGAGTTGGCGTACCAGCGCGTCCTTCCACAGCCGGTGCAGGCCGCCGCTCATCAGGTCGTTCGTCAGGTCGTAGCGGCCGGCGACCGAATCGAACACGCCGCGCACCAGACCGGCCTTGGCGTCCGCCGCGACACGGCGGAAGCCGAAATCGACCATCGGCGCGGTGTGGGAGGGCGGTGCCTGGCGGGCCATCGCAGCGGACCATAGCGCCGTGGTAAACCGCGCGCTAGCTTGGCGCCATGCCCGAGCTCCCCGAGGTCGAGACGGTGCGCCGCGGTCTGGCCCGCGTGCTGGAAGGGCGCCGGCTGGTCCGCGTCGAGCAGCGCCGCCCGGACCTGCGCATCCCGTTCCCCGAACGCTTCGCCCAGCGCCTGACCGGGCGCACGGTCGTCGGGCTCGCGCGCCGCGCCAAGTACCTGTTGATCGAGCTGGACAACGCCGAGGTGCTGATCGCCCATCTGGGCATGTCGGGTCGTATGGTGATCGCCGGCGGCAACGGCCCGCCGCCCTCGCCCCACGACCATGTGGTGTTCGAGACCGACGACGGCCGCCGCGTCGTCTACAACGACGCCCGCCGTTTCGGCCTGATGACCCTGGTCGACCGCGCCGACCTGGACACCCATCCCCTGATGGCGGGGCTTGCGCCCGACCCGCTGGACGCCGTCTTCGACGGACCGTTCCTGGCCGCGCGCCTGGCCGGCAGGCATACGCCGATCAAGCCGGCGCTGCTCGACCAACGTGTTGTCGCCGGCATCGGCAACATCTACGCGTGCGAGGCGCTGTGGCGCGCGCGCCTGTCGCCGCGCCGCCTGGCCGCCACGGTGACCGGGCGGCGGGCCGACGCGCTGGCCAAGGCCTTGCGCGAGGCCGTGACCGAGGCGATCGAGGCGGGTGGTTCGTCCTTGCGCGACTACGTGCAGGCGGACGGCGAGCTTGGCTACTTCCAGCACCGCTGGGCGGTCTACGATCGCGAAGGCGTCAAGTGCCCGGGCTGCCGCTGCGGCGGTACGGTGCGGCGCATCGTGCAAGCGAATCGCTCGACGTTCTATTGTCCCGCCAGACAACGCTGAGGCTTCCATGCTATCCGCGCTCCGAATCGCCGTCGTGTTCGCCGCGCTCGCGGCCCCGGCGCTCGCCGAGGGCTTCGTGCGCGGCATCGACGATCTGCCGCTGATGGAAGGGCTGACCGATGTGCAGGGGGCGGGAACCGTGTTCGACAGCGCCTCGGGCCGCATCGTCGAGACCTTCGCCGCCGGGCCGGTGGACGCCGCCTCCGTCGCCACCTTCTACGCGGATACACTGCCGCAGCTCGGCTGGCGCGCCGAAGGACCCGGCGCCTATGTGCGCGAGGACGAGCACCTGACCATCACCACGACCGAGAACGCCGCCGGCCTGACCGTGCGCTTCTCGCTGACGCCGGAAACCGAATAGGCGCGGCGCGCCTTCGATCCCATCCACGAATGATCGCGACGGAGACCATGACCATGGCTTACGAGACCCTGCTCGTCGAAACGCGTGGCCCCGTGGGGCTGATCACGCTCAACCGGCCCAAGGCGCTGAACGCGCTGAACGGCCAGGTCATCGCCGAGCTGAACGCGGCGCTTCGCGCCTTCGACGCGGACGACGCGGTGGGTGCCGTGGTGCTGACGGGCAGCGAGCGCGCGTTCGCCGCCGGCGCCGACATCAAGGAGATGCAGGCGCTCGACTTCGCCGCCGCCTCGGCGACGCGCTTCATCGATTCATGGGCGGACGTCGCGCACGCGCGCAAGCCGCTGATCGCGGCCGTGGCCGGTGTCGCCCTGGGCGGCGGCTGCGAGGTCGCCATGATGTGCGACATGATCATCGCCGCCGAGAACGCGCGCTTCGGCCAGCCCGAGATCAAGCTGGGCGTCATCCCCGGCGCCGGCGGCACCCAGCGGCTGACCCGCGCCATCGGCAAGGCGCGCGCCATGATGATGATGCTGACCGGCGAGATGATCGACGCGGCCACCGCCGAACGCTGGGGCCTGGTCGCCAAGGTTGTGCCCACCGCCAGCGTCGTCGACGAGGCCGTGGCCATCGCAACTAGCATAGCGAAGCTCTCGCGCCCCGTGGTCGCCAAGGCCAAGGACGCGGTCAACCGCGCCTTCGAGTCGACCCTGGCCGAGGGCCTGACGTACGAACGCAACCAGTTCTACGCGTGCTTCGCCCACGACGACCGGGCCGAGGGCATGGCCGCGTTCGTCGAGAAGCGCGCGCCCGCGTTCCGCCACCGTTGACCGGCCGGCGCCGCAGGCTTATAAGCCCCGCTTTCCCACTGGGACGGACCCGATTATGGCCAACACGGAGTCAGCTAAGAAGCGCGCGCGCCAGACGGTGCGCCGCACCACGGTGAACACCGCGCGCAAGAGCCGCGTGCGCACGTTCGTCAAGGCGGTCGAACGCGCGCTGGAAGGCGGCGACACGGACAAGGCGCGCGCGGCGCTGCGCGCGGCGGAACCCGAACTGAAGCGCGGCGTGCGCGCCGGCGTGGTGGCGAAGAACGCCGCGTCGCGCAAGGTCTCGCGCCTGGCGAAGCGCATCAAGACGATGGGCGGCAAGGCGTCGTCGTGACGCCGTCGCGCGAGTGTCGCGCCGTCGCAACGCCGGGCTAAAGAATCGCCGTTCTAGATTCATCCCCGTTGCCTCGGACGGCATCGTCGGGTTAGCGTAAATGGGTTCGAGCGTAAATGGGTTCGAGGGGAACGCTGCCTCGGACCAAATCAGGAAGACGATCGGTCGAGATCGGCCGCCGCCGGAGCAACGACTCCGGCTGCGTGGGGATGCGTTTGGGTGGCGCGCCCCCCCACGGCGGGTAGAGGAGGAGGCGGATGGCCGGAGGCGCGGGGCGGGGCGGCTCGGCGGTGGGCTATGCCGGCGATCTTCAGCCGGTCGAGGCGTGGCGCGTGATCGAGGCGGAAGCGACCGCGCGCCTGGTCGATGTGCGCACGTCGTCGGAGTGGGCCTATGTCGGCCTCCCCGACCTGACGCGGCTCGGTAAGAAGCCCGACCTGATCTCGTGGCAGGTCTACCCGGCCATGAGCGTGAACCAGACGTTCGAACAGGATCTGACCGAGGCGAGCATCGCGCGCGAGGATGCCATCGTCTTCCTGTGCCGGAGCGGCGCGCGCAGCAAGGCCGCGGCGATCGCCATGACCGAGCGCGGTTTCGCGCGCTGCTACAATCTGGCCGACGGCTTCGAGGGACCGCTAGACGACGCCGGCCACCGTGGCGCCAAGGCCGGCTGGAAAGCCGCCGGCCTGCCGTGGACCCAGACCTAGGCGCCCGGTCATGACGGCTCCCGCGATCGACATCCAGGCGCGTTGGGAACGGGTGCGCGCCCGCCTGCGCGCCGAGATCGGCGAGACCCAGTACCGCAGCTGGGTGCGCCGGATGACCCTGGACCGGGTCGGCGAAGGCTTGGTGGTGCTGTCGGTGCCCAGCGTCTTCGTGCGCGATTGGATCGTCTCGCGCTACGCCGACCGCCTGCGCGCTCTGTGGGCGCTCGAGGACGCCAGTGTGCGCGAGGTCTCGGTCGACGTGGCTGAGACCGCCGGCGGCGAGGACGAGGCGGTTGCCACCGCGGATGAGCCGGCCACTAGCAACGGCGCGCCGCGTCCCACCCTGGTCGACGGCGCCATGCGCAACGTCTCGGCGCCGCTGGACGCGCGCTTCACCTTCGCCAACTTCGTGGTCGGCAAACCCAACGAGTTCGCCCACGCCGCCGCGCACCGCGTCGCGGAATCCGCCGAGGTCACGTTCAACCCGCTGTACCTCTACGGCGGTGTCGGGCTCGGCAAGACGCACCTGATGCACGCCATCGCCTGGCACATCCGCGAGACGGCGCCCGACCGACGGGTCATCTACCTGTCGGCCGAGGCGTTCATGTACCAGTTTGTCCGTGCGCTCCGTTTCAAGGACACCATGGCGTTCAAGGAGCTGTTCCGTTCGGTCGACGTGCTGCTGATCGACGACGTGCAGTTCATCAGCGGCAAGGAGTCGACCCAGGAGGAGTTCTTCCACACCTTCAACGCCCTGGTGGACCAGAACCGGCAGATCGTCATCTCGGCCGACCGCCAGCCCAAGGACTTGGATCGCGTCGAGGAACGCCTGCGTTCGCGCCTGGGCTGGGGCCTGGTGGCTGACCTGCACCCGACGGATTACGAACTCAGGCTCGGCATCCTGCTGGCGCGCCTGGAAACCCTGGCGCCGCGCCAGCCGGTGCCGCACCGGGTGCTCGAGTTCCTCGCGCACCGCATCTCGGGCAACGTGCGCGAGCTGGAAGGTGCGCTGACGCGCCTGATCGTCCACGCCAATTTCGTCGGTCGCGCTGTCACGCTTGAAGGCACCCAGGATCTCTTGCGCGACATGCTGCGCGCGCACGACCGCCACGTGACCGTCGAGGAAATCCAGCGCCGCGTCGCCGAGCACTACAACATGCGGCTCGCCGACATGACCTCGGATCGGCGCGCGCGCGCCGTCGCCCGGCCGCGCCAGATCGCCATGTACCTGTCCAAGCAGCTGACCCAGCGCAGCCTGCCCGACATCGGCCGCAAGTTCGGCGGCCGCGACCACACCACGGTCATGCACGCCGTGCGCAAGGTCGAGGAGCTGCGGCTCAGCGACGTCTCGTTCGCCGAGGACGTCGAGCTGCTGCGGCGCATGCTCGAGGGCTGAACGGGCCATGACCAGCGACGGCCGGTCCGACGTCGAGACCCTGTTCCCCGACCAGGGCGCGGACGAGGCCGAGCGCGACGGCGACCGTTCGACCGGCATCCTGCCGTCCCAGCGCCTGCGCGCCATGGTGCACGAGCGCGCGATCACGGCGACCGAGGAGATCGGCGAGGATCAGATCCAGCCGGCCAGCATCGACCTGCGCCTCGGCGCCGTGGCCTACCGCGTGCGCGCGAGCTTCCTGCCCGCGCCCGGCCAGGACGTCGAGGCGAAGCTCGAGCGGCTCAACATGCACGAGATCGACCTGACGCGCGGCGCCGTGCTGGAACAGGGCTGCGTCTACATCGTGCCGCTCATGGAGCACGTGCGGCTCGGCTACCGCACCAGCGGCATCGCCAACCCCAAGAGCTCGACCGGGCGGCTCAACGTGTTCAGCCGCGTCATCACCAACGGCGGGCTCGAGTTCGACGTGGTGCGGCCGGGCTACCGCGGGCCGCTCTACGCCGAGATCTCGCCGCGCGGCTTCAGCGTCATCGTGTGCAAGGGCTCGCGCCTAGTGCAGCTCCGCCTGCGCTCGGGCTCGCCGCGCCATAGCGTGCGCGCGCTGCGCGAATTGCGCGAACGGGACAAGGTCGTCTCGATCACCGCCGACGATTCGGTCGACGGCGGTTTCGCCATCTCGGTCGATCTGCGCACCGCCGGCCCCAACGGCATCATCGGCTGGCGTGCCCGGCGGCACACGGACGTGGTCGATATCGACCTCGTCGGCGCCTACGACCCGGCCGCGTTCTGGGAACCGGTGAGCGCGACCATGGACGACGCGATCATCCTCGACCCCAGCGAGTTCTACATCCTGGCCTCCGAGAACACGATCAGCGTGCCGCCCGATTACGCGGCCGAGATGGCGGCCTACGACACCCAGATGGGCGAGTTCCGCGTGCACTACGCCGGCTTCTTCGACCCGGGTTTCGGCCACGACGAGGCCGGCGGCGGCGCCACGCGTGCCGTGCTCGAAGTGCGCAGCCACGAGGTGCCCTTCCTGATCGAGCACGGCCAGATCCTCGGCCGCCTGCTCTACGAACGCCTCACGGCGCGGCCCGACAAGCTCTACGGTGGCACCATCGGCTCGTCCTACCAGCGCCAGGGCCTGGCGCTGTCCAAACAGTTCCGGCGGCTCTGAACCGACCCGGAACGGGCCGTGAACATACGGCGTCAAGCCGTTGAAAATCCTTAACCCTTTGTGCTGATCTGGTATAGTCAATGTCCTTTCCGATGTCGCATGCGGAAAGGCGGGCGGCGGCGCAAGGGGGTGCCGGCGCCGTCACGCGCCATCGGATCGTCCAGGCCATGAAGCTCGCCATCGACCGCGCCGCGCTGCTCAAGGCGCTCAGCCACGTCCAGAGCGTCGTCGAACGGCGCAACACGATCCCGATCCTGTCGAACGTTCTCCTCATGGGGCGCGACGGGCGGCTCGAGGTCACCGCGACGGACATGGACCTGGAATTGGTCGAGACGGTCGACGCGCACGTGGGCGCCGAGGGCGGCACCACCGTGCCCGCGCACTTGGCCCACGACATCGTGCGCAAGCTGCCCGAGGGCGCCGAGGTCGCGCTCGAGACTGCCGGGGACGGCGGGCGCATCACCATCCGCTGCGGCCGGTCGCGCTTCGCCCTGCCTTGCCTGCCGACCGACGATTTCCCCGTGATGGCGGATGGCGATTTCGACCACGAGTTTGCCCTGCCGGTCGACGTGGTGCGCCGCATGATCGACCGCACGCGGTTCGCCATCTCGACCGAGGAGACCCGCTATTACCTGAACGGCGTCTACCTGCACACGCGGGCCGCCGACCAGGTGCTGTGCGCCGTGGCCACCGACGGACATCGGCTGGCGCGCTTCGATACGGCCATGCCCGATGGCGCCGCCGGCATCCCCGGCGTCATCGTGCCGCGTAAGGCGGTGCTCGAGCTGCGCAAGCTGGCGGACGACGCCGATGGCGCCGTGACCATCGGGGTCAGCCGCACCAAGATCCGCTTCGCGCTGGGCCGCGTCGTGCTCACCTCCAAGCTGATCGACGGCACATTCCCCGAGTACGAGCGCGTCATCCCGACCCAGAACGACAAGATCATGGCGGTGGACGGCAAGCGCTTCTCCGAGGCGGTCGATCGCGTCGCGACGATTTCCACCGAACGATCGCGCACCGTGAAGATGGCGCTGGAGTCCGGCAAGGACGGCGGGCGGCTCCGGCTCTCGGCCAACAGCCCCGACAGCGGCAGCGCCGCCGAGGAGCTGGACGTCACCTATGACGGCCCGGCCATCGAGATCGGCTTCAACGCCCGCTACCTGCTCGACATGACCGAGCGCACCGACGGCGCGGCGATCGAGTTCGCCATGGCGGATGCCGCGGCGCCGACCCTGATGCGCGACCTGGGCGATCCCGCCACGCTCTACGTGCTCATGCCGATGCGCGTCTAGGGGGCCGCGTGCTCGGCGCCCGACGATTACCCGAGCCGCCGGCCGCGACCCATGTGGCGCGCCTGCTGCTGACCGAGTTCCGCTCGTGGCCGGCGCTGGCGCTGGACGCCGGGCCGGGCATGACTGTGCTTTACGGCCCCAACGGCGCGGGCAAGACCAACGTGCTGGAGGCTCTTTCACTGCTGGCGCCCGGGCGGGGCCTGCGCGGCGCGGGCGCGGCCGAGCTGCGGCGGGACGCGGGCGCGGCCGACTGGGCCGTGGCCGCGCGGCTCGACACCGGGCTAGGTCCCGTCGACATCGGCACCGGCACCGACACGGCACGCACCGGCGAACGCCGGCGCGTGCGCATCGACGGCAAGGCGGCGGCCGGCCCGGCCCGGCTCGCCGCCATGCTCTCGGTGGCTTGGCTGACGCCGGTCATGGACCGGTTGTTCCTGGACGGTGCCGGTGCCCGCCGGCGGTTCCTCGATCGCCTGGTGTTCGGCCATGACCCCGGCCACGCCGACCGGTTGAACGCCTACGACCGGGCGCTCAGGGACCGCGCGCGGCTTCTGCGCGACGGGCCACGCGACGGCCGCTGGCTTGGCGCGCTCGAGGCCGCCATGGCGTGCCACGGCGTCGCCATCGCCGCCAGCCGGCGCGAAATCGCGGAACGGCTGGACGCCGAATCGGCGCGCGGCGATGAGGCGTTTCCCCGCGTCCATGTGGCCGTCGACGGCGTCGTCGAGCGCTGGCTGGACGACGCGCCGGCCGTCGCTGTCGAGGAACGCTTCGCCGGTGCGCTGGCCGAACGGCGCGGGCGCGACGCCGAGTCCGGCGGCGCGACCGTCGGCCCGCACCGCGGTGACTTGGCGGTGCGCCACCGCGTCAGCGGACGCGCCGCGGCGCGCTGTTCGACCGGCGAGCAGAAGGCCCTGCTGATCGCGCTCCTTCTGGCGGACGCGCGCCTTGTCGCGCGCGGGCCGCGCGGCGCGCCGATCCTGCTGCTCGACGACGTCGCCGCCCACCTGGACCGGGACCGGCGCCGCGCCCTGTTCGAGGCGCTGGCCGCCATCGGCGCCCAGGCGTGGCTGACCGGCACCGACCGCGCCGCGTTCGAGGCGCTCGACGGCCACGCCCGCTTCCTTGCTGCCGGCGGCGGCCGCTTGACCGAGGCCCACTGATGGGCGCGCCCATTGAACCCACGAGCCCCTCGCCCACGCCCGGACGGGGCCGCAAGGACGTGGTCCAGGGCGCCGCCGAGTACGGCGCCGATTCCATCCGCGTGCTGCGCGGGCTCGAGGCCGTGCGCACGCGGCCGGGCATGTACATCGGCGACACCGACGACGGCTCGGGCCTGCACCACATGATCTTCGAGGTGGTGGACAACGCCATCGACGAGGCGCTGGCCGGGTTCTGCGACCGCATCGAGGTGGTGCTGGAAGCCGACGGCAGCTGCACCGTCATCGACAACGGCCGCGGCATCCCCACGGGCATCCTGGCGGAGGAAGGCGTCTCGGCGGCCGAGATCGTCATGACCCGCCTGCACGCCGGCGGCAAGTTCGACGATAACGCCTACAAGGTCTCGGGCGGCCTGCACGGCGTCGGCGTCTCGGTCGTCAACGCGCTGTCCGAGTGGCTCGAGCTGACTATCTGGCGCGAGGGCCAGGAGTTCGCCATGCGCTTCCACGACGGCGAACCCGATGCGCCGCTGGCGTTGGTCGGCGCCGCCGGCGCGCGCACGGGGACGCGCGTGAGCTTCCTGCCCTCGGGCGCGGTGTTCTCCAAGACGACCTTCGATTACGAGACGCTGGAACACCGCCTGCGCGAACTCGCGTTCCTCAACGGCGGCATCGAGATCGTGCTGACGGACGCGCGCGAGCTTCAGCCGGTCACGGCGACGCTGCGCTACCAGGGCGGCATCGAGGCGTTCGTGCGCTGGCTCGACCGCAGCAAGACCGCGTTGCACGGCACGGTCATCACCCTGGGCGGTGAGCGCGACGGCCTGCGTGTTAATGCCGCGCTGCAGTGGACCGACAGCTATCACGAGACCACGCTCTGCTTCACCAACAACATCCCCCAGCGCGACGGCGGCACGCACCTGGCCGGCCTGCGCGCGGCCCTGACCCGCACGGTCAACGGCTACGCGGCGGAATCCGGCGCGCTCAAGCGCGAGAAGATCGCGCTCAGCGGCGAGGACGCGCGCGAGGGGCTCACGTGCGTGCTCTCGGTCAAGATGCCGGGGCCGAAGTTTGCGTCCCAGACCAAGGACAAGCTGGTCTCCTCCGAGGTGCGCCCCGTGGTTGAGGGCTCGGTGACCGAATGGCTCGGCCAGTGGTTCGAGGAACACCCGCAGGAGGCGCGAGCCATCGTCGCCAAGGTGGTCGAGGCCGCGGCCGCGCGCGAGGCGGCGCGCAAGGCGCGCGAACTGACCCGGCGCAAGGGCGCGCTCGACGTCGCCAACCTGCCGGGCAAGCTGGCCGATTGCCAGGAACGCGACCCCGCGCGGTCCGAGCTGTTCCTGGTCGAGGGCGACAGCGCCGGCGGCTCGGCCAAGGGCGCGCGCGACCGCGCGTTCCAGGCGATCCTGCCCCTGCGCGGCAAGATCCTGAACGTCGAACGCGCGCGGCTGGACAAGATGCTGGCGTCGGGCGAGATCGGCACGCTGATCACGGCGCTGGGCACCGGTATCGGCGCCGACGACTTCGACGTGTCCAAGCTGCGCTACCACAAGGTCATCATTATGACCGACGCCGACGTGGACGGCGCCCACATCCGCACCCTGCTGCTGACGTTCTTCTTCCGCCAGATGGCCGACGTGGTGCGCGGCGGCTTCCTCTACATCGCCCAGCCGCCGCTGTTCCAGGTGCGGCGCGGCACCCAGAAGAGCGGCGTCTACCTGAAGGACGAACGCGCGCTGGAGGATTTCCTGATCGCCGACGCGCTCGAGGGCGCCGTGCTGGCGCTGCACAACGGCACCGAGATCGCCGGCGCCGAGCTGCGCGCCGCAGTCGAGCGCGCGCGCATCGCCGATCGCCTGATCAAGCAGCTGGCCCGGCGCGTGCCGCTGGCTATCGCCGAACAAGCGGCGATCGCCGGCGTGCTCAACGCGGGCGTGCTCGGCGATGCGGACAAGGCCGGCGTGGCTGCCGCCTACATGGCACGCCGGCTCGACGCGCTCGAGCCCGCTGGCGAAAAAGGCTGGGCCGGTGCTCCCGACGACAGGGGGGGCTTGGTCTTCGCCCGAACCTTGCGCGGCGTCGGCGAACGCCACGGCATCGACGCGGCGCTGATCGCGACACCCGAGGCGCGCCGGCTGGACGAGATGGTCGAGGAGTTCCAGCGCGTCTACATCGGCCGCGCCGAGCTGCGCCGGCGCGACCGGGTCCATCCGATCGCCGGGCCCGCGGCGCTTCTGGCCGCGGTCTACGAACTGGGTCGGCGCGGCCTGACCGTGCAGCGCTACAAGGGTCTCGGCGAGATGAACCCGGAGCAACTTTGGGAAACCACGCTCGATCCCGAGGCGCGCACGCTCCTCAAGGTCCAGATCAAGGACGCCGAGGAGGCGAACGCCCTGTTCGAGACGCTGATGGGCGACGTAGTCGAGCCCCGGCGCGATTTCATCCAGTCCAACGCCCTCAAGGTGACGAACCTGGACGTCTAATGCGACGATCGGCGCGTCACACCTTCGCCCGATTGCCCGCCTAATCTCGCTGCCATGCCCCGCGCCGAATCCCGGATCGAGCTCAAGGCCGACCCCAGCCTGCGCCTGGGCGCCGCGCCCACCAAGGGCGGTGCCGTGCCCGCCAAGGGCCGCCGCCGCGCCAAGGCCAAGGCCGCCATGGCAGGCGCGCGCCGGCGCTGGGGTGCGCGGTTTCTGCGCTGGAGCATCGCCTTGGCCATCTGGGTCGCCATCGGCGCCGCCGGGTTCGCGGCCTGGCTGGCGCTCGACCTCCCGGATACCGCCCAACTCGCGGAGCCGCGCCAGGGCCCCTCGATCGTGGTGACCTCGGCGGACGGCGCAGTCATCACCAGACTCGGCGGCATCGTCGGTCGGCCGCTCGCCTACGACGACATCGACCCGGACCTGATCGCCGCCGTGCTCGCCATCGAGGACCGCCGGTTCTTCGACCATGGCGGCGTCGACCTGTTCGGCTTACTGCGCGCGACCGCGGCCAATGTGGCGGCCGGGCGCGTCGTGCAGGGCGGCTCAACGATCACCCAGCAGCTCGCCAAGAACCTGTTCCTGGGGCCGGAACGCACCTTCGCGCGCAAGGCGCGCGAGCTGATGCTGGCGCTGTGGCTCGAGCACACCTTCGACAAGCGTTCGATCCTGGCGATCTATCTCAACCGGGTCTATTTCGGCGCTGGCGCCTACGGCATCGACGCGGCGGCCCAGAGCTACTTCGACCGCTCGGCCGGCGATCTCACGGTCGCCCAGGCGGCGATGCTGGCGGGACTGCTGAAGGCGCCGACCCGCTACGCGCCGACCAGCGACCTGCCGGCGGCGCAGACGCGCGCCGCGCTGGTGCTCGACGCCATGGCCGAGACCGGCGCCATCACCGCCGCCGCGGCGCGCGAAGCGAAGGCCGCGCCGGCCGAACCGGCGGCCGTGCGCTCGACCGGCACCGGCGGGCGCTACTTCGCCGACTGGGTGCTCGACGACCTGGGCGGCTATGTCGGCCCGGACCGTGGCGACGTGGTGGTGGTGACCACGCTCGACGCGCGTTTCCAGGCCGCCGCTGAAGGCGCCCTGACCGAGGAACTGGCGAGGAATGGCGCCGATCTGCGCATGAGCCAGGGTGCCTTGGTGGTGCTGGCGCCCGATGGCGCCGTGCTCGCCATGGTCGGTGGGCGCGACTACCAAGCCAGCCAGTTCAACCGGGCGACCCAGGCGCGTCGCCAGCCCGGCTCGGCGTTCAAGCTGTTCGTGTTCGCCGCCGCACTCGAGGCCAGGCTCAGGCCGACCAGCCGGTTCACCGACGCGCCTGTCTCAATCGCCGGCTTCGCGCCGCGCAACTACGACGACAGGTACTTCGGCGAGGTCACGTTGGCCGAGGCGCTGGCCCGTTCGCTGAACAGCGTGACGTTGCAGGTCGCCCAGCAGGTCGGCATCGACCGGGTGATCGACGTGGCGCGCCGCTTCGGCGTCGCCGGGTCGCTGCGGCGCGATCTCAGCCTCGTGCTGGGCTCGTCCGAGGTTTCGCTGCTCGAACTCACGGCGGCCTACGCCGTGCTGCCCAACGATGGCCGCGCGGTGCTGCCCTACGGCATCACCGAGGTGCGCGATCCGCGCGGCCACGTGCTGTACGCGCGCGGCGGTTCGGGCGGCGGCGTGGCCCTGGAAGCGCGCGCGCGCGCCGACCTGATCAACATGCTGACCGGCGTCGTGACCTTCGGCACCGGCACCGCCGCGGCCGTGCCCTGGCCGGTCGCGGGCAAGACCGGCACCAGCGAAGACTACCGTGACGCCTGGTTCGTCGGCTTCACGCGCGATCTGGTCGCCGGCGTGTGGGTCGGCAACGACGACAACGCCGCTATGGCGAAGGTGACCGGCGGCGGCGCGCCCGCCCGCGTCTTCGCGCGCTTCATGACCGCGGCCATGGCGGATCGCCCCGCCCAGCCGCTGCTCGACGCCATGCCCGTGGACGAGCCGCCGGCCGAGCCCGACGCGCAACCGTTCGACGATCTGATCGGCGATCTCATGGAGGGCCTCGGGCTCGACGAATCGGCCGCGCCCGCCAACGATCGCTTTGAGACATCGGGCGACCGATGACCGTTCAACCAGTGCCCGAACGCCTGACGTTGCGACCACCCGACGTCGTGATGCGGCTCGCGCGCATGGGTGCCGCGTTCCCCACGCGCCTCAGCTTCACGCGCAGCCTGGTGCGCCGCATGGGTCGCGAGAGATGGTCCATGTCGCGGCCCATCTGGGCGATCGACGCCGACGGCGTCGGCCGCGCGGCCTACCGCGTCGCCACGCCTCACGGCATCTTCGGGCTGGCCGCGTTCAGCCAGAACCTGACACCCACGGCGCGCACCGACCGCGTCATCGCCGAGGCATGGGATGCCTCGTTCGCCTTGACCGTGGGCGAGGCCACGCCCGACGTGCTCGACCGGCTGGCGGCGCAGGTGCCGCTCCAGGAGGCCGGGCGCTTCAGCGCCGACGAGTTGGTGCTGAGCCGCGCCAACCGCAGCGTGCGCCTGTTCGAACACGTGGTCGAACGGCTGGCCGCCGGGCGCCAGCCGGACGCCTGGCGCCTGGCCGAGGTCGGCTACCTGATGCGCACCACCGCGGTCTACGGCAACGGCAAGTTCGGCATCGCCGACCGGCCGCGTCTGCACGACGGCCCGGTGCTGGAACACCCCTTCCAGGCCGAGATGCTCACGGTCTACCTGATCCGCCACTTCACGCTCGACCTGGCGGACCACATGGCCGCGCGACGATCGGGTGGGCGCGCCGTGCCGCTCGATCGCGCACTCCGCCGCGGGCTCGGCATCGGTAATGCCACCGGGCTCGGCATGGCGCCGTTCCTCGTGGGGCACCCGCAACTCGTGCACCGCTGGTTCCTGGCGCGCGAGACGGCGATCGCGCGGGTCCGCGCGCTGCCCACCGCCACGCCCGCCACGCGCGCCCGCTTCGCCGCCGTGCTCGCCCGTGCCCACGCCCACGTTGCCCGCTGGCGTACCGACAATCCCGGTCTCCGGGGACGGCTCGACGGGCTCGGCCGCGAACTCGCGTCCGTCGCGCTGCCCGATGGCGAACGGCCGTGGCACCGCCTGATGGCGACGGTCGAGGCGACCGGGTCGCTCGACCTGCAGGAGCTGGTGGCCAGCCTGATCCTGGAACCTCATGGCGATGGGGTCGACGATCTGGAAGGCACCATGGCCTCGCCCGAGGCCGTCGTGACCGACCCGACCATGCCGATCGGGCGCCTGCGCGCGCTGATCGACCAGGCGTACGGCTGGGCGCTCGGCTACGACTTCGCGCGCCCCGACGCCCAGCACTTGTTCTGGTACGCCTCCGAGGAGAAGCTCGAGCCGCGCCTCGGCGAACGGTGGACCGAGCCGGGCGCCAAGCTGGAGACACGCATCGGCGTCGCGCGCGAGGTGCAGGCGCTGCGCCGCGCGCTCGAGGGCCAGCCCGACGCATCCGTCGCCGCGTTCCTGCTGGCGCACCCCGAGCACCGTCACTGGGTCGCGCGCGTGCAAAGCCTGGCGTCGCTCGATTACGCCGAGATCCGCGACAACCTGCTCGACCGTTCCTGCTTGCCGATCGACATCCTGCGCTGTAAGCTCGCCTTTTTCGGCGCGTCGCGCTTCGATCCGAAGTCCGACCGTTGGGTCCGGGTGACGTTGTTCCAGGGTGCGCCGCTGGCCGACGAGTTCGGCCACGCCGACGCCGACGACTGGGCGTTCGCCGCGACGCCGGCCTGATCGACCATGCACGTTTCGCTCAACGAGATCGCCACCACGGTCGAACGGGCCGCGCGCGGCGCTGGCGCCACGGCCGGGGTGGATACCGAGGCCGGGGCCGCCGCCACTTGGCTCGAGGCGCGCGGCCTGCCGGCGCTCGATCCCCTGGCGGCCGCGCTGAAGCATGGTCCGGCGCGCGGGCTGGTGCTCGACGATGGTCGCGTGGCGCTGGCGGATGCTTCCTGCGCGTTCCATGCCGGTACGCTCATTGATCTCGCGGTGGCACGGCTGCGCTCCGGCGCCGGTGGGCTCAAGGTCACGGACGCACGCGATCCGTTGTTCCTGGTCGCCGCCGCCGAACGCTTCGCCCGAACCGGTCTTGCGCTCACGATCGCCTGGGACGGCGCCGAGGTGCGGTTCGACGCGGCTGGCGCGCTGGCGCTCCATGGCGCTGTGCTCGTTCCCGCGTCCGACGTGAACGTCGATGTCCGGGTCGCGGGCCCGCCGCCACGCGCGGCGGCCACGCTCGCCGCGACCGCGCTCGACCGGCGCTGGCGCGACGCCATCGCACGCGGCGTCGACGTCGACCCCGCGACGTGGACGCGGCTCCGCGATTTCGCCCGGCGCACCTACGTCCCGGCCAGCGCGCTGTCGCGCTCGCGCGGCGCCGGCGCCGAGGTGGACGACAGCGCATGACCCTGTTCGCGGCACGGCACGACCGATAGACTCGACGGCCGGAGAGGCGGACCATGCCGATCTGCGAATGGGACCCGTGGCGGTTCCAGTTTTTCGATCACGTACTCTGCCCGGCGGACGTGCGCGTTCCGACCGAGGACGCGGATGCGTACATGTGGTTCCCGGCCCAGCGCTGGACCTACAACAAGCTGCTGATCGCCGAGACCCAGGGCCTCGAGGCGGCGCCCCACGGGGTCGAGCCCACGGCGTATCCCGTGTTCAGCAAGCCGATCTACAACATGCGCGGCATGGGCCCAGGCAGCCGTGTGGTGTGCAGCGCGCGCGGCATGAAGCGCGCCAACCGGCCCGGCCACATGTGGATGACGCTGCTCGAGGGCGAGCACGTCTCGACCGACGTGGCCGTGGTGGACGGGCACGCCCGTTGGCAGCGCCACGCCACCGGCGCCGCGATCGGCGGCGGCATGTTCGACCACTGGGCCGTCGAGGCGGACGAGCGCCCGGCGCTGGCGGCCAGGGTCGCCGCGTGGACCGGGCGGCATCTCAAGGGCTACACCGGGATGCTCAACGTCGAGACCATCGGCGGGCGCATCATCGAGGTGCACCTGCGCTTCGCCGACCAATGGCCGGACCTTTACGGCCCGGGCTGGGTCGAGGCGCTGGTACGCCTCTACGCCGAGGGCCGTTGGGACTTCCCCGAGGAGCAGCGGCGCACCGGCTACTCGGTGGTGCTGTTCGGCCGCCACGGCGTGCGCTACCGCCACCCGCCCGCCGGCCTGCAGGCCGAGGTGCGATCGACGCCCGGCGTCTCGAGCCTGCAGATCACGTTCCACGAGGACAAGGACCCCAGCCAGCATTCCATGCCGCCCGGCGGCTTTCGCCTGGCGCTGGTGAACTGCTGGGACCGCGCGCAGGGGCGCGCGCTGTGCGATCGGCTGTCGCTGGCGTTCAACGCCACCGCGCGCCCCTGGCGTCGACGCAGGACCGCCGCCGCTACCGCCGCATGACCGCCCTGGTCGTGGCGGTCTTCGCCCTGGTCTACGCGGGCATGGCGGCCGGGCGCGTGCCCGGGCTTTCGCTCGACCGCGCCGGTGTGGCGCTGATCGGCGCGATCGTGCTCTACGCCGCCGGGGCGATCGGGGCCGAGGCGGCGGTTGCCGCCATCGACGGGCGTACGCTGCTGGTGCTGTTCGGGCTGATGGTCGTCTCGGCCCAAGCCTCGGGCAGCGGCTTCTACGACTGGTGCGCCTGGCGCATCGCCGCCAGCCGGGTCGGTTCGACACGGCTGATGGTGACGACCGTCCTGGTGGCGGGTGCTTTGTCGGCGGTGTTCGCCAACGACGTCGTCGTCTACGCCATGACGCCGATGCTGTGCCGCGCCATCGTCGCGCGCGGGCTCGACGCGCGGCCCTTCCTGATCGCGCTGGCGGCCGGCGCCAACGCGGGCTCGGCTGCGACCGTCATCGGCAACCCGCAGAATATCCTGATCGCCCAGCACGGTGACCTGGACTTTCTCGCGTTCCTCGCCGTGTGCGGGCCGCCGGCGCTGATCGGGCTGGTCGCGGCGGCGCTGACCATCCGGGTCGTCTGGGCGCGCGCGCTGGCCCATACACCGGACCCGGTGCCCACGGCCGCGCCCGCCGTCGACCGCGCCGGGGCGCTCAAGGCCGGGGTGGCGACCGTGGCGCTGCTCGTCGCCTTCGCCGCCGGCCTGCCGCAGGTGACCAGCGTCCTGGTCATCGCCGGAGCGCTGCTGATCAGCCGGCGCCGCCCGACGCGCGCCATGCTGGGCGACGTGGACTGGCCGCTGCTGGTGCTGTTCGCCGCCCTGTTCGTGGTGACGGCGGCGTTCACCGCGACCGGGCTGCCGGCGCGCTTCCTTACCGGCCTCGAGGGCGCGGGCATCGATCCCACCGGCCATGGCGCGTTGGCGGCGATCACGCTCGCTGGCAGCAACACGGTCGGCAATGTGCCGCTCGTGGTGCTGCTGCTGGCGGCCATGCCCACGGTGGACGCGGCGTTCCTGCACGCGCTCGCGGTGCTCTCGACGCTCGCCGGCAACCTGCTGCTGACCGGCAGCATCGCCAACATCATCGTTGCCGAACGGGCGGCGTCGGTTGGCCAGCGCTTCGGCTTCGTCGATCACGCGCTCGCCGGCGTGCCCATGACCCTGCTCGCCTTCGCCGTGGCGCTCGGCTGGTTCGCGTTGGTGCTGCCGTAGTCAGCGTCCGGTGCGCGCGCGCGCCGCGTCGACGATGGCGCGCAGCATGTCGGGGTACGCGATACCGGCGAAGCCGGCCATGAAGGCCAACTTGCCGTCGGTCGCCCAGGCCGGGTTGGGGTTGACCTCCAGGAGCTTGATCGCGCCGTCGGCGCCGCGCCGGAAATCGAACCGGCCGTAGTCGCGCAGGCCGCAGCGGCGGAACATGGTCTGCGCTGTCCGCACCAGGACCGCTTCCTCGGCCGCGTCCAGCGCCGCGCGCTTGTAGCGGATGCGCGTAAAGTAGGGCGAATCCGGGATCGCCTTGGATTCGTAGGACAGGATCGGGTTTAGGCCGGCGGGCAGGTCCGAGAAGTCGACCTCGAGCGCCGGCAGCACGGTGAAGCCGGCCTCCGGATTGCCGATCAGCCCGATGCCGTATTCGGGCCCGGGCAGGTACTCCTGCACCAGGATGTCGAAGCCGGGCAGGTCGTCGCGCACGAAGGCGAGATAGCGCGCCGCCCCGGCCGCGTCGCGGGCTACCGCGTCCTTGGTGATGCCGACGCTGCCGTCGGTGCGGTTCGGTTTGATCAGCACCGGGTAGGGCCCGGCGGGCATCCGCGCGGTCTCGGACGCCCAGATGAACTCCTCGCCGGGCACCGCGATGCCCAGATCGCACGCCACCAGACGCACCGCGGCCTTGTCCACCGCCATCACCATGGCGGCTGGCGTCGCGCCGCTGTAGGGGATGCCCAGAAGCTCCAGATACGCCGGGATATTCAACTCGTGCGCAGGCTCGTTCTTGAACCCGGTGTCGCAGAAATTCAGCGCCAGGTCGGGCGGATCGTCGCGCAGGCGGTCGAGCAACGCGCCGTGGTCGCTCTGCACCGCCACGTCCAGGTCGGCGAACGAGGACAACGCCGCGACCATCTGGCCGTGGGTCTCGAAGTCCTCTTCGTTGTAGCGGCCGCCGCGCTTGTTCAGATCGGGCGCGCCGTGGTCCCCGGTGATGACGAGCAGCCGCAGGCGAGAGGCCATTGAAGGTCCTTGGGCCGGGCAAACGACGACCGGCGCGGCGACTTAAATCACAATCACACCCAGGGTGAAATGGCGGTACGGGCGGCGACGATCAAGGGCTTGTGAGCCCTTTGCTAGCAGTACGATCATTGCCATCAATGCAAGCATTCAGGAAGATGCCATGGCTACCCTGACCATCCGCAAGCTGGACGATGCCCTGGTGCGTCGGCTAGGGATCCGCGCCGCCGAGAACGGCCGCGCCGCCGAAGCCGAGGCGCGCGCGATCCTCGACGATGCACTCGTTACGACGTCCTCGACGAGCCGGGATTTCTGGGCCGGCGCGGCCGAACTGCGCGAGAGACTCAAGGGACGGGTCACGGGCGATAGCACGGACATCATCTGTGAGGAACGCGACCGTCGGGCGGGGCTGCCCAGGTGAACCCATCGGCCGTGGTGGATGCGAGCGTCGTGCTCAAGTGGGTGTTGCCCGAGCCCGATAGCGACGAGGCCCGGCGTCTCGCTTCTTGGAACCTCGTGGCGCCAGAGTTCCTCCCGCTTGAATGTGGCAACGCGCTGTGGATGCGTGCCCGTCGCGGGTTGATGCTGAGCGAGGACGTCCTCATCGTGATGGAGCAACTCCTTGCAGCACCCATCCGCCTCGTCGCGGGCAAGGAACTGATCCGCAGCGCCCTCGCGCTTGCCGCACGACTAGACCGTCCGATCTACGACTGCGGCTACCTGGCTCTGGCGCGCACCGAGAACGTGCCGGTCGTCACGGCGGACGCACGTTTCGTCGCGGCGGTACGGCGGTCGAAGGGCCCCGCTCTCCCGCCGATTCTCGCGCTCGCCAACATTGGTCGATTGGTGTGACAGCCGAGCGTCTACTGGTACGCCATTGCGCTTCGACGGAGCAGAACTCGCCCTGACCGCCGCCGACGGCGGGGCGGGCGGCCGCCGATCCGTTGACGATCGTGCGAACGCGGGTCTAGAGCCGATTCAACTTAATCGAGGTTGTATCCTGCGGCGGCGAAGTAGTTGACGCCCTCGGCCGGTGCGAAGGCGTCGAGGGCCTCGGCGATGGCGTTCCAGAGGCCGGGAATGGTTCGCGCGGCGGCCTTGCGCAGATGGGCCTTGAGCTTGGCGAAGGCCATCTCGATGGGGTTGAGGTCGGGGCTGTAGGGCGGCAGGTAGAGCAGGCGAGCACCCGCCGCCTCGATCGCTTCCCTCACGCCGGCGACCTTGTGGGCCGGCAGGTTGTCCATGACGACGACGTCGCCGGGCTTGAGCTCGGGCACCAGAGCCTGCTCGACATAGGCGCGGAAGGCCGCGCCGTGCATAGGGCCGTCGAGGATCATGGGGGCGGCCAGGCCGTCGAGCCGCAGGGCGGCGGTGAACGTCGTGGTCTTCCAGTGACCGTGCGGGATGCTCGCACGGCATCGCTCGCCCCGGAGCGCGCGGCCACGCAGGCGCGCCATCTTGGTCGAAGCCCCGGTCTCGTCGATGAAGACCCGTGTCGCCGGATGCAGATCGGTCTGGCGCTCGAACCAGGCGTGGCGAGCTGCCTTCACGTCCGCCCGTTGCTGCTCGCTCGCGTGCGCGGACTTTTTTTGTACGTCAGACCGCGCTTGTCCAGGAAGTACCAGATCGTCGCCGGGCAGGCCGTGACTCCATGGGCCTCGGCCAGATGCGCGGCGATCTCGGCCAAGGCGATGTCGCGTTTCTCCGCGATCAGGCCCAGGATGAAGCCCTCGTGAGTATCCAGCTTCGAGCCGCTCGGCTTGCCCTGCCGGCCCGGTCGCACATCCCCGGTCCGACGCCACAGGCGATGCCACGACCCTGCCGTCGCGATCCCGATCGCGAACCGGCGAGCCGCCGCCCGTGTCGACAAGCCACCATCGATCGCCGCCACAACGCGCCGACGAAGATCAACACTCAAAGGCCGTCCCATCGCTCCCTCCTCGCTCATCACAAGGCGAGAGAATCACTGTTCGCCGACCCCGGAAATCCCCCACGACTCAACCTTCAGTGAAACCGCTCTAGG
>VGDP01000005.1 GCA_016869675.1 Alphaproteobacteria bacterium | reverse complement strand
TAGCCCTGGAGCATCGTGTCGAAGCCGAAGAACCACACGTCGAGCATGCGGCGCGCCGCTTCCTCCACGTCGAACTCGGGCGTGTAATCCTCGACGACGTGCCCCATGTCCGCCAAATGCCTTGGCGGTGGCGCGCACCGCGTTCGCGACCTCGGGATCGACGGGCGCGTCCATCAGTGGCGCCGTGGTCAGGGCGATGCGCAGCCGGCGCGGCGGCCGCTTGGCCAACACCGCGTAGGACTGCGTGGGCTTAGGGATCAAGAATGGATCGCCGACCTGCGGCACGGCCAGGCAATCCAGCATGGCCGCGGCGTCGCGCACGGTCTTGGTCTGCACGAAGTTCATGGCCAGGCCATATCCGCCCTCGTCGCGCAAGGGGCCGGCCGAGACGCGGTCGCGCGACGGCTTCAGCCCGACGCCGCCGCACCACGACGCGGGGATTCGGATCGAGCCGCCGATGTCGGAGCCATGCGCGATGGGCACCATGCCGGCCACCACGGCCGCCATGCCGCCGCCCGTCGAACCGCCGGAAGAGAAGCCCTGGCGCCACGGCGTCAAGGTGTTGCCGTAGAGCGCGTTCTCGGTCGAGCCCGCGATCAAATACTCGGGCGCGTTGGAGCGGCCGAGGATGTTCAGCCCGCTGGCGCGGAACAGCTCGGCCACGTTGGTGTCGCGTTCGGCGATCATACCCTTGCACAGCCGGCTGCCGTTCTCGATGACCCGGCCCGCCTCGTGGCCGCCGATGTCCTTGATCAGGAACGGCACGCCCCGGAACGGCTGCGCGCCGTGACCCAGATCGCCGGCGCCGGCACCGGCCGCGTGCTGCGCGATCCAGGCGCCGAAGCCGCGGCCACCGCGATCCTGGACTACGCGGTGGCCGAGGGCATCCTGGCGGAGCGCGTGCCGGGCGCTACAGACGCACCTCGCTGATCTGGATGATCGGCTCGATGGTCGTGTAGTTGGGGATGTCGGCCATCACCGCCTCGCCGTGCGCGGCGAACGCCTTCTGGAGGTCGTCGAGCGAGTCGAACAGCACGTGCCCGATCGCGATATAGGGCGGTTTCGACGCGGCCGTCTCGCCAGCCACGCCCTCGTCGACCGCGATGCCCTTGACCGCCTTGCCGAACCGCTTGCGCACCAGCGCCATATGCTTGGTGCAGTAGTAGTCCATGTCGAAGGACGCGCCGGGCGTCCAGGGGTAGAGAACGCTGACCTTGATCATGGCAGCCTCGCGCCCGTAGGGGCAGACAGGCTACTCCGCTTCGGCGGCGTAGTGGGCGACCGCTTCGGGGGCGGGGTGGTCGGAGGCCCAGCGGCGGGCTGTGGCCCGGCCCGGGTCGAACAGCCCCACCTGATTGCCCCAGCTATCCCAGCCGGGTCGGCGCGTGCGGGCGAACATCTCAAGGTAAGGGCCATCGGCCAGCCGCTCGATGCGGTCGTATACCTCGTCGGGCTTGCGACTGTGCTCGCGCCGTGGTGCCACTACCAAGCGCGGCACATCACGGCCCCTGCGCTTGGGCTTGCCGCGTGTCGCCAGCAGGCACTGCTCGACGTTGGCGCGGGTCCAGTAGCCCAGCCCTGTAAAGAAGCTCCGCTCGGTCATCGCCGAGCCCGATGCCGAACGGTTGAGCTTGGCCCAATAGAACCCGACCGTCTTATAGGTGAACCCCCAGGCCCGGATAAGCTCGAACGCCTGGGGCAGCAGCGGGTCAGTCGCCCACATCAGCAGGATGCAGTTATCGTCTGCCCATTCGGCCACCGGCAGGCCGGCCAGCGCCTCTGATCCCATGACATTATAATGGACGTCGGCGCAGCGTCCGCGCCCCTTGGCACTGTATGTGGCGAACATCCAGGGCGGGTCGGCGTAGATCACCTTGTAGCGTTCCGCGTGCCGGGCCACGACCCAACCCCCTGGCGATGAAGGCGCCGCGAAATGACTCGGAGATCATCCCGCAAGAGGCTGGAATCATGATTTTTTTGAGTTAATAAAGAGTTAATCCACAAGTTGAGTCCACGCTCGCGCGTCAGCCCCAACATCTTGTATCCGACGTACCCGTGCGACGATCTACGGCGTCGGGCGGTCCAGTTGGAACACGTCGCGGCGAAACGGCACGCGGTCGGGGTCGACGGCGGTGTCGAACTCGCGGGCGTAGCGGTGCCCCTCGTAGACGGCGGCGGCGATCACCGACGGGCCGAAGCAATCGCCGATGCGCCGGACGTTGGCGACGCCGCGCGCGACGAGTTCGTGATAGAGCGCGTCCTCGGGCAGGCGCATGGTCACCGGCACCACCCGGCCCGGGACGCGGATGAGGCGGCGGTCCAGGTCGTGGACCAGTTCGACCGCGCCGTCGCGCACCGCCGCCAGTTGGTGCCGCGTCAGGATGCGCACGCCCTGCTCGACCAGGCGGCGCTCGATGAAGCCCTGCTCCAGGTTGTGCTGGGTCCAGTTCGCGACCATGGGCGCCGTGGTCGCCAGCGTCACGTCGTGCCCCGTGCGGCGCAGCAGTTCGGCGATCAAGCTGGCTAGGTAGTAGTGGTCGTCGTCGTAGACCACCACCGGGCCGGCGGGGCGGCGGCCGTCCATGATGGCGTCGGGGGTCAATACGGCGTCGCCCACGCAGCCCGGCACCGGCTCCCGGATGGTCCGCCCCACCCCGTCGGCGCGCCAGCGCGCGCCGGTCGCGATCGCCACGTGGTCAGCGCCGAACGCGATCACCTGGTTGGCGTCCAACCGGCTGGCCAGATACGTCTCGACGTTGGTCATGCGGCCGATCTGGGTCAGGCGGTGGTCGCGCACGCGCGCCCACGCGGCCAGGCCGGGCAGACGGCTTTCGCGGCTGACCCGGCCGCCCAGCTCGTCCCCGGCCTCCGCCAGCGTCACCCGGTAGCCGCGCTGGCCGAGCGCGCGCGCCGCCTCGAGCCCGGCGGGGCCGCCGCCGACCACCAGCACGTGGGCGTCCGAGTCCTTGGCGGGCAGGGCCTCGGGATGCCAGCCCTTGCGCCATTCCTCGCCGGCCGTCGGGTTCTGGGTGCAGCGCATGGGCGCCGAGAGGTTGTTCCACGCGACGCAAATGTTGCAGCCGATGCACTCGCGGATGTCCTCGGGCCGGCCCTGCCGGATCTTGTCAGGCAGGAACGGGTCGGCGATCGAGGGTCGCGCGGCGCCGATCAGGTCCAGCACGCCGCGCCGGATCGCGCTCACCATGGCGTCGGGCGAGGTGTAGCGCCCGACCCCGGCGACCGGCTTGGTCGTCATGCTCTTGACGAAGGCGATGAACTCCTCCTGGTAGCCCTCGGGCGCGAAACGCGAGGTCATGGAGTCGTTCGACCAGTCGCTGACATTGACGTCCCACAGGTCCGGCAGCTCGGCCAGCAGGGCGATCGCGTCGCTGCCCTCGTTGCCGCGCTCGAGCCCACCGGGGCCCATCAGCTCGTCGACCGCGAAGCGCACGATGACGCCCATGGTCGCTCCGACCGCGTCCTTGGTCTCTTCGATCAGCTCGCGGAACAGGCGCAGGCGGTTCTCCAGGCTGCCGCCGTACTCGTCCACCCGGTGGTTGTGCCGGCGCGCCAGGAAGTGTGACGGCAGCGTGCCGTCGTGCCCGGCGTAGACGACCAACAGGTCGAACCCGGCGTGGCGGGCGCGCACGGCGGCGTCGCGGTGCCAGCGCCGGTAGGCCCGGATGTCCGCCTTGTCCATGGCGCGCGCCTGGATCGGGTGCCCCTGCCACTTGACCGGCCGGTGGTCGGGGCCGATCGGCACCTCGCGGCTGTAGAGGTTGCCGGTGTCCTGGCCGTTGTGCACCAGCTCAATGCCGGCCAAAGCGCCGTGGGCGTGCACCGCCTCGGCCATGCGCGCCAGATACGGCGTGTCGGCGTCGTCCCACAGCCGGGTCTCGGTGAAGGGCGTGGTGTCGGCGGTGGCGTGGAAGTCGCATTGCTCGGTACACACGATACCCCAGCCGCCCTCGGCCTTCATGCCGCGCATGGCGATCATGCTGTTGGGGAAGGCGCGGCCCATGCCGTTGCAATGGGGCACCTGGTAGAACCGGTTGGGCGCCGTGACCGGCCCGATGCGCAGCGGTTCGAACAGGATATCGTAGCGCGGGTCGCGGGTCATTGTGGGGCTCCAGCGGCAGCCGATCGCGGGCAGCCCTTTTCATCTCGCAGTGTCGGCGACGGCTGGACCCGGGTCCATGACCCAAATGCGTCCCTCGGCCGGTCCGTGCTTAGAGCAACATCCGCATGTTTTCAACCAAGAAGGTTCAGCGCATTAGGATAAAGTCGCTCGCGATTTAAGGACGTAGAGTGGCTTGCCCGATCACGTGGAATCACAGAGTGATTCAACGTGATCGGTCCCCGCTCTAGGCGAGCTCGGGGTAGCCGAGCCGGCGCGCCTCGACCTCCATGGCGTTGACCCGGTCGTAGGCCGCGCGCTCAATGGGCTCAACGCCGGCGATGAACAGCGCGGCGCGCGCCTGACCCAGCGACGGATCGGCGCCGGCGCGCACGAGACCGGCGCGCAGGCGGTGCACCATGTCGGCGTCGGCCTCGACGCGCGTGGCGTAGGGCAGGCCGGGCGCCGGCGCGGTGCGCCCCAGCACGCGCAGGCCGTCGAGAATCTCGGGCATGGTCGCGCCGACCAGCGCGTGGGTCGCCACGTCGACGGCGCAGACGTCGGCCTTGCCGGCCTTGACCAGGGCCATGCTGGTCCGGTGGCCGCCGGTCGCGATCACGGCTCCGAAGAACCGGCCGTCGCGCGCGAGCGGCGCCACGGCGTGGCGCAGCGTGTTGTAGCCCGATTGGGAATCGCGGCTGTTGAAGGCACAGCGGCTGCCGCGCAAGTCCGCCAGATCGCGCGCCGGGCTGTCGGCGCGCACGATGATCGGACTGAAATAGTCGGTGCCCTCGCAACCGGAGATCGCCCAACGGATCGCCGCAAGGGGTTGCAGGTCGCGGGCGAAGCCGTGGGTCAGAGGGTAGCCACAGGTCTGGGTGAACAGCAGGCACGGATCGCGCCACGGCGCGTGGTAGGGGTCGGCGATCGTCAGGCGGTCGGGCACGTCGCGGATGCCTTCGGCCGTGAACGCCGCGGCCAACCCGGCCCACCACGCCTCAGTCGCCCAGCGCACGCCGGGCAGATCGTACATGGGCAGGCTGGCAATACGTTCCATGGCGATCACCCCATGGTGCCGGGGTAGGTCTTCAGGCCGGTGTCGAGCTCGTAGTAGTCGCCGCGATGCTCGGGCGCCGTGAAGATCTGCGCCACAGTCTTGAGCCCCGTGGGCTGGTCGAGCGTGCCCGCCGCGATCGAGACCACATCGCCACCGCGCCGCTCCCAGAAGAGGCTGGAGCCGCACACGCGGCAGAAGCCGCGGCGCGCCAGCTCGGAGGAGACGTACCACGACAGGCTCGAATCGTTGACCAGGCGGAAGCGGTCGCGCGCCACGTTGGTGTAGGCGCCGATGTGCCCGTGGGTCTTGCGGCACTGGCCGCAGTGGCAGTTGACGACACCGCGCAGCGGGCCCTCGAGTTCGTAGCGCACGCCACCGCACAGGCAGCCGCCGGTGTGCCGATCCATGGCCGTGTTCTCCCGTTCGAGGAGGCGACAGTGCCCGAGCCGTCGCTGGGGCACAACCGGTCCCCCGGGGCCGGGCGTTAACTATTGGCGCGGTACGATCGGTCCCCGACGTACCCGTTGCACGGCAACGCGCGATCGGGTTCCCTCCGGTCGAGGATCAGCCGCAGCATTCGTCCATGTCCACCGCCGCCCAGCCTGCTCTGCCCGACGCCTGGTGGCGGCGCGGCGCCCTGCCGACCTGGGCCGTGATCGTCGGGCTCTACGGCGGCTTCGCCCTGGTGACGCTCAACTACCACGTGCTGCCATGGTGGCTCGTGGTGCCGCTCGGCGGCTACCTGGTGTGCCTGCACGGCTCGCTGCAGCACGAGGCGGTGCACGACCGCCCCACCGGTGTGCGCTGGCTCGACGCCCTCATCGTCTTCCCGTCGCTCTGGCTCTATCTGCCGTTCGCCCATTACCGGCAGACCCACCTGAAGCACCACCAGGACCAATGGTTGACCGTGCCGGGCGTCGATCCGGAGTCGAACTACGTCACGGCCGAGACCTGGGCGCGGCTCGGCCCGTTCGGCCGCTGGTTCCAGCGCGCCTGCCGTACGCTCGCCGGACGCATGCTGCTGGTGCCGCCCATGGCGGTGTGGGACACGTGGCGCGAGGATTTCGCCAAGCTCGCGCGCGGCGACGCCGAACGCTGGCGCATCTGGGGGCCGCACATCCCGGCGGCGGCCGTGGTGCTGTGGTGGGTGATCGCGGTGTGCGACATCCCGCTGTGGGCCTACGTCATTTACTTCGTCTACCCGGGCGTGGCGTTGACCGTGGTGCGCTCGTTCACCGAACACCAGCTGGCGCCGGCCATCGGCGGGCGCACCGTGATCGTCGAGGCCGAGATGCCCATGCGCATCCTGTTCCTGGGCAACAACTTTCACGCGGTGCACCACCGCGATCCGTGGCGCCCTTGGTACGACCTGGGCGCCGTCTACCGGCACGACCGCGCGAGCGTCCTCGACGCCAACGAGGGTTACCTGATTTCGGACGGCTATCGCGGCATCGCCGCGCGCTACCTGTTCACCTTACGCGACGGCCCGGTGCATCAGGTTTGAGGCACTGGGGAACTACCGGCTCAATCCCTTCGGCCTGAGATCATTCCAATCACGACCGTTCCGAGCGTGCCGCCGCCGATGATCGCCGCGACCCACGGCTGATCAATCGCCGCGAAGTATGCCGCCAAGGCGACCATGGCCATGGCAAGTATAAAGGCGGGCATACGGCTACCGATCCGCTCGACGCCAGTCAGGACCAACGCCCTGCGCTCATAGCGCCTGCGATGGTCGGCCTCGCTTTCCCATTCCTTGAAGATGCGCGCCGCGCCATCGGCTACGACGCTGTTGAACGCCTCGAGAGACTCCGGCGACGGCAGGGGGCCTTCCAAGCCTCGCTCACCGCCACAAGGCTGTTCCGGCTGCTCTCCTTGCCCCGTTCGGTCGGCGCAGAACGTCCTTCAGGCGGCGCGTCGGATGTCGGCATGACCACGCCTGACGACCACCTCGAAATCCGCGCCGATCCGAAGCCAGTCCGACCTCAACGCATCGGTGATCGAAGCGTAAGGCAGACGAAAGGGTTCAACCGGTGCGCATGAGGATCCGAGCGACGCCAACGATGACATGATCGTCGCCACGAGGCGCGGCGCGGATCGCCAATGGGCTTCGACGCGGTGCTCGGCCAAAGTGGACCGGTTCCCCATGGATCGGAAGACTAAGTTTGCGGCCCGGACAGTTCAAGTCTGGTTTACGTCACTCCGATCAGCCCTCGGCCGCGATCTCCTTCTTGCGGCGCGCCACGTAGGCGTCGAGCTCCGTGCGGATCGTGGCATCCAGCGGCGGCGGCTGATAGGCCCCCAGCACGTCCTTGTAGAGCCGATGGGCGCGTTGCGCCGCGGTCTGGGCGCCTGTGGCTCGCCACGTCTCGAAGTTGCGCCAGTCCGACAGGATCGGCGTGTAGAACGCGGTCTCGTAGCGGTCCAGCGTGTGCTTCGCGCCGAAGAAGTGGCCGCCGGGCCCGACCTCGCGCAGGGCGTCCAGGCCGAAGGCCGCCTCGTTCACCTCGATGGGGCGCAGCACCTCGGCGATCATCTGCAGGATCTCGGCGTCGATCATGACCTTCTCGAACGAGGCGGTCAGGCCGCCCTCCAGCCAGCCGGCGCCGTGCAGCACCATGTTGGCGTGGCCCATCACCGCGCCCCACACCGACATCTCGGATTCGTAGGCTGCCTGGGCGTCCGGGGCGTTCGACGCGTTGGCGTTGCTCGACCGGTAGGGCAGGCCGTAGCGTCGCGCGAGCTGGCCGCCCGCCAGCGCCGCCTTGGTGTACTCGGGCGTGCCGAAGGCGGGCGCGCCCGACTTCATGTCGACGTTCGAGGTGAAGCCGCCGTAGAGCGCCGGGGCACCGGGGCGCACGAGTTGGAGCAGGGTGATGCCCGCCAGCGCCTCGGCGTTCTGCTGTACCAGGGCGCCCACGATCGTCGCCGGACTCATGGCGCCCGAGAGCGTGAACGGCGTGACCACCACGGGCTGGTTGTGCCGCGCCATCGCGGTCAGGCCCTGGATCATGGGGCCGTCCAGTCTGAGCGGCGAGTTGGTGTTGACGACCGAGATCACGCCGGGCTCACGCTCCAGCGCCTCAATCGTGGTACCGCGCGCGATCGCCAGCATGGCCAGTCCATCCATGATGCGCGCGCGCCCCAGCGAGTAGGGATGCCAGGCACGGTCGGTCAGCGTGATGTAACCCATGTAGCAGTCAAGATGCCGCGTCTCCGGCGGCAGGTCGACGGGCTCGACCGGGTAACCCCCCAGAAAATGGATGATGTTCAAGCTCTGCGCTAGGCGCAGGAAGTCGCAGTAGTCCTGGTACGTGCCGGCGCGCTTGCCGCGCTCGAGATCCGAACAGTTGGGCGGGCTCGCCACCATGCAGAAGTTGATGCGGTCGCCGCCCAGCGTCACAGAACGCTCGGCGTTGCGCGCGTGCAGCGTGATCGCGCTGGGCGCCTTGGCGACCTGCTCCATGACCAGGCCGCGGTCGAGCCGGACGCGCTGGTTGCCCCGATCGACCGAGGCGCCGGCGCGAGCCAGCAGGTCGATCGCGCCGTCGTCCAGGAACTCCATGCCGATGTCCTCGAGCACCTCGAGCGAGGCCTTGTGGATGGCCTCGACCTGGTCGGCGCTCAGCACCTCGACCGGCGGGAAGGGGTTGCGCACCTGCCGCCAGGGCAGCTGTCGAAGCGGTCCGGCGTCCCTTCGGGCCCGGGCCCGGCTGCGCTGCTGGTCACGCGACATCTTGGCCCTGTCCGGCTGGAGCGCCGGGAACCTAGGGCGCGGTCACCGGGCTGTAAAGCACGACTCACCCCGGCGTTTTCCGGTCCGTGCTATCGTCGCCGCACTGCCGGGGGAGTGCCCGCAATGCTCTACGCGTTCCATGAGATGCAGCGCATGGCCATCGCGCCCATGCGCATGGTCACCGACGGGCTTACGCAGATGCTCGATAACCCCATGAATCCGTTCCGCGATTCGCTATTAGCGCGGCAGTTCGCCTCGGCCATGTCGGTGTTCGAGCAAGTGACGCGGACCTATGGCAAGCCGGCCTGGCGGCTGGAGAGCACCGAAATCGACGGCGAGACGGTCAAGGTGCACGAGGAGGTTGTCATCCACCGTACCTATTGCCACCTGGTGCATTTCCGCCGCGAGGCGGAGCGCGACGACCCCAAGCTGCTGATCGTGGCGCCCATGTCGGGGCACTTCGCGACGCTGCTGCGCGGCACGGTCGAGGCGATGCTGCCCGACCACGAGGTCTACGTCACCGACTGGCAGGACTGCCGCCTTATCCCGATCACGGCCGATCGCTTCAACCTGGCCGATTACATCGACTACGTCGTCGACTTTCTCCATTTTCTCGGGCCCAACACCCACGTCATCGCCGTATGCCAGCCGAGCGTGCCGGTGATGGGTGCGATCTCGGTCATGTCGATGTGGGGCGATTTGTGCGCGCCCGCCAGCACCACGCTGATCGGCGGACCTATCGACACGCGGCGCAACCCCACCGCCGTCAACAAGCTGGCGCTCGAGCATTCGATCGACTGGTTCGAGGAAAAGGTCATCCAGGTCGTGCCGCCGCCGTACCCGGGCATGATGCGCAAGGTCTATCCCGGTTTCATCCAGCTCACCAACTTCGTGTCCATGAATTTGGACCGCCACATGGAATCGCTCGGCGCGCTGTTCGAGCATCTGGTCCAGGGCGACGAGGAAGCGGCGCAGAGGAAGAAGGAGTTCTACGACGAGTACCTGGCGGTCATGGACCTGCCGGCCGAATTCTACCTGCAGACGGTCAAGACCGTGTTCCAGGAGCACCTGCTGCCCAAGGGCGAGATGATCTTCCGCTGGCACGCGATCGAGCCGCAGCGCATCAACCGCACGGCGCTGATGTGCGTCGAGGGCGAGCTTGACGACATCTGCGGCGTCGGCCAGACCAAGGCGGCGCTGGACCTGACGCCGAGCCTGAACAGCGACAAGAAGCACTACCTCCTGCAGGAAGGCGCGGGTCACTACGGCGTGTTCAACGGCGGCAAGTGGCGCCGCGATATCGCGCCGAAGATCAAGGCATTCATCCGCGAACACGACCACGAACTGCAGGCCCGGCACTGGGCGGCCAAGCGCGGCCCATCCGACAAGCGGGGCACCGACCGCCGGTCGGGCACCGCCGACCGCCGTCGGTCCGACCGCCGCGCGCGCGCCAAGTCCTGATCCGTGGCGGCGCTGGTTCCCGGCACGCTCACGCTCCGCCGACTTCGGGCGCTCGCGGATCGACCGGGGCCTGTGCGTGTGGCGCCGCGCGCCATGGGTCGCGTCGCCGCCGCGGCGCGCCTGGTCGCGCGCATCTCGGCGGGTGACGAGCGCGTCTACGGCGTCAACACCGGGTTCGGTAGCCTGGCGCGCACGGCGATCCCTGCGCGCGACGTACGCGAGTTGCAACGCCGCATCGTGCTGAGCCACGCCGCGGGGACGGGGCCGCTGCTCAATGACCGCGTGGTGCGGCGCGTCCTGCTCTTGAAGGCGATGTCGTTGGCGCAGGGGCGCTCGGGCGTGCGCCCCGTGGTCGTCGAGGCGCTGCTCGCGCTCTACAACGCGGGCGTCCACCCGTGCATCCCGTCCAAGGGATCGGTCGGCGCCTCGGGCGACCTGGCGCCGCTCGCCCACATGAGTTGCGCGCTGATCGGTGTCGGCAAGGTGCGCCACGGTGGTCGGATGATCGGCGCGAGGACCGGTCTGCGTCGGGCCGGGCTGGCGCCGCTGGTGCTCGAAGCGAAGGAGGGGCTGGCGCTGCTCAATGGCACGCAGGTCTCGACCGTGCTGGCGCTCGAAGGCCTGTTTCTGACCGAGCGGCTGATGGCGGCGGCGCTGGTGGCCGGCGCGCTCAGCGTCGATGCGGCGCTGGGCAGCGACGCGCCGTTCGACCCGCGGCTCAACGCGGCGCGCAACCAGGCGGGGCAGATCGCCGTCGCCGACGCTCTGCGGGGGTTGCTCAAGGGCAGCGCCATCCGCAAGAGCCACGAGGATTGCGACCGCATCCAGGACCCCTATTCGCTGCGCTGCCAGCCCCAGGTCATGGGCGCGTGCCTGGACATGGTGCGCCACGCGGCGGCCGTTCTGGAGCGCGAGGCCAACGGCGTCTCGGACAACCCGGTGGTGCTCGCCGAGGCCGGCGAAGTGCTGTCGGGCGGCAATTTCCACGGCGAGCCGGTGGCCATGGCGGCCGACGTGCTAGCGATCGCCCTGGCCGAGATCGGCGCGCTGGCCGAGCGGCGCGTCGCGCTGCTGACCGATGCCCACTTCTCCAGCCTGCCACCGTTCCTTGTGGCCAAGGGCGGGCTCAACTCCGGCTTCATGCTGGCCCAGGTCACGGCGGCCGCGCTGGCCAGCGAGAACAAGGTGCTGGCCCATCCCGCGAGCGTCGACAGCCTGCCGACCTCGGCCAACCAGGAGGACCATGTCAGCATGGCGACGTTCGCGGCGCGCCGGCTCGGCGACATGGCCGACAACGTGGCCGGCATCGTCGCGATCGAGCTTCTCGCGGCGGCCCAGGGTATCGAATTCCGCCGGCCGCTGCGTTCGAGCCGCGCGCTGGAACAAGCGCACGCCCTGATCCGCACCCGCGTCCGCCGCTGGGATCGTGACCGGGTGTTCGCGCCCGATCTGGAGCGGATCAAGCGGCTGGTGCTCGAGGGCGCGTTCCTCGACTTGATGCCGAGGAGTTTGCTGCCGAGCGCCTGAGCGCGCGCGGGGTGTCTACGGCGCCGCGCCCTCGATCACGGTCAGCCGCGGTGCGGGCCGCTCGGCCGGCGCGGTGCCGCCGAACTAGGATACATGCAGGTCCTTCACCGCCAGCACGTCGCCCAACATGCCCGCGTCGGCGATCAGCAGCGCGACCTCGTCCTCGCCCAGGCACGGGCAGTGCGGCTGGTGCAGGTAGAGGTCCCGTGGCGAGGTCGCGCCTATGCGGTCGAGCATGCGACCCAGGGCGTGCGCGGCCGCCTCGCAGGTGATCAGGCTGCACCGTCGGCGCAGTTCGGCCCGGACCTCGGGCCAGGCGCCACGCTGGGCGATCAGTGATCGCACGCACCAGACCAACAGCTCATCGGCGTCACTGAGCTCGGCGAGGCCGGCCAGATCGGTGTCTCGCTCCATCGTGTCCTCCAACCTCGCGTTTCCACGGCGCCCACGCCGGGCTGGTCCCGGCCCGTCGGAGCCGACGGCCGACTGACGTCCTGCGCCTGGCTGGCTCAGCGTTGATCGCGTGCCCACCCAGACGTGGCCCGCGACGCTTCATAAGCTGAACGATAGAGTAATTGAGAATAAGTTACAATTACAATCAGTCGATGCCATCATGTCTCCGCTGCGCCGCGGGCGGCGCGGCGAGGATCGAGGGGATCGTCACGAGGTGGCCGCCGTGGTCGAACATTGAGCGTCAAGCCGTCGAAGGGCGCCTCGTCGCGCTGCACCGGGCAGCCCTGCTGAGCGCGTCGAACGGCCCCGAGGCGCGGCTGGCGATCACGGCACGAGGCCGCCGTCGCCTGGGGTCGCTGCGCGCCACGCTGGACGCTCGTCCCCCCCCGCCCGGATTGATCGGAACACCGACCGCGGGATTGATGGCGTCGTCACCACGCTGACCGGCCACCGCCATCTTGCGCCGGCGCGGACGGTTTGCCATCGTCGCCCCGCCGAGAGGGTGCGGATCATGGCGGCGCGGCACGACACCTACGACCTAATCATCCGGGGCGCCGACGTGATCGACGGCACCGGCGCGCCGCGCGTGCGCGCCGACGTCGCCGTGGGCGACGACCGCGTCGTGGCCGTGGGCGATCTGGCGGGGCGCCGGGCCAGCCTCGAGATCGACGGCGCGGGCCGCGTCGTTGCGCCCGGGTTCATCGACGTGCACACCCACGACGACCGGCTCTTGCTGTCGGATCGCGCGGTCATGCCCAAGACGAGCCAGGGGGTGACCACCGTCGTGGTCGGCAACTGCGGCGTCAGCTTGGCGCCGCTGGTGACCGAGACGCGCCCGACGCCGCCGCTCGACCTGCTGGGCGACGAGAGCTGGTTCCGCTTCCCGACCTTCAAATCCTACGTCGCGACGCTCGGGCGCACACCACCGGCGACCAACGCGACGCTGCTGGTCGGCCATATGACCTTGCGTGCCGGGGCGATGGACCGCTTCGACCGCGCCGCCACGCCGGCCGAGATTGAAGCCATGCGCGCGCACGTGCGCGAGGCCATGGCGGCGGGTGCGGTCGGCTTCTCGACCGGTCTGGCCTACAAGCCGAGCCACGCCGCACCGACCGCCGAGGTGGTCGCGCTGGCGGGTGCCGCGGCCGAAGCCGGTGGGCTCTACTGCACCCACATCCGCGATGAAGGCGACCGGGTGTCCGAGGCGCTCGAAGAAGCCTTCGCCATCGGCCTGCGCGCCCGCCTGCCGGTGGTCCTGTCGCATCACAAGGTCGCCGGCCAGCGCAACCATGGGCGCAGCGGGGCGACGCTCGACCAGGTCGCCGCAGCGCAGGCGCGCCAGCGCGTTGCGCTCGATGCCTACCCCTACGTCGCCGGCTCCACCGTGCTGCTGCCCGAGGACGCCGACGATCGCGACGGCCGCATCATGGTCGCCTGGTCGATCCCGCACCCCGAGATGGCGGGACGCGATCTAGACGACGTGGCGGCCGCGTGGGGCGTGGCGCCGCGCGCGGCGATCGAGCGCCTGATGCCCGCTGGCGGCATCTTCTTCCTGATGGACGAGGCCGACGTGCGCCGCATCCTGGCGTACCGCGAGACCATGATCGGTTCGGACGGCCTGCCCCACGACGCGCACCCGCACCCGCGCCTGTGGGGCGCGTTCGCCCGTGTGCTCGGCCACTACGCGCGTGACGTCGGGCTGTTTCGGCTCGAGGACGCCGTGCGCCGCATGACCAGCCTGCCGGCCGCCAACTTCGGCCTGAAGGACCGCGGCGTGGTGCGCCCCGGCGCGTTCGCCGACCTGGTGCTGTTCGACCCGGCGACCATCGTGGACACCGCGACGTTCGAGCAGCCGATCCGCCCTGCCGCCGGCATCGACCTGGTGATGGTCAACGGCCAGCCGGTCTGGCGCAACGGCGCGGCAACCGGCGCCACGCCGGGCCGCGTGCTGCGCCGCGCCGCGTAGGCGCCGCGATGCGCTAGACTGGTCCATGGCATCCTACGAGCGGCCGACCGAGCTCGATCACGCCCTGCGCCTCCTCGCTGAGCGGTCGCGGGTCGTTCTCGCCGGCGGCACCGATCACTTCCCGGCGCGCGTCGGCACCGCGGTGGACGAAGACGTGCTCGACGTCAGCGCCATCGCCGGCCTGCGCGGCATCGTGGCGACGCGCGATGGTTGGTGCATCGGCGCGACGACCACCTGGACCGACGTGCTCGAGGCGGACTTGCCGGCGCAGTTCGACGGCCTGCGCCAGGCGGCGCGCGAGGTCGGCGGCGTTCAGGTGCAGAACCGCGGCACGCTGGGCGGCAACCTGTGTAACGCCTCGCCGGCTGCCGATGGCATCCCGGCCCTGATGGCGCTCGACGCCGAAGTCGAACTGCGCGACGCGAAGGGCGCCCTGCGCGTGCCGCTCGACAACTTCGTGCTCGGCAACCGGCGGACCGCGCGCCGGCCCGACCAGCTTGTGACCGCGATCCACGTGCCGCGCCTAGCCGAGGGCACGCGGACGACCTTCCTGAAGTTGGGCGCGCGCCGCTACCTGGTGATCTCGATCGTCATGGTGGCGGCGACGCTGGAGCCCGGCGCCGGTGGCACCGTCGGCCGGGCGCGTGTCGCGATCGGCGCGTGCTCGCCCGTCGCGCGCCGGCTCGGCGCGCTCGAGGCCGTGCTGGCCGGACGGCCCATGGGGCCCGACCTGGGCGCGGCGGCCGAGGCCCTACACCTAGCCGATCTGGCGACGATCGACGATGTGCGCGGTTCGGCAGCCTACCGGCGCGAGGCGGCGCTGATCCTCGTGCGCCGCGCGCTCGACCGCCTCGCCGCATGACCGCGCCGATCCGCTTCCACGTCAACGACCGGCCGGTCGCGCTCGCCGTGCCGCCCGCGCGCCGCCTGACCCGCGCGCTGCGCGACGACCTGGGCCTGACCGGCACCAAGGTCGGCTGCGACGCGGGCGATTGCGGCGCGTGCACGGTGCTGGTGAACGGCCGTCAGGTGTGTGCGTGCCTGACCCCGGTCGCCCAGGTCGCCGGGGCGCGCGTCACCACCGTCGAAGGTCTGGCTGCCAACGGCGCGCTCGCGCCGTTGCAGGCGGCGATCCAGCGCTTCGGCGCGGCGCAGTGCGGCATCTGCACGCCTGGCATGCTGATGGCGGGGGCATCGTTGCTGGCGCGCAACGTGCGCCCCAGCGCCGCCGAGGTCGAGGACGCACTGGGCGGCGTGCTGTGCCGCTGCACGGGGTATCGCGCGATCGTCCAGGCCGTGATGCACGCGCTGGACGGCGCGGTCGCGCCCGCCGACGGGCTGGGCCCGGTGGGCACGGCCCTGCCGCGCGTGGACTGCCACGACAAGGTCACCGGGCGCGAGGCGTTCGGCGCCGACCGGGCGCCGGCGGACGCGCTGTGGCTGCGCGCCGTGCGTTCGCCCCACGCCCGCGCGCGCTTTGCCCTGGGCTCGTTCGGTGCGTTGCACGCCCGCTACCCGGGGCTCGCGCGGGTGCTGACCGCTGCCGACGTGCCCGGCGCCAACAGCTTCGGCATCTACCCGCATATCAAGGACCAGCCCGTGCTGGCCGAGGGCCACGTGCGCTTCGCCGGCGAGGCGGTCGTCGCGCTGGTCGGCGACCTGGCGACCGTCGAGGCGATCCGCGACGACGAGCTGCCGATCGCCTGGACGGTCGAGCCGCCGGTCGCGTCGGTCGACGAGGCGTTGGCGCCGGGTGCGGCGTTGGTGCACGACGGGCGCGCCGACAACGTGCTGGCGCGCGGCCGGGTCGCGCGGGGCAACGTGGACGCGGCGTTCGCCGCCGCCGCGCACGTGGTCGAGATGACGGTCGCCACCGGCTTCGTCGAGCACGCCTACATCGAGCCCGAAGCCGGCTACGCGCGCCGTGTCGGCAACCGCATCGAGGTCGTCGCGTGCACCCAGACGCCCTACATGGACCGCGACGAGATCGCCCGCGTCGTGGGTCTGGGGCCCGAGGCCGTGCGCATCGTGCCGACCGGAACCGGCGGCGGTTTCGGCGGCAAGCTAGATATCTCGGTTCAGCCGCTGGTCGCCGTGGCCGCATGGGTGCTCGGCCGGCCCGTGCGCTGCACCTACACGCGGCCCGAATCCATGGCCTCGACCACCAAGCGGCACCCTTCGCGCATCACCGCCCGGCTGGCGGCGGACGGGGCGGGGCGCATCACCGGCTTCGCGTTCCATGGCGATTTCGAGACCGGCGCCTACGCCTCGTGGGGGCCGACGGTCGCCGACCGCGTGCCGATCCACGCGTGCGGCCCCTACCGCATGGGCGCGGTCAGGGCGACCAGCGCCGCCGTCTACACCAACCGCACGCCGGCCGGCGCGTTCCGCGGCTTCGGCGTGCCCCAGGCGGCGCTGGCGCACGAGGCGCTGATGGACGCGCTCGCCGCACGGCTGGCACGCGATCCGCTCGCCTTCCGGCTCGATCACGCGCTGCGCAAGGGCGATGTCACGGCGACCGGCCAGCGGCTCGACCATTCGGCGGGCCTGGCCGCGTGCCTGGAGGCCTTGCGCGAGGACTGGACGCGCGCCCGCGCGGACGCCCAAGCGTTCAATGGCACGGGCGGTGCGATGCGCCGGGGCGTCGGGGTCGGCTGCATGTGGTACGGCATCGGCAACACCTCGATGTCGAACCCCTCGACCATGCGCGTCGGTCTGTCGCGTGAAGGCGGCCTGACTCTCTATTCAGGGGCGCTCGACGTGGGTCAGGGCTCGAACACTGTTATGGCCCAAATCTGCGCCGAGGCGCTGGGCGTTCCGGTCGTGGCGCTCGCCCTGGTGACGGGCGATACCGACCGCACGGCCGACGCGGGCAAGACCTCGGCCTCGCGTCAGACCTTCGTCTCGGGCAAGGCGGCGGAACTGGCCGGGCGCGACCTGCGCGCGCGCATCCTGCGCCACGCCAACGCGGGCGCCTCCGCGCTCGTCGAGTTCGGTCGCGGCGCGGTCGCCGTGCGCGACCGCGGCACCGCGCGCACCATCGACCTGCGCCGGCTGGAGACCGACATCAACGGCGACGTGTTCGTCGGCGAAGGTCGCTTCGACCCGCCGACGACGCGGCTCGACGCCGACGGCCAGGGCAGCCCCTACGCGACCTATGCCTTCGCCGCCCAGATGGCCGAGGTCGAGGTGGATCGGGCGCTCGGCACGGTCAAGGTGCGGCGCATCGTCGCGGCGCACGATGTCGGGCGCGCCATCAACCCGTTGCTGGTCGAGGGCCAGATCCACGGCGGCATCGCCCAAGGGCTGGGCCTCGCCCTGATGGAGGAATTCCTACCGGGCCGCACGACCAACCTGCACGACTACCTGATCCCCACCTTCGGCGATGTGCCGCCGATCGAGGTGCGCCTGATCGAGGACCCCGAGCCGCTCGGGCCGTTCGGCGCCAAGGGCATCGGCGAGCCCGCCCTGATCCCGACCGCGCCGGCGATCCTGGGCGCCATCGAGCACGCCACGGGCGTGCGTCCCGCCGCGGTGCCCGTGCTGCCGCACCGCCTGCACGCCCTGCTGCGCGCGGCGGGCAAGGTCAGATGACGATCAGGCATCAGGGACGTGGCGGGGCAGGTCCATGGCGTCGTGCAGGATGCGCAGGACGTCGATGGTGGAGCCGTGGACACGGAACAGGATGAGATGCCGCGCCCGGCGCCCGGTACGCGCGGGGTGCAATGTGTAGAGGCTTGGCCCCAGCTCGGGCCGATCGCGTACGCCAAGCGCGCCAGGCCCGGGGGCCAGGCCCTCGATCGCGGAGACCAGGGTCGTGCGGTAGGTGCGCGCTGGTGCCGCGCCGTAACGCTCGGCGGTCCAACGCAGGATGTCCCGGAGGTCCGTGGCGGCGGCGTCCGACAGCCGGATGCGCCAGGGCCGCGCGCCGGTCACGCGATGCGCTTGCCGCGCTTGGCGCCCTCGGCGATCGCGTCGTCCGCGATGGCGTTCAGGTGATCGCGCAGCTCGGTCCGCGACCCGAAGGTCACGAATCGACCAGCCTCGATATCGGCGATCCCGGCGCGCACCGCCTCGCGCAAGGCCTGGAGGCGGGCTTCATCCTCGGCCGCCTTCGCTTCGATCAAACACAGGCCCGCGCGCAGCACCTCGCTCGCGTTCTGGTAGCGGCCCGACGATACGAGACGTTCGACCAGGTCCGCCTGGCGTTGGGTGAGCACGATGTTGCGCGTCGGCATCGGCGGACCTCTATTCTTGCTATGGCATTATATGCCAGTGCGTCGGGAGCCACAATGAGACGGTGTGGGGTCTTGGCCGGGGAGGGGACCTGTTAGGATGGCGCCATGACTGAAGCCCTGACCGACGAGGACCGCGCGCAAGGCATCGTGCGCTGCGACGCCTGCCCGGTGCTGTGCCGTATTCGTCCGGGGCGCCCCGGTGCCTGTGACCGCTACGCCAACGTCGCTGGCGTGCTGACGCGCACCGATCCGCTGCTGCTGGCCCAGAAGGTGGCCCGCGACCAGGGGGCCATGGTGCCTTTCCTGGCCGGCGCGGAAGGCTGGAACGGCGAGGTGGTGGCTGGCGCGCCGACCTTCGTCACCGGCATCGGCTCGGGCACCACGTACCCGGACTACAAGCCGGCGCCGTTCATCGTCGCGGCCGAGCACGAAGGCTTCGATACCGTCACCGTCGTGACCGAGGGGATCTTCAGCTATTGCGGCGTCAAGGTGAAGATCGACACCGACCGCCACGTCGGGGCCGAGCGCGCGGCCGTGCGCGCCCAGGGCGAGGAGGTCGGTCACGTCACCACCGCCGAGTACGGCTCGCAGATGCTGTCGCTGGGCGGCGTGCGCCACCTGACCGGCGGCTCGAAGCGTGAGGGCACGGTGACGTGCGACACGCTGCTGGCGCTGTGCAACAAGCAGGCGGTCGAACTGACCGTGGAGGGTGGTGCCTCGATGACGCTCGGCGCGGGGCGCGCGCCGGTGATCGACGGCGTGATCGAGGAATGCATGCGTGTCGGCTGCGGCTCGGCCACCATCGGCATGTTCGCGCGCCAGTGGCGCGACCATGTGGACGAGGTGATCGTGGTGGACGACCACATCACCGGCGTGCTGACCGAGCACCAGGCGGGCCGGTTCCTCGACATGCGCCCGGCGGGCATACGGGTGCGCGGGCGCAAGTCGACCCCGGGGCGCTACTTCCAGGTCGCCGAGCCGGGCAGCGGCTGGGGCGGCACCGACGTCACCGACCCGCTGACCATCGTCGAGGCGATCAACCCCAAGATCGCCTGGCCGGGGCTCAGGCTCCTGATGGTTTCGACGACCGGCGAGGACTCGGCGTGGTACGTGCTCGACGCGGCGTGCCGGCCCGTTCCCGCCGCCATGCCCGAACCGGTGCGCGCGGTGGTCGAGCGCATCGGCGAGAATTGCGAACCCGCGCTCGCCACCGTCCTGTTCATGGCCGGGGCCGGCGGGTCCTTGCGCGCCGGCGTGACCGCCAACCCGGTGCGCCTGACCCGCTCCGTGCAGAGTATGCTGACCCGCGTCACGTGCGGCGGCGCGCCGGTCACCGTGTGGCCGGGCGGTGGCATCACCTTCATGGTTGACGTCACGCGCCTGCCCGACGGCGCCTTCGGCTACGTGCCGACGCCGGCCCTGGTGGCGCCCATCGAGTTCACCCTTGCGACCGCCGACTACCGGGACCTGGGCGGCCACATGGACCACGTGGTGCCACTCGCCGACGTGGTGCGCCGTGCCGAGGCCCGCGCGACGCCGTGGCGCGCGGACAACCCTTGGCCCACGGTGCCCCGGCCCGGCGGCACCGGCGCGCCGTGACCGACGGGGCGCTCGCCACGCGCCTTGTGGGCCACCGCCTGCATCTGAACCACGGGCCTATCGATCTGGTGATCGGCGCGCGGGGCGATAAGGCCGAGATCGAGCGGGCGTACGCCCAGGCGACGGCGGCGTTTCCCGCCGTCCTGCCCGCGCTGGTGGCCGAGCTGCCGCGCTTGCGTGCCCCCCATGGCCAGCCGCCGAGCGGGGCCGTGGCGCGCCGCATGGTCGCCGCCGTGGCGCCCTTCGCGGACGTCTTTGTATCGCCCATGGCCGCCGTGGCCGGCGCCGTCGCCGACGCCATGCTCGAGGCCATGGTCGCGGGCCGCGACCTGGCCATGGCCTACGTCAACGACGGCGGCGACATCGCGTTCCACCTGGCGCCGGGGGCGACCTTCGACGCTGGCATCGTCGCGGACGTGGCGCGCCCGGCGCTCGATGCCGTGGCGCGGCTGGACGCGTACTCGCCGGTGCGCGGCATCGCCACCAGCGGCCGGGGTGGGCGCAGCTTCTCGCTCGGCATCGCCGACGCGGCGACCGTCCTGGCCGCCACGGCCGCCGGCGCCGACGCGGCCGCGACCCTGATCGCCAACGCCGTCGACCTGCCTGGGCATCCGGCGATCGAGCGCCGGCCGGCGCGTTTGCTCGACCCGGACAGCGACCTGGGCGATCGTCTGGTCACGGTCGCGGTCGGGCCGCTTGGTCCCGCCGAGATCGCCGAGGCGCTCGACCAAGGCGCGATCGCGGCCCAGGCCATGGCGGATCGCGGCCTGATCGCAGGCGCGGCGCTGGCCTTGCGCGGCGTCTGGCGCGTCCTCGCCCTGGACAGCGCCGCGCGCCCCGTGATCGAATCCCGCCAGGCGTGACGGCGAACGGGAGAACGCGGTGGTCGACATCGTGGTGCGCAAGATAGTGGTCGGCGTCGAGGACGTCTTTCACGAAGGCGGCCCGCGTGCCGCCGTGCCACTGCGCCGCGGCTGGGTCGCGGCGGTGATCGAGAATCCCTACGCCGGCGCCTATGTCGAGAACATCCAGCCCATGATGGACGACCTCAAGCCGCTCGGCCTGGCCATGGCGCGGCGGCTAGCCGAGGCGCTGGGCGGCGCCAAGGCGGTCCAGGGCTACGGCAAGGCGGCGATCGTCGGCCAGGCCGGCGAACTGGAACACGGCGCGCTGTGGCACGCGCCCGGCGGCTACGGCATGCGCGAGGTGCTGGGCGGCGCCAAGGCGATCGTGCCCTCGACAAAGAAGGTTGGCGGGCCGGGCACGCGCATCGACGTACCGGTGACCCACATCAACGCGTCCTACGTGCGCAGCCATTTCGATGCCATCGAGGTCGGCTTGGCGGATGCGCCGCGCGCGCGAGAGATGGTGCTGATCCTGGTCATGACCACGGGTGCGCGCGTGCACGCCCGCGCCGGAGGCCTCGCGGTGCACGAGATCAAGGGAGAGGACGGTTTGCGATGACCCAGGCCAGGATCCGGCGGCTGCTGACCGTGGTCGAGGAGACGCGCACCGAGATGGGGCGGACCATCGACCCGCCGACCCGCAAGGCTGCGGCGGTCGCGGTCATCGCCAACCCGTTCGCCAGGCGCTACGTCGAGGACCTCGAGGAACTGATGGTGATCGGCGAGGAGCTGGGCGATCTGCTGGGCCGCAAGGCCGTGGCGGCGCTGGGCGTCAGGCCCGAGGCGATCGAGAGTTTCGGCAAGGCCGCGGTGGTGGGCGAGGGCGGCGAGTTGGAGCACGCCGCAGCGATCCTGCACCCGCGCCTCGGCAAGCCGCTGCGCGCGGCGGTCGAGAAGGGCGCGGCCCTGGTGCCCTCGGCCAAGAAGATGGGCGGGCCCGGCATCGCCATCGACGTACCGCTCGGCCACAAGGACGCAGCATTCGTGCGCAGTCACTTCGACGCGATCGAGGTGCACGTGGCGGACGCGCCGCGCGCCGACGAGATCGTCGTCGCGGTCGCGGTCGCCGACAGCGGCCGGCCGCTGCCGCGCATCGGCGGCCTGCAGAAGCACGAGGTCGTCGGCAAGGACGGCCTGCGCTAGCGCTCGATCGCCGTGGTCGTTTCCGCTGCTCTAGGTGTCATTCCCGGGCGCTGCGTCAGCAGCGAACCGGGAATCCAAGGCGTCGACACGACCGTAGGACATGGGTCCCTGGTTCCGACCCGCGGCCGGCCCGGGGATGACAGCCGATGATGTCCGTCACTTTGGGTCCTCGCTAGGAATCGTGGCGCGGGTCTGCCTGACGTTCGACAACGGTCCGACCGAGGCGACGCCGGCGGTGCTCAAAACCCTGGCGCGACGGGGGTTGAGCGCGACGTTCTTCGTCGTCGGCCGCCAGGTGGCGACGCCGGAAGGCTGGGCGCTCGCCGCGCGCGCCCGCGCCGAGGGTCACCGCGTCGGCAACCACACGTACAGCCACGCGACGCCGCTCGGGTACCTGTCGGCGGCGGACGCGTGCGCCGAAATCGAGCGGGCCGAGGCCGCGATCGGCGCGCTCGGCCATGTGCCACCCCTGTTCCGCCCGTTCGGCGACGGCGGCCAAGCGGACCACTGGCTGCTCAACGCCGCGGCGCGCGATCATCTGATCGCCGGGGGCTACACGTGCGTCCTGTGGGACAACGTGCCTCACGACTGGGACGATCGCGACGGCTGGGTCGAGCGCGCGTTGGCCATGGTGCGTGCATCATCCTCCAGCGTCCTGGTGCTGCACGACATTGCGGGCGCGTGCGGCGATCGGCTCGACGGGTTCCTTGGTCGGCTGCTGGACGAGGGTCACACCGTGGTCCAGGAGGAACCCGACCACTGCGTGCCGTTGCGCGCGGGCGTCGCCACCGCCGACCTGGATCGCTACGTCATGGAGCGCTCTGGCCCTTGACCTCTAGGGGTGCCTCGTCGTCCGCCACACGGTGCAACGGTCCCCAAACCTCGGAGAACAGCGCGGGCCCCAACGCCACCAGCAGCGTGCGCAGCTCGCTCTCGGTGGCATCGAGCAGGCGGTAGGTGTCGTCGCCCTCGATCGACTCCTCGATCAGATGGATGCCGTAGCCCGCGCCGTACTTCTTGATGCGGTCGCCCGACAGGCCCGAGAGGTAGAGGTTGCCGCGCTCGTCGATGGCGACGGTGAACAGGATCAATCCGGGCTTGCGCCGGCTGGTGGTGTAGTCGTGCCCCACGTCCGGATCCCGCTCGGCGACGTAGACGACGCGGTCGAGCAGGCGCGTGGCCCGCACGGTCGCGCCGAAGGCGCCGAAGCGGCGCCAGGCGTCCTCGGTCGCGACGGGCTCGCTGCCCGGCTCGGCGTAGCCGGTCAGCACGTCGAGCCGGTCGGTCCCGGCGCGCGGCGCGATCAGCACGCTTGTGCGGAACGCCTCCGGGCCCGTGCCGTCGACCGCGTACCACAGGCCGGGCAGGCGCGGGTCAAAGGCCGCCGCCTCGCCGCCGATGGTGACCGGGGACTCGATCGGCGCCTGGCACGCGGCCAGGGCGAAGGCCAGCGCCAGGACAGCGGCGCGGATCACGCCACGACCTCTGGCACGATGGTGGCCGGCGGCGTGTTGCGGCTGCGCCCGACGCGCACGACACCGTCGATCACCACCATGCCGATGCCGGGGATATCGCCCAGGCGCACGCTGTCCAGGATGGTCCGCCCGGCCGAATGCTGGGCCTTGTCCATGATGACGAAGTCGGCGGCCCGCCCCGGTTCGACCAGGCCGCAACCCAGCCGGCGCTGGCGCGCCGTGTTGCCTGTGGCCAGGCAGAACGCCTGTTCGGCGGGCACGTCGCCCAATGCCGCGAGCATGGCGATCAGGCGCAGGATGCCCAGCGGTTGCACGCCCGAGCCGGCGGGCGAATCGGTGCCCAGGATCACGCGTTCGAGCTGGCCGATGTCGCGGGCGATGCGCAGCGCGTGCAGCGCCGCCTTCTCGTTGCCGTTGTGTACGATCTCGATCGACCGCCGCGTGTCCGCGCACAGGTCGCGGATCTGGTCGAAGGGCAGGGCGGTGTGGCCGCCGTTGATGTGGCCGATGACGTCGGCGTCGGCCTCCATGACCACGTCGCGGTCGATCAGGCCCGATCCGGGGATCGACGGCCCGCCGGTATGGATCGTGCTCTGGATGCCGTACTTGCGCGCCCAGGCGACCATGTGCTTGGCCTCGTCGCCGGCCTTGACGCCGCCCAGGCCGACCTCGCCCAGCAGGGTGACGCCGGCGGCTGCCAACTCCTTGAAGTCGTCCTCGACCATGCCCTGTTCGATCACCGGCGCGCCGGCCAGCACCTTGACCCCGCCGGGACGGAATCCCGCGAAGGCGCGCTGCGCGGTCACCGCCAGCGCCTTGACGCCGACCACGTCCTTGGGCCGGCCGGGCAGGTGCACCTCGCCGGCTGAAACCATGGTGGTGACGCCGCCGTTGAGGAAGCTGTCGATCCAGCCGAGCTGGCTTTGCCGCGGGGTCCAGTCGCCGAAGACCGGGTGCACGTGGCTGTCGATCAGGCCCGGCGCGACGGTGGTTCCCTTGGCGTCGATCACCGTCGCGGCACCGCCCGCGTCCACGTCGGCCGCCTTGCCTACGGCGACGATCGTGCCCTTGTCGGCGACGATGGTGTCGGCGTCCAGGATCGGGCGCGCCAGATCGCCCGACAGCATGAGCCCGATGTTCCGGATCACCAGCTTGCCGGCGGCGGCGCCGGTTTGTTGTTCGGCCACGGCGATCTCCTCGTGCGGATCGGCCAAGCGTCGCGCAAAGCCGGGCGCGGTTCAAGGCGGGCGATCGGTCGCTGATCGTGCTGCGCGACCGCGATGGAACCTTGCGCGCCTTCCACAACGCCTGCCGGCACCTGGGCGCGCGCCTGGTCGAAGGCCCCGGCAACGTGGGCCGGGCGTTGCGCTGCTTCTATCACGGCTGGACCTAAGACCTGGATGGCCGGCTAATCGCCGTGACGCTCGGGCGCGACCAGTTCCCGGACCTCGACGCCGGGTGCCTCGGCCTGCGCCCTGCGCGGCTGGGTCTCTGGCGCAACCACGTGTTTGTCTCCGCCGCCGACGCAGGCGGGGGGTTCGACAAATGGCTGGCCGATATGCCGGCGACCATCGCGACCCACGAACCCGGCCAGACCCGGCCGCACGATCCCACGCGGCTGGTCGAGGTCGGTGTCATGACGTTCCGTTGCCGCGCCAACTGGAAGATCGTCACCGAGAACTTCATCGACGGCTATCACCTGCCGCTGCTGCACGCCGTGTCGCTCGGCGACGGCGACTTCACGCGCCAGCAGTGGGTGCCGGCAGGACGCCACATCACCTTCTACCGGCCGCTCAAGCCGGGCATGGCGGCGAACGACCGCGCGCTGCCCGTGATCGACGGCATCCCGCCCAACTACGGCGCCTCGTACCAGTGGCTGTTCCCCAACATTGCGTTCTTCGAGACCGCCACGTCGTGGAGCACGTTTCACGTGATCCCTGTCGCGGCAGACCTGTCCGAGATCGTCGTCCGGCTGTTCGCGGGCCCCGAGGCGCTGGACCACGCGCCCGCGCCCAGCCCCGGTCCGCTGCCCGATCACGTCATCACGGCGAGCGGCGCGTTCGGTCGCCTGTTCGTCGACGGCTCGGGCGGCCACGCGCTCGAGTCCGAGGATGTCATGCGCGAGGACATCTATGCCTGCGAGGCGGTGCAGCAGGGGCTGGCCGCCGGGTCGACCATCGGCCCGCTCGCGCGCTGGGAGACGCCGCTCGCCCACTTCCAGCGCCAGGTGCTCGACTTCGCGCCGCTCGGCTGAGCCGGCGCGTTCTTGACAGTCGCCCGGCTCCAAGCCTGAATGCCTGCCAGGGCGGCCCGCTTACCCAATGGGCCGCGAAGTTCAGGGAGAGACGAATGGTGGACAAGGGATTCTGGGGGTCGCGGCGCGCGTTCGGCGCCGCCTTCGTGGCGGGCACGGCGCTGCTCGCGCTCGCCGGCACGGCGCACGCCGAGGGCACTATCCGGGTGCTGAACTGGCAGGGCTACGGCACCGACGAGGCGTGGGCGGTCGAGCTGTTCGAGCAAAAGACCGGCATCAAGGTCGAGCACGACTACTTCAACTCCGAACAGGAGATGCTGACCAAGCTGCGCACCAGCCCGGGCACCTACGACGTGGTGCTGATCAACTCGTCGTTCACCGGCGACGCGGCGGCCGAAGGGCTGATCCAGCCGATCGACACATCCAAGATCGGCAACTGGGGCGCGCTGACCCCGGCCTACCGTGACAACGCGATGCTCAACATCGACGGCAAGGTCATGGGCGTCGCCTGGCTGTGGGGCGTGACCTCGTTCGCCTACAACACCGAGAAGCTCGGCGCGCCCGGTTCGATCGGCGCGTTGTGGGACCCGGCCAACGCCGGCCGCGTGGGCTGGCGCGACGACGCGGTCGAGGCGGTGCAGCTCGCCGCGCTGGCGACCGGCCAGAACATGAACGATCCGGCGGACATGAACGTGATCCGGGAAAAGCTGCGCGCGCTCAAGGGCCAGATCGCCACGTTCTGGTCGTCAGAGGACGAGTGGAACAAGCTGATGTCCTCGGGCGCCTTCGACCTGGCGACCTACTGGTCGGGCTCGGCCTCGCGCAGCAAGACCGCGTTCGGCCTGCCGGTCGAGTTCGTCATCCCGCCCGAGGGCGCGATCGGCTGGCTCGACGGCCTCTCCATCGCGGCCGGCGCGCCCAACCCCGACGGCGCCCACGCCTTCATCGACTTCATGGATTCGGCCGAGTTCTACGTGAAGTGGGACACCGAGGTGGGCGCGCCAGCCTCGGCCAACGCCGAAGCCATGGCGGCCCTGCCCGAGGGCGCGTTCAATCGCGTCGTGCTGGGCGACCCGGCGGTCGGCGAACGGCTGCAGTTCATGGCGCCGATCCCCGAGGAGCGCCGGCAGGCGTACCTTGAGCTGTGGCAGGAGACCAAGACCTACTTCGCCGAGTAGCGGGACCGACGTGTCCGAAACCGCGCGGCGCCGTCGGGCCATCGTCGGCCTGACGGCGCCGGCCTATTTGTGGCTGCTGCTGACCATCTTCCTGCCGCTGGCGGCCATGCTGTGCTTCAGCGTGCTGACGGTGGCGCCGATCGGTGGGCGCGAGCCCGCGCTGACGCTCAAGCACTACGCGGCATTCCTCGAGAAGGACTTCTACCGCGACCTGACTTGGCGCTCGGTCCGGCTCGGCCTCGACGTGACGTTCTGGTGCGTCGTCGTCGGCTACCCGGCCGCCTTCGCGCTCGCCCGCCACGTGCGCGGCTGCTGGCGCGAAGCCCTGTTCCTGTTGATCGTGCTGCCTTTCTGGAGCAACGGGCTGGTCCGCGTCTTCTCGTGGACCATCGTGCTGCGCGACGGCGGGCTGCTCGACCGCGCGGTGCACTGGGTGGTGCCCGGCGCCGGCGCGCTCGACATCATCTATTCCTACCCGGCCACGGTGATCGGCCTGGTGCACTCGTTCGTCCCCTACATGATCCTGACCTGCTACCTGTCGCTGCAGGCGATCGACGACAGCCTGATCGAGGCGGCGCGCAGCCTGGGCGCCTCGGCCGCGCGCACGTTCCTGCGCGTGGTCCTGCCGCTCAGCCTGCCGGGGCTCGTCGCCGGCGCGGTGCTGATCTTCGTGCCCGTGGTCGGCTCGTTCATGGAGCCGCGCATCCTGGGCGGCACACAGGGCATCATGCTGGGCACGGTCATTGAGGACCAGTTCACCACCGTGTTCAACTGGCCGCTCGGCGCGGCGCTCTCGTTCATCCTGCTGGCCATCGTGCTGGCCGTGATGCTGGCGGCGCTGCCGGTGCTGCGCGGTCGGCTGGCCGGGGCCGAAGGGGCGTCGTCATGAGCCGGCTGTCGCAGGCGCTGCTGGGCGCGGTGCTCGTGTTCCTCTACATGCCGATCGTGGTCATGGTCGTCATGGCGTTCAACCGCTCAGCGCTCTACGAACTGCCGATCGAGTGGGACACTGTGTGGTTCCAGGCACTCGCCGGCAACGAACGCCTGCTGACCGCCAGCATGAACAGCATCCTGATCGCGCTCGCCAACACGGTGATCGCGACCGTGCTCGGCACCATGGCGGCGCTCGCCTTCGCGCGCTTCCGCTTCCGCGGCCGCAATCTGATGCGCCTGCTGCTGCTGCCGACCATCACCATCCCGTGGCTGATCATCGGCACGGCGATGTTGGTGCTGTTCTTCTGGATCGGCATCGGCCGGGGGCTTCACGCCATCCTGCTCGGCCACGTCGCCCTGTCGATACCCTACGTGGTGATCGTGGTCGGCGCGCGGTTGGCCGGCTTCGGCCCCGCGCTCGAGGAGGCGGCGGCCAGCCTGGGCGCCAGCCCTTGGCAGACGTTCGTGCGCGTGTCCTTTCCCGTGATTGCGCCGGGCGTGGTGGCGGCGGCGCTGTTCGCCTTCGCGGTGTCGTTCGACCAGTTCGTCATCTCGTACTTCCTGTCGCCGCCGGGGGTCTCGACCCTGCCGGTCGAGATCTACGCGGCGATCCGCAAGGGCTTCACGCCCGAGGTCAACGCCATCTCGGCGATCATCATCCTGGTGTCCATGGGGCTGATGCTGGCGTTCGCGCGGCTCTACCGCTTCGGCGGCGAGCGCGGCTCATGAGCCGGGTCGAGGCGCGCGCGGTCCGCAAGGCCTACGGCGCGGTCAAGGCGCTCGATGGCGTCAGCCTGACCTTCGAGGACGGCTCGTTCTCGGCGCTGCTGGGCCCCAGCGGCAGTGGCAAGACCACGCTGCTGCGCGCCTTCGCCGGCTTCGTCACGCTGGATTCCGGCACCATCGCCATCGACGGCAAGTTGGTCAACGACGTACCGCCGCACCGGCGCGACCTGGGGATGGTGTTCCAGAACTACGCGTTGTTCCCACACATGACAGTCGCCGAGAACATCGCCTTCGGGCTGTCGGTGCGCGGCGCGGCGCGCGCCGCCATCGCCGAGCGGGTCGAGGCGATGCTGCGGCTCGTGCGGCTCGAGGGTTTCGGCGCGCGCAAGCCGCGCCAGTTGTCCGGCGGCCAGCAGCAGCGCGTGGCGCTGGCGCGCGCCCTCGTCACCCGGCCGCGCGTCCTGCTGCTGGACGAGCCGCTCGGCGCGCTCGACCGCCGCCTGCGCCAGGAGATGCAGATCGAGCTGAAGCAGATCCAGCGCGAGGTGGGCATCACCGCGATCTTCGTCACCCACGACCAGGAGGAGGCGTTGACGCTCGCCGACCGGGTGGCGGTGATCAACGAAGGCCGGCTGGTGCAGGTGGGCATGCCGGGCGAGGTCTACGAACGGCCGGCGACGCGCTTCGTCGCTGGGTTCCTGGGCGACGCCAACCTGTTCGAGGGGCGCGTCGCCGGCGGCCGCGTGGCGGTCGGCGGCGGCGCGATCGCGACCGAGGATGCGCTGCCGACCGAGGGCGCGCCGGCGATCCTGGCGGTGCGGCCCGAGAAGGTCGTGCTCGCGGCCGACGCGGCCGGGCTCGACGCGGACTTGGTCAACCGGTTGGAGGGACGGATCGTCCAGGCGGTCTACGCCGGCAGCGCCATCACCTACATCGTCGAGGCGGGGGACCGGCGCCTGATCGTCTTCGAGCAGAACCGGGCCGCGGCGCCGCTCGGGCCCGACACGGCGGTGATCGCCGCCTTTGCCCCGCGCCACGCGGTGCTCGTCCAGCCATGACAATCCCCACCGACGCGGTTCACGTCGCGGTGGACATGCAGCGCGTTTTCGCTGAAGCGACACCCTGGCGCGTGGCCAGCTTTGATGCCGTGCTGCCGAACGTGCTGCGGCTCGCCCGCCACGCTCCGGCACGCACCATCCTGACCCGCTTCGTGACGCCGCGCGGGGCCGAGGCGGCACGCGGGGCGTGGCGGGGCTATTACCGACGCTGGCCCGACGTCACGCTCAGGCGCATGCCGCGCGCCATGCTCGAAGTGGTCGCCCCGCTCGCCAAGCTGAGCCCACCCGCGTTGACCGTGGACAAGAAGGTCTATTCGGCGTTCGCCGCGCGGTCCTTCACGCGCGCCATGGCCGCGCTGGACGCCGAGGCGGTGATCCTGTCCGGCGTCGAGACCGACGTTTGCGTCCTGGCCACCGCGTACGATGCAGTCGATCGCGGGCTGCCAGTGATCGTCGCGACCGATGCGTGCACTGGCTATTCGTTGGCGAGCCACCGGGCCATGATCGAGCACGTCTATCCGCGCATTCCCGATCAGGTCGCCTTGATGACGACCGCCGAGATCCTGGCGGCGTGGCGGCCGCGCTAGGCCCTCTTGTCGTGGTCGACCCGGTCTGCGATGCTCCCGCGCGAGCACAGTGCGGGGCAGGGCGATGAGGGAGTTGGCGCTGGCGGAGGAGGCCAAGCGTCTGCAGGCGCTGGCCACCTATCGGACGCTCGATACACCCCCGGAGTTCGCCTACGACGCCCTTACCGAGCTGGCCGCCGAGATCTGCCGCTGCCCGGTCGCCTTGATCAGCCTGGTCGATGAACGCCGCCAGTGGTTCAAGGCAAAGTACGGGCTACCCGCCGAATTCATCGAATGCCCCTGCGAGGTCTCTGTGTGCTCGGCCGCGGTGTGCGGGAACGACCTGATCTACGCCCCCGACCTGACCCTCGACAACCGGTTCAAGGACCTTCCGCTCGTCACCGGCGAGCCGCACCTGAAGTTCTACTGTGGCATGCCGCTGATCAACCGCGATGGCTTCGCCATCGGCACGCTCTGCGTCGTCGACTTCAGCCCCCACGACCTGACGCCGGCCCAGCGTGAGGTGTTGCGCCGTCTGGCCCAGCAGGCCATAGCGCAGCTCGAGCTGCGTCGGAGCCTGATGGAGCGTGACGATCTGGTGACCGAGCTGGCGGAGGCCAAGCACGCGGCTGAGCGGGCGCGCTCCGACACCCTCTTGCACAGCGTGATGCCGGCGCCGGTCGCCGACGAGCTCAAGGCCACCGGCCGCATGGGCTCCCGCTATCACGAGGCGGCGACGATCCTGATCGCCGACTTCCGCGAATTCACGCGCCTGACCGAGGGGCTGGAGCCCGCACGGCTTGTCGATCAGCTCAACCAGCAGTTCACCAAGTTCGACGAGATCTCGGCGACCAACCGGGTCGAGATGCTGAAGACCATGGGCGATGCCTGTCTGTGCGTCGCCGGTTTGACCGAGGCGACGAAGACCCATGCGCTCGACGCGTGCCTCGCAGGCCTGCAGTTCCAAAAGCCCATGGCCGAGAGCAACAAGGTGCGGTCTATGCTGCGCATGAAGCCGTGGGAACTTAGGATCGGCATCAATACTGGCCCGCTCGTGGCGGGCGTGGTCGGCACCCGCCGGTTCACCTACGACGTCTGGGGGCAACGCCGTGAACGTGGCGCAGCGGCTGGAGCAGGTCTGCGAGCCGGGCACGCTCAACATCTCGGCCAGCACGTACCATCACGTGGCATCGCGGTTCGTGACCGAGGCGCGCGGCTCAATCGAGACCAAGCACCTCGGCGCCATCGACATGTACGTGGTGCGGCGGATCAAGCCGGAGTACGCGGCCGATGCCGCCGGCACCCTGCCCGACGACGCGTTCTGGGCTTAGCCGGAACCTGGTCATGACGTTCGTCTATCGCGGCGCGATCGATGCCGATCGTGCCTGGAACACGTGGGACAGCGTCTACCCTGCGGACATGATCCACCTGCCGCTCGGGCTGCGGGTCAGCGTCGGCGCCTACGCCGCCAGCCGCAACGCCTTCACGCGCTTCCCGCCGGGCCGGGGCGTGCGCCTGGGGCCACGCACCGTGGACGGCGCGTGCGCGTGCCTGGACCTCAAGCACGGCGGCACCGCCCTGACGTTCACGTGGTCCAAGCCGGTGCCGGACGTGGCGCTCGCCGCCTGGAGTGCCACCGCGTTCGGCGAGTGGGGCCTGCGCTTCTGGCTCGTGCTCGCGCTGCACGTCGACGGGCGCGACGACATCGTCTGGCACCAGGACGAGGAGACCGGCGTCGTCACGGCCGCGATCGACGGTCACTACGTGGCCGCTGTCGGCGTCCGCGTGCCGCTGATGATCACCCGCCATGCCGATCTCGACGCGCTGGCCGCCGAATACCACGCCAAGGGGTACTTCTATCTGGCGTCGCGCGATGCCGAAGGGCCGCTGGTTGCGCTGCGCTACAACCTGGAGGAGATGGCCGAGAGCCGCGTCGCCGTCGCCGTGGCGGCCAGCCCCGAGGCCGCGCTCGCGGCGGCCCGCGCCGCGCTCGCGCCGCCCGCACCCGGGGGCGGCGACCCGGCCCTGCACACCGGTCGCGAGGCCGGTGCGCTCGACGCGGTACGCGACGTGGTCGGGTGGAACAGCGTGTGGGACCCGGTCAACCGCCGCCCCTACACCCTGCTCAGCCGCCACTGGGTCGCGCAGAAGTTCGGTGGCTTCGGCGTCTGGCTCGACGACGTGGTCTACCACGGCCTGATGGCGGGCCTGTTCGACGACCGCGTGGCAGCCGAGAACCTGGCCGCCGTGTGGGCGGGCGCCACGCCCGCGGGCAACCTGCCGTGCCTGCTGACCGGCAACGACGCCTGGGTCGACCGCTCCCAGCCGCCGATCGCCTCGTTCGTCACGCGCATGCTGTCCTTGCGCACCGGCGACCGCCGACTGGTCGAGACCGCGTACCCCGTGCTGCTGGCCAACCACGACTGGTGGTGGGCGATGCGCGACGGCAACCGCAACGGGCTCCTGGAGTACGGCACGTCGCCCGTAGGGCGTGGGCTCTACCGTGGCACCAAGCTGGCGGCCAAGGACGAGTCCATGATGGACAACTCGCCGGTCCACGACGAAGCATCGATCGTCCCCGCGGCTCACACGCTCGACTGCGAGGACGTGGCGCTCAACAGCCTGATCGCCCTGGACGGCGAGATGCTGGCCGCGATGGCACGCGAGCTGGGCGACGACGCCACGGCCGCGCGCCTGACCGAACGCACCGAGGCGCACAAGGCGCGCGTGCACGCGGGGCTGTGGGACGAGACGCGCGGCATCTTCGCTAACCGCCTGTGGTCCGGGCGCTTCGTGCGCAGCCTGACGCCGACCAGCTTCTTCTCGCTCATCGCCGGCATCGCCGACGCCGCCCAGGCTGAGCGCATGGTGCGCGATCACCTGCTGAACGAGCGGGAGTTCTGGGGCGAGCACGTGCTGCCCGCCGTGACCCGCGACGACCCGGCGTTTCCCGACAACGTCTACTGGCGCGGCCGGGTCTGGCCGCCGCTCAACACGTTGGTCTACTACGGCCTGCGCCGCGCCGGGCTCGACGACCTGGCGGCGACGTTCGCCGCCAAGAGCCACCGCACCTTCTGTGTCGGCTGGGACCGCGACCGCCACTGCGGCGAGAACTTCAGCGCCGTCTCGGGCGAGATCCTCGACCAGCCGGACACCGACTCGTTCTACGCCTGGGGTGCCCTGATGGCGTATCTGGCCGTGGCCGACCTCATCGACGTCGACCCGTGGCACGGCTGGACCGTGCGCAACGATGGCGCCGACGTCCGCGTCGGCCCGTTGCGTGTGCCCGGCGGCCAAGGAACGGTGACCATCGAAGGCGGCCGGCTCACGCTCGCGCGCGACGGCGCCGTGCTGTTCGCCTGCGCCCGGCGCGGCCGTTACAACCAGATCGTTGCCGAAGCTGGCCACCTGTCGCTGACCGTGCCGCCAGGAGGCGTGGTCGATACCCTGGCCGTACCGGGGCGGCCGCCGATCCCTCTGCCGGCCGAGGGCGGCCCGATCTGGGTCTGACGGGCCCATTGCGCGGCGGTCGGCCGCCGTTCCACACTTCGGCACCGGGAGGGAGGATCGGCCATGACGTTGCGCTGGGCGGAGAAGGGGCCGCTGCACTTCACCCGCGAGCGAGCGGTCGAGCCGGGCGCCGCCGGTTTCCTGGTGGTCGACGTGCAGTACGACTGCTGCGCGCGCGGCGAGGGTTCCTACGTGGACGCGCGCCCGACCCACCCGGACCCCGCGAAGGAAGCCTACCTCGCGCGGGTGGAGACCTCCGTGCTGCCGGCGATCCGTCGCGTCCAGGACGCCGTGCGCGCCGCCGCCGGCGAGGTCCTGTTCACCGTGATCGAGAGCCTGACGCTCGACGGGCGCGACCGTTCGCTCGATCACAAGCTCAGCGACATGCACGTGCCCAGGGGCTCGCGCCTGGCCGAGGTGATCGACAGCGTCGGCCCCGTGGGCGACGAGATCGTGCTGCCCAAGACCTCGTCGGGCGTGTTCAATTCGACCAACATCGAGTACGTGCTGCGCAACCTGGGCGTCGAGTACCTGATCGTCGCCGGCGTGTTCACCGACCAATGCGTCGACATGGCCGTGCGCGACGCCGCCGATCGCGGCTTCATGGTGACCCTGGTCGAGGACGGTTGCGCCGGCTCGACCATGGAGAAGCACGTCAACGCGCTTAAGGCCTTCAGCGGCTACTGCCGCATCCGCACGTCCAACGACCTGGTCGCCGAGATCGCGGCGCGTCGCGCCGCCGCTGAATGAGGAGCCCCATGGCCGCCTTCCCGCACCTGTTCACACCGATCAAGCTCCGCCACCTGGAGCTCAAGAACCGCATCGTGTTCGGCGCCCACACGGTCAACATGAGCCAGGAGGGCCTGCCGACCGAGCGGCACTTCGGCTACTACCGCGAGCGGGCGCGCGGTGGCGCCGCCATGATCGTCGTCGAGCCGCAGCCGACCCACGCGACCGGCATCCTGACGCGCGGCAACTTCCGCACCGACGACGGTGTGATCCCCTACTTCCGCAAGATCACCGATGAATGCCACAGCCACGGCACGGTGATGATCCATCAGGCCTACCACGTGGGCGGGCACGGCGATCAGGACAACTCCTGGCAGCCTTACTGGTCGCCTTCCGGCGTGCCGTCGTTCCACGACGCGTGGGGCAGCCACGCGGTCACCGAGTCCGAAATCGAGGAGTTGATCGAGGGTTTCGTCGCGTGCGCCCGGCGCGACAAGGCCGCCGGCTTCGACGGTACCGACGTCTTCGCCGGCTACAACTGCTTGGTCGACCAGTTCTGGTCGCCTTTGACCAACAAGCGCACCGACCGCTGGGGCGGCAGCCTGGAGAACCGGCTGCGCTTCGCCGTCGAGATCTGCGCGCGCATCCGCAAGATGTCCGGCAACGACTACATCATCGGCATGACCGTCTCCGGCGCCGAGCCCTATCCCGGCGGGCTCTCCATCGCCGACAAGCAGGAGATCGCGGCGTACCTTGATAGCCGTGGTCTGGTCGACTACTTCAGCTGCGGCACGGGCAGCTACCTGAACCATTTCTACCGCATCGTGCCGACCTACCATAGCCCGATGCTGCTGGGCGCCGAGGACGCTGCCGCTTATAAGCAGGCGGTCAAGCACGCGCGCGTCACCGCCGAAGGTCGCATCAAGACGCCGGCCAACGCCGACATGATGGTGCGCGAAGGTAAGTCGGATCTGGTCAGCCTGGTGCGCAGCCAGATCGCCGATCCGCATCTGGCCAACAAGGCGAAGGAAGGCCGCGCCAAGGACATCCGGCCCTGCATCTCGTGCAACCAGATGTGCATCGGCCGGCGCATGCGTGACTACTACGTGAGCTGCCTGGTCAACCCGTCGGTCAGCCGCGAGTTCGAATGGGACGGCGACCGGCCTGAGCCCGCCCAGCGCCCGCGCGAGGTGCTGGTGGTGGGCGGCGGGCCCGCCGGGCTCGAGGTCGCGCGCGTCGCGGCCGAGCGCGGCCATCGCGTCACCCTGGTCGAGCGCCAGGGCGAGTTGGGCGGCCAGTTCCGCCTAGCCGGCGGCCAGCCCGAACGCGGCGAGATCGGCTACTTCCTGGGCTGGGAGCAGGGCCAGCTCGAGAAGCTGCAGGTGCGCGTGCAGCTGCGCACCGAAATGACCGCCGAGGCGATCAAGGCCTCCAACGCCGACGTGGTCGTGCTCGCCACCGGCTCGCAGCCGACGCGCACCGGCTTCCAGCGCGCCTACCCGCAGCGCGATCGCCTGCCCGGCGCCGACCAGGACAACGTGTGCACCGTCCACGACGTGCTCGACGGCAAGGTGGTGCCCGGCCACCGCGTGCTGCTGCTCGACGACATCAACGGCTGGTGGCCAGCCAGCGGCACCGCGCTCCACTTGGCGCAGCAGCGTCACCAGGTCACCGTCATCACGCCGTCCGAGCAGGCGGCCGGCAGCCAGAACTACAGCGGCACGGGCTCGACCACGCGCGAACGGTTCGCCAAGTTTGGCGTCGAGGTGCTGCTGGCCAAGGGTCTGGAAGCTTGGCGCAGCACCACTGCGACCATCGTCGACCTGTTCACCGGCGATCGTGAGGAGCGCGAGTTCGACACCCTGGTCATGGCGCTGACCAACACGCCGGAGGACGGGCTTAACCGCGCGCTCGCCAGCTCGGGCAAGGAGATCCACACGCTGGGCGACGCGGTCTCGGCGCGCACCGCCGCTATGGCGCTCTACGAGGCGCGCAAGCTGGCGCTGGCGATCTGAATGGTCGCCGCGTTCCCCTTTGTCGAGGTCGCCGGCTCGTGCCACGAACGCGGCCGGCGTCATGGCGCGCAGGCGGCCGAGCGCATCGCGCGCGGTGTCGCGCTCTACGCCGGCCGGCTGCGCGGGATGGGGTTGGACTGGTCCGGGACCCGCGGGATCGTCGAATCCATCGTGCCCGGCATGGCCGCGTTCTCGTCCGACCATATGGACGAGATGCAGGGCATCGCCGCCGGCGCGAACCAGGAATTCGCCGCCATCGTCCTGCTCAACGCGCGCACCGAGGTGCTGCAGATGGCGCGCCGCGCGGCTCGACGGCGAGGGCTGCACCACCGCGGTCGTGCTGCCCGGGCGCGGCGCCGACGGCCGTCTGCGCCACGTGCAGAACTGGGACTGGAGCGCCGCCTGCGCCGACACGGCCATCGTGCTGTGCGTCCGGCGCGACGACGGCCCGGACGTCCTGACCTTCACCGAGGCGGGCGCGCTCGCGCGGCACGGGCTGAACGGTGCCGGGCTGGCGATCACCGGCAACTATCTGCGTTCGGACCGCGACAAGGGCGAGCCCGGCGTGCCGCTGCCGCTGATCCGCCGACGCGCCTTCGAGTGCGCGGATCGGGACGCGGCGGTCCGCCTGATCGCCGAGACGCCAAAGTCGGTCTCCAACAACATGACGATCAGCCACGCGGACGGCTGGGCCGTCGACCTGGAATGCGCGCCGGACGCCAGCGGCGCGCTCGGGCCCGAGCATGGCCTGATCGTCCACGCCAACCACTGGGAAGGCCCGCGCACGCTGTCCGTGCTGAGCGACACCGGCGTCGGCGCCGACACGGGCACGGTCTTTTCCGCACCGAGCGCGTCTGCGCGCTGCTGGGCACCGAGCGCCGGCTGACGGTCGCCGATCTGCGTGCCGCGTTCCTCGACGCCGAGAACACGCCCCATGCTGTGTGCCAGCCGGCGCGCGCCTGGGATGCCGACGACATCGGCGCGACCGTCGCGACCCTGATCATGGACCCCGGCGCTGGCACCATGGACGTGGCGCCGATGCCGGCCACGGGCGCGCGCTTCACGCGCTACGGCCTGTCGGGTCAAGTCCAGCCCCAAGCCGCCGAGTAGGGAGCCTGCGATGACGGTCGTCACCGAACCCAACGGCGCGCTCGCGGTCGTCCACGACAACAATCCCAACTGGAACCTGTCCGGCAACCGGCGCCATGGCTTCCACAACCTGCACCACCTCGCCCGCTATACGTCGGGCTATCGCGCGGCGCGCGTGCTCGCGCTCGAGACGCGCGCCGACCTGCGCATCGCCGAGCGGGACGACGTGCGGCGCCTGACCGCCCTGCCGTGGTTCTCGGCCATGGTGGTGGTGCGTGGCCGGCACGTGCTGTTCGAACGCGACGCGCCTGATTTCGGCCCCGACCGGCCGCACAACATCCAGTCCATCGGCAAGATGATGATGAACCTGATCATCGGCCGGCTGGTGGAGGAGGGGCGTATCGATCTGGCGCGCCGGGTCGGCGACTACCTGCCGGACATCGGCTCGGGCTACGCCGCGGCGACCGTCCAGCAGGTACTCAACATGGACGTCGCCAACGACTACACCGAGGACTTCACCGATCCGGCGTCCACCTACTACCGGCACGAGGAGGCCATGGGCTGGCGCCTGCCGGTGGACCCGGCGCGCGAGGCCACCCAGCGCGCCTTCGTGCGCACCGTGGCCAGCGACGACGTGACAAACCGCCTGCCGCACATCCAATACAAGGACGCCAACACCGTGGTCCTCGGCATGCTGGCCGAGAAGGTCGGGGGCCGGCTGTTGGCGGCCTGGGTCGCCGACGGCGCCGGCGTCGAGGCGATGCTGCACATGACGACCGACCGTGAAGGCTTCCCCGGCCTCGAGGGCGGCGGCTGCCTGACGGCGCGCGATCTCGCCCGCTTCGGCGCGCTGTTCGTGCGCCGGGGTCTGGGGGTTGACGGCCGCTGGGTCGGCAGCGCGCCGTTCATCGAGGCGACGCTCGCCCAGGGCGTGCCGCTGGCCCCGCCGCGCGATTGGATCCGCTACAGCAATCAGGCCAACACCACGGGGCGCTGGCTCGGCCATGGCGGCTACGGCGGGCAGTACCTGCTGGCCGACCTGACCAGCGGCGGCGTCGGCCTGTTCTACGGCGTGGTCGAGGACAAGGACGGCTATCCCCAGGACTACTACCCGCCGGTCATCCGCATGCTGGAGGCCATCGCCGCCATGGAGTTCCCCGCGTGACCGGGTTCACCACGCTGTTCTCGCCCCTGACCATCCGGGGTACCACGTTCCGCAATCGCATCTTCTCGACCGGGCACATGACCATGCTCGTTTCGGGCGGCCTGCCGACCGACGACATGGTGGCGTACCACGAGGCGCGGGCGCGCGGCGGTGCCGGGCTCATCATCACCGAGGCCGCGCGCGTCCACGACTCGGGCGTGGCCAGCAGCCTCGCGCTCAACGCGACGACCGACGCGATCGTTCCGGCCTATGCCCGCGTCGCCGCTGCCGTGCACGCCCACGGCTGCGCCGTGTTCGGCCAGTTGTCGCACTCGGGCCGGGTCATGGGCGGCTCGGTCGACGGCAGCCTGCCGGTCGCCTACTCGGCGTCCACCACGCCCGACGAGCGCCATCACATCATGCCGCGCGCCATGCCCGCGGCCATGATCCGGAACGTCGTGGCCGGCTACGGTGCCGCGGCGGCGCGCATGGCGCGCGCCGGCCTGGACGGCGTCGAGGTTCTGGCGTCCCATGGCCTGTTGCCGGCCCAGTTCCTCAACCCGGCGGTCAACCGACGCGCCGATGCCTACGGCGGCTCGGACGCCAACCGCCTGCGCTTCCTGCGCGAGGTGCTCGAGACCGTGCGCGGCGCTGTGGGCGACCGGGTGATCGTCGGCATGCGCATCTCGGGCGACGAGATGGACGAGGACGGCCTGACGCCCGACCTGGTAGTCGAGGTCTGCCGCGCGCTCGACGGCGCCGGGCTGGTCGACTACGTCAACGTCATCGTCGGCACCATGGCCACGCTCAAGGGCTCGGTCCACGTGGTGCCGCCCATGTTCATCGACACCGGCTACGTGGCGCCGTTCGCCGCGCGCGCCAAGGCCGCCGTGCGCTGCCCGGTGTTCGTGGCCGGGCGCATAAACCAGCCGCAGATCGCCGAACGCATCCTGGCGGCGGGCGATGCCGACATGTGCGGCATGACGCGGGCCATGATCGCCGACCCGGACATGGCGGCGAAGGCGCGGGCCGGGCGGCTCGACGACATCCGCGCGTGCATCGGCTGCAACCAGGCGTGCATCGGCCACATGCAGACCGGCTACGGCATCAGCTGCATCCAGCATCCCGAGACGGGCCACGAGCGCGCGTACGGCACGCGCGCCTCCGCCGCGCCGCGCAAGCGGGTGATCGTGGCGGGCGGCGGCCCGGCGGGCATGAAGGCTGCGGCGGTCGCCGCCGAACGCGGCCACGACGTGACGCTCTACGAAGGAGCGCGGCGGCTCGGCGGTCAGGCCTTGCTCGCCCAGCTCCTGCCGCGCCGCGCCGAGTTCGGCGGGCTGATCACGAACCTGGAGCGTGAACTCGCCGCGTCAGGCGCCAAGGTTGTACGCGGCACGGCGGTCGACCGCGCGCTCGTCGAACGCGAACGGCCCGACGCGGTGATCGTGGCGACCGGCGCGCGACCCCGCCACCCGAACATCGCGGGCGCCGAGGACGGCCGTGTGGTCGATGCCTGGCAGGTGCTGCGCGACGAGGTCAACGTCGGCTCCAGCGTCGTGGTCGCCGACTGGCGAGCCGACTGGATCGGCCTCGGGCTGGCCGAACGGCTGGCACGCGCCGGCTGCCGGGTCCGCCTGGCGGTCAACGGCACCATGGCGGGCCAAACGATCCAGATGTACGTGCGCGACCACTGGGTCGGCGTGCTGCACGGCCTCGGTGTCGAGATCGTGCCCTACGCGCGCGTCGCCGGGGTAGAGAAGGGGGCGGTCATCCTCCAGCACGTCACCAGCGGTCAGCCCATCGTGGTCGATGGCGTCGACACCCTGGTCACGACGCTCGGCCACGAGCCCGACACGGCCCTCGAAACCGCGCTGGACGGCTGGGGCGGCGAGGTGCACCTCGCCGGCGACTGCCTCACGCCGCGCACCGCCGAGGAAGCGGTGCTCGAAGGGCTGAAGGTCGGTACGGCCGTGTGATTCCAGGTGTCTTCGGGCACCGGGCTCGGGCCGTACCTCATCTTCGACCTTGTCGTGGCGGACGCGCGCTTGCGATAGTCGAGCGCAGGCCGCGCCCAAGGGGCGCGCGATCACCGAAACAAGGGAGGCTCACAAACCATGACAATCACCCTACGCAAGGCGCTGGCGGTCCTGGCCGCCGGGGCGTCGATCGGCGCCCTGGCCGGCGCGGCACACGCCGAAGGCCAGCTCAACCTCTTGACCTGGGAAGGCTATGCCGATGCCAGCTTCGTCGCGCCGTTCGAGGCGGCGAGCGGCTGCAAGGTCACGGCCACCTATGTCGGCTCGAACGACGACTTCGTGCCCAAGCTCGTGGCGGGTGGCGGCGTCTACGATCTAATCTCGCCGTCGATCGACACCGCACCAGTCACCGTGGCCGCCGGCTACATCGACCCGATCGACACCTCGAAGATCCAGGGCCTGGAAGGCCTCTACGAGTTGTTCCGCTCCTCGCCGGGCCTGACCACGGATGGCCAACTCTGGGGCGTGCCCTGGACCTGGGGCTCGATCCCGTTCATGTACCGCACGGACATGATCACCGAGGAGCCGACCTCGATCGCGGCCCTGTGGGATCCCAAGTACGCCGGCAAGGTCTCCCTGTGGGACGACAAGAGCGCGATCTACGTCGCCGCGCGGCTCAACGGCGACACCAACATTTACGCGCTCGACGATGCCCAGCTGGAGGCTGCGAAGCAGAAGCTGATCGAACAGAAGCCGCTGATCCGCAAGTACTGGGGCACCGCCGGTGAGCTGGTCAACCTATTCGCCTCGGGCGAGGTGTGGATCTCCAACACCTGGGGCGGCTACCAGTCAGCCGAGCTGACGGACCAGGGCATCCCGGTCAAGGAGTTCATCCCGGCCGAGAACGCCGAAGGCTGGATGGATTCCTGGCAGATCGTCAAGGGTACGCCGAACACCGACTGTGCGTACGCTTGGCTCAACTACTCCCTGACCCCCGAGGCCCAGTGCGGCGTTTCCGCCATCACCGGCTACTCGGTGGCCAACGAAGCGTCGGCCAAGGCGTGCATGACGCCTGAGCGATTCGCGGCGCTGCACCAGGACGACGCCAACTACATCAACAGCCTGATCCTGTGGCAGACGCCCGATCGGCTGGAGGTGTACACGAACACCTGGAACGCGGTGAAGGCCGCGCAATAGGCCTGGGCGCGGCCGGCCGGGCGGGGCGACCCGTCCGGCCCATCGCCCGTTGTCATGACCGACATCATCGAACTGCGCAACCTGACCAAGTCGTTCACCGGCGGCATCGTCGCCGTGAACGACCTGACGTTCGCCGTGCGAGAGGGCGAATTCGTCACGCTGCTCGGCCCCTCGGGCTGCGGCAAGACGACGACGCTGCGTCTAGTGGCGGGGTTCGAGGAACCCGATGCCGGGCGCATTGTGCTGGGCGGGCGCGACGTGACCGACGACCCGCCGTACCAGCGCGCGGTCAACACGGTGTTCCAGGACTACGCGCTGTTCCCGCACATGACGGTCGCGCAGAATGTCGGCTACGGCCTGCGCATCGGCGGTGTCGCGCGCGCCGAAATCACCGGCCGGGTACAGGACACGCTGCGCATGGTCGATCTGCTCGACAAGATCGATGCCATGCCGAACCAGTTGTCCGGCGGCCAGAAGCAGCGCGTCGGCCTGGCGCGGGCGATCATCCGGCGGCCCAAGGTGCTGCTGCTCGACGAACCGCTCTCGGCGCTCGACGTCAAGCTGCGCGAAAGCATGCAGGTCGAGCTCAAGCACCTGCACCAGCGGCTCGGCATCACGTTCGTCCTGGTGACCCACGACCAGAAGGAGGCGCTGGTCATGTCGGACCGCGTCGTGGTCATGGACGCCGGGCGCATCGTCCAGGCGGGCACGCCCGGCGAACTCTACGACCATCCGGCGACACCCTACGTCGCCAACTTCATCGGTACCTCGAACCTGATCCCGGCGCGCGTGGTCGGCGCGCAGGCGGGCGAGCTGTTGGCCGAGGCGGGGCCGTTGCGCTTGCGCGCGCAGGCCGACGGCACCGCCCACGCGACCGGCGCGCGCGTGCTGCTGGCGGTGCGCCCCGAGAAGGCGATCCTGCTGCCGCCGGGCACCGCGACCTCGGGCGGGGCCAGCGCCATCGAGGGCCGCGTCCTGGAACGCTTCTTCCACGGCAACGCCGTGCGCGTCAGCGTCGACATCGGCCAGGCCGAGCCGTTCATGGTCGACGTCCAGCTCCAGCGCGCGCTGGGCGAGGCCGACATGCCCGGAACCGGCGCGGCCGTGCTGCTGGCCATCGAACCGGGCAGCGTCAACGTCTTCGCCGACACCGCAGGTGTGCGCGCATGAGGCTCGCGACCCGGCGCCGCTTCACCGCCGCGGGCATCCTGGGCGGGCCGCTGGCCTGGACGCTGGTGTTCATGTTCGTGCCGTACGCGATCATGTTCACGTACAGCTTCTACACGCGCCAGTTCCCGACCATGGTGCCGGACTTCCAGTTCGGCAACTACCTCGCGTTGTTCGCCGACCCGCAGTACTACCAGGTGCTGCTGCGCACCATAAAGATCGCCGTCCTGGTCACCATCGCGGCGGTGGCGCTGGCGTACCCGCTGGCCTACTTTCTGGTGTTCAAGGTCGCCTCGGCGCGCCTGCGCACGGCGCTCTACGTCGCCGTGATCGTGCCCTTGTGGGTGTCCTACCTGCTGCGCGCCTACACGTGGAAGACGATCCTGGGCAGCGAGGGCGTGCTCAACTCGTTCCTGGTGTGGACCGGCATCCTGGACCAGCCGACCGACCTGTTCCTGTACAACCAGTTCGCCATGGTCCTGACGCTGACCTACATCTTCGTGCCGTTCTGCGTCATGCCGATCTACGCCTCGCTCGAGAAGATCCCGGCCAGCCTGAAGGAGGCGTCCAAGGATCTGGGCGTCGGACCGTTCCGCACCTTCCTCGCGGTGACGCTGCCGCTCTCGGTGCCGGGCATCCTGGCGGGCGCGACCTTCACGTTCTCGCTGACCATGGGCGATTTCGTGGCGCCGTTCCTGGTGGGCGGGGCGGACGGCGCGCTGATCGCCACGGTGGTGCAATCGCAGTTCGGCACGGCGCTCAACTGGCCGCTCGGCTCGGCGCTCAGCATGGTCATGCTGTTCATCGTGTTGACGATCATCACCCTCTCCGACCGGCTCGAGCGGGCCGGCCGGCTTGATCTGGGCTGACACCATGGCGGTGACGACGGACATCGGGGTGATGGCGTCAGCCGCGACGGCGCGCCGCCCGTGGCGCGGACCACGCCTCTCGGCCGGCGCGCTTGGCGCGGCGGCGGCGTGCGTCGCCGCGTTTCTCTACCTGCCGATCGTCGTGCTGATCGTCTTCAGCTTCAACGACAACGTGGTCACCACGCTGCCGCTGAAGGAGTTCACGTGGCGCTGGTACGAATCCGCCTTCGCCAACGAGGACCTGCTGCGTGCCCTGTGGAACAGCCTTTACGTGGCGGCGGCCGCGACGCTGATCTGCGTTGCCTTCGGCGTCCCCGCCGCCATCGCGCTCGACCGCATCGACTTCCCGGGCAAGACCATCTTTCGCCGCGCGGTTCTGCTGCCGCTGGTCCTGCCAGGGCTGATCACCGGCATCTCGATGCTCAACCTGTTTCGCGTGCTCGGCCTGAACCTGAGCCTGGAGACCGTGATTCTGGGCCACGGCACGGCGCTGATCTCGGTGGTCGTCACCCAGGTGTTCGCCCGCCTGCAACGCTTCAACCGCCGCCTCGAGGAAGCGTCGAACGACCTGGGCGCGCGGCCCTTGCAGACGTTCTGGTACGTCACCTTGCCGAACATCAAGACGGCGATCATCGGCAGCGCGCTGATCTCGTTCACGCTCTCGTTCGACGAGATCCCCGTGACCTTCTTCCTGACGGGCCGCGAGAACACGCTGCCCATGTACATCTATTCGACACTGCGGCGGGGCATCACGCCCGAGATCAACGCGATCGGCACGATCATCGTCGTCGCGTCCCTGGTGGTGATCTTCGTCTCGGTGCTCATGCTCAGCGACAAGGGCGAACGATGACCGGACCTCGTCTCGGACACCCGACCGCGGAGGCCGCGATCGAGGCGCTGCGCGAACGCGGCGTCGGCACGGTCCATGTTGGCATCTTCGACACCGACGCCAGGCTGCGCGAACGACGCATGACCATCGGACCGGCCGAGGCCGCGCTGCGCGGACCGTACGCGTTCCCCAACGTCATCCATCGCTGGGACATCGCCGAGGCCGTGTTCGACGGCGCCGACACGTTCCTGTCCGAGCCGGCGGCGATCGACCCGACCAGCGGTCGCGCATTCCCCTTCGAGGCGGATGCCGCGCTCTACATCGCCGATTTCACCGGGCCGTCGGCCGATCTCTCGCCGCGTCGCCTGCTCGCGCGCCAGGTGGCCAAGGCGGATGCCATGGGCTTCGCGGTCAAGGCCGCGTTCGAGTGCGAGTTCACGGTGCTGGCCGAGACCGCGGAAAGCCTGCGCGCCAAGGGCTTCGACCGCATGACCGCGTTCCTGCCCGAGAACGCCTGCTTCGCCTCCGATTCCGCGGCGGGCTGGTCGGACCTGCTGGTCGGGCTGGAAGCGGTCATGGCGCGCCTCGAGATCCCGTTCCACGCGCTCGGCACCGAGCTCGGCCCGGGCTGCGTGGAGGCGACGCTCGCCGCGCGCGACCCCATGGGGGCGGCGGACGATTACGCGCTCTTCCGCGCCTTCACCCGCGCGTTCTGCCGCAGCCGGGGCCTGACCGCGTCGTTCATGGCCCAGCTCGGCGCCGGCTTCCAGGGCCTTTCCGGCCACCTCAACCTGTCGCTCGCGGACAAAGACACGGGGCGCCCGGTCTTCGCGGACACGCGCGCCCGCGATGGCCTGTCCAAGACCATGAGCCACTTCATTGGCGGCATGTTGCGCCTGTTGCCGGAAACCACGGCGCTGTGCACCCACACCGCGAACGCCTACCGGCGCATGGTGCCGGGCAACTGGTCGCCGCGCACGCCGACCTGGGGCTTCGGCAACTACAGCGTGGCGTTGCGCGTCGCCAACGCCGACGCGGCGACCACGCGGCTGGAGTTCCGCGTGCCGGCCGCCGATACCAACCCGCACCTGACGCTGGCCATGGCGCTGGGCTGCGGCCTGTGGGGCATCGAGACCAAGGCCGAGCCGCCGGCACCGTGCGACGGCGATGCGCGCGAGATCGTGCCGAAGGGCTTCCAGCCCTTGCCGCGCACGCTGCTGGAGGCGGCACAGCGCCTGAAGGACAGCGCGACCGCCCGCGCCCTGTTCGGTGACCGCTTCATCGAGCACTTCGCCTGGTCGCGCCGGCACGAGGACGCTGTGGTGCAGCGCTTCGTCAGCGCGCAGGAGCGCGCGCGCTACCTGGAGGCCATCTGACCATGAGCGACCTGGATCGCTATCTCGGCGCGCCGGAGCGCGACGACTTGGTCCGCCGCGGCCGCGCCATCATCGACGCCACGGGCATCGAGTACATCTACTACCAGTACATCTCGATCACCGGGCGCATCATGGGCAAGGGCGTGCCCGCCGATCATTGGGAGGCGATCGCCCAGCGCGGCATCCAGACCTGGATCGGCGGCTTGACCAACGTCATCGCCGACCGTTCCGGCAACCTGCTCGGTTTCGGGCCCAACACCCACGAACTGCTCGCGCTGCCCGATCCCGAAACGCTGTGCCAGCTTCCCTGAAAGAAGCGGCTGGGCCGGGTGTTCTGCACCGTCTTCCACATGCGCGAGGACAAGGCGAACCCGGGCGGCTTCATGACCGCGGATTGTCGCGGCAACCTGCGCCGGCTGCACGCGGCGTTCCAGGCCAAGCACGGCGGCCTGCACATGCGCCACGGCTGCGAGCCCGAGATGATGTGGCTGCACAAGGGCGCGGACGGCGGGCACGCCCACGGCCCGACCAAGCCCAACGCCTACCACGTCGACCAATTCGAGACCTTGGCGCCGGTGTTCCTCAAGGCCATCGCCTACAGCCGGGCCATGGGGCTCGACATGATCCAGGGCGACCACGAGGACGCGCACGGCCAGCTCGAGCTAAACTTCATGTTCGACGAGGCGCTGCGCACGTGCGACCGCTTGACCACGTACCGCCAGATCTGCGCGCGCGTGGCGCGCGAGCACGACCTGATCGCCTGCTTCATGACCAAGCCGTTCATAAAGATGTCGGCCAACGGCTGCCACCACAACATATCGCTGTGGCGCGACGGCGCCGAGCAGATCGTCGGCCTGCGCCAGGACCCGCGCCCCGCGATGGACGACGTGTTCACTTACCGCAGGGGCGGGGTGAACACGTTCCTCGATCCGCAGAACCCCGGGCACTGGCTGCCGTCCACGCTCGGGCGCCACGCGGTGGGCGGCATCCTGGCGCACCTGCCGGCGCTGACCGCGATCGGCGCCTCGACCGTCAACTCCTACCGCCGCATGATGGACCAGGGGCTCTGGGCACCGGTCTACGCCGACTGGGGCTTCCAGAACCGCACCTGCGCGCTGCGCGTCTCGGCGCCGGGCCGCATGGAGTACCGCTCGGTCGACCCCATGGTGAACCCGTACCTGATGGCGGCGGCCCTAATCCAGGCCATGGACGACGGTCTGACTCGCGCCCTCGATCCGGGCGAGCCCGAGGAACGCAACATCTACGAGGCCATGGAGGCGGGCAAGCAGGTGCGCCGCCTGCCGTCGAACCTGGGCCAGGCGCTCGATGCGCTGGACGCCGATCCGGTCGTCCAGTCGGCGCTGCCGGGCGACATGTTGCGCCTCTACCGCGAGTACAAGCGCGACGAATGGGACCAGTTCAACGCCACCGTGTCCGACTGGGACGTGGCGCGCTATCTTGATTGTCTGCCCTGAGGGACCATCATGATCGAACTCAGCGCCGAACAGATCGCCACGTTCCGCCGCGACGGGTTCCTGATCGTCGATCGTCTGATCGCGCCCGAGGAGGCCGATCGCGTCGCCGCGCGCTACGAGCCGATGTTCCGTGGCGAATTCGAGACCGGCATCGAGCCCGACGAGTGGAACTGGCGCGAAGGTCGCGATTCCACCGATCGCCCGCGCCAGATCTGCAACGGCTGGAAGGGCGACTTCACGATCGCCAGTGTCGCGCTGCGCGCCGACGTCGGCCGCGCCTGCGCGCGGCTGGCCGGTTGGCCGGGCGCGCGCATCCAGGTGGACAACGTGCTGTGGAAGCCGCCCGGGGCCAAGTCGATCGGGTTCCACCAGGATTGCAGCTACCTGCAGTGGCTGACGCCCCAGGAGATGCTGAGCTGCTGGATCGCGCTCGACGACACCACCGCCGAGGGCGGCACCATGGAACTGGTGCGCGGCTCGCACACGTGGGGCGCCTTCCCCATGGCCAAGCAGTTCCACGCGCCCGAGGACTACCGCGAAGGCCTGCGCGAGGCCGCGGCCTCCATCGGCAAGACACCCGAGATCGTGTCCGTGGTCGTGCCCAAGGGCGGCGGCTCGTTCCACCACGGCTGGACCTGGCACGGCTCGGGCCCCAACCGGGGGACGCGGCCGCGCCGCAGCCTGGTCAGCCACTGCCTGTCGTCCGAGGCGCGCTTCAACCTGGACAAGATCGGCCAGGGAACCGGGCGCTGGTACGGCAAGTACCGGCATTTCGGCAGCGACGTGATGGACGGTGACTATTTTCCGATCCTGTGGACCGAGGACGGCCGGCGCTCCCCCTGGATCGACGACTACGTGCGCCGTGGCTCCGCCGCCAAGGCGGCCTGACGCGCGCCTTGCCGCCGGGTTGGAGGCGGGGCTTGGCCCCGCCTCCGAGATGTTGACCGCCTACATGGCGACGTCGCTGACGATGTTCGCGCCGTCGACGGGCTCGTAGGTCAGCACGACCTTCGTCCCCGGCTCCAGCCCCGACAGGTCCACCCCGTCGTCGGCGTGGAACACCGTGCCGTCGTCCAGCGTGATCACGCCGGCGGCCTGGTCCACGCTCAGCACGGTGCCCACCGCCTCGGCGGCCAGGGCTGTGTGTGCGCCGACCAGGATCGTCAGGCCCACGGCCGGGATCAGGAGTCTCAGCATGGTTCGTCTCCTCTCTGGGTTGGCGGAGCCGGCCGGGGCAGGGGGCCGCGGGCCGCCTCCTGCCGACGACAACGACCCCACGGCTGTCGTGCCCATGACGGGAACATGAACGATCGGCCATGAAACGGGATTCCGCCGCGGCGCCCGCGGGTATACCGTCGGAAGAACGCTGGAGACGCCCATGTTCGAGCCCACGACCGACCCCGCGATCGTCGCCCAGGCCGTGGCGGTCGATGGCTACGCCATCGTGCGCGACCTCTTGCCCCCGGCGGAGCTCGCGTCGCTACGCTGCGAACTCGCGCCGTGGATCGAGCGGCGCGGCGGCAGCGACGAGGCGTTCATGGGTACCAGGACCAAGCGGTTCGGCGCGCTGCTCGGCCGTTGCCCGACGACGCACGCCATGGTCGCGCACCCGCTGGTGCTGGCGGTGGCGGACCACGTGCTGCGCCCCTACTGCGTGCGCTACCAGGTCAACTACACCGGCGTCATGCACCTGGAGCCCGGCGAAAAAACTCAGGTGCTTCATCGCGACACCAGCCTCTACCCGTTCATGAACCCGGCGCCGCCCCTGATCCTGGCGACCATGTGGGCGGTCAGCGACTTCACCGCCGAGAACGGCGCGACGCTGCTGGTGCCCGGCAGCCATCGCTGGGAAGACGGGCGTGAGCCGCGCCCCGGCGAGGTAGTGCGCGCGGTGATGCCGGCGGGCTCGGTGCTGCTCTACATCGGCAACGTCTATCACGGCGCCGGCGCTAACCGCGCCAACGCGGCGCGCACGGGCGTCGCGCTGCAATACGCGCTCGGCTGGCTGCGCCAGGAGGAGAACCAGTACATGGCGGTGCCGCCCGAACAGGCGCGTCGCCTGCCGCGCCAAGTCCAGGAGCTGATGGGCTATACGCTGGGCGGGGTCAATCTGGGGTTCGTCGACCACCAGGATCCCATGGAGGTCCTGAACGGCACGGCCGGGGACGGGCAGGGGCGGCTAGGCGACGATCTCTTGACGGTCGACCGTGCGGTGCTGCGGCTCAAGGTCGCCGACGCCGCCGTTCGGCCCCGCCCGCGCTACCAGGTGGAGCCATCCGCCGAGGCCTGAGCGGGCCTAGGCGTCGAACACGATGACGCTGCGGGCGACGTCGCCGCGCTTCATCTCGTCGAACGCCTCGTTGATCTGGTCGAGCCTGATGCGGCGCGCGATCATATCGTCGAGCTTGAGCTTGCCGTCCAGGTAGAAATCGACGAACCGCGGCATGTCGACGCGGAAGCGGTTCGAGCCCATGTTCGAGCCGACCAGCTTCTTGTCGTAGAGCAGGTCGGCCGCCTCGATCTCGATCATCTGGCCCTTGGGCACCATGCCGATGATGGTGGCCATGCCCGACGTGCGCAGCATGCGGAACGCCTGCTCGGCGGTTTTCTTGAGGCCCAGCGCCTCGAAGGCGTAGGCGATGCCGCCGCCGGTCAGGTCCTTGACCGCGGCGACCGGATCGCACGTCGAGGCGTCGACCACGTCGGTCGCGCCGAAGTGGCGCGCCAGGTTCAGCTTCGAGCCCTTGATGTCGATGGCGATGATGCGCCCGGCGCCGGCGATCGCGGCGCCGTTGATCGCGGAGAGCCCGACGCCGCCGCAGCCGATCACGGCGACCGTCGAGCCGACCTCGACCTTGGCCGTGTTGATCACGGCGCCGAACCCGGTGGTCACGGCGCAGCCGATCAGGGCGGCGCGGTCCAACGGCATGTCGGGCCGGATCTTCACCAGCGCGTGCTCGTGGATCAGCATCCGCTCGGCGAACGACGAGAGGTTGTAGAACTGCTCGACCGGCCCCTTGGTGCGGGCGAGCCGGGGCGTCTCGCCCTCGGCGCGCCCGGTCTCCGGGTTCTCGCAGCTGAACGGCCGGCCCGTGGTGCAGAACTCGCAGTGGCCGCAGAAGACCGACAGGCACGTGATGACGTGGTCGCCCGGCTTCACGTAGCGCACCTCGGATCCCACCTGCTCGACGACGCCGGCGGACTCGTGCCCAAGGATCGTCGGCAGCTTCGCCGGGTAAAGGCCCTCGATGTAGTGCAGGTCGCTGTGGCACACGCCCACGGCGGCGGTGCGCACCAGCACCTCGTGCGAGCGCGGCTTGTCGATGCGCACGTCCTCGATGACCAGGGGCTGCTTCACCGCGTGCAGGATCGCCGCCTTCATCGCGCTACTCCGCCAGCTCGGCGCCGGGCACCGTGCCACGGTGCGCCCTGCGGTACTCGTAGACGTCGGTGATCATCGCCTCGGTCCACCAGCCACAGCGGGTCGGTGGGTACTTCGCCGGCCGCCCGGCCGAGCAGAACGCCGGCAGGCAGCGCGCCACCGTCGTGTGGTTGGCGCCGAAGAACAGCGGGAACGAGTAGCGCTTGCGGCCCGACCGGTTGATCACCCGATGCGGCGTCGAGGCGAACTCGCCGTTGGTCCAGCGCATCAGCATGTCGCCGATGTTGATGACCAGCGTGCCGGGGATCGGCGGCGCCTCGATCCACTCGCCGGTCGCGTTCTTCACCTGCAACCCGTGCTCGGTCTGCAGCAGCAACGTGAAGCACTCGTAGTCGGTGTGGGCGCCGATGCCGATGCCGATCTCGGCGTCGACGCGCCCCGCCTGCGGCGGGCTGTGGATCAGCCGAAGCTGTCCCATGGGCTTGTCGATCTTGTCGTCGAACCAGCCGGCGGGCAGGCCCAGCGTCATTTCTAAGGCGCGGAACAGCCGGCGCCCCAGGGCCAGCGCCGCCTCGTAGTAAGCGTAAACGCCCGGGCGGAAGCCAGGCAGTTCGTCGGGCCACACGTTGGGTCCGTACATGATGTTGCCCGCCCGGTAGTCCGGATCGTCGGCGGGCAGCTCCAGGCTGACCTCGTAGGCCTCCTGCACGTCGGGCTTGGCCGTCGGGTCGGCGTAGAGCCCGCCGTAAGGCACGTAGCCGCGGTGGCGCTGGATCTTGTCGATGTCGTACTTCAGCTTGGTCGCGAGCGGCAGGTCGAAGAAGGCCGCCGTCTCGGCCACCAGGCGCTCGGTCAGGGCCGGCGCGATGCCATGGTTCTTGACGTAGAAGAAGCCGGAACCCCGGCACGCGGCGCCGATGGCGTCGGCGATGGCGCGCTCGGTGGCCGCGTCGCCCGAACCCAGCCGGCCCACGTCGATGACCGGGATGTCCTCGATCGCCACGCGCTTGGCGCTCAGGTCGGCCGAGGATCCGAACACGTCGTCCCGTTGTGGCTTGGCCATGCGCGCCTCCTTCGCTCGGGCCAGTATACCGTCACACCATCTCGAAGTAGCGCGAAAGCTCCAAGTCCGTGACCTTGCGGTTGAATTCGGCCACCTCGTGGCGCGCCAGGAAGACCAGGTTGTCGACCAGCTCGGGGTACAGCACCTCGCCGATCGCGGCGCACGCTTGCGTCGCGGCGACGGCCTCGGCCAGCGACCGGGGTGCTATCTCGGCGCCGCTCGCGTAGGCGTTGCCGACGCACGCCGGCGCCAGCGGCAGGCGGCGTTCGATGCCGCGCAGGCCCGACGACAGCAATGCCGCGAACGCCACGTAGGGGTTGATGTCGGCGCCGGGCAGCCGGCTTTCCAGCCGGCACTTCCTGGCATCCAGCGTGATTGCGCGGAACGAGCCCGTGCGGTTGTCAATGCCCCAGGCGTTGTTGAACCCGGCCAGGGTGTCCGGCTGCAGCCGCTTGTACGAGTTCACGGTGGGCGCCAGGAACAGGGCGGTCGGGCGGAACACATCCATCTGGCCGGCCAAGTAGTGGCGGAACGTGTCGGTCATGCGGTCCGGCGCGCCCGCGTCGAAGAACGCGTTGGTCCGGTCCTTGGTCCACAGGCTCTGATGCACATGGCCCGAGGAGCCGCTGTAGTTTTCGTTCCACTTCGCCATGAACGTGCACGCGAGGCCCTTGCGCGCGGCGATCTGGCGCACGGCGGTCTTGAAGATCGCTGCGGTGTCGGCCATGCGCACCGCGTCGTCGTGGCGCAGGTTGATCTCGAACTGGCCCGGCCCCCACTCCGGCAGGCACGATTCCACGTGCTCGTCGAAATGGCCGCGGATCTCGGCGACCACCGGCTCCCAGAACGCGCCCTCGTAGATCGAGTACGTGTGGAAGTGCCGCGACGCCGGCTCCAGCGTGTGCCACGCGCCCTTGCGCAGCGCCTCGATCGGCGTGGGCAGCAGGTAGAACTCCAGCTCCAGCGCGAACGACGGGTCTAGCCCCAGCGCGCGGGCGCGCGCCACGTGGTGCTTCAGCTCGCTGCGCGGGCACAGCCGGGTCGGCGTGCCGTCGGCCAGCCGCCAGTCGAGCATGGCCATGGCGGTGGCCGGCTCCCAGGTCGCCAGGCGGAACGAGTCCAGATCGATGACGCCCTTGATGTCCGGGATGCCGGTCTCGAAGCCGGTGATCTTCGGCCCGGGGATCACCTCGTCGATGGTGTTCGAGGCGAAGAAGAACGACGCGAAGAAGACGCCCGCGTCCACCGCGTCACGGAAGTGGCGCACCGTCATGCGCTTGCCGCGCAGGATGCCATAGGGGTCGACGCCCGCGACGATGACGGTGCGGATCCCGTGCGCCTGGATCAGCTCGTCGATGTCCTTGATGTCCATCGCTCCCCCGGTGCTACAGGTCGCGGGCCGCCGCGCCCAGCCAGTCCCACAGATGATGGGTGAGGGGGCGCGCCACGTGCAGGCGGAAGCCGCCGTCCCGCCGATAGAGCACCGCGTCGACGCCGCCCACCAGGGTGGTGACCGCGCGCTCGGCGCCGAAGGCGCGCGGGTGCAGGTCCAGGTTGCACGACGCCGCCAGCAACGCGGTCGCCTCCGGCCCCGTCGCGTCGATCACGGTCAGGCCGTCGCTCGCGTCGTGGGCGTCGGCGGCGCTGGGCGCCAGCCGCTCGGCGAAGGCGCGCGACAGGGCGCCACCGGGGTGCGCGGCGGCCGCCACCAGCCAGCGGTCGGGGCGCAGCCATACGACGTCGACGCCGGCCGCTCCCGCGCGCGTGCACGGGACAAGCGGCAAGGGGACGCCCAACACCTCCCGCGCCGCCGGGTCGATCGCCGCGCCGTCGCCGCGCAGGATCACCTGACCCGCCAGATCGACGACGGCGACCGTCACGCCGACGAACGCGATGGGCGCGGCGTCGAGCGCCGGGATGCGGGCCAGCTCAGTCACGCAGCCGCGCTCCCTCGGGATCGACGAAGGCCGGCGCCACGATCCGCGCCATGACCCGCGTGCCGCGCGAAAAGACCGCGACCCGCTCGCCCGCCGTCTGGCGCGCCCGGCCGCCTTCGACCATGGCCAGCGCCACGGGCCGGCCCAGGCTCGGGCTGAAGGCGCTCGACGACACATGGCCGATGCTGCGCTCGCCGCGCCCGCCGGGCGCCAGCACGTGGGCACCGCCGGGTATCGGCTCGGCGCCCTCGACCGCCAGGCCGACCAGCTCCAGCCGGTCCGTGCGGCGGGAATCGGGGCGCAGCAGCGAACGCCGTCCGACGAAATCGACGGTCTTGGCGCGCAGCGGGCCGGTCATGCCCAGGTCCTGGGGCTCGGTGTTGCCGTCGGTGTCGATGCCGATCAGGATGTAGCCCTTCTCCATGCGCAGGATCATCAGGGCCTCGAGCCCGAAGGGCGCGATCCCTTCGTCCTCGCCCAGTGCCAGCAGGTGGTCCCACAACGCGTCGGCGCGACCCGCCGGAACGCTGATCTCGAACCCGGCCTCGCCGGTGTAACTGACCCGCGCGATGCGGCCCAACGCGCCCAGCACGGTTCCCTCGGCCACCGACATGTGCGGTCCGGGCACGATGTCGGTCTCCAGCTTGTCCAGCACGGCGTGGGCGCGCGGGCCCGTGACGGCCACCGTTCCCCACGCGGCCGTGACATCCTCGACGCGGACCTTCATGTCCAGATACTCGCACTGGCGCCATTCCTCTAGGGCGGCGACCACGCCGGCGGTGTGGCTGGACGACGGCGACAACAGGAAGCGTTCGGGTCCCAGGCGCGCGACGACGCCGTCGTCGAACACCTTGCCGTTCTCGTTGAGCATCAGGGCGTAGCGCACGCGGCCCGGCGCCAGGTTGCCGATCGCGTTGTAGATCATGAGATCGAGGAAGCGCGCGGCGTCCGGCCCGGTGACCTCGACCTTGCCGAGCGACGAGGCATCGAACAGGCCGACCGCGCGGCGCGGGTGGGCAGCCTCGCGCCGGATGGCGGCGGCGCGGTCCTCGCCGGCGCGCGGGTAGCAGGCGGGACGCTGCCAGCCGCCGTACTCGTCGAACACGGCGCCGAGGCGCGCGTGCGCGTGGTGCGCCGGCAGTCGGCGCGTGGGCGCGTGCAGGGCGCAACGTCTCAGCGCGGTGAACGCGGCAAAGCTGGTGGGGGTGGTCGGCGGGCGGAACGTGGTGGTGCCCACGTCGGGAATCGCGCGGCCCGTGGCGGCGGCCAGCACCGCTAGGCCGTTGACGTTCGACGTCTTGCCCTGGTCGGTCCCCATGCCCAGCGTCGTGTAACGCTTGAGGTGCTCGACCGAGGCGAAGTTCTCGCGCGCCGCGAGCCGGACGTCGGCCACGGTCACGTCGTTCAGCCGGTCGATCCACTGGCGCCGTCGCGTGCCGGGAACGAACCAGAAGGGCTCGATGCGGTAGGGCGCGCCTTCCTGGGCGCGAGGCATGCCCGGGTCGCGCGCCGCGTGCCCCGTCGCCGCGGCCGCCGCCAGCCCGGCCACGTGGCCGTCCTCCAGGCACGCCGCCAGGTCGAAGACGCCGCGTGCCGCGCCGACGCTCTGCTCGTTCTGCACCGAGCGGTCGGGCACGAAGGCGGCGATCGCCTCGTCCCAACGGAGTTTGCCGCCGGACTGGCTGAACAGATGGACCGACGGGTTCCAGCCGCCCGACACGGCGACCAGGTCGCATGCCAGGGTGCGGGCGCGGCCACCGCCCAAGGGCGCGACCTCGACATGATGGATGCCGAGCCGGCCTTGGGTGCGCGTCACGATCGAGCCGGGAATCACCTCGGCCACGGCATCCACCACGCCCGGTGTCGCGCGCGTGTCCACGATGGCCTTGATGCGCGCGCCCGCCGCCGCAAGCGCGCGTGCGGCCTGGTACGCGCCGCCGTTGTTGGTGACGACGACGATGTCCGCGCCTGGCAGGACGCCGTGGCGCCAGACGTAGCCCAGCGCCGCCGAGGCCGCCATGATCCCCGGCCGGTCGTTGTCGGGAAAGACGAGCGGTCGTTCGATCGCGCCGGTCGCCAGCACCACGCGGCGGGCGCGCACGCGCCACAGCCGCTCGCGCCCGTCGGGCCGGCGCTCGGCCAGCGCCACTAGGTCGTGGTCGAAGTAGCCGATCGCGGTGGTGCGCGGCAGCAGGGTCACCATGGGGCGCGTGGCCAGGTCGGCGGCGACGGCCGCGGCCCATGCCTCGGCGTTGTGCCCGTCGATGGTCGCGGCGTCCAGGGGCAGGCTGCCGCCGAACGCTGGGCGGTCGTCGACCAGCATCACGCGCGCCTCGCCGCCGGCCGCCGCCCGCGCCGCCGCCAGGCCGGCCGGGCCGCCGCCGATCACCAGCACGTCGCAATGGGCGGTGCGCGCGGTCCGCGTCGGCGCGCCAGCCTCGCCATTGACGCGGCCGAGCCCGGCGCGGGCGCGCACGCTCTCTTCCCACGTCGCCCAGCCCGGCTTCATGAAGGTCTTGTAGTAGAACCCCGCCGGGAACAGCGGGTGTAGCACGTCGACGAAGGCGCCCAGGTCGAAGCGCAGGCCCGGCCAACGGTTGACCGAGGTCGCCTCAAGCTCCGGCTCGAGCGGCACCAGGGTGGCGCGCGCGTTGGGCTCGTAGCGCCCGCCGACGCTGAGATCGACCAGCGCCGCTGGCTCCTCGGTCCAGGCGCCCCACAGGCCGCGCGGCCGGTGGTAACGGAAGCTGCGCCCCATGACCGAAACACCGCTGGCCAGCAGCGCCGAGGCCAGCGTGTCGCCCTCGAAGCCCGTGAACGTCGCGCCGTCGAAGCGGAACGCGATGGGCCGGTCGCGGCGGATCGTCCCGCCGCTCTCCAGGCGCTGGCCGGTCATGGCGTCAGGTCCTTGGGCGGCGGGTCGCCCATGCGGTAGACGGCCAGCACGCGGTGGCTGACCGTGTCGCGCGCCACGTTGAACCACTGGCCGCAGCCATGGCCGTGCAGCCAGCGCTCCAGGTGGACGCCCTTGGGATTGGCCCGGTTGAACAGATAATCGCCCCAGCGCTCGTCGCTGACCGTCTCGGCCGGGCCGGGCCGCGCGATGTGGGATTCGCCGCCGCAGCGGAACTCGGTCTCGTCGCGTGGGCCGCAGAAGGGGCAGGCGATCAGCAGCATGGCGATGTTCCGCCCGCCTAGTGCGCGATGCCGGCGGCGGCGGCCTCGTCGACCAAGGCGCCGGTGGCGAACCGGCCCAGGTCGAAGGGCGCCGACAGCGCGTGGTGGCCGCCGGTAGCGATGCAATGGGCGGTCAGCCAGCCGCCGGCCGGGATCGCCTTGAAGCCGCCTGTGCCCCAGCCGCAGTTGATATAGAGACCGTCCACCGGCGTCGGGCCCAGGATCGGGCTGGAATCGTGCACCACGTCGACGATGCCGGCCCACTTGCGCATCAGGCGGAGCTGGGCGAAAGCCGGGAACATCTCGATTAGGCCGGCGATCACATGCTCGACCACCGGCAGGTTGCCGCGCTGGGCGTAGGACGGGTAGAGGTCCAGCCCGCCGCCGAACACCAGCTCGCCCTTGTCCGATTGGCTGACATAAACGCCGGTGGCTGGCGAGTTGACCACGGTGTCGAGAATGGGTTTCACGGGCTCGCTGACCATGGCCTGCAGGGCGTAGCTGGTCACCGGCAGGCGCAGGCCCGCCATGGCCGCCAGCACGCTCGAATGCCCGGCCACCACGATGGCGACCGCGCCGGCCTCGATGGTGCCGCGCGTCGTCTCGACCGCCGTGATCCGCCCGCCGGCCTGGCGCAGGCCCGTGACCTCGCAGTGCTGCACGATGTCGACGCCCAGGCGGTCGGCGGCGCGGGCGTAGCCCCAGGCGACCGCGTCGTGGCGCGCGATGCCGGCGCGCGGCTGGGTGAAGCCGCCGACGACCGGCCAGCGCATGGCCCGGTTGAGCAGGGGCGCCCGCCTGAACACTTCATCCGAGCTGAGAAGTTCCGCGTCGATGCCGTTGACCAACAACGCATTAACGATGCGGTTGTACATCTCGAGCTGGAGCGGCGCGTGGGCCAGGAACAGGAAGCCGCGCTGGCTGACCATGACGTTGTAGTTGAGGTCGACCCCAAGGTTCTCATACAACCGCAGAGATAGGTCATAAAGCTCTGCGCTAGATGGAAAATAGTAGTTCGAGCGAATGACGGTCGTGTTGCGGCCGGTATTCCCGCCGCCGATCCAGCCCTTCTCCACGACGGCGACGTTGCGGGCGCCGTGGTTGCGCGCCAGGTAGTAGGCCGTGGCCAAGCCGTGGCCGCCGCCGCCGATCACCACCACGTCGTAGCGGGGCTTGGGCTCGGCGTCGCGCCACGCCGGGCGCCAGCCGGTGTGGTCGCGGAGCGCCTCGCGCGCCAATCGAAGGAACGAATAGCCCATGGCGGACGCGTTTGTATCCCATCGTGGCGCCCCCGCGAAGGGCCAAGGCGACGCGGAAGCCGGTCGTGCATCGCCCTTTACTTGGCCGGCCCGTTCGGGTTTCTTCGCGCGGCAATCGGTATGCGGATCGGAGGCCCACCATGGACACCCCCGGCATGAGGGTTCAGGAGCTCAACCCGGCCAAGCTGACGCTCCTGTTCCTGCGCCAGTTCCGCATGAGCAAGGTGGCGGCGGGCCAGACGGTCATGCTGGTGACCGATCTGCAGACGCGCCGCGCCTACGTCCAGGCCGCGTTCGCGGCGGCCGACGAGCTAGGCGCCGACATCTACGAGATGTGCGTCAACTCGATCCCGTCGTGGACCAGGGTGGGCGTGGCCACCGTCGGCAAGTGCAAGGGCACGCTCGAGGCGGCCAAGGCCGCCGACCTGATCGTCGTGTTCCACGTGCCGCTGTTCACCCGCTGGCTGAAGGACGTGATGGTTGCCGGCGTGCGCGTGCTGATGATCATCGACGGGCCCGACGACCTGGAGCAGCTCATCGCCCCGCCCGGCCTCAGGGAGGCTGTGCTTTACGCCCACAAGGTGCTGGAGGCCGCGCGCGAGGTGCGGGTGACCAGCCCGGCGGGCACCGACTTCACGTACCGCTGCGGCGGCTATCCGGTCATGAGCCAGTACGGCTTCGCCGACGAACCCGGCCATTTCGACCATTGGGGCGGCGGCCACGTCCACACCTTTCCCAACGAAGGCTCGGCCAACGGCACGGTCGTGTTCCAGCCCGGCGACATCGTCATCCTGCCCTACTGCCGCTACGTGCAGGACCCGGTGCGGGTCCAGGTGCGTGACGGTTTCATCACGGCGATCGAGGGCGGGCTCGACGCCAAGCTGATGAAGGACTGGCTGAACGACAACAAAGCCGATGCCGAGGACCGCGATCCGTTCGCCGTGTCGCACCTGGGCTGGGGCCTGAACCCGCAGGCGCTGTGGTACGGCATCGCGCTCAACGGCGACGAGCCGGAACGCAGCCGCGCCGCCGCGCGCACGTTTCCCGGCAACTTCCTGTTCTCGACCGGGCCGAACACCCAGGGCGGCGGCAACCGCGCGACGCGAGGCCACTACGACGTTCCCATGCGCGATTGCACCGTGGTGATCGATGGTACGACCGTGATCGAGGCGGGCCGCCTGGTCGATCCCAGGATGGTCGTCCAGCGCGTGGCGCACTGACCGGGCCGGCCCGTTGCGCATCGAGGACAGTTTCGAGGTGGCCGCGCCCATCGAGCATGTCTGGGCGGCGATCGTCGATCCCGTGGTGATCGGCGCGTGCCTGCCCGGCTGCCGTTCGATCGAGACCCTGGGGCCGACCAGTTATCGCGCGGTCGTCGGGGTCGAGCTCGGGCCGATCAAGGCGCTGTTCAACCTGCAGGTCGAGCTGCGCGAGCAGCGGCCGCCCAGCTTCGTCGCCACCGTGACCCGGGGCGAGGAGGGCACGCGCGCCTCGACGCTGCAGGCCGAATCGACGCTCCGGCTCGAGGCGATCGACGGCGGCACGCGCGTCGCCTACGCCTCCGACGTGGCGCTGGTCGGCCGGCTCGGCAAGTTCGGCCTGGGCGTCATGCGCAAGAAGGCGGAAAGCCTGGGTCGCAGCTTCGCCGAGACGTTCCGCGCACGCATCACCCAGGCCGGCGCGGCATGACCCTGTTGCACAAGCCCGCGACCGCCGCCGAGGCGGTCCGCCTGCTCGCCGCCGATCCGGACGCGCGGCCGCTGGCCGGCGGCGCCACACTGGTCGCCATGATGAACGCCGATCTGGCGCGCCCCTCGGCCCTGGTCGCGCTCCGCCACGTCGCATCGCTCGCCACCATTTCCCGTGCGGCCGATGGTACCTCGCGCATCGGCGCCATGCGCCGGCATCGGGAAACGGTGCACGAAAGCGATCTGCGGGGCGCGCAGCGCATCGTCGCCCTGGCCGCCGCGCGCATCGCCAACCCGACCGTGCGCAACATGGGGACCATTGGCGGCTCGATCGCCTTCGCCGACCCGGCGGCGGATTATCCGGCCGCCCTGGTCGCCGCCGACGCGGTGGTTGAGATCGTCGGGCCCCAGGGCACGCGCGAGCTCACCGCCGAGGCTTTCTTCGTCGACTGGTACGCGACGGCGCTGCGCCCCGGCGAGATCGTCGCGGCCGTGCGCCTGCCTCCCGGCCCCTTGGGCGCCGTGGCGCGCTACGACAAGCTGGTGCGCGTGACCGGCGATTTCGCCATCGCGTCGGTGGCGGTGGTGGCCGTGGTGCGCGACGGCGCGTTCGCGGCGCTGCGCCTGGCGGTCGGCGGCTGCGGCCCGCGCCCGGTGCGCGTCGCCGAGGCCGAGGCCTTGCTCGTGGGCGCTCGCCCGGGCAGCCCGCGCATCGCCGAGGCCGCCGCCGCGCTGGGCGCCGCGTGCGATCCGGTGGACGACGTGCGGGCCTCCGCCGCGTACCGCCGCCGGGTGGTGCCGCGCATGGTCGCCCACGCGCTGGGCACGCTGTTGGCGCCCGAGGCGCGCGCCGCATGACGACGCAGGACGTGACGCTCCAGATCAACGGCCGCGCGCACCGCCTGGCCGTGAGGCTCGACACCACGTTGCTGACCGTGCTGCGCGAAGGGCTCGCGCTGACCGGCGCCAAGCGCGGCTGCAACCAGGGCGTGTGCGGCGCGTGCACGGTCTTGCTCGACGGCCGGCCTGTGCGCGGCTGCCTGACGCTGGCGCACGACGCCGAGGATCGCGCGATCACCACCATCGAGGGGCTGGGCGCCGAGCCCAACCCGGTGCAGGCGGCGCTGGCCGAGGCGGGCGCAGTGCAGTGCGGCTTCTGCACGCCGGGCATGGTGATGGCGGCGACCGCGTTCCTGCGCGACCACCCGGCGCCCAGCCTCGAGGCGGTGCGCGAAGGGCTCTCGGGCAACCTCTGCCGCTGCTCGGGCTACCGCAAGGTCGTCGAAGCCGTGCACCGCGCCGGCGGGGGCGCGCCGTGAACGCCGCGACCCAGGCGGTCGGGCTCGGGCTCGCGCGCCTCGAGACGCGCGAGAAGGTGCTGGGCCGCGCCCAGTACATCGCCGATCTGGCGCGGCCCGGCATGCTGCACGGCGCCATCCTGGGCAGCCCGCACGCCCACGCCCGCATCCTGGGCTACGACACGGCGGCGGCGCGCGCCCTGCCGGGCGTCGCGTGCGTGCTGACCGGCGATGATCTCGGCGATCACCGCATGGGCGCCTTCATCAAGGACGAGCCGCCCATCGCCAAGGGCAAGGCGCGCTACGTGGGCGAGCCGGTCGCCGTGGTCGCGGCCGAGGACGAGGCGACCGCGCGCCAGGCCGCGCGCCTGATCGAGGTGCGCTACGAGGAACTGCCCGCCGTTCTGTCGCCCGAGGACGGCATCGCCCCGGACGCCCCGCTGGTGCACGAGGATCTCGCCTCCTACTTCAAGGTGTTCCCGGCCGTGTGCGGCGGCAACGTGGCGTCCGAGACGACCATCGCCGAGGGCGACGTCGAGGCCGCACTCGCCGCCGCCGATATCGTGGTGGAAGGCGAGTACGCCACGGCGCCCCAGGCCCATGTGGCGATCGAGCCGTGCGGCGCGCTGGCCGAGGTTGACGCCGGCGGCCGGGTAACGCTGTGGTCGGCCAACCAGTCGGTGTTCCGCGTCCAGGCCAACGTGTGCGAGAGCCTGGGCCTGCCCATGGGGCGCCTACGCTGTTTGACACCGCGCGTCGGCGGCGGCTTCGGCAACAAGATGGAGGCGCACGTCCAGCCGCTGGTGGTGGCGCTCGCGCTCGCCACCGGCCGGCCGGTCAAGCTGATCCTCAACCGCGAGGAGGATTTCGAGATCGTCCGCGCGCGCCACCCGTTCAAGGTGCGCATGCGCACCGGCGCCCGGCGCGACGGCACCCTGGTCGCGCGCGACACCGAGGTGCTGCTCGATTGCGGCGCCTACGGTGACGACAGTCCCGGCGTGCTCGGCTATGCGCTGCTCATGTCGCGCGGGCCGTACCGCATTGCCCACGCGTGTGCCCACGGCCGGCTGGTCTACACCAACAAGCTGCGCTTCGGCGCGTTCCGCGGGTTCGGCAACCCGCAGATCGCCTTCGCCGGCGAAACCCAGATCGACCGCATCGCCGAACGGCTCGGCATGGACCCGTTGGACCTGCGTGCACGGAACGCGCTCAGGGACGGCGATCGCTGGTTCGGCGGCGGCGAGGTGCTGTCGAACGGTTTGGCCCAGTGCATCGAAGGGGCGCGTGCGGCCTCGGGCTGGACGGCACGGCGCGGTGCGCCTAACGGGCTGGGTGCCGCGTGCGCCGCCCACATCAGCGGGCTGCTCGCCACCGGGGCCATCGTGCGCGTGCTCGAGGACGGCTCGATCGTGCTCAACACCGGGGCGGTCGACATCGGCCAAGGTTCGGACACGGCGCTGGCGCAGATCTGCGCCGAGGCGCTCAAGGTCCCGGTCGAGCGGGTCAGCGTCGCCAGCCCCGACACCGACGGCTCGCCCTACAACTGGGGCACCACGGCCAGCCGCGTCACCTACACCACGGGGCGCGCGGTGGTGGCCGCCGCGCGCGAGGTCGAGCGCAAGCTGCGCGAGCACGCCGGCGAGATGCTGGAATGCTCTGCCGACGATCTGGAACTGCGCTGGGGCGGGCGCATCGGTCTGAAGGGCGTGCCCGACAAGGAAATCTCGTTCCTCCACGTCAGTTTGCGCGCGCACTGGGCGGCGGGCGGGCCGATCGTCGGCACCAACACCCTGGTGTTCGATCGCGCCAGCGTCGACCCCAAGCGCGCCGTGGTCACCGGCCTGCCGTTCCCGCGCATCGGCGTCTTTTCGTTCGCCTGCACGGTCGCCGACGTGGCGGTCGACGACGTGACCGGCAAGGCGGCGGTGCGCGAGGCTTGGTCGGCGGTCGACGTCGGCAAGGCGATCAACCCCGGCGCCGTGGAAGGCCAGATGGAGGGGGCGTTCGTCCAGGGCATGGGCTTCGCCCTGACCGAGGAGATGGTGTGGGACGGTGGCCGTCTGGCCAACCCGACGCTCGCCGACTACAAGGTGCCGACCACGCTCGATTCGCCCCACGGCATCCACACGGTGATCGTCGAGGCGCCCGAGCCCGACGGCCCGTTCGGCGCCAAGGGCGTCGGCGAGATCGGCATCGTCACGGTGCCGGCCGCCATCGCCAACGGCATCGCGGCCGCGACCGGCGCCCGGCTCGACCGCCTGCCCATGACGCCTGAACGCGTGCTCGACGCCATGACCGGGGGCGGCGATGCATCCTGACGCCTACCCGCCGCAGGAGCCGTTCTCGCCGCTGGCGCGCCGCTACCACGACACCGTGATGGCGAAGGGTGCTGGCCTGGCACCCGACCATGAAGCATCGTTCGGCGCCGACCCGTACCAGACGCTGGCGGTGCACCGCGCGGCGAAGCCCTCGGGCGACGTACTGATCCTGTGGCACGGCGGCGGCTGGACCAACGGCTACAAGGAATGGCTCGCGTTCATGGCGCCCGCGTTGAACGCGGCCGGCGTCACGGTCGTGCTCGCCGGCTACCGTCTGGCGCCGGCCCATGTGTTCCCGGCGGCGCTCGACGACGCCATGGCGGCGATGGCGTGGGTCCACGCGCGCATCGCCGGACACGGCGGCCGGGCTGACCGCATTTTCGTGGGCGGTCATTCGGCGGGCGGCCACTACGCGGCGCTGCTCGCCGTGCGCAGCGACTGGCAGGCGGCGCGCGGGCTGCCGGCCGACGTGGTGCGCGGCTGCCTGCCGATTTCGGGCGTCTACCGCTTCGACGAATGCTCGGGCCTCGCGGTCCGGCCGCGCTTCCTGGGGCCCGAGGGCAACGAGGCGCCGGCCAGCCCGATCCTCGCCATCCATGGCGCGCCGGCGCCGTTCCTCATGGTCCATGGCGATTGCGACTTTCCCCATCTGATCACCCAGGCGGCCGAGATGGAGGGTGCCTTGCGCGCCGCCGGCGGCGATGTTACCCGGGTCACTCTCGACGGCTGCGATCATTTCGAGGCCAGTTACGTCAGCGGTGACGCCGCGGGGCCATGGGTCCCGCGCGCCGTCGCCTGGATGGGGCGACACTGAATCCAACGGTTTCATCAGGGAGGCTTATCATGCACCGACGTACATTCCTGGCCCTCGGCGTCGCCGGGGCCGCTCTCGTGGCGGGGGCGGCGCACGCCGCCGATCCCGTCCGCATCGGTTTCTCGATCGCGCAGACGGGGCTGTTCGCCCAGGCGGCGCCGTCGCAGATGACCGCCTACGAGATGTGGCGCGACGAGGTCAACGCGGCCGGCGGCCTGGATGTCGGCAGCGAGCAGCGCGCGATCGAGTTCGTCTGGTACGACGACGAGTCGAACCCGACCAAGGCGGCGCAGATCTACGAGAAGCTGATCACCGACGACAAGGTCGACCTGCTGCTGGCGCCGTGGGGCACGCCGACTCACCTCGCCGTGGCGGGCACGCTCGAGAAGTACGGCTTCCCCATGGTCGGCAACACGGCGGCATCGGTGGCGATTCGCCAGGTGGCGCCGGGCAACATCTGGTTCCCGACCTCGGCGATCCCCGACAAGATCGGTCCCGCGCTCGCCGCGCTGGCTCGAAGCACCGGCGTGACCAAGGCAGCGATCATCGCCAACGTGCTTCCGTTCTCCCAGGAAAACTTGGAGTACTTGGTGCCCGCGCTCGGCGCCGAGGGCATCGAGGTGGTGATCAACGAGAGCTATCCGCCCGACATCGCCGACATGACCACGCTGCTGACCGCGATTAAGGACAGCGGCGCCGACGGCGTGATCGCCCTGTCGTACCCAGCGGATTCGTTCCTCTACATGGGCCAGGCCAAGGAGATCGGCGTCGCCGCGCCGTTCCAGTTCCTGCTGGTCGGGCCGACCATCGCGGCCTTCGCCGACGCCTTCGGCCCGGTCGCCGACAACGTGGTCACGCTCGGCCACTGGAGTCCGCACCAGGCGGCGTGGGGCCGCGCCAAGCCGTTCTACGACGCCTACGTCCTGAGCTTCGGCATGAAGCCCGATTACCTGGATACCGCGCTGGCGTACATGAGCTGCGAGATCCTGCAACAGGCGGTCGCCAAGGCCGGGCTCGACAAGGATGCCCTGCGCGCGACCATCGCGTCCGAGACGTTCGACACGATCAACGGGCCGGTCAAGTTCGACGGCGTGGAGAACGCGATCACGCCGACCGCGTTCCTGCAGCTCCAGGGCGGCGAGATGCACCTGATCTGGCCGGCCGACGTCGCGACCGCCGCGTACAAGCCGCGGTAACATCCGATCGCGACCGTAGGGGCGGGTCTCGGACCCGCCCCCTTTATCGCACGTGGTCGCGATGACCTCCGCCCCTCTTGACGGAGGGTAGGAAGGGGGGACACCGAGCGATGAATGGATGACCATGGACCTGATCGCCTCGCCGCAGCTTCTGTTCTCGGCGCTGGTGCTGGGGGCCGGCTACGCCCTGGTCGGGCTGGGCCTGAACCTGGTCTACGGCACCATGCGGCTCTTGAACGTCGGGCATGGCGATCTGGTCATGCTGGGCGCGTACGTCGCGTTCTGGTGCTTCGCGCTGACCGGACTGCCGCCGCCGCTGGCCGCGCCGCTGGCGGCCGCGCTCGGCGTCCTGCTGGCCGAGGCGTTGCACCGGGGATTGTTGCACCGCCTGCTCGGTGCCGGTGCGGAGCGAATCGAGGCCAACTCGCTGCTGGTCTTCTTCGGTCTCTCGATCATCGTGCAGAACCTGGCGGCGCTCGCCTTCACCGCGTCGCCGCGCGCGCTGCGCACGCTCGACGACGTGGTGCACGTGGCCGGCGTCGCCATGACCGAGAGCCGCATCGTCATCCTCCTCGTCGCCCTGGCGGTGTGCGGCGGCGTGCTGATCGGCCTGCGCGCGACCGTGTGGGGCCTCGCGATCAAGGCAGTGATCGACAACGGCCGCGCCGCGGCCGTGGTGGGGGTCGACGTGCCGCGCGTGCGCCGGCTCGCCCTGTGGGCCGGGTTCGCCATCGCCGGCCTGGCCGGCGCGCTGCTCGCCATGGTCGAGCAGATCGGCCCGTTCATGGGCTTCCCCTACACCATCGCGGCGTTCGTCGTGATCATCCTGGGCGGCCTCGGCCGGCTGGGCGGCGGCGTCGTGGCCGGGCTGCTGCTCGGCTTCGTCCAGGTCTACGGCGTCGCGCTGACCGCGCCGACCTTCTCCAGCATGTTGCTCTATGGCACCTTCGTGGCCGTGCTGCTGCTGCGCCCGCAGGGCCTCGCGCGCGCGGCGCGCATCCGTTCATGACCCCGCGCGCGGGCATTGCCGCCGGCGCCGCGCTGGCGCTGGCCGGGGCTGTACCATGGTTGGTCGGGCCCTACGGCCTGACCATCGCGCTCAACGCCGCCATGTGGGTCGCGCTGACCGTGAGCTGGTCGATCCTGGGCGGTACCGCAGCGTACATCTCGCTCGGCCACGTGGCGTTCTACGGGCTCGGCGCCTACGTGGTGGTGACAAGCTGGCAGGTGCTGCCGCTCGTCGTCGCCGTGCCGCTCGGCGGCCTGGTGGCAGGCGCTTTCGCGCTCACCATCGGCTGGCCGGTGCTGCGCGTGCGCGGACCCTACTTCGTCATCCTTACGCTCGGCATCGCGGAGTTGGTCAAGTATGCGGTGCTCAACGTCGAGGCCGCGCTCGGCGCCTCCAGCCGGCTGCTGTTCGGTGTGCCGGACAACCGAACCCTCTACCTCGCCACCCTCGGTCTGGCGGTGCTGGCCATCATCGTCGCGGCCCTCGTGCGCCGCTCGCGCCTGGGCGCCGGGCTGGTCGCCGTGCGCGAGGACGAGGTCACGGCCGAGACCATCGGCGTGCCGATCGGCCGCTACAAGGTGTTCGCGTTCGCGTTGTCGGCGGTGATCCCCGGCATGGTCGGCGGGCTGATGGCCTTGCGCTCGGCCTACTTCGAGCCGCTCCAGGTGTTCAACCCGGTGATCTCGTTCACCATCGTGACCATGGCGGTGGTCGGCGGCGCGGCGGACGCGCGCGGTCCCATCCTTGGCGCGCTTCTCCTCGTGGTGGTCTCCGAGCTCCTATGGGCCAACGCACCCCAGGGGTACATGATCGCCCTCGGCGTTCTGCTGATCGGCTTCGTGGTGTTCGCGCCGGGCGGCATCACCGGTGCGCTGGCGCGGCCCAGACCGTGAACGGGCTCGTCGTCCGGGACGTCGGCAAGTCCTTCGGCGGCGTGCGCGCGCTCGAGGGCGTCGATCTGGACGTGGCCCCCGGCGCGATCGTCGGGCTGATGGGCGCCAACGGCGCGGGCAAGACCACGTTGTTCGGCGTCATCGCCGGCAACGAGCGCGCGGACGCCGGCACCATCACCTTCGAAGGCCGGCGCATCGACGGGCTTCGCCCCGACCGCGTCGCGGCGCTGGGCATCGCGCGCACCTTCCAGATCGTGCGTCCGTTCCGCGCGCTCAGCGTGCGCGACAACGTGCTGCTGGCGGCCCGCTTCGGCCGGCGGCCGCGCGACGACGACCCCGCCGCGACGACCGCGGCCGCGCTCGCCGACCTCGGGCTGGCCGAGCAGGCCGGACGTCCGGCTGGCGCGCTGACGCTCGCCGAACAGAAGCGGCTCGAGCTCGCGCGCGCCGTGGCCACCGGCGCGCGGCTGGTTCTGGTCGACGAGGTGATGGCCGGGCTGAACGCCACCGAGGTCGCGGCGATGCTCGACGTCATCGGGCGCCTGCACCAGGACCGCCGCCTGACGCTGCTGGTCGTCGAGCACGTCATGCAGGCGCTGATGCGCCTGGCCCAGCGCATCGTCGTGCTGCACCAGGGCCGGGTGATCGCCGAGGGCGAACCCGCCACCATCGCCGGCGATGCCCGCGTCAGCGAGGCCTACCTGGGGGCCGCGCCGTGACGGCGGCGCTCGCGGCCACCGGCTTGTCGGCCGGCTACGGCGCCGCCGTGGTGGTGCGCGATGTCACGCTGGCGGTCGCGCCCGGCACCCTGGTCGCGCTGGTCGGCAGCAACGGCGCCGGCAAATCGACCCTGCTGGGCGCGCTCGCGGGCCTCGTGGCCGCGCGCGGCGCGGTGACACTCGGCGGCCGGCCGCTCGACGCGCTGGCGCCGTACGAGCGCGTCGAGCAAGGCGTCGTCCTGGTGCCCGAGGGGCGTCAGGTGTTCGCCGGGCTCACCGTCGAGGAGAACCTGCGCATCGCGGCCTTCGCGCCGCGCGTGCGTGGCCACGCGGCGCGCAACCTCGCGCGTGTGTTCGAGCGCTTCCCCCGGTTGGACGAACGGCGGGATCAGGCCGCCGGCACGCTGTCGGGCGGCGAGCAGCAGATGCTGGCGATCGGTCGGGCGCTGATGGCGGAGCCCAGCGTGCTGCTGCTCGACGAACCGACGCTCAGCCTGGCGCCGATCACGGCGCGCGCCGTGTTCGACATCGTCGCCGATCTGCGCGCCCAGGGACTGACGATCCTGATGGCCGAGCAGGACGTGCACCGCACGCTCGCCATGGCCGACCATGCCTACCTGATGGCCAGCGGCACCATCGTCGATGAAGGCGCCGGTCGCGCGCTGCTCGACCGGGCCGACATCAAGCGCGCCTACCTCGGGTTGTGACGGGGCTCAGTACTGCCGGTTTGGCCGCAGCCGGTTCTTGAGCGCCCGTCCGGCCAAGAGCCGCGCAGCGTTGTCCAGCGTCAGGTCCAGCACGCCGGCGGCGTAGATGTCGGCGTCGTCGGACGAGCAGTGCGGCACGACGAACAGATTGGGCGCGTCCCACAGGGGCGACTCGGCGGGCAGGGGCTCGGGGTCGAAGACGTCCACCACGGCTCCGGACAGCCGCCCCGACTCGAGCGCGTCGATCAGCGCCGCGTTGTCGACCAGCGCGGCGCGGCCCATGTTGAGCAGGCCGGCGCCCGGCTTGATCAGGGCGAGGCGCTGCGCGCCCAGAAGACGCGTCGTCGCGGCGGTGGCCGGCGCGGTCAACGCCACCAGGTCGGCCTGCGGCAGGAAGCGGTCGAGGTCATCCGGCGTGCCCATCGCGTGCACGCCCGCCATGGCGCGGCCCGAGCGACGGATGCCCAGCACCTGGAGCCCAAGCCCGCGCGCCGCGCGCACGACCGCCCGGCCCATCGCGCCGACGCCGACGACCAGCACGGTGCGGCCCGCGATGATCGGCGTGAAGATCTGCCGCCAGCGGTGCGCCTGCTGGTTGGTCGCCATGGCGGGGATGCGCGTGTGCAGCATCAGGAGCGCCATGGTGGCGAACTCGCGCGCCTTGGCCCCGTGCACGCCGCTCGCCGTGGTGATCGCGGCTCCGCGCGGCAGCCAGTCTAGCGGCATCAGATGCTCGGCGCCCGCGCCTGTGAGCTGGATCCAGCGCAGGCGCGGCGCGCGCGCCGCCAGGTTGTCGCGCGCGAAGCGCCAGCCGAGGATGGCATCGGCATCGCGCAGCGCCGCGTCAAGCCCGTCCTCGTCGGTCACGAACACCGGGTCGATGCGTGCCGCCACGTCCGGGTGACGGGCGCACGCGGCGGCGAAGCGCTCCGGCGTCATGGCGAACACGGGGTTCTGGGCCCGCCGGATCGAGACCAGCAGGCGAAGCCTCGCGAGGCTCACGGCTCGAGCACCTGGTCCAGCACCCAATTGTCGATGACGTGCACCAGCGGCTCCATGTACGAGAAGCGGCCCGGGTAGGCGAACGGCGAGGCGAGCCCGGCCTGCTGCCGCTCCGAGATCTCGTTGTCCTCGGGGATCGAAAGGTCCCAGCGCCGGTAGTACTTCTGCGCGACCTCCTCGAAGTCGGGTCGCTCGGCGGTCGCGCGGGGGAAGCACGAGCCGACGATCAGCCGCGTGCGGTCCGGCCCGCGCGGGTGCAGCTCCAGCCACCACATGCAGTCGTAGGTGCAGCCGAACATGGTGGACGGGTAGACCAGCGGGTAGTGCGTGCCGGCCGCCGCGTCGCCCGCGAGCGTCGGGATGAACGGGAACCCGGTGTCGCCCGCCATCAGGGCGCGGCTGCCCTGGTGCCGGGTGTAGAGCCCGCAGTAGGCGCCCTTCGCGTCGATCGGCGGGTTGATGTCGCGCTTCTGCTTCTGCAGCGTCTGCCCGTGCACGGTCGGCACGTGGTAGCTCTCCATGGCGTTCTCGACATAGATCTTCCAGTTGCACGCCAGGTCGTATTCCTTGCGCCGCACGCAGACCATGTCGTCGAACCGGTAGGACGCCATCTTGGCCGGCAGGTCGCCCAGCCAGGCGGCCAGGCTCGTTGCCTTGGCATCGAAGGTGATGAACAGGAAGCCGTCCCAGGTCTCGAGCCGGATCGGCGTCAGGCCATAGCGGCCCTTGGCGAAATCGACCGTGTCCTCCATCTGCGGCGCCACCTGGAGCGAACCGTCCAGGCCGTAGATCCAGCTGTGGTAGGGGCAGCGGAACGCTGTGGCGGCGCCGGTGCCGTCATCGACGATCTTGGTGCCGCGATGGCGGCAGGCGTTGACGAAGGCGCGCACGGCCCCCTGGTCGTCGCGCACGAGGATGATCGGCACGCCCGCGAAGTCGAACGCCAGGTAATCCCCCCGGCGCGGGATCGCGTCGCCGCGCCCGACGAAGTTCCACGCCTTGAGGAAGATGCGCTCGACCTCGCGCCGGTAGAACGCGGTGTCGGTGTAGCACCAGGGCGGCAGGGTCTCGGCCTGCAGGAGCGGCTTGCGCACGGCGGCGTAGTGCACGGGATCGAACAGGTTCGCCGGGGCCACGGCCGGCGCCAGGCTGGGCGCCATCATGCGGCCACCGCGATCTCGGTCTTGCGCCGCGCCATGTAGGCGCGCAGCGCCTCGTCGATCGCCGGGTCGATCGGCGGCGGGGTGTAGGCCTTGAGCAACTCCTTCCACATCAGGTTGGCGCGCTGGGTCGCGGTGAGCGAGCCGGCATCGCGCCAGTTCTCGAAGTTGCGCCAGTCCGACACCAGCGGCGCGTAGAACGCCGTCTCGTAGCGCGCCAGCGTGTGGGCCGTGCCGAAGAAGTGGCCGCCCGGCGGCACGGCGGCGATCGCCTCGACCGCCAGCGAATCCCGGTCGAGGGGTACGGGTTCCAGGAACGACGCCATCATCTGCAGCATCTCCGCATCCAGGATCACCTTCTCGAACGAGGCGGTCAGGCCGCCTTCCAGCCAGCCGACGCCATGGTGCACCAGGTTGGTGTGGGCCAGCACCGCGGACCAGATCGACATCTCGGACTCGTAGGCGGCTTGCGCGTCCGGCGCGTTCGAGGCGTTCACGTTGCTCGACCGGTAGGGCAGGCGGTAGCGGCGCGCGAGCTGGGCGCCGGCGATCACGGCCTTGGCGTACTCGGGCGTGCCGAACGCGGGCGCGCCGGTCTTCATGTCCACGTTCGACGTGAAGCCGCCGTAGAACACCGGGTTGCCCGGGTTGACCATCTGCGTGTAGGCCAGACCGAGCAGCGCCTCGGCGTTCTGCTGGGTCAGCGAGCCCGCGATGGTCACCGGGCTCATGGCGCCGAGCAGCGTGAACGGCGTGATCGACAGGGCCTGGCCGGCCTCGGCCATGGTCTCCAGGCCGTCGAGCAGCGGCCCGTCGTAGCGGCGCGGCGAGTTGCAGTTGATCGTGGTCAGGATGCTCGGCTCGGCGCGCAGCCGATCGCGGTCGATGCCGCGCGCCAGGCACATCATGTCGATGCAGTCGGACGCGCGCGTGCGGCCCAGCCCGCTGCCGTGCCAGACCTTGTCGGTCAGCGTGATGAACGCGTGGACGCAGTCCAGGTGGCGTGTCTCGGCATCCATTTCGATCGGCGCCACGGCGATGCCACCCACCACGTGCACGGTCTCGACGCTCTGGATCAGGCGCACAAGATCGCACAGGTCGGCGAAGTTGCCCGACTGCCGCCCACGGTCCAGGTCCGAGACGTTGGCCGGCCCGCCGACCGAGCCGAAGGCGATGTTGTTGCGCCCGAACGTGACGTTGCGCGCCGGGTTGCGCGACGTGAGCGTGAACGTCTCGGGCGCCTTGCCGACCATGGCCATGACCAGCCCGCGGTCGAGGCGCACCATGCGGCTTGAGCGATCCACGTCGGCTCCGGCCGCCTTCATGCGGTCGAGCGCGCTGTCGCTCATGATCTCCATGCCGTGGTTCTCGAGCAGGTCGAGCGAGGCCAGGTGAATCGCCTCGACCTCGTCGGTGCTCAGGATCTCGAACGGCCGGTACGGATTGGTCAGCCGCGCCCACGGCCGTTGCTTGATGCCGTGATCTTGCCGGCGCGCCCGCTGGCGCGACATCTCGCGGGACATGGTCGGTCGCTGCTCCTGGCGGGCCTTGGGCCTAGATCATGTCGCGCGGGATGGTTGCGCGCCAGTCCCGCTCGAAGATGCGCTCATCGCCGTCGAAGGCCTCGAGCCGGGCGACCAGGTGGAACGAGCGCGCGTCGCAGGTCACGTCGATCAGCGTCTCGACGCGGGTGCGCCAGGCGCCCCGCTCGAAGGTGACCGTGCGGCGCATCTCGGTGCGCTCGGTCGTGGGGTCGCCGTCGGCGATCGAGTAGCGTTCCAGCGCCTTGTAGCCCAGCGTCGAATCGATACCGTCCAGCCGGTAGACGCCGCGGTCCTCGTCGTGGGTGTAGACGGTCATGCCGGTGGCGAAGTCGTGGTGCATGCCGCGCGTGGACTTGGGCTTGGCGATCCAGGTGCGCGCCAGCGGCGCCGAGGCTTCGGCCGGCGGGTAGGGGACCTTGCCGTCCGCCGGTTTGGCCGGACGCACGGGCAGGCCGAGCGTGCTGGTGCCGGTGTGGACGGTCACCGTGGCGGGCGCCGGCGACGGCCACACCATGGGCCAGTAGGACGTGGACAGGGCCAGCCGCACGCAGTGGCCGGGCACGAAGGCGTAGGCCGTGTCGTCGAGTTGGAGGCGCACGCGGTAGCGGCGCCCGGGCTCCAGGGGCGTCGGGTGCTCGTGGCTGTCGCGGTGGGTCAGGTTGAGCAGGCCGAACGTCACGCGCGTCGAGGCTCCGCCGGGCGCCACGTCGCAGAGCCGCGCGCACAGCAGAGCGACCGGCTGGTCGACCGAGATGTCGAGCTCCACGATGGGCGCGCCCAGGATCGCCAAGCGCTCGGCCAATGGCGCGGTGTCGAAGCTGAGCGAGCGCCCGTCGTCGGGCCGCTGGTCCGACTGGAACTCGGGTCCGTCGCCCCCGGAATCGAGCGGGCACCATTCGCCCGCCATGGCGCCCGTGGTTTGCGGCGAACGGATCGCCAGCGCGACCGAAGGTTCCGGCTTGGCGTCGATGCGCCCCGGGTTGAGGGCGAAGGCCGCGGGCGCGATGCCCGGCGCTGGCCAGCCCGGCTCGGCGATCCAGTGGCCGGGGCTTCGCGGCATGGTGGCGTCGGGGTTGATGCGTTCCTGCATCCAGGCGTTCAGGCGCGGCTCCTTGTCCACGCCGTTCTCGATGCCCTTCAGCCAGCGGTCCCACCAGCGCAGGGTCTCCTGCAGGAAGCCGGTCGGCTCGCCGGGCACGCCCTGGTGCGGGTAGGTGTGGGTCCACGGGCCGATCATGCCCTTGGCCGGCGCCTTGAGGTTCTCCAGCAGGCGCAGAATCGCGCCGGAGTAGCCGTCGACCCAGCCGCCCACGGCGTAGACCGCGCACTCGATCGCGCCGTAGTCCTCGCACACCGAGCCGTGCTTCCAGTAGGCGTCGCGCCGGAGGTGGCGCAGCCACGTGATGAGCGGCACGTTCGCCGCGCGCAGCCGCTCGAGCCACAGGTCGCGCCAGCGTTCGCCGACGACCGACGGGTCGGGTGGCCGCGACTGGACCGTGAAGATGCCCGAGCCCCAGCTGATGCCGTCCTTCAGCAGGCAGCCGCCCATGAAGTGCACGTCGGTGGCGTAGCGGTCGTCGGTCGAGCACAAGGTGACGATCGCCTTCAGCTCGGGCGGACGCAGCGCGGCTACCTGCAGGCTGTTGAAGCCACCCCACGAGATGCCCATCATGCCGATCTTGCCGGTGCACCAGGGCTGCTTGGCGATCAACGCCAGGGCGTCCAGCATGTCCTGCTGTTCGATGGGCAGGTACTCGTCCTGCAGCACGCCTTCGGAATCGCCGCTGCCGCGGATGTCGAGCCGGATCGCGGCGTAGCCGTGGCCGGCCAGCCACGGGTGGGTGAACGAGTCGCCGTAGGCCGTGGTGTCGCGGCGCCGGTAGGGGATGTACTCCACGATGGCCGGGACGGGATCGCGCTCGGCGTCCACCGGCAGGCGCACGCGGGCGGCGAGCCGCGTGCCGTCGCGCGTCGGAATCCACAGGGTCTCGATCTCGCGGATCGGGCGCGGGAAGCGGTCGACCAGCTTGACGTTCGTGCTCATGGCTCAGCCCTCGCCCGCCGGGATCTCGGCCTCGACGTCGATCTCCATGGACATGCAGGGCCGCGCCAGGCCCTTGACGATCAGGCCGGTCGAGCACGGGAACACGCCCTTCAGGTGACGCCCGATCGCCTGGTAGACCGGCTCGCGGTACGCCCGGTCGGTGATGAACACGGTGATCTTGCAGATGTGCTCGAGCTTGGCGCCGGCTTCCTCCAGCAGCTGCTTGACGTTGCGCATGGCCTGCTCGGCCTGGGCGCCGGCGTTGCCCATGCCGTGGAACTTGCCCTCGAAGTCGTGGCCGGTCTGGCCGCGCAGGAACACGCGGTTGCCCGCGCGCACCGCCATGCAGAACTCGGCCGCGCCCAGGTCCTGCACGCCCTTGTACCACTCCTTGGTCGTGAACTTGCGGATGCGCGTGTGCGCCATGGATCAGCCTTTCTGCTCGAGCACGCGGTCGGACAGTCCGGCGGCGCGCTGCACGAAGGCGAGCGGCCCCTGGAAGTCGAACGTCTGGTAGACCGCCGCCAGATGGGCGACGGGCGGCGACTGGGCGAACAGCTGGAACGTCAGGCGGTGGCCGGCGTAGCCCGAGTTTAACAGGTCGCGGGCGAAGGCCAGCAGCTTGCGGCGGTCCTCGGCGCTCCAGGCCTCGTTGACCGTGTAGTACTTGGCCAGCCAGTCCTTGATCTCCGGATCGGCGAACGCCGCCGCGTCGGGGGTCACGCAGATCTGGCCGCCAACCAGCTCGCGCGCTAGGTGCATCATCGCCGGCAGGCGCGAGCACGCGTGCATGCGGCCCGTGTAGATCATCGACTGGTTCGGCATCAGCAGCCCGCCGTCGGTCGGCTGCGCCAGCTCGATCGCCGCCACCAGGTGCGCCTCAATGCCCTGGCGGTAGCACGCGAGTTCCGCCAGCTTCTCGCGCACCGCCTGCTGGTGGTGCAGGCCCGTCTGGCGCGCGTTGAACAGCGCCGCGCCGATCAGCAGGTCGGCGACGTGCAGCAGGCGCGCGACGAAGGGGAACGCGCTGTAGCGGTGCAGCATGCCGCGGATAAACGAGGCCGCGCGCGTGTGCCGGTAGAACAGCACGTCCTCCCACGGGATCAGCACGTCGTCGAAGACGAGCAGCGTGTCGACCTCGTCGAACCGGCTGGCCAGCGGGTAGTCGTCCGGGTTCACGCGATCGGCGAAGCCGGTGCGGCAGATGTGCTTAAGCCCGTCCGCGTTCATCGGGCAGATGAAGCTCAGCGCGTAGTCCGACATGGTGGCATCGCCCCAGTTGGCGATGGTCGGCTTGACGAACGCCTGATGGGCGTAGGCCGCGGCGGTTTCGTATTTGGCGCCGCGCACCACGATGCCCGCGTCGGTCTCCTTGACCACGTGCAGCAGCATGTCAGGGTCCTGGTCCTGCGGCCGCTTGGACCGGTCGCCCTTCGGGTCCGTGTTGGCCGAGACGTGGAACAGGTCCCGGTCCACGACGCGCCGCACGTGGTGTTCGATGTTCGCCGTGAAGCGCGGGTCCACGTTGTCCAGCACCTCGCGCGCGTCCAGCATGGACCACAGCGCGCCGATGGTCTCGTCGCCCAGCCGGATCGCCACACCGCCGATGTCGTGCATGACCGCGTCGATCCAGGCGCGCTTGGCGTACCAGTCCGCCTTGGCGCGCGGCGGCCGCCACGCGATCGACGAGCGCCCGCCCGCCTCGTCGGCAAAGGCCATGACCTCGCGCGTCGCGTCCTCGTGGGCCATGTCGTAGACGCGCGCGCGCACATCGACGATCGGCTTGAACGCCGAATGGGTGGTGACGTCGCGCACCCGCTCGCCGTCGATCCAGACCTGCCGGCCGTCCCGGATGGACTCGCGGTACGCCGCGCCCGTCAACAACATGGTTCGGTCACCTCTTCATACCTTTTGACGGTTTGTATACGGTGGCGCGGCGCGGATGGGAACCCCTGTCGTTCGCGCGGCCGCGATTCGAGGCGGCGCGGCCATGGTTTTCCCGCGGCGCGCGATGGGTTAGGGAAGGGGCGGAGGTGACCGATGGACCAACCGGTGATGACATGCGGCGCCGCGCTCATGGCGGGACTCAAGGCCTACGGGGTCGACACGGTGTTCGGCATCCCCGGCGTGCACACGCTCGAGATCTATCGCGGCATCGCCCAGGTGGGGCTGCGTCACGTGGTCGTGCGCCACGAGCAGGGCGCGGGCTTCATGGCCGACGGTTACGCCCGCATCAGCGGCCGGCCGGGCGTGTGCGTCCTGATCACCGGCCCGGGCGTCACCAACGCGGCGACCGCGATCGCCGAGGCGTACGCCGAATCCTCGCCCATGCTGGTGATCTCCAGTGTCAACGCGCGCGGCGACCTGGGCATGGGGCGGGGCGAGCTGCACGAGCTGCCCTCACAGCAGGCGGTCACGGCCGGGCTCACCGGCATGAGCGCGACGGCGCTGCGCACCGACGAGGTGCCCGAGCTGCTGGCGCGCGCCTTCGCCCTGTTCGCCACGGGTCGGCCGCGCCCGGCCCATATCGCGGTACCGATCGACGTGCTTGCGGAACCGGCCGGCTTCACGCCCGAGGCGCGCGCGCTGCCCGCCCCGGCGGCGCCCGATCACGCGGCCGTTGCGCGCGCGGCGGCGCTCCTGGCCAAGGCCGAACGCCCGGTGATCCTGGCGGGCGGTGGCGCGCAGGCCTCGGCCGCGCTGCTGCTGCGCCTGGCCGAACGGGTCGGCGCGGCGGTCGTGACGACGCGCGGCGGCAAGGGCGTGCTGCCCGAGACCCATGGGCTCAGCCTGGGCGCCACCCTGCGCCTGCCGGGGACGCGCGCCGTGCTGGCCGGCGCCGACGTGGTGCTGGCCGTGGGCACCGAGATCTCGCAGACCGACCACTGGATGGCGCCGCGCCTCGCGCTGGGCGGCAAGCTGATCCGGCTCGACATCGACGCGGCGGCCCTGGTGCGCGATTACCCGGCGGCGGTGGCGCTGCACGGCGACGCGGGCGCCGGCCTGGCGGCGCTGCTGGATGAGCTGGTACCCGCGCGCAACGCGCCCTCGGGCTACGGCGATGGCGCCGCGCTCGCCGCGCGCCGGACCGAGAACTTGGCGGTGCTGACGCCCAAGCAGCGCCGCCACGCCAAGGCGCTCGGCGCCCTGCGCAAGGGCCTGCCGGCCACGGGCTTCGTCGCGGCCGATTCGACCCAGCTCGCCTACACCGGCAACCCGGTGTTCCCGTGCGCCGGCCCGCGCTCGTGGTTCTTCCCGGTGGGCTACGGCACGCTCGGCTTCGCCCTGCCGGCGGCGATCGGCGCCAAGCTCGCGGCGCCCGAGCGGCCCGGCGCGGTCATCATCGGTGACGGCGGCCTGCTGTTCACCGTGCAGGAACTGGCGACGGCGGTGGACTACAAGGTGCCGCTCGCCGTGATCGTGTGGAACAACGATGCCTACGGTCAGATCAAGGACGACATGGGCGCGCGCGGCTTCCCCACAATCGGCGTCGATCTGCGCAACCCGGACTTTGTGGCGCTGGCCCGCGCCTTCGGCTGCCACGCGCTGCGTCCCGGCTCGCTCGATGAGCTGGCCGGCGCCGTGGCGGCGGCGGACGCGCGCGATGTCCCGACGGTCATCGATCTGCGCGAGGATTCAGCGTTCCTTGACTAGGGGTGTGCTCCTGTCGCTTTGACGCCTCGGCATCGCGGCGCGGATACTGCGGTACCGCCCGGCCCTGTGAAGGAGTTGCATGTGCGTATCGGATTCGTCGGCCACGCCTCGATCGCGGTGGACACGCGCGGGATCCGGGTGCTGTCCGATCCTTGGTGGTCGGGCCCATGCTTCGGCACCCAGTGGTGGGTCCATCCCGCGCCGGCGCTCGATCTGGTGCGCGCGCGTGACCCGGACTTCATCTACATCTCCCACGGGCACCACGACCACCTGCACTTCGGCACCCTGCAGCGCCTGCCCAAGACGGCCAAGGTGCTGGTCGGGCGCGAACTCGACCTGGCCGCCAGCACGCGCGACGCCGGCTTCGAGACCATCGAACTCGACGCGCGCGTACCCACCGAGATCGCGCCGAGCGTCCATGTCGAGATCGCGCCGACCCACGCGGGCGACAGCTACATGATGATCGCCGACGGCACGTCCACCTGCCTCAACCTCAACGACGCGCTGCACGCGGCGCCCGACGCCGTGGTCGCCCGCACCATCGACGACCTGCGCGCGCGCTACGGCCGCGTCGACTACGTGTTCTGCGGCTACGGCATCGCCTCGCACTTCCCGGCCTGCTAAGTCATCCCCGGCAAGGACCGCGTCGCGACGGCGGCGCGCCGCCAGGCCATGTTCAACCGGCGTTGGGTCGATATCGTTCACCGGCTCGATCCCGTCATGGCGTTCCCCTTCGCCGCCGACGTGGCGTTCCTCGACGACGACCTCGCCTGGGCGAACGAGCCGATCCACGACCCCGAACGGCCGACCGCCGTGTTCGAGGCGACGCGCAGTGCCGCGACGACGCGGGTCGTCGATATCGGCCAGGGCTTCGAGGTCGAGGACCACAAGGTCATGACCGAGCGGCTGTTCGTGCCGGTGGACAACGCGGCGCTGCTGCGCGACCACGCCGACGACGTGCGGAGCGCCAACCGCGTCACCAAGCCGACCGACGCCCAGGTCGACGAGCTGGTGGCGATGCTGCGCGCGACGCTCGAGTTGACGCGCGACTACCTGCGCGAGCGGCGCCGCGACTACCGGTTCCTGATCGAGGTCAAGGGCGCCGACACGGCGATCGCCATCGTCAAGGCGGGCCGCGACATCCGTATCGACGCCGCGCCCGCGCCGGTCGATCGCGGCCGCTACGACGTGATCTTCACGACGCGGTTCCAGTACCTGCGCCGCTCGCTGTCCGCGCCTTCCGGCGTACGAGGTGCTGTTCGTCGGCTCGGGAGGCACTTCACCTACCGCGATGCACGCGATGCGCGCGTCAATCTGCATCGCGAACTGGCTGTGATGCTGCGCCAACACACAGCGCCGCCGCCCTCGCGCTTCGGGGGTCAGCCGGAATGGCTCTACCGGGCCAAACGATTCGCGCGGCGCATGATCGGTGGCAACTGGCCCGATCTCTACGATCTGGCCACGCGGGTCGTGTTCGAGGGCCAGCCGGCGCCTCAGGTCCGGTAGTCCGGCTCCTCGCGGTCGAGGGTGCGGAGCAGCATCGCCCATTCGCGCGCGCCCTTGGGTGGACCGTCCAGGTTGGCGTAGGCGGCCGTGTGTGTGCGCGCCGCGGCCGAGGGCTGGCTGAGCGGTGTGCCAGACGCCATCGCCGCCACCTGCACCGCGCACGCCTTCTCGATCTGATCCATGGCGACGTACGCCTCGGCGATGGTGCGCCCGACGGTGATGAGCCCGTGGTTGCGCAGAACCAGCACCCGGTGGGTCGGGCCCAGGTCGGCGGCTAGGCGGTCGCGCTCGGCCTCGTCGGTCGCCGCGCCCTCGTAGTCGTGGTAGCCGATGCGTCCGTCGTAGAACATGGCGAACTGCGACAGCGGCAGCAGGCCGCACGCCATGGCCGCCACGGCGCAGCCGTCGCGCGTGTGGGTGTGCAGCACGCACACGACGTCGGGCCGTGCCGCCAGCAGCCCGCCGTGGATGACGAAGCCGGCGCGGTTCAGCGCATGGTTGGACGCCGGCAGCACGGTGCCGTCGTGGGCGACCTTCACCAGGCTCGACGCCGTGATCTCGTGGAAGCCGAGCCCGTAGGGGTTCATCAGGAAAGCGCCGTCGTCGAGCCGGGCCGAGATGTGGGTGTAGATCAGGTCGGTCCAGCGCGCCCGAGCCGCCAGCCGGTAGCACGCGGCCAGGTCGACGCGGGTCTGCCATTCCTTAGGGTCCATGGCGGCGGTCACGGTGCGGCTTCCCCCGGTCAGACGACGTTGGCGGGCGCGTTGGTCGAGCCGTCGTGGAACCGGCTCAGGCGGAACGGCGCGATGTCGAGCGACGCCTGGCCCTTCAGGATGGTCTCGGCGCTGACCCGCCCGACCACCGGACCCATGCCGAAGCCGTGACCGCTGAGGCCCGTCGCCACCGCCAGGCCGCGCACCGCGTCCACCGCGCCCAGCACCGGGATGAAGTCCGGCGTGATGTCGATGTAGCCGGCCCAGCTCCGGGTCACGGACACGTTGCCAAGCCCCGGCAGCATGCGCGCGAGCGCGCCCAGGGCGCTGGCGACGCGCGCCGGGTTCGGCGCCGGGTCCAGGGTGCGGTGGACGGTGAAGGCGCGCTCGGTGCCGCCGATCGTCTCGGCCAGCGTGGCGCCGAGCCCCGGGCCCAGACGCACGGCGACGCTGTCGCGGTTGTCGCGCCACAGCGGCAGGAACGCGCGGCCGTGGCGCAGCGCGTCGAACGACAGGTCGAAGTCGGTCGCGCCGTCGGCAATGTTGAGCGTGCCGTCGCGCCGCTGGCGCACGCCCAGGCCCGGCGCCCACATGGCCAGCGCGCCGTCGCCGATCGCCGCGACCGGCGCGGTGCGGCCGACGCTGGCGCGGATCCAGAGCTGCGGCAGGTCGATGCTGAGCGGGCGCAACAGGCGCGAGGACCACGCGCCCGCCGCGACGACCGCGTGGTCGCACGCGATGGCGCCGCGCTCGGTCGCCACCCGCTCGACGCGGCCGCCGGCGGTCTCGATGCGCAGCACCGCGCAACCCGCGCGCACCTCGGCGCCGAGCCGCTCGGCCGCCGCGGCGAACGCGGGTGCTACCTTGGCCGGCTCGGCCTGGCCGTCGCCCGGCGTGTGCAACGCGCCCGCGAAGCTGCCTTGCAGGCCCGGCACCAGGTCGTTGACCGCGCGGCCCGCGATCACCCGGCTGCCGATCTGGTGCTGGCGCGCAACCTCGAGCCAGGCTTCGTAGCGGGCGACCTGGGCCGCGTCGCGCGCCACCGCCAGGTTGCCGCCCTGGCGCCATTCCAGGTCGGCGCCGAGCTCGGCCTCGAGCCCCTGCCACATGCGGTTACACGCGGCCATCAGGGGCACCTCGCGCGGGTCGCGCCCCTGCTGGCGCACGAAGCCCCAGTTGCGGCTGGATTGCTCGCCGGCGATCGTGCCCTTCTCGACTAGCACCACCTTCTGACCGCCCTTGGCCAGGTAGTAGGCCGTGGCGGCGCCGGCGATGCCGCCGCCGATCACCACCGTGTCCGCCCGTGTGGTGCCGTCGCGTTCCATGACGCGATCCTTCCAGGCCGGCGCACCGGCTGCAAGCCCGCTTGCATACGACCTGGACTCGGACGCGCGCCCCCGGCACCATGGGGCACGGGACTTGAGCGAGGGGGGGCGAGCGTGGCCAGCGGATTCCTGTTCCACGAACTCTACATGTGGCACGACACCGGGCGTGCGGCGCTGTGGCACCCCGCCGGCCTGACCGTCGAGCCCGACCTGAACGCCGAGAATTCCGACACCAAGCGTCGCTTCCGCAACCTTTTGGATGTCGCCGGGCTGCTCGACCATCTGGTGGCCATCAAGGCGCGCCCCGCCGCCGTGGACGAAGTCCAGCGCGTGCACACGGCCGACTACGTCAAGCGCATCAAGACCATGAGCGACGCCCACGGCGGCGACGCCGGCGAGGCAACGCCGTTCGGCCCGGGCAGCTACGAGATCGCGCTGCTGGCCGCCGGCGGCACCATGGCCGCGCTCGACGCCGTGGTCGGCGGCGAGGTCGCCAACGCCTACGCGCTGGTGCGCCCGCCGGGGCATCACGCCGAACCCGACCGCGGCCGCGGCTTCTGCATCTTCGGCAACGCGGCGCTCGCGGTACGCCACGCCCAGGTGCGCCACAAGCTCGGCCGCGTCGCCGTGGTCGACTGGGACGTGCACCACGGCAACGGCACGCAAAAGATGTTCTACGAAGACCCCAGCGTGCTGACCATCTCGATCCACCAGGACAACTGGTATCCGGCGGATTCCGGGCACCTGCACGAGACCGGCGCCGGCAAGGGCCAAGGCTACAACATCAACGTGCCGCTGCCGCCCGGCTCGGGCCGCGATCCCTACATCGCCACCTTCGAGCGCGTCGTTGCCCCGGCGCTGCGCCGCTTCAAGCCCGAGTTGATCGTCATCGCCTCGGGCTTCGACGGCGGCATCTACGATCCGCTCGGGCGCATGATGGTGACCAGCACCACCTACCGGAAACTCGCGCGCATCATGATCGACCTGGCGGCCGAGCTGTGCGGCGGCCGCCTGCTGCTGACCCACGAAGGCGGCTACTCGGCGGCCTATGTGCCTTACTGCGGGCTGGCGGTCATGGAAGAGCTGTCGGGCCGCAAGACCAACATCGGCGATCCCTTCGCCGTGTTCATCGACGTTGCCGGCGGGCACCATATGTACCCGCACCAGGAGGCCGTCATCGCCAAGGCGGCGGCGCTGGCTCAGGCCGTGAAGTAGGCTCTTCTCAGCCGGCCGCGCCGGCGCGCCGGTTGCGCCGGCGCTCGCGCGCGGCCGCGATGGTGCCCACCACGCCGCGCGGCATCAGCACCACGAAGGCGGCCAGCAGGATGCCGAGCCCCCATGGCGCGCGCGTCGGCGAACTGGTCCTCCTTCAGGAGCTCGTCGGCGCCCATCAGCAGCACCGCGCCGACAAACGGGCCCCACACCGTGCCCACCCCACCCACGATCATCATCGAGATCAGGAACAGCAGCAGGGGAAGCTGCAGCAGGTTCGGCTCGATGGCCTTGAAGTTGCCGGCGTAGACGCTGCCCGCCAGCCCGGTGAAGAAGGCCGAGCACGCGAACACCAGCAACTGGTACTTGAACCGGCTGATGCCACGCGCGACCGCGTAGGGCGGGTTGTCGCGCAGCAAGCGAGGGAAGCCCCAGGTGTGGCGCCGACGTGCCTGGCTGTTAGATTCGCATGCGGCCATCGTGATCGCGGATCGCTTTTTTCAACAGGCAGCTAAATTTCAATCAACTCTTTCTCGGCGCCAATTAATCAGGCCGACCAAGCCCTGTGGCAGCAGAATGACGAAAAACACGAGCAGCAGCCCCAGGCCGATATCACGCCATTCCTGATAATCTCGGAGCACCTCGTCGGTGCCCATCAGCAAAATAGCCCCGAGCAGCGGCCCCCAGAGTGTACCGATGCCTCCCACCGTCATCATGGCGATGAGGAAAAGCAACAGCGAGAACGAAAAGACGGTCGGGCCGATCGACTCGTAGTTGGCAGCGTAGAAAGCGCCGGCCAGCCCAGTAAAAAAGGCCGAGAGAGCGAAAACCCAGATTTGATACTTGAATCGGCTGATGCCGCGTGAGCGTGCGAGACCTGGATTGTCGCGCAAAGCGCGGAACGCGAGTCCCAGGGGTCCGCGCATGATGACAGCCGAGAAGATGAGCGCCAAAGCCAGAAGAGCCAGCGCAACGAAGTAATTGCCTAGCCGCCAGTCTTCGCCCAACCATTCACGAAAGCCCAACTCGCCAAAACGCGTAAGGCCGCGCACGCCGCCGAAGAAAGGCAGGCAACCGGAACCCTCTGTGGTGTAGCAGTCCGTGTCGTTGACGATCACCAGATATAACACTTGAGCGATGGCCAGCGTCAGCAACGCAACATAGGGTCCGCGCAGGCGCAGACAGGCCAGACCAATCAGCACCGAGACGACGACGGTGATCAGCGCCGCCACCGGCATGGCAATCCATAACGACCATCCGAAGTAGAAGCCCAGCATGGCGGCGGCATAGGCGCCGACGGCAAAGAGCGCCATTTGCGCCAGAGAGAAGATTCCTGCGACGCCGTAGACCAGGTTCCACTGCGTCACTACCGTGCCGTAGATAAAGGCCAGAGTGACCTGAGTGACGAGATAGTTGATGTTGAAGACGAAGGGCAAGGCGACTGCGATCGCCAGCGACAGAAGCCCAACGATGAGGTGGCCACGCCAGCTCATAGTCGCGTCACCTGCTGCCGACCAAAGAGTCCGTTGGGGCGCCAGATCAAAACGACGATGACGATCAGCAGCAATGTGGCAAAGCCAAAGCGAACGCCCAGCACGAACTGCGCCAAAGCCTCGATCAGGCCCAGAGCCAGAGCCGCGCTGACCGCGCCATAGACATTCCCCAGGCCCGCTACGACACAGATAATGAACGCCTTAAGCATCGGGTCGGCCCCCATGCCGGGCGATAGCCCGGTCAAAGAGGAAATCATCACGCCCGAGACGGCGGCCAGAGCGCCAGCCAGCATAAGAACCAGGGCATAGATTTGGCCTACGCGCACACCCATGAGCTGCGCCGCCTCTCGGTTCATTGCTGTGGCGCGCACAGCGCGGCCGATCCTGCTTTTCTTCAGCAGCAGAGCGACCAACAGCATCAGGAGGAGAGCCGTCGCCAGAATCAAAATGTTCTGCAGCGGCACCACCACATTGCCGACCTGGATCGCGCCTTCGACTTGAAGCGGTTGACGCTGAGCTTGCGCGCCGAAAAGCTTCAGCACGGCATTCTCCAGCACGAAAGCAAGGCCCACGGTGGCGATGACCACATTAGTTTCAAAGGCTTTTTGGCGCAGCATGAAGCGCACCGCGCCATGGTAAGTGAGCGCGCCCAAGAGGCCGCCCATCAGGATCGCCGCCAGCAATCCTGCCGGCAGCGGCAGACCCAGAGCGCCCATGGCGTAATAAGCTGAATAGCCGCCGAAGGCCATGAGCCCGCCATGCGCCAAATTCAACATGCCGAGCGATCCCCAAACCAGCGAAAGCCCGACGGTGGATACCGCGTACATGGCCCCAAGGGTCAGGCCCGAAGCGATGATCTGAGTGAGGATGTCGAGGGTCACGCCGCGCTATCCGCCAAAATAGGTTTCCAGAATTTCCGGCCGCGCCATGAGTTCGGCACCGGCGCCCGACCAGACAAAGCGTCCGTCGTCCAACAGGTGTATGGCCTCCGCCAACTCGACGACGCGCGCGGCGTTTTCCTCCACGACCAAGAGAGTGCGGCCGCTGTTTTTCAGCTGAGCGATCAGCGCATAGATCTGCTCGATGACGATGGGGGCGAGCCCGAGCGAAGGCTCGTCCAATAAAATGACGCGGCCATCTGCCATGAGACCGCGACCGATGCCCAACATGCGGCGCTCGCCGCCCGAAAGGGTGGAAGCGATCTGTCCTCGCCGCTCCGCCAGTTTGGGCAGCAGCGCAAAAACCTCTTCAAGGCGCTCTTTAGCGCTGCGGGCAGCAGCCGGCAGATAGGCGCCCATCAGCAGGTTATCCAGCACCGTCATCTCGGCGAACACCATATCGCCCTGTGGCACATGCACCACGCCGGCAGCAACGCGCGCATCGGGGCGCAAACCCTGCAGCGGTCGGCCGTCGAGCGTGATTGCTCCACTGCAGCGCGGCACCAAACCAGAAATGGCTCGCAGTAAAGTGGTCTTGCCGTGGCCATTCGGCCCGATGATGGCGGTCAATCCCTCAGCCGGCACCGAAAGACTTAGTTCGTGCAGTACGTCGCGTCCAAGATAACCGGCGCTGAGGTTGGCCATCTCCAAGCCGCCGCTCACGCCCGCCCCTCCAGATAGCTGGCGAGGCGCCTCGAGGCGCCCTGACCCAGGAAGACGTCGACCACTTGAGCGTCCTGCACCAGTCCACGCGGCACGCCTTCGTATATCTTTTCGCCGTGATGCAGGATCAGCACGCGGTCCGAAAGTTGCACCAGAAAGCGCATCACGTGCTCGATCATGATGATGCTACGGCCTTCGGCGCGCAGCCGCTCGACCAAGTGGACGATACGATCGGTCTCGCCCGGTGTCAGGCCGCCGACCGGCTCGTCCATCAAGACTAGGCGCGGTTCGGTCGCCAATGCGCCAGCGATCATCAGTAGCTTGCGATCGATCACCGGCAGCTTAGCGGCGATTCGGCGCTGTCGCTCGATAAGACCGGTGATCTCCAAAGCTGCGTCAACCGACGCACGCGTGCACCGGTCGAGGCGAAGACCCGGCACAGCACGGTTGGCGCGGCCGAACTGCGCGGCAACCTCGACGTTCTCTCGAACGCTCAGGCTGTCGAAGGCGGCGTTGAGCTGGAAGGTGCGCGCGATGCCAGCATGGCAGATCGCTTCGGCCGACAGGCGCGTTATGTCCTCCCCGGCAAAGCGGACGCTGCCAGACGTGGCTGGGGAGAGCCCGGAGATGACCTCGAAAAGCGTGGTCTTGCCAGCCCCGTTGGGGCCGCCAATGCCGAGCACCTCGCCCTCGTTCAAATTGAAAGAGAGGCCATTGACCGCCACCAGCGCACCGAAGCTCTTGGTGACCGCTGTCACCTCGAGCAGCGGCTGGCCGGCGGCGGTCTGAGTCATGGCACCGACCTAGGCGTTGATCCAGGGCGGCAGGATGAACTCACCTACGCCATAGGGAGCGGGCGCGATCAGGGCCGGCTCCTTGGTGTAGTCCTGGTGCTGCAAGAAGAGGTGAGGCATGCCCAGCGAGGAGTCGTTGGTTTGTGTCGGATAGGTATAGGCCGCGTTCTCATTCGGTATGAAGCGCGTGGTGCCGTTGACGCCTCGGTAGATGAGCTGGTTCATGCGGGTGGCAACCTTGCGATTCTGCTCGTCGTTGCCCTGTTCCCCGGGCCCGCCCGCCAAAGCCGCGGCGATGGCCCAGACGTAAGCGCCGTCAAAAGTCTGGCCACCCGACATATGCCCCGCGTTTGCGCCGAACTTCTCCTTGTAGCGCTTCTCGAAAGCCCGGCCGATTTCGTCCTGCAAGCAGCCGACGACCGTCGCAAAGAGAACTCCGTTGACCGCTTCCTTTCCGACCTCGCGGAAGGCGGGGAGCGTCGGGCCATACTGCATATAGATCAAGCTCGGCGTTGGGTTCGGCACAAACTGCACCATGAACTGCGCTAGGTCCTGCGGATAGAAGTGCGTAATGGCGATGGCGCCTGGCGGATCCTGGCGAATCTTTGCCAAGGTCGGGCCCCACTCCGAGATCGGCACGTTCACCGTCTCAAAAAGACTTACTTCCCAGCCATAGTCCTTGCCGGTTTCCTTCAGCGCGTTGGCAATGTTGATCGAGTATACGCCGGCTGAGGTAATGATCGCCATCTTGTTGTTGGCGCGCTTCCATTTCCCCTGCTCCTCGAGCTGCTGCATGAATTTGAGGTAGCCGGGACCATACCAATACTCTGCCGGATCGGCCTGGAAGGAACCGTAATAGCGCTCGGGGTTCGACTTGATCAGGTTGTTGTGCCCGATCGTGGTGTCATAGTGCACGTAGATGATGCCGGCATCCGCGATCACTTCCTGGATGGCCGTGCCGCTGCCGACGTTATACCCGTTGAGAATGGCATAGACGCCGTGCCGGTCGATCAGGCGTTGCACCGCCTGGATGTTGGTCGCGTCGCCCATCTCCTTGGTGTCTTCGAAATAGGGTTCGAGTGGGCGCCCAAGAATACCACCCATGGCGTTGATCTCCTCGCAGGCGAGATTCAGGCCATTCTGGAATTCGATGCCGTCCGCCGCGGCAAAGCCGGTCAGCGGCGTCGCTTGACCCACAGGGATCGGCTCGCCTTCGGCTTTTGCTTCACCGTTCAGTCCGGCCAGGATTGCCGCCGAACCGCCGGCGACGACGACACCGCGATTGAAGAGTTCTCGCCGGCCGATAGTCGCGGCCTTTTCCAATTTTTCTTTCAGCTTGTTGCTCATCTTCTCATCTCCCTTTTCGTGGTTGATCAGCGGATACGCTTGACGAGCGTCGCCGCCTCGGCGACCGCCACCTTGGCGACCGCCGCCTCTTGATGGGGCTGCAGCTCCTGCTGTCCCCACTGCTCCATGATCGCCTCCCAGGGGTCCTCGACCCCGGTGCGAATACCCGAAACTCCTCCATGACCGCCAGGCCGCAGTATGGCACGTGTTCCGGCGCATCGCCGCCTTCATGCGACAGCACGAGGCGGCCGCCGCAGACTTCGTCCGCCACCTGCATCAACATGCGAGTGAACTGCGCGTAACCAAGGCTGGTCATCACCATCGTCCCAAACGGACACGCCTTGTCAATCCGCCTACAAGCGCTATAACTGCGTCATGAGCCGCCGAACACCAGCGGGAACTCGGGCGCGTCCATGGGCTGGCCCGGCTTCAGGGTGACGCCGCGGAACGGCGGCGAGGTCGGGCCCTTGCGCACGGCGAAGCGCGCGTCGTCGCCGATCCAGCGGGTCGAGAAGCCGCGCCGCCGGTGCTTGGCGCCCTTGGTGCCGGGCGCGCCGTGCAGGGTCAGGAAATGGAACGCCACGCAGTCGCCCGGCTCCAGCGCCCAGCTCAGGATCGAGAAGTTGGCGCGGTGCCCGTCGATGTCGGGCACCGGCGACATCCGGTCGTCGTCGTAGAGCGCGGTGCGGTTAAACCGCTCCGGTCGGAACCAGCGGCCCCAGTAGTGGCTGCCCGCGACGAACTCGACGGCGACCTCGGCCGGCACCGGATCGAGCGCCAGCCACAGGCTGACGTTCTGGTTGCCGTCCACGTTGTAGTAGGGCTGGTCGTGATGCCAGGGCGTGGGTACGTCGGTGCCCGGCTCCTTGACCAGCACATGCTCGTGGAACAGGCGCGCGGTGCGCGATTGCATGAGCGCCGCGGCGATGCGCCCGGCGTCCGATTCGAAGACGAACGCGCGGTACTCCGGGATGCGGTCCCAGTTACAGTAGTCGCCGAAGAACAGGCCCGAGCCGTCCGCGTTGCGGTAGAGGCGCACGTCAGCGCTGGGCGCGGCCATGTTGCGCGCGACGCCTTCCCGCAGGCGCTCGACCCAGTCCGTGAAGGCGCCGCTCAGCACGATGGCGCCGTCGCGCTGGAAATCGGCGATCGCCGCCTTGTCCGGCATCGCTTCCATCGTGCTCAGCCCTGGCCGTGGTCCACGCGCCAGCGTCCCAGGTGGCGGTCGAGCAGGTCAAGATGGTCGTTGCCGAAGAAGATCTTGCCGCCGAACAACGCCGTGGGCACGCCAAACAGGCCGCGCTCGATGGCCTCGCGGCCATTGGCCTCGATCGCCGCCTTGATGGCCGGGTCCTCGACGACGGTCGCGACGCGGCCGCCCAGCAGCCCGACAGCCTCCGCCAGGTGCGCCAGCACCGCCACGTCCGCGATGTCCCGCGCCTCGGCCCAATAGGCGCGCATGAGCGCTTGCACGAACGGCTCGGCGGCGCCCTGGTCCGCCGCCCACAGCGCCGCGCGCAGCGCGCGCGACGGGCGCAGTGGGTAGGCCGGATGCTCGCGGTAGGGCAGGCCCAGCAGCTCGGCCTGGTCCAGGATGTCCTGGCGGTACCAGCGCACGAACGCCGCGTTCTCCGTCAACGGCTGGCGGCCCTTGATCGCCTCGATCAGGTTGGCCAGGTGCACCGGGCGCCAGCGCACCCGGCCGCCGTGGTCGCGCACGATGCCCCCGATGCGGTGCGACGCCAGGTAGCACCACGGGCTGTGCACGTCGAACCAGAACTCGACCTCGGGCCCCGCCGCCGGCGTCGGCGCGGCGCGGCCCAGGAAACGCGCGAGCGAGACGGCGACGCGCGCGTGCTCGCCGGTCATCACCGGCCGCCCGTCCTGCTCGATCGTCACGGCGAAGCGGTGGCGCCGACCCTCGACGGCGTCCAGACGCGCGGTCACGTCGATCGGCCGCCCGATATGCGCCGGGCCGACGTGGTCGACCGCCACGCGCGCGCCCACGGTCGCGTCGTCGGTTTCGTAGTAGGGCTGCAGCAGGCCGCCGCAGGTCTCCTCGATCATCAGGATCAGGCTGACCGTCGAGACCACGTCGACGCCCTTGTTGCCCTTGGCGGCGGCGGTGTCCTCGGGCTGGGCGTCGAACACGCGCCGGGACACGAGACCCACGGGAACCGGTCGCACCGCGCGCTCCTCGTCACGGATGACTTGCGCGTCGAGCTTTGCAACACTCCCGGCCGGCCGGCAAGGAACCGTTCGCATGACCTTGATCCACGATCCCGAGCTGTTCCGCACGGTCGGCACGTATCTGGGCGTGCCGCAGACCTGGGACCTGGCGGGCGCGCGCGCCGCCATCGTCGGCCTGCCGTTCGACACCGGCCGTCACCCGCGCCGCGTCGGCGCGCGCAACGGGCCGGCGGCGATCCGCGCCATGTCGACCGACAACGTGCGGCGCTACCGGCCCGAGCTGGCGCAACCGTTCGATCCGGTGGCGGCACTCGGCCTGGTCGATTGCGGCGACGTGCCGCTGCGGCCCGGCGACGTGGACGACGCCATTGAGCGCGGTGCCCGGGCGATCGCGCGCGTCGTCGGCGCGGGCGCGGTGCCGCTCGGCCTCGGCGGCGACGGGCTGACCAGCCTGCCGGTGATCAAGGCGGTGGCCGCGCGCCACCCGGGCCTGTGCGTGCTGCACTTCGATTCTCACACCGACGCCTACCCCGATCCGGCCGGCGGCAACCGCATCCAGGTCGACCCGGCGACCACCTTCGCCCACGCGGCCGACCAGGGCTGGGTCGACGCGCGCCGCTCGCTGCACGTGGGCATGCGCGGCCTGACTTACGTGCCCGGCGTGTTCGCCTACACCGAGGGCCTGGGCTACGGCGTCGTCACCATGGACACCGCCCGCGCCCTGGGCGCCGAGGCGTTCGCCGCGCGCGTGCGCGCCCTCATGGGGGAACGCCCGGTCTACCTCTGCTTCGACATGGACGTGTTCGATCCCTCAGTCGCGCCCGGCGTCTACACCCCGGCGTGGGGCGGCTTCAGCGCCGCCGAGGGCTTGGCGTTCGTGCGCGCGCTCGCCGGGCTCGACATCGTCGGCTGCGACGTCAACACCACCTCGCCGGATTACGACGTCCAGGGCCTGACCGCCTGGCTCGCCGCCACCGTCGTCTACGAGGTGCTGTGGCTGCTCTGCGTCCGCTTCGGCCTAGCGCCGCGCTGACGTCATGGCGCACGGGTTCAAGGGCTTCGTCCGCGATCCGCTCGCATTCGCAGGCGCCGTTACGGTCGCGCTGGTGGTCGCTGCGGCGCTGCTCGCGCCCATGATCGCGCCCTACGACCCGGCCGAGCAGTTCTTCGACGGCCTGACCATCGAAGGCGCGCCGCTGCCGCCCAGCGAACGCTTCCCGTTGGGCACCGATCTGCTCGGGCGCGACCTGCTCTCGCGCCTGATCTGGGGCGCGCGTGCCTCGCTCACCGTCGGCGTCGTGGCCAACGGCGCCGCCGTCATCGTCGGCACGCTGCTCGGCATGATCGCGGGCCTCGCGCGCGGCGTGGTGGGCGGCGCCATCATGCGCTTCACGGACCTGATGATGGCGTTCCCGGCGCTGCTGCTGGCCATCGCGCTGGCCGCGATCCTGCGCCCCTCTCTGTGGATCGTCGCCCTGGTCATCGCGCTCGTGAACTGGGTGCAGATCTGCCGCGTCGTCTACACCCAGACCACCGCGCTGGCCGAGCGCGAGTTCATCGAGGCGGCGCGCGCACTGGGCGCCGGGCGGGCGCGCATCGTGCTGCGCCACGTGCTGCCCCATCTGGTGCCGACCATCCTGGTGTGGAGTACGCTCGGCATCGCCACCACCGTGCTGCTCGAGGCGACGCTGTCGTTCCTGGGCGTTGGTGTGCAGCCGCCGACCCCGTCGTGGGGCGGCATCATCTTCGAGGGCCAGTCCTACTTCCTGACCGCGCCGTGGCTGGTGTTCTTCCCCGGCATCGCGATCATCATGGCCGCGCTCGCCTTCAACCTGGTCGGCGAGGCGCTCAACGACGCGCTCGACCCAACCCAGAGGGGCCGGCGGTGATCCGGTTTCTCGCCCGCCGCCTGGCCCAGGCCGTGGTCATCCTGCTTGGCGTCACGGTCGTCACCTTCGCGCTCGCGTTCTTGATCCCGGCGGATCCCGCGCGCATGATCGCCGGGCGCGCCGCGACCGTCGAGACGGTCGCCTCGATCCGCCACCAGCTCGGGCTCGACCAGCCGATCCCGGTGCAGTACGCGCGCTACCTGGGGCGCCTGGCGCAGGGCGATCTTGGCCGCTCCTACGCCCAGAAGACCGAGGTGGTCGAACTGATCGGCAGCCGCCTGCCGGCGACGCTGCTGCTGCTGGCCGGCGCGATCTTCTGCGAACTCGCCATCGGTCTGCCCGCCGGCATCTTCGCCGCGACCCGGCGCGGCCGCTTCGCCGACCGCGCGGTCATGACACTCTCGTTCGTCGGTGTCTCGGCGCCGCAGTTCGTCGTCGGGCTCCTGCTGCTCTATGTGTTCGCCTACCTGCTCGGGTTGTTCCCGCTGAGCGGCTATGGCGGGCTCGAGCATCTGGTGCTGCCGGCGCTCACCCTCGGGCTCGCGGGCGGCGGGTTCTATTCGCGCATGACGCGGGCCAGCATGGTCGGCGTGCTCGGCCAGGACTACATCCGCACCGCGCGCGCCAAGGGCGTCGCCGAGACGGGCGTGGTGCTGCGCCACGGCCTGCGCAACGCGATCCTGCCGATTGTCGCCATGATCGGCATCGACATCGGCTTGTTCATGAGCGGCGCGGTGGTCGTCGAATCGGTGTTTGGCTGGCCGGGCATCGGCCAGCTCGCCTGGCAGGCGATCCAGCGCGTGGATATCCCGATCATGATGGGCGTGACGCTGACCGCCGCCACCGCGATCGTTCTCGGAAACGTGATCGCCGACCTGGCGACGGCGCTGATTGATCCGCGTATCCGCCTCAACTAGAGTCGCGGCAACGCATGGCACCGCTACGCATTCACAAGGGGAGGTTCGACACCATGACAACACGGACATTGCTGCGCGCTGCGCTGCTGGCCGGGGCGGCCCTGATCGGCGCGTTCGGAACGGACGTGCGCGCCGCCGGCTCGATGATCGTCACGTACCAGTCCGACGTCGCCACGCTCGACCCGGCGGTCGGCTACGACTGGCAGAACTGGTCGATGATCAAGAGCCTGTTCGACGGCCTGATCGACTACGCGCCCGGCACCACCGAGATTGTGCCCGACCTGGCCGAGAGCTACGAGATCTCCGCCGACGGCCTGACCTACACGTTCAAGCTGCGCCAGGGGGTCACTTTCCACAACGGCCGCGAAATGACGGCCGAGGACGTCAAGTACAGCCTGGAGCGCACGATCAACCCGGCGACCCAGAGCCCGGGCGCCAGCTACTACGACACCATCAAGGGCTACGAGGACGTCGCCTCGGGCGCCTCGACGACGCTGGCGGGCGTCACGGTGGTCGATCCCCACACGCTGACCATCGAGCTCAACCGGCCCGACGCGCCGTTCCTGCACAAGCTGGCGCTCAACTTCGCCTTCGTCGTCGCCAAGGAAGCGGTCGAGGAGCACGGCGCCGATTTCGGCAAGAACCCGGTGGGCACCGGCGCGTTCAAGCTGGCCGAATGGACGCTCGGCCAGCGTGTCGTATTCGCCAGGAACGCCGACTACTACATCGCCGACCGGCCGAAGCTCGACGAGGTCGTCTTCGAGATCGGCCAGGACCCCTCGGTCGCGCTGCTGCGGCTCGAGCGCGGCGAGGTCGACCTCTTGGGCGACGGCATCCCGCCGGCGCGCTTCGTCGACGTGATGGGCAACGCCGATCTGGCCAAGCAGGTGGTCCAGGGCGGCCAGCTCCACACCGGCTACGTCACGCTGAACACGCGCGTCGCGCCGCTCGACAACGTCGCGGTGCGCCAAGCGCTCAACCACGCGATCAACAAGGATCGCATCGTCCAGATCATCAACGGCCGCGCGGTGCCCGCGAACCAGGCCCTGCCGCCGGCGATGCCGGCCTACAACACGGCCGAGACCGGCTACGCCTACGACCCCGAGAAGGCCAAGGCGCTGCTGGCCGAGGCGGGCCTGGCGGACGGCTTCTCCACCGAGCTCTACGCCATGAACACTGATCCCAACCCGCGCATCGCCCAGGCGATCCAGCAGGATCTGGCCGCCATCGGGGTGACCGTCGAGATCAAGGCGCTCGATCCCTCCGTGGTGATCGAGGCCGGCGGCACCGAAGGCGCCGCGCCCATGATCTGGTCGGGCGGCATGGCGTGGATCGCCGACTTCCCCGATCCGTCCAACTTCTACTGGGCGATCCTGGGCTGCGGCGCGGCGGCGCCGGGCGGCTGGAACTGGTCGTGGTACTGCAACCAGGACGTTGACGCGCTCGCCGGCCAGGCCGACGCCATGACCGATCCGGCCCAGGCCCAGGCGCGGCTGGACGCATGGACCCGGGTGTTCTCCAAGGTGCTGGCGGATGCTCCCTGGATCCCGATCTTCAACGAGGAGCGGTTCACCATGCACTCGACGCGCATCGCGGGCGATTCGGACGCAATCTTCGTCGATCCGGTGCACATCCCGGTGCACTACGACGTGGTGTTCGCGACCGATGCCCAATAGCCCGCGCCACACCATCCACCGCCACCAGCACCATTTCGGCTGGGACAACCGCCTTCCCCCGGTGCTCACCGTGGCGCCGGGGGCGACGGTCGAGATCGACACCCAGGATTCCTCGGGCGGCCAGCTGACGCCGTCCTCGACGATCGCCGACATCGCCAAGCTCGACTTCGGCAAGGTCAACCCGACCTCGGGGCCGATCCTGGTGGACGGCGCCGAGCCGGGCGACGCGCTCAAGGTCGAGATCCTCGAGTTCGGCGCGTCCGGCTGGGGCTGGACCGCGTGCATCCCCGGCTTCGGCCTGCTGGCCGACCAGTTCCCCGATCCGGCGCTGCACATCTGGAGCTACGACCGCGCCTCGCTGTTGTCGGCGGCCTACGGCCCCGGCGGCAAGGTGCCGCTCAAGCCGTTCGCCGGCACCATCGGCCTGGCGCTCGCCGAGGCGGGCCTGCACAGCGTCGTGCCGCCGCGCCGCGTCGGCGGCAACATGGACATCCGCGACATGGCGGCGGGCACCACGCTCTACCTGCCGGTCGAGGTGAAGGGTGCCCTGTTCTCGATCGGCGACACCCACGCGGCCCAGGGCGATGGCGAGGTGTGCGGCACGGCGATCGAGAGCCAGATGAAGGTCGTGCTGCGCTTGGGGCTGGTCAAGAGCACCGGCCTGCGCTTCCCGCGCTTCGAGACCGAGGGGCCGGTCGCGCGCCACCTGGACGGCAAGGGCTACCACGCCACCACCGGCATCGGGCCCGACCTGATGGCCGCGTCGCGCGACGCGGTCAAGGGCATGATCGACCTCCTGGGCCGCGAACACGGGCTGGGCGCCGCCGATGCGTACATGCTGTGCAGCGTCGCGGGCGACCTGCGCATCAGCGAGATCGTCGACATCCCGAACTGGGTGGTGTCGTTCTACTTCCCCAAGATCGTCTTCGCATGACCCTGGCGGCGGGCGTGCCGCCGCCCCTGCTCGACATCGCGGGGCTGACGGTCAGCTTCGCCGGCGAGGCCGGGCGCGTGCCCGTGGTCGAGGACGTCGGTCTGACCATCGCCGAGGGGCGCACGGTCGGCCTGGTCGGCGAGTCCGGTTGCGGCAAGACCGTCACCGCCATGTCGATCCTGCGCCTGCTGCCCATGCCGCCGGCGCGCATCGAGGCCGGCGCCATCCGGCTCGACGGTCAGGACCTGCTGGCGCTCGACGCGCGCGCCTTGCGCGCCGTGCGGGGCAACCGGGTCGGCATGATCTTCCAGGAACCGATGACCAGCCTGAACCCGACCATGACGGTCGGCGCGCAGATCGCCGAGGTGCTGCGCCTGCACCGCGCCATGGGCCGGGCCGAGGCGCGCTCGGCGGTGGTCGAGGGTCTGCGCGCCGTGGGCGTCGGCGCGCCGGAACGCCGCGTCGACCAGTTCCCGCACCAGCTCTCGGGCGGCCTGCGCCAGCGTGTCATGATCGCCATGGCGCTCGCCTGCCGGCCGCGGTTGCTGATCGCCGACGAACCGACCACGGCGCTCGACGTCACGATCCAGGCGCAGATCCTCGACCTCCTGCGCGACGTGCAGCGCGCGCTCGGCATGGCGGTGCTGCTAATCACCCACGATCTCGGCGTGGTCGCGGCGGTGTGCGACGAGGTCGTCGTCATGTACGCCGGCCGCGTGGTCGAGCGCGCGCGCGCGGCCGACCTGTTCCGCCGGCCGCGCCACCCCTACACCCACGGCCTGCTCGCGTCCTCACCCCGGCGCGCGCCGCGCGGCCGGCCGCTGCCCGCGATCCCCGGCATGGTGCCGGCGCCCGGCCGGCGCGCCGCCGGCTGCGCCTTCGCCGAGCGTTGCGCGCGCGTCGCCGAACGTTGCCGGGTCGAACGCCCGCCGCTCATGGGCGACGGCCACGCCCACGCCTGCTGGAACCCGGTGCCATGACCACGCCGATCTTGGAGCTGGAGGGCATCGCGCGCACCTTCCGCGCGCGCGACGGACGCGGCGTGGTCAAGGCGGTCGACGGTGTGACGCTGACCGTCATGCCCGGCGAGACGCTGGGCGTGGTCGGCGAATCCGGCTGCGGCAAGTCCACGCTCGCGCGCCTCATGCTACGGCTGATCGAGCCGAGCGCGGGGCGGCTGCGCTTCGACGGGGTCGATCTGCTGGCGCTGGACGAACCGCGCCTGCGCGCGGCGCGCCGGCACATGCAGCTCGTCTTCCAGGACCCCTACGCCTCGCTCGATCCGCGCATGACCATCGGCGCCATCGTGGCCGAGCCCCTGGCCATCCACCGGATCGGCGACGCGGCATCGCGGCGGGCGCGCGTCGCGGCGCTGCTCGGCCTCGTCGGGCTGGACGCGGACGCGGCGCGCCGCTACCCGCACGAATTCTCCGGCGGCCAGCGCCAGCGCATCGGCATCGCCCGCGCCATCGCGCTGGAACCGCGCCTCGTGGTGGCCGATGAACCGGTCTCCGCCCTCGACGTCTCGGTGCAGTCGCAGATCCTCAACCTGCTGGTCGAGCTGAAGGCGCGCCTCGGCCTGTCCTACGTGTTCATCTCCCACGACCTGGCCGTGGTCGAGTACATGAGCGACCGCGTCGCCGTGATGTACCTGGGGCGCGTCGTGGAGTTGGCCGACGCCGAGGCGCTGTTCCGCGCGCCGGCGCACCCCTACACCGAGGGACTGCTGGCCGCGATCCCCGACCCGGACCCGGAGCGCGTGCGTGCCCGCCCCCCTATCGGCGGCGATATCCCGAACCCCGAGCGTCCACCGCCGGGCTGTCCGTTCCATCCGCGCTGCCCCCGCGCGGTCGAGCGCTGCCGTGGCGAGGTTCCCGCCCTGCGGCCCGTGGGGGCAACGCCGAGCCATTGGGCCGCGTGCCATCTCGCGTGATGGCGCGTAGACTGGTCGCCGAAGTCGGTATCGAGTCCCCACGATCGGAGACGCGCGTATGAGCCGGGCGTTCGTGCGCGAAGACGACGTCGGTCAGGACAGCCTGCCGCCTGCCCGCGCGCGTAGCGCGAACCCGAACTACATCACGCGCGCTGGCCTGGATCGGTTGCGCGAGCGCTACGAGAAAGCCTTGGCGCAGCGCAAAAAAATGGGCGACGCGGCCGGCGATGACGCGCCGCGCCGCGCCGATCGCGATCTTGCCTGGCTGCGCGACGGCATCGCCTCGGCCGTGGTCGTGGGGCCCGAGGCGGCGTCCGAGCGCGTCGGCTTCGGCGCGACCGTGACTATCGAGGACGAGGACGGACAACGCCGTACGCTGACGCTGGTCGGCGAGGACGAGGCCGATCCTGGTGCCCGGAGGTACAATTGGGCTAGCCCGTTGGGCCGCGCGCTGCTCGGAGCGGCCGTCGGCGACGCGGTTTCGTGGCGCGCGCCGGGCGGCGAACGCGAGGTCGTCGTGATTGGACTGAGCTACGAGGCCCTCACCTAACCTGGCCTTAACACTCACCCCCTAAGGTGGGTGGCTCCGATGGACGGACAGGGCCGCCCATGACCACGACTTCGAACTACGCCGGACCCGACGCGGTCGCGGCGAAGGCGATGGCGCTCTTGCGCGATCGGTCGATCGCGCCGACGCCCGCCAACTACACGGTGTGGTACGAGTACGTCCTCGGCGCCAACGTGGAGCTCAAGTCGCTGGGCGATCGCCTGCTGGCGCAGACGGCGCCCATCACACCTGAGATCAGCGACTGGATGTACGTGACCTTCGCGCCCGAACAGGTCGAACGTCGTTCGCTCATGAACGCCACCGACACGGTGACGACATTGGTCGCCGAGGTCGTGGCGCAACTGACCCAGGCCGGCAGCAGCGCCAAAACCTATGGCGTGGCACTCGGCGCGTACGCCGCGATGCTCGACGGTCCCGATGCGAAGCCGGGAACGGCCCAGGCGCTCAAGACCCTGCTCGCCGCGACGCGCAAGATGCACGCCGACAACGCGAAGCTCGAGCAGGAACTCGCGTAATCGTCGCAGCAGATCACCCAACTGCAGGGCACGCTGGAGGACGTGCGGCGCGACGCCACGACCGACAAGCTGACCGGGCTGCCCAACCGTCGCGCCTTCGACCAGGTGTTCGACGAGGCCGCGAGCCAGGCGGCGACGCGTCGCGCGCCTCTGTCTCTCCTGATGATCGACGTCGACCACTTCAAGAAGTTCAACGACACCTACGGTCATCAGACCGGCGATGCCGTGCTCAAGCTGGTCGCCCGCACCCTGACCGATACCGTGAAGGGCCGCGATCACCCGGCCCGCTTCGGCGGCGAGGAGTTCGCGATCGTCCTGCCGGAAACCACGGCGATGCAGGCGCGCACGGTCGCCGAGCAGGTGCGCCAGGCCATGGCCTCGCGCCGGATCGTGCGGCGCAACTCGGGTGTCGACTACGGTCAGGTGACCGTGTCGGTGGGTGTGGCGGCGCTGCACCCGGGCGATGACTGCGCTGCGCTCATCGCGCGGGCGGACACGGCGCTCTATACCGCCAAGCGAACCTGGCGAAACCGCGTGGTCGTCGAAGGCCAGGAACCGCGCCCGACGAACGGCGTCGAGGCACGCCTCGCCGCCGCCGGCGCGGTGCTCTGATCAGGCTCGGTCCGGGTCCGACCCTTCGGTCGGTTCGGGCGGCGGCACGCCCTCGACGCCCGTCGCGATACCGTAGCGGCGCAGTCGCCACGCCACGTAGCGCTCCAGGATCGCGCGATCGGCCGCGTCCGGGGTCGTCGCGTCGATGTCCGTCGCCGCGTCCATCAGGGCGATCCGGTCGATTACCTCGGTCAGGCGCAGCAACAGGGCGACGCCGTTGTCGCGGCCCTGGAACAGCGTCTCGTCGTCGGCCGCCAGGCACTGTTCCAGGCGGGCGCGCATCCGTTCGGCCAGGTCGGCGAGCGATGCCGCGCGGGTCGCGCGGCCCACTTGCGCGCCGGGCGCGGCCGCGAGGCGGCGGAAGCCGCGCGCCGGGCTTTGGCCCTGGCGCCCGGTGATGGGCGCGCGCTGCACCTGTTGGGCCTGGCGGGGAAGGCCGAGGGCGACTTGGCCGGCGCGATCGCCAGCCTGGAGGCGGCGGTCGCCGCCATGCCGACCTACGTCGAGGCCTGGTTCAACCTGGGTAACGCCCACATGGCCGGCGGGCAGCCGGCGCGGGCGGCCACTTGCTACCGGCGCGTGCTCGCGCTGCGCCCCGATCGCGAACTCACACGGCTCAACCTGGGCAACGCCCTGCGCGAAGCGGGCGACGAGTCGGGCACCGAGGCAGCGTACCGCGACGCCATGGCGCGCGCGCCCAAGGTTTCGGGGCCGCCGTTCAACCTGGCGAACCTGCTGCAGGAACTGGGCCGGCTCGACGAAGCGGCCGGCGCTCGATCACGGCCGCCGCGCTGGCGCCCGATGCCGCGATCCTGGCGAACCTAGCCTCGGCGCTGCTCAAGGCGGGCGAGGCCACGGCGGCGCTCGAGGCGCTCGCGCTCGCCGATCCCGATCGCTTCACGTTCCCGGTCGAGCCGCCCTTGCCATCCGGCTTCGCCGACCGCGCGGCGTTCCACCCGGCGCTGGTGGCCGAGGTGCGCGCCCACCGCACCCTGACCGAGACGTGGGACCACAAGCGCCGGGCCGCGCGCGGCGGTTGGCTCGCGACCGATCTGTTCGTCGATGCGACGCCGGCGCTCGCCGCGTTCGAGGCGATGATCCGGCGCGCCATCGACACGTTGCCGCTGGCGGAGGATCCCGCCCACCCGTTTCTCGGCGCGCGGCCGCGCGCGTACACACTCGATGCCTGGTGCAACATCCTGGTCGCCGAGGGCCACCAGGCGGAGCACATCCACAACCTGGGCTGGCTCAGCGGTGTCTACTACGTCTCCCTGCCGCCGGGGCTCGGCGAGGCCGGCGAGGCCGGCTGGCTCGAGTTCGGTCGGCCCGGCTACGGCCTGCCCGAGACGCCGGCCATGGCGATCCACCGGGTCCGCCCGCGCGAGGGCCTCGTGGTGCTGTTCCCGTCATACCTGTGGCACGGCACGATCCCGTTCGCCGGCGCGGGCCAGCGCATCTCGATCGCCTTCGACGTGCACCCGAAGGGGTGATCTCAGACGCCGAAGGCGCCGATGACGAGGCCTTGCACGACCAGCACACCAAGCCAATGGCCGGCGTCGATGAACCACAGCGCGCGCCGCGAGCCCTGGAACGCGTAGTTCACCGCCATGGTCGTGACCACGAAGCCGCCCCACAGGAACATGCCCGTGATCACGCCGCCGCGCACCGTCATGTGCGCGAGGCCCAGATGGCCGAGCACGCCGGCCAGCAGGTACGCCATCATGAACTGGGCGACGAGTGCGATCAGCATGGGCACCACCGGCATCGTCTTGCCTGCGCCCTTGATCTCCGCCTCGGTCTTGCCGAGCGCGGCCGTCCAGCGCTTACCCAGCACCATGTAGTAGACCGAGCCGAAGGCGAAGCCGGCGATCGCGGCCACGATCACCGCGATGTAGTTGATTCCGACGAACTGCATGAGGCTCCCCTCGTTGCCCTTATCACGACGTCACCGTCGTCGGGCTGAGCCCGGCGGGGACGAAGCGGAGCAGCGCGCGGGTCAGCGGGTCGGCCGTCAGCCCCTCGTGGTCCAGCCGGTCCTTGCGTATGACCGCGCGGCGCACGATGGCGCTGCCCACGGCGCGCACCGGTTCGCCCGGGAACGCCGCGCGCGGGTGGCGCACCAGGCCGCACGTCGCCCATTCATCCCGCGCGCCGAGCGCCAGCGACGCCAGGATGCGTCCGCCGAGCTTGGTCGGGCCGACGCCGTTGCCCGAGAAGCCGACGCCGAAGAACACGTTGTCGGTGCCGGCGAGCGGCCCGAACGCGGGCACGCCGTCGAACCCCCGGTCGATCGGCCCCGACCAGGAGTGCGTGGGCGCCACGTCGGCGAGCCTGGGAATCGCCTGGGCGAACTCGCGCCGGATCAGGTCGAGCCGGGGCGCCGTCGTCTCGTAGGCCGCGCCGACATGGGCGCCGAAGGCCAGCGCGCCGCTGCCCTTGCCGAACTCGACCCGGCCGTCGGCCGTGGTGCGCGCGTTGCCCACCATGGTGCGCGAATCCGTCACGGCCGGGCCGCCGGCCCAGCCCATGGCGGCCAGCTGGTCGGGGATCGGCTCGGTGATCGCCGCCTCGGCGGCGACGACGATGAAGGTCGGCCGCAGCTCGCGGAAGCCGGCGAGCCAGGCGTTCATGGCCAGCACGACCCTGTCGGCCTCGAGCCGGCCGCCCGCCGTGACCAGCGCCGGGCGGCGGCCGCGCTCCAGCCGTTCGAGCGCCGAGTTCTCGTAGATGCGCACGCCCTTGGCGAGCGCAACGCGGCGCAGGCCCCGCGCGAGCTTGGCCGGGTGCACCGTGGCGCACGTGGGTTCCAGCACGCCGCCGCCGGGAAAGCCGTCCAGCCCCCAGCGCGTACGGATGTCGTGGCCGGTCAGCACTTCGAACGGCGTGACCTGCGAGCGCGCCAGTGCCTCGATCACGCCGTCCCAGGCGCCGGCCTGGGCGGCGCACGTGGCGCCCCACAGCCAGCCGTCGGGGCGGACTTCGGCGTCGATGCCGTGCTCGACGCAGAACGCGGCGATCTCGGCGGGGACGGCGGCGGCGGCGCGGCCGATGCGCAGCGCGCGGTCGGCGCCGGCCAGCGCCACCAGGGTCGGGAACTTGGCCCACAGGTTCAGCACGTAGCCGGCGTTGCGCCCCGATGCACCGCCGCCGCAGATGTCGCGCTCGATGATGGCGAGGTCGAGCGCGGGCTCGCGCGCCTTCAGTTCCAGCGCGGTCCACAGGCCCAGATAGCCGCCGCCGGCGATCGCCACGTCGGCCTTCGCCGTGCCGGTCAGGGCCGGGGCGACGTCGGTGTCGTCGGCCAGGATCTGGCGCAGCCAGTGGCTGCGGTGGCGCCCGGTCATCGGCCGCCGCTGACGTCGTAGATGAAGCCCGAGACGTAGGACGCCTCGGCCGAGCAGAGCCAGCAGGTCATGGCCGCGATCTCCTCGGGCTGGCCGATGCGGCCCATGGGCACGTTGCGCTTGGCCAGCTCTTTGACCTGCTCCAGACCCAGGTTGGTGTCGAAGATCTCGGTCTGGATCAGGCCGGGGCGCACGCACGCCACACGGATGCCCTCGCGCGCGACCTCGTTGGACAGCGCGTGGGTGAAGGCGTCGACCGCGCCCTTGGACGCGGTGTAGACGCAGTCCTTGGGCAGGCCGCCTGTGCGCGCGGAGATCGAGCCAATGTGCACGATCGCGCCGCCCTTGCCGCCGCGCGCCGTCGACATGCGGCGCACCGCCTCGCGCGAGCACAGCATCAGGCCGACGACGTTGACGCCGAGCACGCGCTCAATGCCGGGGCGTTCGATGTCGCCGACCAGGCACTCGTAGTCGACGCCCGCGTTGTTGACCAGCGCGTCCACCGGCCCGAGTTCGGCGTCGACCCGCTGGAACATGGCCACGACGTCCGTCTCGCTGGCCACGTCGCCCCTGACCGCGATGGCGCGCCGCCCCGTGGCGCGGATGGCGGTGGCCACCGCCTCGGCCTTGTCCTTGGCGCGGCTGTAGTTCACCGCCACGTCCCAGCCCTTGGCTCCGGCCATGCGCGCGATCGCCGCGCCGATGCCGCGCCCCGCGCCCGTCACGATCATCACGCCCATGATGTTCCCCGCGTCGCAATTCGGGCACGAGCGTGCCCGATCCGCCTCGCGACGACTATCGCGGCTTCAACCCGGCCTGTCACCCCCGCGCGCCGCGCGCGGCGAACCGGGGGTCCAGGGGCCACCAACGGGCCCCACGGCCCTGGATGCCCGGTTCCGCCCTTCGCGACGCGGGCCCTTCGACGCACTCAGGGTCCGCTCCTCAGGACGGCCCGGGCATGACACGCGAGAGATCGGAGAGAGGTTCGCCCTGCACGCCGGATCGCGCGCCAGGAACGACGTGGAGCAGTGGATGCCGCCGCCGCCCCGGTACATGGCCTCGTAGGGCAGGGGCACCACCTCGACGCCCGCCTTGTCGAGCCGGTCGAGCGTGCGCGGGCTGGTCTCGCTCAGGATCACGCGCCCTGGACGCACGGCCAGGCCGTTGACCGTGAACGGTTGGTCCTCGGGGTCGACCTCGATGGTGCGGATGCCGCGCGCCTTCAGCGCCTCGAGGAACGTGAACGGCAGCAGGGTGGGGTTGATCAGCGCCAGGTCGCGGCCAACCATCAGGAACAGGCCGTCGATGTGCAGCCGGTAGCCGGTCAGGTGCACGCGCAGCAACTTGACGCCCTGGACGCGCAGCACCCCCTCGACCTGGCGCGCGCCTTCCTCGTTGACCCGCGCCGAAAGGCCGATCACCGCCGTCGTCCCATCGATTCAGGCGAAGCTGCCGCCCTCGACGATGCCGGTGCCGTGGATGGTGCGCAGGATCGGCACGCTGAGGCGCGCCAGCGCGCGGCTGGCCGCCAGCTCCTCGCCGCGGCGCACGCGCGAGCCCATGCGGCAGACGATGGCGCCGCCGTCCACCGCGATCGCCACGTCGCGCGTGTAGCACGCCTTCATGCAGCCGGCCGGAACGTCACCGACCTCCTCGACGCGCACCTGCTCAGCGCGCAGCGTCTCGACCAGGCGGTCGTGCGTCGCTTGCATGGCCGGCAGGTCGGGTGGCGTGGGACCGCGCCAGTACCAGCCCTTGTCCGGGCCGCCGAACGCGCCGATGCCGGGCATCACCCTGGCCGGATCGACCACGTTCCCCTCGGGTCCCGGCCGGTGCACCAGGACTGCGCGCAGGCGGCCCACGTCGGTGAGGCAGCCCCAGCGCCCGCCTCACGTCGCCTCCTGCTCGGCCGGGTGCTCGAACGGCGGTTCGGGCACCGAGGCGAAGATCTTGATGAGCTTTTTGTAGCGGTACTCTTCCTCGGAGATCAGCGGCATGGAACCTCCTACAGCGTCGCGCCGACCTGCCAGGGCACGAACTCGGCGTCGCCGATGCCCAGGGCCTCGCTCTTGCTGCGCTCGCCCGAGGCGACGGCCAGGACGCGCTCGAAGATGCGCCGGCCCATGGCGGCGACCGACACGCCGTCGTCGATCACGGCGCCACAGTTGATGTCCATGTCCTCGGTCATGCGCCGGTAGACGTCGGAGTTGGTCGCCAGCTTCAGGCTGGGCACCGGCTTGCAGCCGAACACCGAGCCGCGCCCGGTGGTGAAGCACACCACGGTGGCGCCGGACGCCACCTGGCCGGTCACCGAGCACGGGTCGTAGCCCGGGCTGTCCATGAACACGAAGCCCTTGGTGGTGATCGGCTCGGCATAGTGGAACACGCCCATCAGATTGGTGGTGCCGCCCTTGGCGGCGGCGCCCAGCGACTTCTCGAGGATCGTGGTCAGGCCGCCCGCCTTGTTGCCGGGCGAGGGGTTGCCGTTTAGTCGCGCGCCGCGCGCCGCCGTATAGCCCTGCCACCAGCGCACGCGCTCGACCAGCGCCTCGCCGATCGCGCGGGTAACGGCGCGGCGCGTCAGCAGGTGCTCGGCGCCGTAGATCTCGGGCGTTTCCGAGAGGATCGCCGTGCCGCCGTGGGCGACCAGCAGGTCGGCGGCGGCGCCGAGCGAGGGGTTGGCCGAGATGCCCGAGAACCCATCCGAGCCGCCGCACTGCAACGCCAGCGTCAGATGCGACGCAGACTCGGTCGTGCGCGTTACATCGTTGGCCATCGGCAGCATGGCGCGCACGCGCGCGGCACCCTCGGCCACGGTGGCGCGCGTGCCGCCGGTCTCCTGGATGTTCATGGTGCGCAGGCGGTCGCCCTCGCGCAGGTCCTCGGCCACCACCAGGCCGCCGAGCTGGTTGACCTCGCAGCCGAGCCCGACGATCAGGGCGGCGGCGACGTTGGGGTGGCGGGCGTAGCCGGCGATGGCGCGCCGGATCATGGGCACGTCGTCGGTCTGGTGGTCGGCGCCGCAGCCGGCACCGTGGGTCAGCGCGATGACACCGTCGACGTTGGGAAAGCCGGCCAGCGCGTCGCCGCGGAACTGCTCGGCGATCATGCGCGCGACCGAGGCCGAGCAGTTGACCGTAGTCAGCACCGCCACGTAGTTGCGCGTGCCGACGCGGCCGTCGGCGCGGCGGATGCCCTGGAACGTGGCGCGCTCCGCCTCGGGCACCGGCGCGGGCGCGCGCAGGTCGCTGCCGAAGGCGTAGTCGCGTTCCACGTCGCGCATGGCGCAGTTGTGGGTGTGCACGTGCTCGCCGGCGGCGATGGGTTGGGTCGCGAAGCCGATGATCTGGCTGTACTTGATGATCGGCGCCTCGGCCGCGATGGCGACCAGCGCGACCTTGTGGCCCTTGGCGATGACTTGGCGCGCGACGACGCCCTCGCCCGCCGGCGCGCCGGGGATCAGGTCGGCGACGGCGACCGCCACATTGTCCGCCGGGTGCAGGCGCAGGGTCAGTCGTGGCGGCGTCATGGCACGGATCCCGGGGACGTGTTGCACGTCATGCGAAACTCGATGTCACCCCCGGGCGCCCTGTACACGGCAAACCGGGGGTCCAAGGGCGCGGGCAGTATACGTGACGCCTCGCCCCGTCGCATAGGCGCGCGCGTAGTCCCAGAGGGTCCAGGCGCCGATGGCGATGAAGCCGATGCCGGCGATCAGCTTCAGCGGGATCATGGACAGGGTGCGCTTCGCCAGCGTGCCGAGCAGCACGGCGATCGTGGTCGAGGCGACGAGCGCGCCGGACGCCGCCGCGAACACCACCCAGGGCGAGGTCTGCCGGTCGGACGCGAACAGCAGCGTGGCGAGCTGGGTCTTGTCGCCCAACTCGGCCAGGAACACGGTGACGAAGATCACAAGCGCGTGGGACATGGCGGATCACCGGGCTCGGTTCAGGCGCGGAAGCGGTCGGTGGCCTCGATCAGGTGGTGCAGGATGCCCGGCTCGGAATAGGCGTGACCGGCGTCCGCCACCATGTGGAAGTCGGCCTCGGGCCAGGCCTTGCGCAGGTCCCACGCGCTCAGCGGTGGGGTCGCCATGTCGTAGCGGCCCTGCACGATGACGCCGGGAATAGCGCGCAGTTTGTGGGCGTTGGTCAGCAGCCAGCCGTCGGTCTCGAAGAAGCCGCGGTTGTGGAAGTAGTGGTTCTCAATGCGCGCGAAGGCGAGCGCGAAGTCGTCGCTGACGAAGCGGGACGCGCGCTCGGCGTTCGGCAGCAGCGAGATGGTCGAGCCCTCCCACAGACTCCACGCCTTGGCGGCGGCGAGTTGCACCGCCCGGTCCGCGCCGGTCAGGCGGCGGTTGTACGCGGCCACCAGGTCGCCGCGTTCGGCCACCGGGATGAGCGCCAGGAAGCCCTCCCACAGGTCGGGGAACAGCCACGATGCACCCTCCTGGTAGTACCAGAGGATCTCGGCGCGCCGCAGAAGGAAGATGCCGCGCAGCACCAGGCCGATGCAGCGTTCCGGGTGCATCTCGGCGTAGGCCAGGCTGAGCGTGGAGCCCCACGAGCCGCCGAACACCAGCCAGCGGTCGATGGCTAGGTGGGCCCGGATAGCCTCCATGTCGGCGACCAGGTGCCAGGTGGTGTTGTCGTCGAGCGAGGCGTGCGGCGTCGACTTGCCGCAACCGCGCTGGTCGAACATGACGATGCGGTAGGCCGCGGGATCGAACTGGCGGCGGTACGCCGGGTCGGTGCCGCCGCCCGGGCCGCCGTGCACGAAGATCACCGGCTTGCCCTTCGGGTTCCCCGACTGCTCGACATAGACGGCGTGGCCGCCGCCCGCCTGAAGCATGGTCGTCGCGAAGGGTTCGATCGGCGGGTAGAGCGTGCGCAGGGTCATGATGTCGCTTCCTGGTTGCGCGGATTGGCGTGACGTAAACGGCGGCCCTGGCCTACGGTCTCAATCAGGCCGGCGCCGACGATCAGCGCGCCGCCGACGAGCTCGCGCCAGCCGAGCGTCTCGTCGGCGAAGGCGGCGGCGGTCAGCGCGGCGACCAACAGTTCGATCTGGAACAGCACGTTGACGGCCCCCGGGTCGAGCCGGCTGTTGCCCCAAATCTCGAGCCACGTGGCGGGCAGCAGCACGAGCATGGCGAAGGACAGCAGCAGGGGCGCCAGGGCGGCCAGCGTTGCGCCGTCCGGCGCCGCGCCGACCGGAAAGATTAGCGCGATGGCCAGCGCGCCGGCGGCGCAGCCGGCGAAGGTCGCCGCGGTCTTGGGCGCGTCGCCCAGGTGCTCGGCGCGGCGCACCACGACGGTCGCAATGGCGAACAACACGCCGGCAGTCAGGGCCAAGGCATCCCCCACGGTGCGCGGGATCGGGATGTCGGTATCCACGCCCAGCACGATCGCGGCGCCGGCCAGGCCGAGCGGGATCGCCACCAGGCGCTCGGCCGTCAAGGGCTGGCCCAGCACGAAGCGCGTGATCAGCGTCGCCCACACCGGGCACAGGAAGAACAGCAGCATGGCGCGCACGACCTCGCCGACCAGGATCGCGTGGTTCCACGCCGCCAAGCTGGTGCCGCTGAACAGGGCGATCAGCGCCAAGTCGCGCCAGCCCCCGGCATGGACGGCGAGACGCCGAACCAGCGGCAGTCCGAGCAGGACGAGGGCGACCGTGTAGACTGCGACCGTCGCCCAACTGCCCGCCAGCCCGCGCGTCTCGAGCGCGCGCAGCGGCATCCACCACGCGCCCCACAGGGCGGCCGAGGCGACGATGGCGCCGGCGGGAAGCAGCGGCCGCGACGCGGTGGAGGTCAACGCCACGACGCCAGACCACGACGCGGCCCCACCCCCACCCCTCCCGCCCCCATCGAGGGAGAGGGAGATGCACGGCCGGCGACCGCGCCCCTCCCCCCTTGCGGGGGAGGGTAGGGAGGGGGGGGTATCGGCACGGTACGCGATCGTGTCAGAACGCGACCTGGTCGCCGCCCTTGAGGTCGAGCATGGCGCGCGCTTCCCCAGGCGTCGCGACCTCGAGGCTCAGGTTCTCGAGGATCGCGCGGATGCGCGCGACCTGGGCCGCGTTCGAGGGTGCCAGCTGGCCCTTGCCGAGGTAGATCGAATCCTCCAGCCCGACGCGCACGTTGCCCCCCATGATTGCGGACATGGTCACGAACGGGAGCTGGTGCCGCCCCGCCGCCAGCACCGACCAGTAGTACTGGTCGCCGAACAGCTTGTCGGCGATGCGTTTCATGTGGGTGACGTTCTCGGTGTCGGCGCCGATGCCGCCTAGGATGCCGAAGATGGTCTGCACGAACAGCGGCGGGCGCACGATCTTGCGGTCGAGGAAGTGCGCTAGGTTGTAAAGGTGCCCGACATCGTAGCACTCGAACTCGAAGCGTGTGCCGCAGCCCTCGCCCAGCCGCTTCATCATGGTCTCGATCGACTTGAACGTGTTCGAGAAGACGAAGTCGCGGCTGGCTTCCAGGTGCTTGGGCTCCCAGTCGTGCTTGAACGTCTTGTAGCGGTCGAGCATGGGGTAGAGCCCGAAGTTAATCGAGCCCATGTTGCACGTGGCCATCTCGGGCTTGGCGTGCAGCGCGCCTGCCATGCGCTCCTCGACCGTCATGCCGTGGCCACCGCCGGTGGTGATGTTCAGCACCGCGTCGGACGCCTGCTTGATGCGCGGCAGGAACTGCATGAACACGTCGGGGCTGGGGGTCGGGCGGCCGTTCTCGGGATCGCGGGCGTGCAGGTGGATGATCGCGGCGCCGGCCTCGGCCGCCTCGATCGAGGCGCGCGCGATCTCGTCGGGCGTGATCGGCAGGTGCGGCGTCATGGTCGGCGTGTGGATTGAGCCGGTGACGGCGCACGTGATGATGACCTTGTCGCGCTTGGCGGCCATGGACCCCCCCCTGAGCGAAGCAGGCTACCCTGGCACCACCGGGCCGTGCGATCAAGGCAGCGGCATCAAGGGCTGACGGGACACGCATGGCCATCGACCACCGCCGCATCGAATCGCTGATCGAGACGGAATTGCGCGCCTTCGCCGCGGCCCGGTCGCGCAGCCGCGCGCTGTTCGAGGCCGCGAGGGCGCACGTCCACGGCGGCGTGCCGTTGCACTGGATGCGCCAGTAGGCCGGGCCGTTCCCGATCTACGCCGTCGCGGCCGAAGGTGCGCGCGTCACCGACGCCGACGGCCACGCGTACGCGGACTTCTGCCTGGGCGACACCGGTGCCCTGTTCCGCCACGTGCCAACCGCCGTGGTCGAACGGCTGGCCGCGCAGGCCCCGCGCGGGCTGACCACGATGCTGCCGACCGAGGACGCGGCGGCGGCCCCGCGCGGCCTGGCCGAGCGGTGCGGCCTGCCGCTGTGGCAGTTCTGCCTGACCGCGACGGACGCCAACCGCTTCGCCATCAAGCTCGCGCGCGCCGCCACCGGGCGCCGCCACATCGTCGTGTGCGACGGCTGCTACCACGGCAGTTTGGACGAGACCCTGATCGACTACGCGCCCGGCACCACCGTGCCCGCAGCCGACGCCATCGGCATGGGCCAGGACCCGTCCCTGATCACGCGCGCGGTGCCGTTCAACGACCTCGCCGCGGTCGAGGCCGCCTTGGCGCCCGGCGACGTGGCGTGCGTGCTGGCCGAACCGGCCCTGACCAACTTCGGCATGGTGCTGCCGCGTCCGGGCTTCCACGACGGCGTGCGCCGCCTGACCCGCGCCGCCGGCACGCTGCTGGTGATCGACGAGACCCACACGATCTGAGCCGGCCAAGGCGCCAGGACGCGCGCCTACGGCCTGGGCCCGGACATCGTCACGCTGGGCAAGACCGTGGCCGGCGGCGTGGCCGGCGCCGTCGATGGTTTCACGACCGAAGTGGCCGCGCGGCTCGACGCCTGGAGCGCCGGAGTCGAAGGCTTCGTCGCCGGCATCGGCGGCACGCTGGCGGGCGCGGCGCTCGGCCTGGCCGCCATGCGCGCGGCGCTCGACCACGTGCTGACCGACGCGGCCTACGCCCGCATGGACGCCCAGGCGCGCCGCTTGGCCGAAGGCTGGGAAGGCGTGATCGCCGCGCGCGCCGGCCAACGCGGCCGAGGCGCGCGCCCATCACGACGGCACGCTCGACCGCGCGCTGCGCCTGTGGTTCCTCAACCGCGGCCTGCTGCTGACGATCTTCTACAACGTGGCGCTCGGCGCGTGACCGGGTAGATTTGGCCGAACCGACAGAGGAGGGGATCCATGGGCGAGGCGGTCAGGGTCGTGCGCGACGGCGGCGTGCTCGAGATCACGTTGGACCGGCCGCCGGCCAACGCCATCGACGGGGCGACCAGCCGGGCGCTGGGCGACGCGTTCGAGCGGCTGCACACGGACTGCGGCTTGCGCGTGGCGATCGTCACGGGCGGCGGCGAGCGGTTCTTCTCGGCCGGCTGGGACCTGAAGGCCGCGGCCTCGGACGACGCCGGCGCCACAGACTACGGGCCGCACGGTTTCGCCGGCCTGCCCGACTACCACGAGCTGGACAAGCCGGTGATCGCTGCGGTCAACGGCTACGCCGCCGGCGGCGGCTTCGAGCTGGCGCTGGCCGCCGACCTGATCGTCGCCGCCGAGCACGCCCAGTTCTTCCTGCCCGAGGCGCAGGTCGGCATCCTGCCCGACGGCGGCGGCATCAACCGCCTGCCGCGCCGCGTACCCTACAACCTGGCGGTCGAGATGATGATGACCGGTCGCCGGCTGTCGGCGGCCGAGGGGCTCGCGTTGGGCCTGCTCGCGGCGGTGGTACCGGCGGCGGAGCTGATGGCCAAGGCGCGCGAGCGCGCCCAGGCGATCTGCGCCTCGGCGCCGCTGTCGGTCAAGGCGATCAAGCAGATCCTCAAGCGAATCGAGCCGCTGAGCGTCGACGACAGCATCCGCCTGATGCGCGAGAAGCGCGCCGAACTCCCGGCCTACGCGGCCATGTGGGACTCGGAGGACGCTAGGGAAGGCCCACGCGCCTTCGCCGAGAAGCGCAAGCCGGTGTGGAAGGGGCGGTAGGTTCACGGGCATCGCCTGGGGGGAACGATCATGACGCTCGCGGTCATCGGGTCCGGCTTCGGCCGCACGGGGACGCTCTCGCTCAAGAACGCGCTGGAGCGGCTCGACTTCGGGCCGCGCCATCACATGGAGGAGGTGTTCTGCGACCCCGACCAGGTGCCGCACTGGCAGGCGGCCGCGGCCGGCGAGGCCGTGGATTGGAACCGGGTGTTCGCAGGCTATCGCGCGCAGGTCGACTGGCCGGGCGCCCACGTCTGGCGCGAACTGGCCGCCGCGTTCCCCGACGCCAAGGTCGTGCACAACGTGCGCCTTGAGGAGTCCTGGTGGAAGAGCTTCTCCGCGACCATCGCGTTGTTCTTGACCCGCTATCCCGGCATGGACCTGCCGCCGCACATCCGCGCCATGTCGGACGCGGCGGCCGCGATCATCGCCCGCCAGACGTGCGACGGCCTGTATGCCGAGCGCGATGCGGCGCTGGCCGCGTACCGCAAGCGCACCGAGGACGTGCGCGCCGCCATCCCGCGCGAGCGGCTGCTGGTGTTCGACGTGGCCGAGGGCTGGGAGCCGCTGTGTCGCTTCCTAGGCGTGCCTGTGCCGGCCGAGCCGTTCCCGCACCACAACACTACGGTGCAGTTCTGGGAGCACTTCGGCGCGGAGCGCACGTAGTCGAGGGAATGCCGGAACGGGTCACCCGCGACCTTCGATGCGCGCGCCGAAGTCAACGAATGGGTAACCAACAAGGGACTGGGTCAGTCGCGCGCCTCCGAGCACAGAGCCGCGATGCGCGCCAAGTATCGCTAGTCAAGACGTGAGCGAAGGGGCACACTGGTCGCCACAGGCACAGTTGAGACGGCGATCCCGGCGGGCGGCCGCGATCTCCGCGCCAAGCAGGCGAGGCGACCCCGGGCGCGGGGTACTGGGCGGTCCCCCCGGTCTAAGCCAGAGGAGGTGACCATGCTCGTCGAGTCCATTCTGAAGACCAAGGGCAGTGACGTGGCGACCATCGCGCCCGAGGAGACCGTGCAGGCGGTGGCGGCCGTGCTGGCGCGGCGGCGCATCGGCGCGCTCGTCGTCATCGACGCGCGCGGCGAGATCGCCGGCATGTTGTCGGAGCGCGACATCGTCGCCGCCGTCGCGGCGCACGGCGGTCGAGCCATGGAGCGGCGCGTCGAGGAGTTCATGACGCGCAAGGTCAAGGCGTGTGCGCGCGACGACACCATCAGCCACGTCATGGCCATCATGACCGCCCATCGCGTGCGGCACCTGCCGGTGCTGGCACAGGGGCGGCTGGTCGGCATCGTCTCGATCGGCGACGTGGTCAAGAGCCGCATCGAGGAGACCGAGCACGAGGCCCAGTCGCTGCGCGAGTACGTGTTGGCCGGGCACTGAGCCGCCTCGTTCCTGTATTCAATCGGCAGGGCCGCCCGGTGTAGAGTCCGCTTCCCCGGCAACGATGGAGGCGGCCATGGCGGGCGTGACGACGGCGGAGACGGCAGCGGCGTTGCCGCAAGGCTGGGGCGTGGACAACGCCTACATGCCGCTGCGCGACGTGCTGCTGGCCAAGCCCGACAACTTCAAGTGGCTGCCGATGAACTCCATCTCGCGGCACACCTTCGCGAACATGGAGAAGATGGGCCTGCACTTCGACAAGCAGAAGGCCATGAGCCAGCACCGCCAGATGGTCGACATCTACGAGCGGCGTGGCATCTGCACCCACTTCATCGAGGTCGATGAGGGCCTGCACTACTCGATCTTCGCGCGCGACTCCTCGTTCATGACGCCGTGGGGCGCGGTGATCGCGTCGATCCAGACGCCGGCGCGCCAGCGCGATTTCGGCGTCGCCGCGCGCTTCTATCTGAAGGCGGGCATCCCCATCTGGAACTGGGTCAGCGCCGGGTTCTTCGAAGGCGGCGACTTCGTCATCGTGCGCCCAAGTGTCGTCATGCTCGGCTACGCCGGCGACCGTTCCACCATGGAGGGCGCCGAGCAGGTGGCCGGCTGGATGCGCGCCAAGGGCTGGGAGGCGATCACCGTGCCGATCCCGCCGCAGTTCGTGCACATGGACGCGGTCGTCGTGATGCTCGGCAAGGACGTGGCGCTGGTGTGCACCGACGCGCTCGAACTCTACGCGCTCGACTGGCTGAAGGGGCACGGCGTACGCTTCATCGACGTGCCCTACCGCGAATGCGTCAAGCTGGGCGGCAACGTGGTCTACCTGGGCGACGAGACGATCATTTCCATGGCGCACAACAAGGCGCTAAACGAGCGCCTGCGCGCCGAGGGATTCACCGTCGAGGCGCCCGAGTTCGACATGTTCACGCTCGGCGGCGGCGGCGTCCACTGCGCCTGCCACGAGCTGCGCCGCGACCCGGCGTCCTGAGGCAATGACGGCGTCGATCCTGCCGGCCGCGTGGTACACCGATCCGTCGGTGCACGCGGCCGAGCGCCGCACCATCTTCGCCGCCAACTGGGCGCTGTTCGGGCCCGAGCACGAGGTCGCCGCGCCCGGCGCGTGGCGCGCGGCGTGCGTCAACGGCTGGCCGTTGATCGTGGCGCGCGGGCGGGACGGGGTGTTGCGCGCCTTCCACAACGCGTGCCGCCACCGCGGCGCGGCCGTGGTGCCCGACGGCGCCGGCACGGCCGAGCAGCTCCGCTGCCCCTACCACGGCTGGACCTATGAGCTCGACGGCGCGCTGGCGCTGGCGCCGCGCTTCGGCCCGCTCGAACGGGCGGACCACGGCCTGATGCCGGTGCGCGTCGCGACGTGGCGCGGCCTGGTGTTCGTCTGCGTCGATGCGGCGGCGCAGGACCTGATGGCGTGGCTCGGCGCGATCCCCGGGCTCTGCGCGCCGTTCCCGACCGATGCCATGGACTATCACGGCACGTTCACGGTAGAGGGCCGCGCCAACTGGAAGACCTACTGCGACAACACGGTTGAGGGCTATCACCTGCCGTTCGTGCACCCGCGCCTGACCGGCGCGGTCGACCCGGCCGCCATCCGCATCGTGCCGCACGACGGCGGGCGCACGGTCGCGTTCCACGTGACCTACCGGGCGGATGGGGCCGAACTTCGCGGGCGCGAAGGCCTGTGGTTCTACCGGTTCCCCGGGTTCCAGGCGACGCTGAGCGCCAGCGCGTTCAAGGCCGAGCGCATCGAGCCGGTGGGCGCGGGCGGCTTGCGCTCGACGAGCTGGCAGTGGTTCGGTGCCATCGACGGCGCGGCGCGCGCCGATGGCTTCGCCTGGGCGCGCGCCATCGTCGAGGAGGATCTCGGCGTATGCGCGACCGTGCAGCGCACGCTCGAGGCCGGCGTGTTCGCGCGCGCCGTGCTGTCCGACGAGGTCGAAGGCAACGTGGCGCTGTTCCATCGCCTGGTCCACGACGCCATCGGAGGGATCGTGTCATGACGAAGGTGCTGATCGTGACGGGCGGCGGGCGCGGTATCGGCGCCGAGGTGTGCCGGCTGGGCGCGGCCGCGGGCTACGCAGTGGCGGTCAACTACGTTGAGCGCGCGGCGCGCGCTGAGGCGGTGGTCGCGGCCATCAGCGGCGCCGGCGGCACGGCCATCGCGGTCCAGGGTGACGTTGCCCGCGAGGATGACGTGGAGCGGCTGTTTGCCACGGTGGACGCGAAGCTCGGCCGCGTCACTGCTCTGGTCAACAACGCCGGCGTCGGCCCCGGCTTCGGCCCGATCGAGGCGATCAGCGGCGCCGACATGCGGCGCACCATCGAGGTCAACACGCTGGGTGTGCTCTACTGCTCGGCCGCAGCGATGTGGCGCATGGCGCGGCGCCACGGCGGTGCAGGCGGCGCCATCGTCAATGTCGGCTCGGCGGCCAGCCGCATCGGCGGGCCCGGCGCGTTCGTGCACTACGCGGCCAGCAAGGGCGCGGTGGACAGCATGACCATCGGGCTCGGCAAGGAAGCCATGCCCGAGGGCGTGCGGGTGAACTGCGTGCGCCCCGGCGTGACCGACACCGAGATGATGCGCGGCGGCCCCGACGCCGCGCCCGACCCGGCCAACGACGCCTGGCGCGAGGGTGTGCTGAAGGTGCTGCCGATCGGACGGCTGGCCGAGCCGGTCGAGGTCGCCCGCGCGATCCTGTGGCTCTTGTCGGACGAGGCCTCGTACGTCACCGGCGCGATCCTCGACGTCTCGGGCGGCCGCGCGACGCCGTGAGGCTCACGCCTCGGTCGACTCGTCGTCCGGGTCGCCAGGGAAGAAGCCCAGGATGCGGCGCGGGTAGCTCATGGCCACCTCGCGCGGGATCGCCAGGTACTGGTTAACCTCCTGGCGCAGCCAGTCCAGCACGTAGGTGTTGATCAGCCCCATGCGTGGGTTGCCGCCGTGCCGGACCGAGCCCAGGTAGAACAGCGCCGAGCCGCGCGGCATCACCGCCCGCACCGCCGTGGACGGGTCGATCTGGAACGGCGCGCCCAGCACGTGGCTGCGCGGGACGACGCGGGTAGTACCGTTCTCGGCGGTGAAATCGTCGAGCGCCCACATGACGTCGATCTGTCATTCGACGCCCGGGAAGCGCAGCGGATAGATGGCGTCGTCGCGCGCATGCGGGATTGCCGCCCCTGGTCGCCCTTCAGGCCACCGTATTCGTTCCGCCAGCGGTAGTACGTGACTTCCGTTACACCGATTGCGCGGATCGCATCGCATCCGCCAGCGCCTTGCCCTGGCCGCACAGAACTTCAACCTGCCGCAGCTTCGATCTCTTCGGCTGTATGCCTCTTTCTTGCCATCGTGGTCCTCCTTCGAAAAACCATACCTCAGGATGGACCACTTCAATGGGGGCACCTCACTCACCGACACCCTCAAGCTCGCCTTGGAGGCGTCGGGCTGCGATCGAGCCCGGATCGCGCACCGGCCACGGCTGCTGAGCGACAACGGCTCGTCCTATATCGCTGGCGATCTCGCCCACTGGCTCCAGC
>VGDP01000004.1 GCA_016869675.1 Alphaproteobacteria bacterium | reverse complement strand
CCGTTGCTCCACCGGCGCACACGCGCCATTCTCAACCACGGACCCTGGCCGCAAATGGATGAACGTCGGGGGGCAGGTCACTCGGCCCGTAGGTCATGCCGCCCTCGACGGGGTTAGCCAACGTCCAACAACCGTAGGGGCGGGTCTTGGACCCGCCCCTCGCCGTTCGTCGCGCCGCCGATCAGGCGCCGGCCTTCACTTCCTCGAACAGACGGATGTAGGACTCCTCGATCGCTGGATCGAGCGCCTTGAAGAAGATGCCGGCGTTCAGCAACGCCTCGGGCGTGGTGAACCCGAGCTCCTCGAGCTTGGCGGGGTCGACTTGCTCGAACGCCTTCTTGTTCGAGTGGCCATAGCCCCAGTTGGCGATCTCGTAGGCGCCGGTCTCGGGCGAGGTGTAGGCGTTGATCAGGTCGTACGCCGCGTCCTCGTTCTGCACCCACGGATGCATCAACAGGCCGCAGCACCAAGTGAAGATGCCTTCCTTCGGCACCATCAAGCCGACCGGCACGCCTTCCTTCTTGAGGCGGACGTAGGACTCGTTCCAGCCGTAGGCCGCGACGATCTCGCCGGCCGCGAGCGCCTGGTCGATCTCGGTCACGTCGCTCCAGTAGAAGCGCAGGATGTCGCGCTGCTTCTGGATGATCGGCCGGATCTCGGCGAGCTGTTCCTCGGTCAGGGTGAAGATTTCCTCGCGCGAGAACCCGGCCATGAGCGCTGCGATCTCGACCACGGCGCCCGCCGTGTCGTAGAACGCCAGTCGGCCCGCGTAGCGCTCGTCGTACATGACGCCCCACGAGTTCTGCTCGTTGTACTCGGGGTCGACCAGGTCGGTGCGGTAGATGACCGTGGAATTGCCCCAGTCCATCGGGTGGTAAATGCGCTTGCCGTCGACGACCGAGCCCTCGATCGTCATGAGGCTTTCGAACATGTCGCCCAGGTTGGTCAGGCGCGATTCGTCGAGTTCCTTGACGAGGCCCGCGTCGTACCACTTGCGCACCTCGTAGGTGCAGGGCGCGCTGGTGTCGGGCTTGAAGCCGCCGGTCTTGATCTTCTGGAACGCCTCGTCCTCGGAGGCCCAGAAGCTGAACTCGGGTGGCCCACCGTACTTGTCGATGTAGGCCTGCATGAAGCTGGGATCGTCGTAGCCGCTCCAGCCGAAATGCAGGAGCTCGCCGGCAGCGTGGGCGTGTCGCATGCCGTGGCTGAACGTGGCGGCACCGACGCCCGCCGCCGCGAGCGCCTTGGCGGCGTCGCGCCGCGAAAGCCCCGCGCGGCCGGCGCCATGGAAGTCATGTCGAAGGGTCATTGTGATCATCTCCCTGTCATCACCCAGCATCCACCCGATGAGCGGCTTGCTGAGTTGAGATTGCCGCCATAGGCGGCCGTTGGCAAGGATGGACGTCGCCGCCTCGTCACGACCGGGGCTGTCTTGCAACGAATTCGGTGACGCTGGCGCTTTTCGACGCCAGGGATGTCGATTCCGTGTGCATCAGGGCGCACCTCTCCTGTTGTTTCGCTGGTACGCATGACGACCGAGCCGCTCACGCCGGCGCTGGAGGTGGCTGCGGCCGCAGTCCGGCGATCAGTCGCAGGATCTCGGCGAACAGCATCCGCGGCACATGACCTCGGCCATCTGGAAGATGACGTAGCGGCCATGGCGCACGACCTTCGCACCAATCTTCACCAGCTTTTCCCGCAACCCCGACCAACTCCGCCGATCGACCGTTGCTCCACCGGTGCACACGCGCCATTCTCAACCACGGACTCTGGCCGCGATTGGATGAACGTCGGGGGTCAGGTCAAAGGTTCCGAGGCCATGTCCAATTCGGGGTCCTTCACGATACGCCGCCTCGGCACCGGCGATATCGCACTGATGCGCGCGGTCTCGGCGATGTTCGGCGAGGCCTTCGAGGAGCGGGACACCTACACGGGTCGCCCGCCCGATGATGGCTATCTCGCGCGCCTGCTCGCGCGCGATCACGTCGTCGTGCTCGCGGCGTTGCAGGACGGGGTTGTCGCGGGCGGGCTCTTCGCCTACGTCCTCGCGAAGTTCGAGCAAGCACGCGAGGAGGTCTTCATCTACGACCTCGCCGTCGCCGAGGCGCATCGCCGCCGAGGCATCGCGCGCGCATTGATCGAGGAGACGAGACGTATCGCGGCGGCGCGTGGCGCGCACGTGGTGTTCATCCAGACCGAGCCCGACAACCACGCCGCGGTAGCCCTCTATTCCAAGCTCGGCGTGCGCGAGGACACACTCCACTTCGACATACCGATCGACCAGTAAGTGGCGTACGGATTCACACGCGCCGGATACGGCCAGGGTACTGGGCCACGAGGTCATCCGAGGTGACGAGGTCGAACCCTTCGACATGCGCCTGGGCGATCAGCATGCGATCGAACGGGTCCTTGTGCAGGGGCGGCAGGTCCATGGTCGCGATGACGTGCTCGCTCGTCACGGCGAGCTCATTCCAGCCATGGTCGAGCAGACCCCGGCGCAAGCGGCGCGGCTCCACGTCGAAGTCCGCGCGCCCGAGCGATCGCTTGATCGCGATTTCCCACAGACTGGCCGCGCTGAACCATGGGTGCTGATTCGGGTTCTCGATCATCGCGCGAGTCTCGGGCGCGAGCCGACTGGGCTGACCCGCCGCCCACAGGAGCACGTGGGTGTCGAGCAGGACGTTCACGCTCCTGACCCGAACAAGCGCTCGATGTCATCGCGGCCGATGGCGTCGAAGTCGTCCGGCACGCGCATCTCGCCGGTCATGAAGCCCGTGCGCTGGGGGGCGGTTGGTGCGTCGATCGGTATGACCTTGACGATGGGCTTGCCCGCGCGAGCGATGACGAACGGCTCGCCCTTCGCGGCCCGCTCGATCAGCCGCGACAAGTGCGTTTTCGCCTCATGGATGTTGACGATGCGCATGACAAGATAAACTTAGTCTATTGAACTTAGTCAACAGAAGAATAGGGAAGTTTGATTTTGGTAGCAAGGGCAAAGCCGGTGTGCTCGATCCCTAGGCGCGATCGGTCAACCGCTCCGCCTCAGCGCCCATGCGCCCCTGCGCCATGAGCGCGAACATGTGGATGTCGCCGATCAGGCTGAGGATAGGGTGGCGGAACGTCGCCGGGCGGTTGCGCTCGATCAGGGCGTGGCCGAGCCAGGCGGGGCCGTAGCCCGCCACCGGCGCAGCCGCCAGAAACCAGGCGTCCACCACGACGCCCAGCGCGCCGCACGCGAACGCCAGCGACGTGCCGGCGAAGTGCAGCAACCGGTTGGCGGGCCGGCGGTGCTCGCCCACATAGTAGGTCCAGAAGTCGCGGTAGCGCATGGACCTGACTATGGGGCGCTGTGATCCCCTTCGCCAGCAGGGTCGATCTCGGGTCGGCCACGGTCTGGATGAGTTGCGTCTAGCATTTTGAATTTAGGGGGACTTTTCTTCGGCGCGGCGCGGCGCCGCGTTTCCATCGGCCGCCCTGTTGCTCTATTGTGGCGCCGGTTCAAGAGCCCTCTGGGGATCCGACGGTGACCGACATCTTTCGCGAGGTCGACGAGGAAGTCCGCAAGGACAAGCTGACGCGTCTGTGGCAGCGCTGGGGCAAGTTGATCATCGCCGGCGTGATCGCGGTGATCCTGGCCGCGGCCGGCTTCTCGGGCTGGCGCGAATGGCAGGCGTCGCGGCGCGCGACGGCGGGCGGTGCGTTCCTGGCGGCGATCGACCTGGCGGCCCAGGGGCGCCATGCCGACGCGGCCCAGGCCCTGGTCGAGCTGGCCGAGGACGCGCCGGGCGGCTACGCCGATCTCGCCCGTCTGCGCGCCGGGCATGCCTACGCCGCGGCCGGCCAACCGGACGCCGCGCTCGCGATATTCGACGCCCTGACTCGCGACGACGACGCCGAGCCCATGCTGCGCGATCTGGCGCGGCTGGCCGGCGCGATGCTGCTGGCCGACGGCGGCGATCCGGCCGGGGTCGCGACGCGGCTCAGCCCGCTGGTGCAAGACACCACGGGCCTGCTCTATGGGCTCGCGCGTGAACTCGAAGGGCTGCAGGCGCTCAAGACTGGGGACACCGCCGGCGCGCTCGCTATCTTCAAGGCGCTGGCCGACGATCCGGCGCTCGCCTCGGGGCTCCGAACGCGCGCCGCCGAGATCGCCGACGCGCTGGAATGACGCTTCGCCGTCGCGCAGTCGGCCGCGCCATCGGCACACTGGTCATCGCCCTGGCGCTCGGCGCGTGCGAAGGCCTCACGCCGGATTGGCTGGGCACGCCCGAGCCGCCGCCGCTCGAAGGCGACCGCATTTCGATCATGCTGCTCGACCGCAGCCTGGACGTGGATGCCAGCCTTGCCGAGGTGCCGGTGCGTCTGCCGCCACCTCTGCCGACGCCCAACTGGCCCCAATCCGGTGGCGTCGCGGACCACGCCATGCACCACGTGGCGGCGCCCGGGCCGCTCGCGCGGGCGTGGCGGGCGGACGCGGGCGCTGGGTCGTCGTCCGACACGCGCATCCTGTCCGAGCCGGTGGTCGCGCGCGGCGTCGTCTACGCGCTGGATGCCGAAGGCACCGTCAGCGCTATCGCCGCCGACGACGGCCGCCGCCTGTGGCGTTTCGACACCACGCCCGAGGACGACGACGACGGCGGTGTCGGCGGCGGCGTCGCCTTCGGCCAGGGCCGCCTGTTCGTGACCACCGGCTTCGGCGAGGTCCTGGCGCTCGATGGCCGCGACGGCGCGCTGTTGTGGCGCCGCCGCGTCGGGCCGCCGCTGCGTGCGGCGCCGTCCTACAGCCAGGGGCGCGTGTACGCCGTGACCACCGACAATCAGCTGTTGGCGCTGGCGTCGGACACCGGCGAGATCCTCTGGCAGCACCGCGGCATCGAGGAGACGGCCGGTCTCCTGGGTGGCGCCAGCCCGGCGGTGGTGCCGGACGTGGTCGTCGTCGCCTACTCCTCGGGCGAGATCTACGCGCTCCGGGTCGAGAACGGCAGCGTCGCGTGGACCGATTCGCTCAGCTACGCCAACGCCGCCCAGTCGCTCGGCGCGATCAACGACATCAACGGCAACCCGGTGATCGACCGTGGCCGCGTGTTCGCCTCCAGCTACGGTGGCCGGCTCGCCGCGCTGGACCTACGTGCCGGCGTGGTCGTCTGGGACGTGGAGATGTCGAGCGTGCAGACGCCCTGGGTCGCCGGCGATTTCCTCTACGTCGTGGACGACGAGGACGTGCTCTACTGCCTGTCGTGGCAGGAAGGGCGTGTGCGCTGGTTGACCGAACTGCCGCGCTGGGACGATCCGGACGACCACAGCGATCCGATCGCCTGGACCGGGCCCATCCTGGCCGGCGACCGGCTACTGCTGGCCGGTACCAACGGCCACGTGCTGGCCGTGTCGCCCTACACGGGCGCCATCCTGGGCCGCATCGACCTGGGCGAGGGCATCGACGTGGCGCCCATCGCCGCCGACGGAACGGTCTACCTGCTGACCCAGGCGGCGGACCTCTACGCGCTCCGCTGACATGGCCTTTCGCGTCGTGATCGTAGGCCGGCCCAACGTCGGCAAGTCGACGCTGTTCAACCGTCTGGTCGGTCGGCGCATGGCGATCGTCGACCCCACGCCCGGCGTCACCCGCGACTGGCGCCGGGGCAAGGCTCGGCTCGGTCCGCTGCGCTTCGAAGCGATCGACACGGCCGGACTCGAAGAGGCCAATCCCGACAGCCTGACTGGGCGCATGCAGGACCAGACGCGGCGCGCCATCGAACGCGCCGACGCGATTCTCCTTGTGATCGACGCGCGCAGCGGCCTGACGCCGCTGGACGAGCACTTCGCGCGCAGCATCCGGCGTCTCGGCATCCCCGTGGTCTTGGTGGCCAACAAGGCCGAGGCGCGCGGCTCCGGCGCGGGCGTGGCCGAAGGGCACGCGCTCGGCCTTGGCGAGCCGGTGGCGGTCTCGGCCGAGCATGGGCTCGGCATGGACGCGCTCTACGAGACGTTGGCCCCCTTGGTCGAGGCGGGCGGCAAGGGCCGGACCGAGCCAGGGGACGGCGAGAAGCCCGAAGGGTCCGGTGCGCTTAGCCTGGCCATCGTCGGCCGGCCGAACGTGGGCAAATCGACCCTGGTTAACCGTCTGCTCGGCGAGGAACGGGTGGTGACCAGCCCGGAACCCGGCACCACGCGCGACTCCGTCACGACGACATGGACCTGGCGCGGCCAGGAGGTCCGCCTGGTCGATACGGCGGGCATGCGCAGGCGCGCGCGCGTCACCGCGGCGCTGGAACGGCACAGCGTCGCGGACGCGCGCCGCGCGCTCGATCTGGCCCAGGTGGTCGTGCTGGTCATCGACGCGACGCGCCCCTTCGACCGCCAGGACCTGACCATCGCCGCCATGGTCGCCGACGAAGGGCGGGCGCCCGTGGTCGCGGTCAACAAGTGGGACCTGGTGGAGGACCGCGCGGCTGTTCTGGCGGCCGTGCGCCACGCTATCGACCACGGCCTGCCCGACGTGCGCGGCGTGCCGGTGGTCACGTTTTCGGCCCTGACGGGGCGCGGGGTGGACAAGCTGATGCCCGCGGTCGCGGCCGCGTTCGCGGCGTGGAACCGGCGCATCACCACCGGTCGGCTCAACCGCTGGCTCGAGGTCGCGGTCACCGAACATCCACCGCCGATCGTCAAGGGCCGGCGCATCAAGCTGCGCTACGCCACCCAGATCAAGTCGCGCCCGCCGACCATCGCTCTGTTCGGCAACCGACCCGACGCGCTGCCCGACTCCTACCGACGCTACCTGGTGGGGCGGTTGCGCGAGGCGTTCAAGCTGCCCGGCGTCCCCGTGCACCTGGTCATGCGCCGGGCCGAGAACCCCTACGCGGAGCGGCGGGCGTAGACCACCTCGCCGTGCCGGGTGCACGCGGGCTCGGCCAGCGCCACAAAATCTTCGCCGAGTGTCGCGGGCTCGGGCAGGGTGCGCGGGTCCTCGCCGGGCATCGCCTCGGCGCGCATGGCGGTGCGCACGACGCCGGGATCCAGGATGTTGACCCTGAGCGACGTGCGCGCGGTCTCGGCGGCCCACGACCGGACCAACGCCTCCAGCCCCGCCTTGCTCGCCGCGTAGGGCGCCCAATAGGCGTAGGCACCGCGCGCGATGCCCGAGGTCACGAAGATCGCGCGGCCGGCGTCGGACGCGCGCAAGAGCGGGTCCAGGCTGCGGATCAGCCGCCAGTTCGCGGTCAGGTTGACGGCGATGGCGCGGTCCCAGCGTTCCGGCGTGACGTGGGCCACCGGGCTCAGCCCGGCTAGGATTGCCGCGTTGCTGACCAGGATGTCGAGCCGGCCCCACCGTTTGCCGAGCGCGCCGCGCAGTCGGTCGATGCCGGGGCCGTCGGTGACGTCCAGCGGCACCAGCGTGGCGGAGCCACCGGCCGCGCGCACGCCATCGTCGACGTCCTCCAGGCCGCCGACCGTGCGCGCGACCAGGATCAGGTGCGCGCCCTCGCGCGCGAAGCGCAGGGCGACCGCCGCGCCGATGCCGCGCGAAGCGCCGGTGACCAGCGCCACCCGTCCGGCCAAGCGTCCGGTCATCAGTGGTGGTCTTCCAGGAGCGAAAGCTGCTTGCCGTCCGAGCCGCCGTCGCGGTCGACCAGGGGAACCGGGTACTCGCCCGTCAGGCAGGCGTCGCAGAACCAAGGCGCGGCGCCGTCGCGCGCCGTCATGCCGCACGCCCGGTAGAGCCCGTCGATCGACAGGTACGCCAGGCTGTCCACGCCGATGTAGCGCGACATCTCGGCCAGCGTCATGCGCGAGGCGAGCAACTCCTCGCGGCGTGGCGTATCCACGCCGTAGAAGCAAGAATGGGTGGTCGGCGGGCTGGCGATGCGCATGTGCACCTCGGTCGCGCCCGCCGCGCGCACCATCTCGACGATCTTGACCGACGTGGTGCCGCGCACGATGGAATCGTCGATCAGGATCACCCGCTTGCCGGCTAGGCCCTGGCGGTTCGCGTTGTGCTTCAGGCGGACACCCAGGTGCCGGATGTGGTCGGTCGGCTCGATGAAGGTGCGCCCGACATAGTGGTTGCGGATGATGCCCAGGTCGAAGGGCAGGCCCGCCTCGGCGGCGTAGCCAATCGCGGCGGGCACGCCGGAATCCGGCACCGGCACCACGACGTCGGCAGGCGCCGCCGATTCGCGCGCCAGCTCGCGGCCCATGCGCTTGCGCGCCTCATAGACGCTGCGCCCTTCCACCTGGCTGTCGGGTCGCGCGAAGTAGATGTACTCGAAGACGCAGAACCGGTAGGGCTTGGCGCGGAAGGGGCGCAGGCTATCGACGCCGTCCCGGCGCACGACGACCATCTCGCCGGGTTCCACGTCGCGCACGAAGCGCGCGCCCAGGATGTCGAGCGCGCACGACTCGGACGCCAGGATCGTCGCGCCGTCGAGCTGGCCCAGCACCAACGGACGCACGCCCAGCGGATCGCGCACCCCGATCAGGGCGTCGTCGGTCAGGGCGACCAGGGCGTAGGCGCCGACCACCTGGTCGAGCGCGTCGATCAGGCGCTCGATGACGCCGGCCTTGGTGCTGACGGCGGCCAAGTGGACGATGACCTCGGTGTCGAGCGTCGACTGGAACAGGCTGCCGCGCGCAACCAGCTGGCGGCGCAGTTCGTAGGCGTTGGTCAGGTTGCCGTTGTGGGCGATCGCCAGGCCGCCGCCGGCGATGTCGACGAACAGCGGCTGGACGTTGCGCAGGATCGTCTCGCCGGTGGTGGCGTAGCGGTTGTGACCGATCGCCGCGCCGCCCTTGAGCTGGCCGATCACGGTCTCGGAGCCGAAATTGTCGCTGACCAGGCCAAGCCCGCGGTGCGAGTGGAAATGGACGCCGTCGTAGCTGACGATGCCGCACGCTTCCTGACCCCGGTGCTGTAGGGCATGCAGACCCAGCGCGGTGTGCGCCGCCGCCTCGGCGTGGCCGAGGATGCCGAAGATGCCGCATTCCTCGTGGAAGCGGTCGCGCGGGTCGTGAAGGTCGGTCGTGACGCGAAGGCCCACTATCGGGTCGTCTCGAGCAGACGCTCGAGCTCCTGCCGGTCGGCGCCCTTATAGCCCAGGTCGCCGTCATTGCCACCGTCCACGGCGTCGGTCCCGGGATCGGCGAGTTCGTCGTAGAGCTCCTTCGTCTCGGCGATCTTGTTGGCTTGGCTGGCGGCGCGCTCGATCGCCAGTACCGTCTTTTCGCGCACTTCGGGCGGCGCCAGGTCCAGCAGCAGACCGGCGCTGCGCTCGACCAGCGGGCGCGTGCGCGCCTGCATGAGCCAGTCAGGGCGATCCTCGGGCGGCACGATCTGGACGAACAGCAGGTACGCTAGGCACAGGATCACGGCGCCGCGCGCCAGGCCGAACAGGAAGCCGAGCGAGCGGTCGACCGGGCCGAGCACCGACGCCTGGATGCGTTTGGCGATCGCGCGCGACACGATCGTGGCGATCAGCAGGGTGACCAGGAACAACCCGGCGCCGGTAACGATCTGCGCCAGCCACGTCGGCTCGACATAGAGTTCAGCGTAGGGCTTCAGGGGCTCGAAGCCGAAGACGGTGGCGAACACCGCCGCCACCCAGCCGCCGATGGCCAGCGTCTCGTGGGTGAAGCCGCGGGCGAAGGCCAGGATTGCCGAGATGACGAGCACCGCCAGGACGGCCAGGTCGACGGCGTTCATCATGCGGAGCCCGCCCGTCGCGGGCGCGCCCGGCCGGCGTCCGGGGTCAACTGCGCGACCAAGTCGGCCAGCCGCTCGATCGGCTGGATGGCAATGTCCTCCACGACACGGCCACCGGCCGGCGCGGGCACCAAGGCGGCGCGGAACCCCAACTTGGCGGCTTCCTTCAGGCGCAACTCCATCTGGCTCACGGCCCGCACCTCGCCCGACAGGCCGACCTCGCCGAACACCACCGTGTGCGCCGGCACCGCCTGGTCGGCCAGCGACGACACCAGCGCGGCCGCGACCGCCAGATCGGCCGCCGGCTCGCTGATGCGCAGGCCGCCGGCGACGTTGAGATAGACGTCGTTGCCACCCAGCGCAAGGCCGCAGCGGGCGTCCAGCACCGCCAGCAGCATGGCCAGCCGCCCGCCGTCCCAGCCCACCACGGCCCGGCGTGGCGTGGCCAGCGGCGAGGCCGCGACCAGCGCCTGCACCTCGACCAGGACGGGACGGCTGCCCTCCATGCCGGCGAACACGGCGGACCCGGCGATCGCGGCATCACGACTGCCCAGGAACAGCGACGACGGGTTGGCGACCTCCATCAGCCCGCCGTCGGTCATCTCGAAGACGCCGATCTCGTCGGTCGCGCCAAAGCGGTTCTTGACCGCGCGCAGGATGCGGAACTGGTGGCCGCGATCACCCTCGAAATAGAGCACCGTGTCGACCATGTGCTCCAACACCTTGGGCCCGGCGATGACGCCTTCCTTGGTGACGTGGCCGATCAGGGCCACGGCGGCGCCACGCCGCTTGGCGAAGCGGATCAGCTCGTGCGCCGCGGCGCGGATCTGCCCGACCGTGCCGGGCGCCGCCTCGACGCGGTCGTGATAGATGGTCTGGATCGAGTCGACGATGACCAGGCCGATGTCGCCGGCGCCCTCGAGCGTGGCGACGATGTCGCCCACGTTGGTCGCGGCGGCCAGCGCCACCGGCGCGTCGGCGACACCTAGCCATCGCGCGCGCAGGCGCACCTGCTCGACGGCCTCCTCGCCGGACAGGTAGATCGCGGGCGTGCCGGCGCGCGCGGTGGCCGCCGCCGCCTGCAGGGCGAGCGTCGACTTGCCGACGCCGGGATCGCCGCCGATCAGGACCGCGGAACCGGGCACCAGCCCGCCGCCCAGCACTCGGTCCAGTTCGGCGATGCCGGTCGCCCGGCGCGGCGGCGGCGGCGCGGCGCCGGTCAGCCGTTCCAGGGCGATCGCACGGCCCGAGCGTCGCGTCTTGCCGGTGGCGCCAGGCGGCGGCGCCTCGGCCAACTCCTCGACTACCGTGTTCCACGCGCCGCAGCCTTCGCACTGGCCGACCCACTTGGTGTGCGCCGTGCCGCAGGCCTGGCAGACGAAGCTGGTGCCGCGCGCCACGATCAGGCCGGCCCGGTCACGGCGTGGCCACCGCCATCTGGATCGGGCCCTCGGCGCGGCCATGGATGAACTGATCGACGTAGGCGTTGCCACTGGTATCGATGGCGCCCACCGGGCCGCTCCAGATGATCCGGCCGCCGTGCAGCATAGCAATGCGCGTCGCGATCTTGCGCACGCTGGCCATGTCATGGGTGATCGACAGGGTGGTGGCGCCCAGGCGCCGCGTGCAGTCGACGATCAGGTCGTTGATCACATCGGCCATGATGGGGTCCAGCCCCGTGGTCGGCTCGTCGAAGAAGATGATCTCCGGCTCGGCAGCGATGGCGCGCGCCAGGCCAACGCGCTTCTTCATGCCGCCCGACAGTTCGGCCGGGCTCAGCAGCCCCACCTCGGGTGCTAGGCCCACGTCCGCCAGCTTGCGCGTGGCCACGTCGCGCACCTTGTCGCGCGCCACGCCGCCAACGTGGGTCAGGGGGAACGCCACGTTCTCCCACACGGCCAAGCTGTCGAACAACGCTGCGCTCTGGAACAGCATGCCGAACTTGCGCAGCAGCGCGTCACGGGCGCGCGAGCCCATCCGCGTGGTGTCCTCGCCGTCGACCACGATGGTGCCGGCGTCGGGGCGCAAGAGGCCCAGGATGCATTTCAGCAGCACCGATTTGCCCGTGCCCGAGCCGCCAATCACCACGAGCGATTCGCCGTCGTGAAGGTCGAGATCCAGGCCATCGAGCACGACCTTGGGGCCGAACGCGACGCGCAGCCCGCGGATCGCGATGCGTACCCGACCGGTCGCGGCGCCCGCGGTCATCGCGCGAAGAACGCCTCAGTTATCAGGTAGTTCGACGTCAGGATCAGGATCGACGCCGAGACCACCGCGTTGGTCGTGGCGGCGCCGACACCCTGGGCGCCGCCCTTCGAATGGTAGCCGTGGTAGCAGCCCATCAGGGCGATCAGGAAGCCGAACGCGGCCGCCTTCACCAGGCCCGAGATGACGTCCATGGCCTCGAGATGCTCGAACGTGTTCTTGAGGTAGGTGTCGGGTCCGAAGCCCAGTTTGTGCACGCTGACCATGTAGCCGCCGAAGACGCCGATGATATCGGCCGTCAACACCAGACACGGCAGCATCAGGGTGCCGGCGATCAGACGCGGCGCCACCAGGTAGCGGAACGGGTCGGTCGCCAGGGTGACAAGGGCGTCGATCTGCTCGGTCACGCGCATGGTGCCGATCTCGGCCGCCATGGCGGCGCCGACGCGCCCCGCCACCATCAGGCCCGCCAGCACGGGCCCCAGCTCGCGCGTCATGGACAGCACGACCACCGTGGCGATGGCGCTTTCCGCCTCGAAGCGGGCGAAGCCCGTGAAGCTTTGCAGCGCCAGCACCATGCCGCTGAAGATGGCGGTCAGGCCGACCACCGGCAGGCTGAAATAGCCGATCTCGATCACCTGGCGCAGGATCAGGCGCGGGTAATAGGGCGGCCGTGCCATCTGGCCCACGGATACCGCCGCGAACAGACCCAGCCGGCCGCACGCCGCCAGGAAGTCCAAGAAGACGCTGCCGATCGCGGCGACCGGGTTCATGCGCCGTCCGGCCCGCCCACGTAGCGCCGGGGGAACCGGCGGCCCAGGCCCGTGAGGATCTCGTAGCCGATGGTCCCGGCCCAGGCACCCACGGTGTCGATGGGCGCGCGCCGGCCGATCAGATCGACCCACGCGCCGGGGCGCGCGGTGTTCGCGGGTGCCTCCGTCACGTCGATGGTCGTCAGGTCCATAGAGATGCGGCCGACCACGGGATAGAGCCTCGTCCCGATGGCGGCCTGCGCGCGTCCGGAAAGACTGCGTCGGTAGCCGTCGGCGTAGCCGACGGGCACGGTGGCGATGCGCGACAGGCCGGTCACACGATGCGCGGCACCGTAGCCAACGGTCCCAGGGGTGTCAACGCGACGGACCTGCAGGATGCGGGCGCGCAGGCGTACCACGGGGCGCATCTTGCGGGCGCCCGGCGCCAGGTCGCCGCCGAACAGGGCATAGCCCGGACGCACCTGGTCGAAGGTGTAGTCGCGCCCCAGCGCGATCCCCGAACTGGCGACGAAGCTGGCCGCGCCCTTGGGCAAGCGCGCCAGCAGGCCACGGAACCGGTCGAGCTGGGCGCGGTTCATGGGACTTTCAGCGTCATCGGCGCACGCCAGGTGTCCCATCCAGGTGGCCGCCAGACCGCGCAGCGGCGCCGGGTCGGCGATCAGCCGCTCGACGTCCGCGGCCGGCATCGCCAGGCGATTCAGCCCGGTCTCCATATGGACGTACGCGGCGGCCGCACGCCCGCGCGCGCGCGCGTGCCGGCCCCACCGTTCGAGCGCGCCGAGGTCGTTGATCACCGGCGTCAGGCGGTGGCGCGCGAAGAACCCCTCGGCGCCCGGCGGCACACCATGCAGCACGGCAATGGCGCCATGTCGGCCCAACACCCGGCGCAAGCCGGTGCCCTCGTCGGGGGTGGCGACGAAGAACGACCGACACCCGGCCACCGCCAGCGCGCGCGCGACGGGCACCATGCCCAGACTGTAGGCGTCGGCCTTGACCACCGCGGCGCAATCGACCCGTGGCCCCACCATGCGCCGGAGCGCGCGCCAGTTGGCCACCACCGCGCCCAGATCGACGACGAGTTCGGCGCCGGCGCGCTCAGCTTCGGAAATCATGCGGATCGTAGTTGCGTTCCAGGTTGCCGAACCGCGTGGTCCGATCCTCGAAGAACAACCCAACGGTGCCGGTCGGCCCGTGGCGGTGCTTGGCGACGATGATGTCGGTGACGCCGCGCGCCTTCTCCAGCCGCTGCTGCCACTTGCTGTAGCGCTCCTGGAAGGCGCCGCCCGATTCGTCCTCGGTGGCGCGCGGCTTGGGCTCAGCCTGCTTCAGGTAGTACTCGTCGCGATAGATGAACAGCACCACGTCGGCATCCTGCTCGATGGTGCCCGATTCGCGCAGGTCCGAGAGCTGCGGCCGCTTGTCCTCGCGGCTTTCCACCGCACGGCTGAGCTGCGAGAGCGCCAGCACCGGAACGTCGAGTTCCTTGGCCATGGCCTTGAGACCCTGGGTGATCTCGGCCACCTCCTGGACGCGGTTGTCGTAGCCGCGCGTGCCCGATGGCCGCGCGAGCTGAAGGTAGTCGACCACGATCAGGCCCAGATTGTGCACGCGCTTCAGCCGGCGGGCGCGTGTGCGCAGCGCCGCCACCGACAGGGCCGGCGTGTCGTCGATGTAGAAGGGCAGCCGGTTTAGCCGTTGGCTCGCCTCGACCAGCCGCTCCCATTCCTCGTTCTTCAGCGCGCCGCGCCGCAGGTTGTCGGACGGCACATTCGACTCCTCAGCCAGCATGCGCGCGGCCAACTGTTCGGCCGACATCTCGAGCGAGAAGTACCCGACCACCGCGCCCTCGACCGCGCCGGCGCGGCCGTCGGGCCCGGGCTCGGCGCGGTAGCGGCGTGCGGCGTTGAAGCCGATGTTGGTGGCCATCGCCGTCTTGCCCATGCCGGGCCGCCCGGCCAGCACCACCAGATCCGAGGGGTGCAGGCCGCCCAGCAGGTTGTCCAGGTCGACCAGGCCCGTCGCCACGCCGGTGACCCGACTTTCGCGCCGGTACGCGCGCTCGGCGATCTCGACCGCCGCCGTCAGCGACCGTCCCAGGGGCACGAACCCGCCGTCGATCTCGCCCTTCTCGGCCAGGTCGAACAGGCGCTGCTCGGCGGCCTCGATCTGGGCGGTGGCGGCGGTGTCGACCTCGAAGTCGAAGGCGGTGTTGACGATCTCTTCGCCGATGTGGATCAGCGATCGGCGCAGGGCGGCGTCGTGGATCTGCCGGCCGTAGTCGTTGACATTGATGATGCTGACCGCCTCGCGCACCAGCCCCACCAGGTACTCGGCGCCGCCGATGTCGGCCAGCGCGCCGTCCTGCTCGAAGTACGAGCGCAGCGTGATCGGATCGGCGAGCTGGCCGCGCTCCACCAGCGCGACGATGGCGCCATAGATGCGCCCGTGCACCGGATGGAAGAAATGCTCAGGCGCCAGGTAGCCCGCCACCCGGCCCAGCGCCGCGTTGTCGACCAGCAAGGCGCCGATCAGCGCCTGCTCGGCGCCCAGGTTGCGGGGCTGGGTGCGGAACGCCGCACGCTCGACGTTCTCGCCCCGGGCCAGCACGCTGAGTGCCGCCGCCTGACGACTGGACTCCATGGCCGCAGGTTACCCGACCGCGCCATCGCGCGATACGCCAGAGCGCCCGCCCCGCCCGATCAAGCCGTGGACTCATTCCGTCCACAGCCTGTGAACAAGGCAAACCGATGAGCGAACCGCGCGGTTTGCCGCGGCTTACGCCGGGTTCATCGCGTGGGCGTCCTCCCAGTGGCCGATGTAGTCGCGCGTCATCGGCACGGTGCCGAGCTTCCGCGACAACTGCATCTGGAACACCATCTGGTTGCCGAATCGGAACGCCATCTCGCAGCCCGCCAGGTAGAACTCCCACATGCGGCAGAAGCGCTCGTCGTACATGCCGCGTACCCGGTCGCGGTTGAGCTGGAAGCGCCGCTGCCACTCCTTGAGCGTCTCGACGTAGTGGAGCCGCAGGATCTCGACGTCCGTCATCAACAGGCCCGTCGGCTCGACCGCCGCCGCCACCTCGGACAAGGCCGGGGTATAGCCGCCCGGGAAAATGTACTTGCGCAGCCAGGTGTTGGTGGCCCCGGGGCCATCGAACCGCCCGATCGAGTGAAGCAGGGCAACGCCGTCCTCGACCAGCAGCTCGCGGACCTTGTTGAAGAACTCGCCAAAATGCTTGGCGCCCACGTGCTCGAACATGCCGACCGAGACGATGCGGTCGTAGCGCCCCGGTTCCTCGCGGTAGTCGCGCAGGTGGAAACGGACGCGGTCGGCGAGCCCGGCCTCGCGCGCGCGCCGCTCGGCCACCTGCTGCTGCTTGACCGACAGGGTCACGCCGGTCACGTCCACGTTGGCCACCTTGGCCAGGTAGAGTGCCAGCCCGCCCCAGCCGCTGCCGATGTCCAGCACCTTCATGCCGGGTTCCAGCAGCAGCTTGGCCGCGATGTGGCGCTTCTTGGCGTCCTGCGCCTGCTCGAGCGAGTTGTTCGGGGATTCGAAGTAGGCGCACGAGTACTGCCGGTCCTTGTCGAGGAACAGGTCGAACAAGGCGTCCGACAGATCGTAGTGATGCGCCACGTGCCGGCGCGCCAGCCCGATCGGGTTGTGCTGGGTGATCGGGCGCGTCAGGCGTCGCACCCAGCGCATGGCGCTGGCGCCGCGTTGCGACGCCACCTCGAAGTTCTCGTAGCAGAGCGCCATCCATTCAGCGAGCGTGCCCTGCTCGATGATCAGGTCGCTGTCCATGTAGGCTTCGCCCGCGTATGCATATGGGTTGAGCGCCAAACGCATCCACGCGCGCCGGCTGCGCACGCGCATCACGATGGGTTGAGTGCCGTCGTCGTTTCCGATGTGATGGGAGCGGCCCTGCGGGTCGATGACCGTCAGACGGCCCTTCGTGATGACGCTCCCGAGCATACGGGTCAGCATGGTTTGGCCCTCGTCCTTCCCTTGTGTACCGAAGGTCTCGCCCGCGGCTCGGTCGGCGAACTGCTGTCGCCTTTGACCCAAGTCTAATTGCGGCAAAATCGAGGCGCAACGCACATGCGATGGCCCCGCCGCCTACGCAATGGACCGCATGGGGTCGACGCCGACCGCGTTGTATAGAGGCGGCCGGTGGATCATCGTTAACGCACCGCCATGCTGCAGTGCGGTAGGAGTCAGGTATAAAGATCGTCAATTGGATCGTGGGGTTGGTCGTCGCCCTGGTGGCGGTGATCGGCATCGGGGGCTGGATCGCGCTTCAGTCGGTGGATCTCGAGCAGGTCCGAGCCCTGGTCCAGGACGAGGCGCGCAAGGCCACGGGGCGCGAGCTCGCGCTCGCCGGACCGATCGACCTGGGCCTGTCGTGGAACCCATCGATCCGGGTCGAGGACGTAATCCTTCGCCAACGCCGCCTGGGGCTCGCGGCCATCCATGGCCGATATCGAGCGTTTCGAGTTGCAGGTCGCCTTCATGCCGTTGCTGTCGGGCGAGGTGCAGGTCAAGCGCATCGTCCTGGTCGGCGCCGACGTTGTTCTGGAAAAGGGCGCGGACGGGGCCGTCAACTGGTCGTTCGGCGACAGCGCGCCTGATTCAGGCGCTTAATCCGGGGATCCCGGCGGTTCCAGCCTGACGCCGACCATCGAATCACTGGTGATCGAAACGAGCCGTCTGACGTTCCGCGTCGCCGGTGCCGACGTCGCGGCGTTCGCGCCTCTGACCGGGGCCGCGCTGCCCAAGATAGGGCCTTACGATCTGTCGGGCACGCTGGGCGGCAGCGGCTCGACGTGGACCGTCGCCGACCTGGCGGCGAAGATGGGCGGCTCGGACCTGGCCGGTCAAGTGACCGTCGCGCTCGACGGCCCGCAGCCGCGCATCGACGCGGCGTTGACATCCACCATGCTGACGCTCGCGGACTTCGGTGCCGCGGCGGCGAGGCGGCAACGGCCGAGGGCACGGCGACCGAGACCGCGCCGGCCGAGGATTCGCCGTACGTCATCCCGGAAGTGCCACTGCTCCTCGATGCGCTCCAGGGCGTGGACGCCGCGCTGACCGTCGCGGTCGTCAAACTGGTGCCGGCGGAGGGGATCGAGGTGACCGACATGGTGCTGACCCTGGCGCTCGAAGGCGGCGTGCTCGCGCTCGATCCGTTCAGCGCCACCTACGGCGGCGGCAAGGCCACCGGAACGCTGGCGCTCGATGGCGCCGCGGCGACGCCGAGCCTAGCGCTGGCGGCGACCGTCGATGATCTGGATTTCGGCCGCCTGCTCAAGGACCAGGGGGTCCGCGACGAGGTGCAGGGCACCATGGACATCGCCCTCGACCTGCGGGGTCAGGGCGGCAGTCCGCGCGCCATCGCCTCGACCCTGAACGGCAGCACCGAGCTGATCGCAGAGAAGGGCATCATCACCAACAAGGTGCTGGCGATCGTCGCCGCGGGTCTGGGCGACATCCTGGGGCCGCTGTTCGGCGGCCAAAACCAGACCACGCTCAACTGCATGCTCAGCCGGTTCGACGTCGTCGATGGCGTGGCGACCAGCCGATCCATGCTGCTGGACACCTCGACGTTCAGCCTGGCCGACTCGGCCCAGGTGGACCTGCGCGACGAATCGCTCGACCTGCACTTCGACACGTCGTCGCGCCAGGCGGCGCTGGTCAGCCTCGCCGTGCCGTTCAACGTCACCGGCACCATGAAGTCGCCCCAGGTCGCGCCTGATCCGCTGGGCACGGCCGCCGCGGCCGCCAGCCTGGCCGGCGTCGCCGTCGATCCGACCGCCGTGTTGGGCGCGCTGGTCTCGACCGCGCCCGGCGAGGGCGGCGGCAACGGCTGCCTCCAGGTGGAGCAGAAGGCCCAGGAGGACAGCGGCGCCTTCGGGCTGCCCGGACTCGAGGGCGCGGCCGGCACGGTTCAGGAGACCGTCGAGGGCGTGCTCGAGGGGGTCACCGATAGCGATGCCGGCGCCGCCGTGGATGACGCCGGCAAGGCGCTGGAAGGCGCGGCCGAAGGACTGACCGAGGGCCTGCAGAACCTGCTCGGGGATTAGGCGCACCATGATACCTCGCCTCAAGGTCACGGCGCACAACGAGCCGGGCTGGAACTACAACCTTTGGAAGTCCGCGTTCCATCCGATCACGGAACGGCTCGGTGCGGGCTACATGGTCTACAACCAGAGGATCGTTCCCGTTAGCTTCAACGACGATCGCATGGAAGGCTATTGGGCTCTGCGCAGGGACGCGATCGTCATCGACGCCTCGGCCGAGAAGGCGATCGAGATTGCGGGCCCCGATGCCGAGGCCCCGCTCGACCGGGCCATGACCCGCGACCTCACCCGTCTCAAGCCGGGCCGTGCCCTTTACGCACTCGTCTTTTGGAAGGACGGGGGACTGGTCAGCGACGGCGTCCTTCTTCGCTTGGCGCACGACCGCTTCTGGTACGTGAGCGGTTGCGGCGAGGTGCAGGCTTGGCTGACGGCGCTCGGCATGGGGATGAACGTCCGGGTCAGCGATCCCGACGTGTCGGTCCTGGCGATCCAAGGCCCCGAGGCCCTCGATGTCCTGGCCGCGGCCATTCCGTAAGGCGCTGGCAGCTTGAACGTGCTCGACTGGACCGGGCCCGTCGACGGCGGGGCGCGGCGGCGGTTGTTCGAAGGCAGCGTACTCCGGTTCGACGGGCATGAAGCGCTCGATGCGCTGGTCGCCTTGCTTCGTCGGCGCATCGATCAGGCCATGGGTGGCGCCGCGCCGCCGGACGCCGAAAACCTACTTACCCCCGAGTCCTTCCTGGAACGCGCTCAGGCTGCGATAGCGGCGTGTGAAGGCGCCCCTTCCCTGCGCGACGCGCTGCGTGCCGCCCCCGAGGCTGTCGGGGTCGATGTGAAACGCACCTTCTGGGATCGCCTCCGCCTGCGGGTGCAGACCTCGAACCCGGCGTACTCGGCGGGTCGCACCATGACGTTGCCTGCGCACCGCGACACCTGGGGCTCGAACATGATGGCGCAGATCAACTGGTGGATGCCGGTCTACCCGGTCACCGCGGGTCGCACGGTCGCGATCCATACCGAGCACTTCACGCGCCCGATCGCGAACACGAGCGACACCTGGAGCTTCGAGGCTCTGAAGGCCCGGCGTTCCACGGGCGACACGACCTATCCCAACCTGCCTGTCGCCACCGAGAGTCCGGACCCGACCATGGCGCATCCGATCGTGGTGGACCCCGGAACGTTGGTCGCCTTTTCCTCGGCCCATCTGCACGCCAGCGTGCCCAACCGGACCGGTCTGGTGCGCTACAGCATAGGGGTGCGGACGGTCGACATCGACGACGTGCGTCAAGGCCTCGGCGCGCCCAATGTCGACGGACACGCGCGAGGCGTGCGCACCGAATGGTTCAGACGCGTGACCGACCGGCTGCCCCTGCCGGCCGCCCTGGCGAATCCTTAGCGACCCTACGCCGCGCTTTCCGCCTCGGCCTCGGCCGGAGCTTCCGCCGGCGTCTCGGGCTCGTCGGCCGGGCCGCCGACCACCGCCGCGCCGGTGCGGGCCTGAACCTCGGCCTCCTCGGGCGAGCGGGCGACGTTGACCGTCACGTCGACGATCACCTCGGGATGCAGCGCGACGCGCACCTTGTGCAGGCCGAGGACCTTGATGGCGTGGTCCAGGATCACCTGCCGGCGCTCGATGGCCGTGCCGCCCTCGGTCAGCGCCGCTGCGATGTCGCGCGCGGTCACCGAGCCGTAGAGCTGCAGGCTGTCGCTCGCCTGACGGATGACGACGCAGCTCGAGCCGTCGACCTTGGCGGCCGTGCCCGAGGCGTCGGATCGCTTGGTGGCGTTGGCCGCCTCGCGCGCCGCGCGTTCGGCCTCGAAGCGGGCGCGGTTCTCCTTGGTGGCGCGCAGCGCCTTGCCTTGGGGCAGCAGGAAGTTGCGGGCATAGCCGGGCTTCACCTTGACCGTCTGGCCCAGGTTGCCCAGCTTCTCAACACGCTCCAGCAGGATGACGTCCATCACTCCTCCCTTCCACCGGCCGCGATCACGCGCGCCCTGATGCCCAGCCAGGGCTCGATCAGGCCAAGCAGCACGACCGCGGGAACGGTGATCTGATACACCAGGATCAAGGCTCCGTAGAAGAAAACCAACGCCGGTGTGCGCCACGTCCACGCGCGCGACACCGTGTGCACCACGGCAAGGCCGAGGAACAGGTAGACCACGGCGGCGACGAACGTGACGAGGCCGCCCAGCAACGCCGCCCAGCCGTCGCCAGCCCACAGCAGCAAGCCGCCGCCCGCCGCCGCCAGCGCCGGCCACGTCGGCGCCACCATCGACGCTAGATCGCCGCCCGGCCGGACGTTCCATTCGCGCCGGCGCAGGATCGTCTGCGCCAGCATGCCATTCAGGGCCACCATGACCATCCAGGACGCGGCCGCGAGCCCCGGCACCAGCGCCGCCGTCAGCGAAACGCCTTCGGGGGTCAACCGACTGGATACCACGGGATTGATCTGTTCGACCGTGTCGCGGACCAGTGATTCCAATGTGGCCATCGCATTGCCGCTCGTCATGCCGAGCGTGACGAGACTGCCAGCGAAGAGAACTACGGCCAGGGAGGCAAGAACCACCACCAAGTGTCCGGCCGGGTACCACTCCATGCCGCCGCCCTGACTAGGTCGGGCCAACAGCGCCTGGCGCACCAGCACCGTCACCGGCGCCGCGAAGGCCATCAGGAAGGGCACAGCGAACACCACGCCGCCGATCGAGGCGATCGCCACCATGCCCGTCAGGCCGCCCAACCCGGCCATCAGGTAGCCGCGCGCCAGTCCAACCGCGAACAGCGGCAGCGACGCGAAATAGCCGGCCAGAAGGGCAAGAGGCACCCCGGTCATCGTGATACTGAACATGGCGGCGCTGATCAGGCCGGCGAACACGCCCAAGGCGATACGCGTGGGCATGCCCGCGGCTCCGTGCGCCCCGGCCGCTCAGCGCATCAGGTAGGGCATCAGCGCCAGGTTGCGCGCGCGCTTGATCGCCTGGGCCAGTTCACGCTGCTTCTTGGCCGACACGGCGGTGATCCGGCTCGGCTCGATCTTGCCGCGCTCCGAGACGAAGCGCTGCAGCAGCTTGACGTCCTTGTAATCGATGGCCGGCGCGTTAGGCCCGGAGAACGGGCAGGTCTTACGCCGGCGCCAGAACGGACGGCGGGCCGGCATCGCCGCCACGCCGCCACGGCCGCCGCCGCGGAACTCGGTGTTCATTCGCGCTCTCCTTCGCGGTCGGGACCGTCACCATCGAAGCGACCCCGCCGCCCGTCGCGGCCATCGCGACCGTCACGCTCGTCGCGCCGGCGGTCGTCGCGGCCGTGCTTGGCCTGCATCATCACCGTCGGGGTCTCGTCCATGGCCTCGACCCGGACGGTCAGGTAGCGCACCACGTCCTCGTTGATGCGCAGGTTGCGCTCCAGCTCGTCGACCGCCGGCGAAGGCGCGTCGAGACCCAGCATCACGTAGTGTCCCTTGCGGTTCTTTTTGATGCGGTACGACAGGGACTTGAGGCCCCAATACTCGCTCTTGGCGACCTTGCCGCCGTTGTTCTGCACCAGTTCGGTCATCGTGGCGGTGATTGCCTCGACCTGCTGGTTCGACGCGTCGGGCCGCACGATGAACGTGCTCTCGTAGAAGGGCATGTCCCCTCGTCTCCACGCTAGGGCAGGACAAACCGGACCGTCGTCGCGCACGACAAACTGCGCGGCGCCCGGACCCGGCCGTCCAGCGAAGATGCGGACTATACCCAGAATGGCGGCCCGTGCAAGCCCGCTTGACAGGTCCGCGACCGCGCCCCTTGACTGCGCCCGGCGCGGCACGAAGAGGGTGACATGACGCGGGCATTCGTCTTTCCCGGCCAGGGATCCCAGGCGGTGGGCATGGGAACCGCCCTGGCGGAGGCGTTCGGCGCCGCGCGCCACGTGCTGGAGGAGGTCGACGACGCCCTGGGCGAACGGCTGTCGCGCCTGATGCGCGACGGGCCCGAAGCGGACCTGACGCTGACCGCCAACGCCCAGCCGGCCATCATGGCCGTCTCGGTCGCCGTGGCGCGGGCGCTCGAGGCCGAGCTCGGCGGCCCCCTGATGGCGCGGGGCGCCTTCGTGGCCGGCCATTCGCTCGGCGAGTGGAGCGCCCTGGTCGCCGCCAGCGCCTTGCCCCTGGCGGACGCCGCGCGGCTTCTCCGGCTGCGCGGCCAGGCCATGCAGGAGGCGGTGCCCCCGGGTGCCGGTGCCATGACCGCGCTGCTTGGCGTCGAGGTCGACGTCGCCGCCGCCATCGCGGCCGAGGCGGCGGCCGGCGAGGTGTGCGCTGTGGCCAACGCCAACACACCCGGCCAGGTGGTGCTGAGCGGGACGGCCGCCGCCATCGAGCGGGCCGAGGCTCTGGCGCCGGCCAAGGGCGCCAAGCGCTGCGTGCGGCTGACCGTCAGCGCGCCGTTTCATTGCGCCCTGATGGCGCCGGCGGCCGAGCGGGTCGCCGCGGCGCTCGAGACCCGTGCCATCGCGACGCCCGCCGTGCCGGTCGTCGCCAACGTCACCGCCCAGCCGGTGGATCAGCCCTCGGCGATCCGCCGCCTGCTGGTCGAGCAGGTCACCGCCACGGTGCGTTGGTGCGAAAGCATGATGCGTCTGAAGGCCGAGGGCGTGGACACCATCGTCGAGCTCGGCGAAGGCAAGGTGCTGTTCGGCATGGTCCGGCGCATCGACCGCGACCTGACACCGCTGGCCGTTGGTACGCCGGCAGAGGTCGAGTCGTTCCTCAAGACCCTTTAGGCCAAGAAGGCGAGGCACCATGTTCGATCTGACGGGACGGCACGCGCTGGTGACCGGCGCCTCGGGCGGCATCGGCCGGGCGATCGCGCGCGCGCTCCACGGCCAGGGTGCCTCGGTGGCGCTGGCCGGCCGCAACGTCGCGGCGCTCGAGTCGTTGGCGGGCGAGCTTGGCCAGCGGGTGGCGGTGTTGGCTGGCGATCTGGCCGATCCGGCCGCCGCCGAGGCCCTGGTCAAGGGTACCGAGGCGGCGTTCGGCGGCCTCGACATCCTGGTCAACAACGCCGGCCTGACCCGCGACACCCTGGTCATGCGCATGAAGGACGAGGACTGGCAGCACGTGCTGGACGTCGACCTGACGGCCGTGTTCCGCCTCAGCCGCGCCGCGGTGCGCGGCATGCTGCGCCGACGCTGGGGGCGCATCGTCGCGGTCACGTCCGTGGTCGGCGCCACGGGCAACCCGGGTCAGGCCAACTACGCCGCCGCCAAGGCCGGCCTGGTCGGCATGTCCAAGGCGCTCGCCGCCGAGGTCGCCGAACGCGGCATCACGGTCAACTGCGTCGCGCCCGGCTTCATCGCGACGCCCATGACCGACGTGCTGACCGACGATCAGAAGGCGCGCCTGATGCCGCGTATCCCGACCGCGCGTCTGGGCACGCCCGAGGACGTCGCCGCCTGCGTCGCGTTCCTGGCCAGCGCTGAGGCCACGTACATCACCGGTCACACGCTGCACGTCAACGGCGGGATGGCCATGATATGATGATGATTTCGTGGCCTCGGTGGGTCTCGCCAAGGCCCGCGGACTGTGTTACATGACGCCACTGGGTGCAGCCCCGGGGCCCGGCCGCGACGCGGACGCACCTGATCCCGATCACGGAGACGACATCCTCATGAGCGACGTTTTGGAACGCGTAAAGAAGATCGTCATCGACCATCTCGGCGTCGAGGAGACGAAGGTCACGGAAACCGCCAGCTTCATCGACGACCTGGGCGCCGACAGTCTCGATCAGGTTGAACTGGTGATGGCGTTCGAGGAGGAGTTCGGCTGCGAGATCCCCGACGATGCCGCCGAGAAGATCCTGACGCTCAAGGACGCGATCTCGTACATCGAAGAGCACGCCGGGCGCTGAGCCACCGTCGATCGGCGGGATCGGGGAGCAGCGTTTGACTGGATCGGGCAACGGCCGACGCCAGCGTGACTACCGCCGCGTCGTCGTCACCGGCATCGGCGCGGTGACGCCGCTGGGCTGCGGCATCGGGCCGACGTGGCATCGGCTCGTGGCGGGCGAATCGGGCATCCGGGCGATCGAGGATTTCGACACCTCGGACTTGGCGTCCAAGGTGGCCGCCCAGGTGCCGCGCGGCAACGCGGCCCATGCCTTCCGCCCCGACGACTGGGTGGCGCCCAAGGACCAGCGCAAGATGGATGACTTCATCCTCTATGCCTTGGCCGCGGCGGGCCAGGCCATCGAGGACGCCGGCTGGGCCCCGACCACCGACAAGGAACGCGAACGCGCTGGCGTGATCATCGGCTCGGGCATCGGCGGGCTCAAGACCATCGCCGAGGCCGCAGTGCTGCTGCACGAGAAGGGGCCGCGCCGCATCAGCCCGTTCTTCATCCCGTCGTCCCTGATCAACCTGGCGTCAGGCCACGTTGCGATCCGCTACGGCTTCAAGGGACCGAACCACGCCGTGGTCACCGCGTGCTCGACCGGCGCCCACGCGATCGGCGACGCCAGCCGCATGATCGGTTACGGCGACGCCGACGTCATGGTCGCGGGCGGCGCTGAGGCCGCGGTGTGTCGCATCGGCATCGCCGGGTTCTCGGCCAGCCGGGCGCTGTCCACCGCGTTCAACGACACCCCGCCGCGCGCCTCGCGCCCGTGGGACCGCGACCGTGACGGTTTCGTCATGGGCGAAGGCGCCGGCATCGTCGTGCTCGAGGCGCTCGATCACGCCAAGGCGCGCGGCGCCAAGATCTACGCCGAGATCATCGGCTACGGCATGTCGGGCGACGCCCACCACATCACCGCGCCCGCCGAGGATGGCGATGGCGGCTTCCGCTCGATGCGGGCCGCGCTCGCGGATGCCGACCGCACGGTCGACGACATCGACTACATCAACGCCCACGGCACCTCGACCCCGCTCGGCGACGAGATCGAACTCGGCGCGGTCAAGCGTCTCTTCGGCCAGGCCGCCTACAAGCTGGTCATGTCCTCGACCAAGTCGTCGATTGGTCACCTGCTGGGCGCGGCGGGCAGCGTCGAGGCGATCTTCACGATCCTGGCGATCCAGAACGACCTGGTGCCGCCGACGCTCAACCTGGACAACCCGTCCGAGGGCTGCGACCTGGACCTGGTGCCCTATAAGGCCAAGGCGCGTAGGGTGAACGCGGCGCTGACCAACTCGTTCGGGTTCGGCGGCACCAACGCCAGCCTGGTCTTCGCCAAGGCGCCCTGAGGCCCGGCCGGCGGCCGCCGCGGCCATGGTCCGACCCCTCCTCTACGGTCTGATCCTGCTCGCCGTCGTCGCGGCCGGTGGGTCCTATGGTTATCGCTGGGTGCAGGACCGTTTCGACGCGCCTGGGCCGCTCGACGCACCGGTGATCGTCGATCTGCCGAGCGGCACCGGCCTCGCCGCCGTCGCCAAGCGTCTCGGCGAGGTCGGCGCGACCGACGACCCGACCGTGTTCCAGATCGCCGTGCGGCTGTCGGACCAGGGCCGCGCGCTCAAGGCCGGCGAGTACGAGATCCCGGCACGCGCCTCGGGCCGCGCGATCATGGCGATGCTGGTCGAGGGCCGCACCATCGTTCACCGCGTCACCGTACCCGAAGGTCTGACCAGCACCGAGATCGTCGCCATCGTGGCGGCCAGCGCGGTCTTGCAGGGCACCCCGCCGCCAGCGCCGCCCGAGGGCACGTTGCTACCCGAGACGTACCACGTGGCGCGCGGGGATGAGCGCGCCGCCGTGATCGCGCGCATGGCGGCGGACTTCGAAGCGGCGCTCGCCCGGCTGTGGGCGGCGCGCGCACCCGACCTGCCGCTGGCGAGCCCGGCCGAGGCGGTCGTGCTCGCCTCGATCGTCGAGAAGGAGACCGGCGTCGCCGCCGAGCGCGCCAAGGTGGCCGGCGTCTTCTACAACCGGCTGGCGCGCGGCATGCCGCTGCAGTCGGACCCGACCGTGGTCTACGCGCTCACCGGCGGCAAGGCGCCGCTCGGGCGTGCGCTGACCCGCGACGACCTGGGTTTCGACAGCCCCTACAACACGTACCAGGCATCCGGGCTGCCGCCCGGGCCGATCGCCAACCCGGGCGTCGCCTCGCTCGAGGCCGTGCTGCATCCCGAGGCGACGGATGCGCTCTACTTCGTCGCCGACGGTTCGGGCGGCCACGCCTTCGCAATGACGCTGGCCGAGCACAACCGCAACGTCGCCAAGTGGCGCAAGATCCGGGATCAGCAGGCGGCGGAGTAGGGCCTAGACCTTCCGCGGCAGGCGGGCCAGCAGCGGGTCGAGCCACGCGGGCGGCAGGGTTCCCGCCAGCCAGGCGACGAACGCGAGCGGCCAGGGGAAGGCGATGCGTGCCCGGTTGCGTTCGAGCCCGTGGCGGATGATGCGGGCGGCGCCCTCGGCGTCCATCAGGAACGGCATGCGGAACGTGTTGACCCGCGTCATGGCGGTGTCAACGTAACCGGGACAGATCACGGTCACGCCGACGCCGCGCGGCGCCAGGTCGCCGCGCAGGCCCTCGCCGAAGATCTTGAGCGTCGCCTTGCTGGCACAGTAGGCCGGCGCGCCGGGAAAACCCCGGAACGCGGCGAGCGACGCCATCAAGGCGATCTGGCCGCGACGGCGTGCGATCATGGGCGGCATCGCCGGCAGCACGGTGTTCATCGCGCCGTCGACGTTGATCGCCAGGATGCGGCGCACCTGATCGGCCGATTCCTCGCCGCGACCCGTGCCGGCCGAGACACCGGCGTTGGCGATCACCAGGTCGAGGGGATGCGCCGCCTCGGCCGCGGTGACCCAGCGTGCCATGGCGGCGCGATCGGTCACGTCGATGCCGGCGGACGCGACCGTGGCGCCCGCGTCGCGGCAACGCGTGGCGACGGCCTCCAGCCGGCCCGCATCGCGACCGACGAGCGCCAGGTGGACCCCCGGCGCGGAATAGAGTTCCGCTAGGGCCGCGCCCAGCCCGCTGCTCGCGCCCGTGATCAGGATGCTCGATGCCATGGTTCCGCCCGTCGTTGGCAAGGGCCGGGGAGTATACTAAGAAGCCGATCAGCACCAGGGGACGGGTCGGGGTTCGCATCGTGACGCTCGCCAGCATGACCGGGTTCGCCCGCGCCACCGGCCAGGACGCGGCGTGCGCCTGGACCTGGGAGGCCAAGAGCGTCAACGGCCGCGCGCTCGACGTGCGCTGCCGGGTGCCCGCCGGGTTCGACCCCCTGGAATCGGCCGCGCGGGCGCTCACCGCCGAGCGGATCGGCCGGGGTAGCGTGACGCTCAACCTGCAGGTGGCGCGCCACGCGGGCCAGGGTCGGCTGGTGGTCAACCGCGTGGTGCTCGATCAAGTCTTGGCGCTGGTCTCGGACCTGGGCGCTGCCGCCACGGTGGCGCCGCCCCGGCTCGACGGGCTGCTGCGCCTGCCGGGCGTGGTCGAGGCCGAATCGGACGAGGACGCCGCCACGCGCGAGGCGCGCGAGGCCGCCATGACGGCGACGCTCCGCCAGGCGCTCGACGGGCTGGTCGCCGCGCGCGCCGCCGAGGGCGCCCGGCTCGCCGTGATCCTGGGCGGCCTGCTCGACGACATCGCCGGTCACGTCCAGGTGGCTGCCGCCGAAGCGGCGGCCCAGCCCGAGGCGCTGCGCAAGCGGCTGCGCGATCTGGTCGCGCAGCTGCTCGAGGCGCGCGCCGGCGTGCCCGAGGAACGGCTGGTCCAGGAACTCGCGCTCCTGGTGGTCAAGGGCGACGTGCGCGAGGAACTCGATCGCCTCGCCGCTCATGTGGCTGAATGCCGCGCGCTGCTCGCGAAGGGGCAGGGGGTGGGACGCAAGCTAGGGTTCCTGGCGCAGGAGCTGCACCGCGAGGCGAACACGCTCACGTCCAAGTCGGTCGACGTCGCGCTCACCCGCCACGGCATCGCGCTCAAGGTGGCCATCGATCAGTTCCGCGAACAGGCGCTCAACGTCGAATGACCGAACCGTCAATCGTCCGCCGTGGCCTGATGCTTGTGCTCTCCTCGCCTTCGGGCGCGGGCAAGACGACGATCTCGCGCAAGCTCCTCGACCTCGAGCCCGATCTTGTCATGTCGGTCTCGGCGACCACGCGGCCACGCCGCCCGAGCGAGGTCGACGGCGTCGACTACCGGTTCATCGACGACGTGGCGTTCGACGAGATGGTTAAGCGCGACGCGTTCCTCGAGCATGCCGAGGTATTCGGCCATCGCTACGGCACGCCGCGCGCGCTCGTCGAACAGGTGCTCGGCAAGGGCCGCGACATGCTGTTCGACATCGACTGGCAGGGCACGCGCCAGATCGCCGCGCGCATGCGCGACGATTTGATCACCGTGTTCGTCCTGCCGCCGTCCAAGGCCGAGCTGGAACGTCGGCTGCGCGCGCGCCAGCAGGACAGCGACGCGGTAGTGCAGGGCCGCATGGCCAAGGCCAACGCCGAAATGGCGCACTGGGACGAGTACGACTACGTGGTCGTCAACGCCGACGTGCAGGACAGCGTCGCGACCGTGCGCGCGATCTTGGCGGCCGAACGCCGACGCCGCGTCCGCCAGACCGGCCTGGCTGGCTTCGTGGCGCGCCTGACCGACGGAGCCTGATCAGGCGCGCACGGCGATCGCGTCGTGGCGCGGTCCGGCGATGCCGCTGACGCCGGCGAGCGCGTCGGCCTCCAGCGCCAACACCTGGAAACGCGCCTCGTCCTCGGGCGTCGGCAGGTGTAGGCCCAGGGCCGTGGCCGGCAGGAACCCGAACGTCCTGTAGTAGCCCGGATCGCCGATCAACACGACGACACGGTGCCCGGCGCGGCGTGCCCGCTCGAGCCCCTCGCGCACCAGCGCGCGGCCGAAGCCTTCACCGCGCCGCTCGGGCCGCACCGCCAGCGGGCCGAGTTGGATCGCCGGATGGGTGCCGACGGCGACCGGCCAGAAGCGCAACGTACCGACCAGGTTGGATCCCTGGTCCAGCGCGACCAGGCAGAGATCGGCGATGGAGCGGGAACCGGCGCGCATGCGCGCGGCCGGGCTGTGGGTCGACCGCGCGCCCAGCACAATGCGCGTCAGGTCGGTGATGGCGTCGGCGTCGTCGGGCAGTTCGAGCCTGAGATGGATCATGGCGGGTCCGGGAACGGGGTTGCGCGCGGGGCTTCGGCGCCGCGCCGCGCACGCTCGTTTCGGCCTTGTGCTCCGGAGGGAAGCGAAACCGGGAACCGCCGGGATGCTCCGGCGGCGAACGAACGCGCATGGCACCTCGCCGTCAGGGCGAGGTAGCTCCTCGTCGTCGTCGTGCAGTTACGCCGATCATTGGCGTCCGCCTCCCGTCATGGCGCCCGGACGGGCGCGGGGCACCTCATAGCAGCGTGCCGTCCCCGCCGCTACAGCAATATCGGCGTCGAGACAGGCGGACATGCCCCTACGCGGCGGCCAACGCCCGCGCGATTGCGCAGAACTCCGCGGTCGTCAGGGTCTCGGCGCGCCGGGTCGGGTCGATGCCGGCGGCCGCGAGCAGGGGTTCGACTGGAACGCTGAGGGCCCTGAGCGATGAGCGCAGCATCTTGCGCCGCTGGCCGAACGCGGCCTGGGCGACGCGCCCCAGCAGGCGCGCGTCAGCCTCGGCCACCGGCTGGGGCATAGGCTCAAAGCGTAGCACCGAGGCTGTCACCTTGGGCGGCGGCACGAAGGCGCGCGCGGCCACGTCGAACAGCCGTGCGACGCGCCAGCGCCAGCCCGCCAGCACCGCCAGGCGTCCGTAGTCCTTCGCTCCGGGCGTCGCGGTCAGGCGGTCGGCCACCTCGCGCTGGACCATGAGCGTCATGGAGGCAATCGAATCGGGCCGGCCGAGCCAACCGACGATCAGCGGCGTCGCCACGTTGAACGGCAGGTTGCCGACGATCGTCGCTGGCGCGGGTACCAGGCCCACGGCGTCGATCGTCGTGGTGTCGGCATCGACCACCTCGAGGCGGCCGGGCAAGGCCGCGGCCAGTTCGCCGAGCGCGGCGACGCACCGCTGGTCGCGCTCGACCGCCACCACGCGCGTGGCTCCAGCGGCCAGCAATGCCCGCGTCAGGCCGCCCGGGCCGGCGCCGATCTCGACTACGGCGCGGCCCTCGACCGCGCACGCCCGCGCGATCCGCGCGAGCAGGTTGGTGTCGAGCAGGAAGTTCTGGCCGAGCGCCTTGCGTGCCGCGATGCCGTGCCGCGCGATGACCTCGCGCAGCGGCGGCAGCGCGGGCTCGTCAGCCATGGCGTCGCCGGCGCGCCATGGCCGAGGCGACGATCAGCGCCTCAGTTATGCTGTCGGCGAACGCCTCGCCGGTGCCGGCGATGTCGAGCGCGGTGCCGTGGTCGGGCGAGGTGCGCACGAACGGCAGGCCGAGCGTGATGTTGACGCCGCGCTTGAAGTCGATGGTCTTGAGCGGGATCAACGCCTGGTCGTGGTACATGCACAGCACCGCGTCGTAGCCGGCGCGCGCCTCGGCGTTGAACAGGCTGTCGGCGGGCGCCGGATCGGCAACGTGGAAGCCCTCGACGCGCAGCGTCGCCAGCGCGGGCTTGATGACCTCGATCTCCTCGCGCCCCAAGGCACCACCTTCGCCCGCGTGCGGGTTCAGCCCGGCGACCGCCAAGCGCGGACCGGGAATGCCGAAATCGCGCAGGAGCGCATCCAGCGTAGTGCGCGCGACCGTGGTGAACAGGGCGCCGTCGATGCGCCGCGCCACCTCGGCGAGCGGCACGTGCACGGTCAGCGGCACCACGCGCAGGCCCGGGCACGCCAACATCATGACCGGGTGGGCGTCGCCGCCCGCCAGTTCGGCCAGGAATTCGGTGTGGCCCGGATGGCGAAAGCCCGCGTCTATCAGCACCTTCTTGTGGATAGGGTTGGTCACCACGGCATCCACGCGCCCGGCGCGGGCCAGTGCGACCGCGCGCCGGATCGCCTCAAGCGTCGCCGGTGCGTTGGCCGGATCGAGCTTGCCCGGCTCGACGGCGCGCGCCAGGGGCACCGGCAGGACCGGTAGCGCCTGGTCGAACACGGCGACGGCGTCCTCGGGCTCGGCGACCACGCGAATGGGCACGTTCAGGCCGAGGCGGCGGGCGAAGGTGGCCAGGCGTTCTGGATCGTCGAGCGCAACGAAGGGCGGAAGGTCCTGGCGGCTGTCGTGCCAGGCCTTGAGCACGATGTCGCCGCCGATGCCGGCGGGTTCGCCCATGGTGACGGCCAGCGGCCGGATGCGCGCGTTCACAGCCGGACGTCCAAGAAGGCGCTGCGCCTGAGATCGCGCAGGTAGCCGTGCGAGATCAGCTCGGTACGCTGGCTCAGGAGCGATTCACGGATCTCGTCGCGCGTCGGCTCGGTGACCGTGGGCTCGCGGCGGTCGCACACCACCAGGATGCTGATGACGCCGCCGGCGACCATCGGCGCGCTGACGCCGCCCGGTCGCAGGTCGGCGACCGCGGTGCGCAATTCGGGCACCAGGTCGCCCAGCCGATAGTCGCCGATCACGCGATGACGCGACGTCGGTGTCGCCTCGGCCGCGGCCTCGGCGTCGTCACAGCCGGTGATGCGCGACGCAGCGGCCCGGGCGCGGGCCAGCTGCTCCTGCTCCTCGGCTTCGGAGACGACGGTCGGCAAGGGCAGTGCCACCAGCTCCAGGTTCAGCATGGTGTCGCCGACGTCCACTTGGCCGAACGTGCGGCGGCCGACCACCAACATGATCGTGTAGCCACCACGCGCCGCGACCGGGCCGATCAACGCACCCTCGGGCGCGTCGCCGACGGCGGTCGCCACGTCCTCGGCCAGTTGATCCGCCAAGGTCCAGCCCAGGTCGCCGCCGGTGCGGGCACTGGCCGACTGGGAGAACTGACGGGCGAGCGCCGCGAAATTGGCACCGGCCCGGATGTCTTCGACCATGCGGTTGGCGGCGGCGGCCACCTCGGTCCCCTGCGCGGGGTCGGCCGCCGCCAGGAAGATCTCGGCCAGGCGGATCTCGGGCTTCCCTTGGCTGGCGGCGCGCCGCTCCAGGACCTCGTCCACGTCGGCATCGGTGATCGACACGACGCGGTGCACGCGCGCCTGCACCAGTCGTGCCCACTTTAGCTCGGCCTCGAGTTGGTTCAACAGGGTGTACGCGGGCACGCCGCGCGATTCCAGGATCTCGAGCATCTTGCCTTCGGGCACATTGTTCTGTCGTTCCAGGAAGCGGACGGCGCCGTCGACGTCACCCGGGAGCAGCTCGACACCGAGCCGCGCGGCCTCCTGGATCTGCAGGCGTTCGTCGATCAGGGTGCGCATGACCTGCGGCCGGATCCGTTCCCGGCTCTCCTGGTTGTCGGCCAAGCCGGTCGTGCGCACCACCAGCTCGACCCGCTCGGCGAGGTCGAGTGTCGAGATGACGTCGTCGTTGACCACGGCGGCGATGCGCTGGGTATCCTGGGCCGCCGCCGTCCACGACCACGTGGCCAGCACGAGCAGAGCGACAAGGCAAGGCCGTGTGACGTCGAACGCGCGATTCACCGATGGATTCTCCGGCCCTGCCGGCGCACGCCGCCGCGCGCGCCGCGCGATGCCTCCGGTTCTCTAACCGAGATGGCGCAGCTTGACAATGAACCGGACCGAGGTGTCCTCGGGCGCGTCACGGTCGCTGGTGAAGCGTCGCCGCACCTGTACGCCCAGAGCGATGCACTCGTCCTCGTAGACCAGGCCACCACCCGCCGTGACGAAGCCGTCGCCGATCAGGTCTCGGCGCGCGTCGGCGGTCAGCGTCCAGTAGCGCAGGAACGCCACGCGCGCGGCTAGGCTCACCTCCTCGCGCCGCTCGGGCTCCTCAACGTCGCTGGTCTTGTCGGCCAACGCGAGGTAACCGAGCGTCAGGCGCAGGTCGCGCGGGCCCAGCACGGCTTGCACCTCGTTGCGGCGGAATTTCAGGTTGTCCTTGTCGAGCCGGAACCGGTAGGCCACGTCCACGTTGGGACCGGGCGCCAGTTCGGCGCCGCCGACGAAGTCCGAGAAGTCGCTTTCCAGGCCCGAGCCCACGTCGAAGGTGTCGTCGTCGTGGGCGCGCCAGGCTTGCCCGAACAGCGTGGTGGTCCGACCACCCCCGGCGCCGAACACGCCGAGCCGCAGGCCGTAGGCGACGCGCGGACCGCCCTCGACCCGGTCGAGCCCCGGGAACCGCTGGGTCTCGAACAGGTTGATGTCGGTCAGCTCGAAGTCGGTGCTGTCCTCGTTGGGAATGCGCACTGGATTGCCGCCATAGGGGCTCAGCACGCCCAGCACCACGGGCTCGATGAGTTGGCTGGTCGTGCCTTGGTGGCGCACCCACGGCCAGCGCCACTGCGCCGACAACTCGGGAATCAGGCGGCCGGTGAAGCCGCTCTCGGTACCGCCTGCGCGGCCCTGCACCGCGACGTCGTCGAAGATGTAGGCGTCGCCGCGCAGCCGGGCGGTCAGGTCCCACACGTCGCCGGCGCCGCCGACGATGGGCCGGTGCCACGCAGCGTCGAGCGACAGGCGCCGGCTGTCGGTGCCGTCGGTGCGGGTCAGCACCAAGCCGTTCATGTCGAACGTGGCGTAGGAGCCGTCGTCCTCGGGCCGGCTTTCCAGGTTGACGTCGAATTGCGGCGAGATGATTGGCGTCAGGCCGGGATTGTCGGTCTTTTCCAGGCCCTGGAACAGGATGCCCTCGGCCGTGGCGTACGAACGCTCGCGGAAGCCCTCGGTGTAGAGGCGACCGGCCAGCGTATCGGACTCGTTGATCCCATAGCGCGTCAGGTACGTGTCGTCGGTGGCGCGGTAGCCGTCGAAGCCCCAGCGCCAAGTTTCGTCGATCTGGAACAGCCCGGTGCCGCGCAGGTGCCCGCGTGTCTCCATCAGGCCGGTCTTGACGCCGCGGTCGTCGCGCTCGTCGGTGCGCGTGACACTGCCTTCCAGGCGGTACTGGCCGCTCGTCGTGCGCGCCCGGTATTCGGCGGAGAACACGGCGCCTTCCTTGGTGGTGAATTTGGGCGTGAAGGTGAAGTCCCGGTTGGGTGCCAGCGCCACGTAGAACGGCGTCTCGATGAACGTGCCCAGGTTCGAGGACGTGCCGTAGGTCGGCGTCAACAGGCCGGTGCGCCGCTCGACCGTCGGGTCCGGGTGGCGGAAATAGGGTGTGTAGGCGATCGGCACGCCGAACACTTCGAGCCAGGTGTCGTTGTAGATGACGTCGTGGCTGTCCTGGTCGTGGATGATGCGGATCGCCTTGATCTGCCACAGCGGCGGGCGCTCGGGGTCGTCCGGGCACAGCTCGCATGGCGAGTACACCGCCTTGGACATGGTGGTGCGGTTGCCGCCCGTCCGCACGGCGGCGTTGGCCGCGAAGCGCGAACGATCGGCCAGCAGCACGCGGATGCCGGTCACCACGCCGTCCTTGAGCTGGTCGCGCAGCTCGACATAGTCGGCGAAGACCACGTCGCCCGTGGGCTCCAAGAGCGTGACGTTGCCCGAGGCGGTCACCGTGTCCGCACGCTGGCTGTAGGTGACCGTGTCCGCTAGCAGCACGCGGTCGCCCTGGGCGATCTCGACGTTGCCGCGTGCCGTCACAAGGTCGAGCCCGCGGTCGTAGGTCAGTTCGTCGGCGCGGAACACCGACGGGGCCTTGAACTGGTCGGTGTCCTGTGCCCGCGCGAGGCCGGCGCACAGGGCGAACGCGGCGGCCAGGGCCGCGATCCGCCATCCTCCCCGCGCCGCCACCGGCCTCAGCCTTCTTCCACGTACACGACGAGCGCGAGGCCCGCGAGCATGGCGACCAGGGCCGGCGCCCACGCGGCCAGGGCGGGCGGCAGGCCGCCGGAAAGGCCCACGGCCCGGCTGACGTCGGTCAGGAAGTAAAGCATGAAACCTGTGATGAGCCCGCCCAGCAGCAGGAGCCCGGTGCCACCGATGCGGCTGAGCCGCAGGGAAAACATCGTGCCGACCAGCACCATGGCGACCAGCAGCACCGGCCCCGAAAGGATCGCGTGCCAGTAGAGCCGATGGCGCAGGCCCGAGAAGCCCGCCGCCTCGAGAGTGCGGACGAACGACGGGATGTCCCAGAACGACATGGTTTCGGGCGCGGCGAAGCTCTCCTGGATGCGCGCGGCGGTCAGGCCGGTGGGCAGGTCGAGCTCGGCCAGCACCAGCGACGGCTCGTCGGGCGCCGACACGACGACGCGCTCGAGCCGCCACACGCCGTCGCCCAGCACCGCCGAGGCCGCGTCGATGCGACGCACGAAGCGGTCGGTGTTTTCGTAGAGGAAGAAGATCACCTCGTGCAGCTCGATGCCTTGGTCGGCGACGCGTTGGGCGTGGATCACGTTCTGGCCGTTGGCGTCGCCCTCGCGCAGCCACAGCCCCGACGACGAGACCGACATAAGGCTCGTCTGGCCGGTCAGCAGATCCGCTTCGAGCCGCTCGAAGCGGCTGACCAGCACCGAGGACAGCGGGTTGACCAACGCGATCACGAAGGCGCCCACCAGGGCGGCGAGCGCCACCGCCGGCATCAGGAACTGCCAGGCCGAGACGCCTGCGGCGCGCGCCACCACCAACTCGTGCGTGCGCGTGAGGCGCGTGTAGCACGCCATGGCGCCGAACAGCACGGCGAACGGCACGGCCTTCTGCAACAGGAAGGGTACGCGCAGCGCCGCCAGTGTGAGCGCCAAGCTGGTGCCCACGTCCTCGTGCCCGGCGGTGCGCCGCGACAACTCGACGAAGTCGATGGCGAAGGCCAGCAGGCAGAGCAGCAGAAGCGCGCCGCCCAGCCCGATCAGGAACTGCCGGGCGATGTAGAGCGCGAGCGCCGGGCCGAGCCGCATGGGCGTCACGCGGGCGCCGGCCGGCGCCAGGCCGGCCAGCGGTGGCGGTGCAGCACGATCCAGGCCGCGAGTGGCGCCAACGCGTGGGCCGCGTAGTAGAGCGGCACCAGGCGCGGTTCGTCGATCATCGCGCGTTCCAGCACCAGCGCCGGGCCGAGGAAGGCGAGCGCGCCGGCCGTCCCGGCCAGCACACGCACGATGCCGCCGCGCCGGCTGAACTCGCCGGCCGTCAGGGCGGCCAGCGCGATCAGGCCCAGCGCCAGGCCGCTCCACGGCGCCACCAGCCGGGCGTGCGCCTCGGCCAGCAACTCGTCGCGGTAGGTGGTGTCCTCCTCGCGCGCCGGCGGGCCGATCAGTTCGTGCAGGAAGCGTTCGCGCGGTTCGCGCCAGCGCGACTGCGGCGGTTCGACGAACTGGGCCAGGTCCAGCACGTAGCGGTCGAAGTAGAGCAGGCTGAGGTTGCGCCCGTCGGCGGCGATCTGCTGGCGGTTGCCGTTGACCAGCACCAGACGGGGCACGCCGTCGGCCGTCATCAGGGCGCCGTGTTCCGCCATCATGGTCACGGGGCGCTCGGGCGCGCGCTCGTCGTGCACCAGGATGCCCAGGATGCCGCCGTCGTCGGCGATGGCGCGGACATAGACGGTCAGGCCGGCGGCAAAGTCGTTAAAGGCGCCTTCCTGCAGCAGCACGCCGGTCAGGTCGGTGCGCACGACGAACTGCTGGTCCTTGAACGTGCGGTAGCTCGCCGGCATGAAGTAGAGCGTGATGGCGTAGCCCACCGCCGCGACCGCCAGCGCCAGCGCCAGCACGGGCCGGGCCAGGGCCGCCGGGCCGAGCCCCGCCGAACGCAGGATCATCAGCTCGCGCTCGGCGACCAGCCGGTTGTAGACGAAGACCACCGCGCAAAAGAGCGCGATCGGCAGGATCAGGCCCAGGAAGGTGGGCAGCAGCAGCAGGGTCAGCAGCAGGAACGAGGCGACCGACAGCCCCTTGTTGACGATCAGGTCGACGAAGCGCAGCGACTGGCTGAGCCACACCACGCCGGTCAGCGCGACGGTGACGAACCCCAGCGCGGCGATGAGCTGGCGCAGGATGTAGCGTGTGCAGCGGCCCACGGCCCTGTATAGCGCCTCCGCCCAGGGCCGGCCAGCGGCCGCGCGAAGGGCCGAAGGGCCGCGTTCGGCCCTTGCGCCGGCGGGCGGCTTCGCCTAGGTTCCGTCCCTTCGCGTCGCGGGACGCTTTGGCCCCGCGCCGCCCCGCGCCCGTAGCTCAATTGGATAGAGCATCAGACTACGGATCTGGAGGTTAGGGGTTCGAGTCCTCTCGGGCGCGCCAGATTTTCTAAACAAATACAACTAGTAAACCTGATGATACCGCGAGCGGTTCTGTCTTGCTGGTGATGCAGGTAGTATATAGGTAGCGTCGGCGACGCCTTCGGCATGGTTTCCATCGTGGGGCGCTGGTCGGGGATCGCCAATCGGGCGCCTTCTGCAAGCCACTGTCAGAGTGTGTTGGAAAATTTGTAGCTGGCTAAAAAGGTCTGGTTGATAAAGTTAGAAAACTCCATGGGGGAAATTATGGGGCGTTTTTATTAATCTCTCGATAGCTTTTCATTCATTTACCATTCACTGCGGAATGAATATTTGATGGATTGCCTGCCTGATCATCAATTGCCAATATTTAACAAGACCCACTAGACCAATCAAAGAAGATAATTCAATCGTTCATGCCAGAAACCAACGAAATGCACCAATCCTCTTTTGCTTCATAATAAGGGCAAACCATCCCATTCAGTGAGGTGCCCCCATTGAAGTGGTCCATCCTGAGATATTGTTTTTCGAAGGAGGACCACGATGGCAAGAAAGAGGCATACAGCCGAAGAGATCGAAGCTGCGGCAGGTTGAAGTTCTGTGCGGCCAGGGCAAGGCGCTGGCGGATGCGATGCGATCCGCGCAATCGGTGTAACCGAAGTCACGTACTACCGCTGGTTCAGGTCGAACTGCAGCTCGGCCAGGCGGGCGTAAAGCCCGCCCTGCGCCAGCAAGGCGCCATGTGTGCCCTCGGCGACGATGCGTCCGTGGTCCATGACCACGATGCGGTCGGCGCGCTGCACGGTGGCCAGCCGGTGGGCGATGACCAGCGTCGTGCGCCCCTGCATCAAACGCCCGAGCGCCGCCTGCACCAAGGCCTCGCTCTCGGCGTCGAGCGCGCTGGTAGCCTCGTCCAGCAGCAGCACCGGCGCGTCGCGCAGGATGGCGCGGGCGATGGCGATGCGCTGGCGCTGGCCGCCCGACAGGCGCACGCCCTTCTCGCCCAGATGGGTGTCGAAGCCCTGGGGCAGGGCGTCGATGAACGCGGCCGCCGCCGCGGCCTCGGCGGCGGCGCGCACCTGCTCGCGCGTGGCGTCGGGCCGGCCATAGAGGATGTTGTCGTAGGCGCTGGCGGCGAAGATCACCGGGTCCTGCGGCACCAGCGCCAGGCGCGCACGCACGTCCGCCGGCGCCGCCCGGCGCACGTCCACGCCATCGAGGACGACGCGCCCCTCGTCCACGTCGTAGAAGCGCAGCAACAGGCCGAGCACGGTGGTCTTGCCCGCGCCCGACGGGCCGACCAGGGCGACCGTTTCGCCCGGCGCCACCGTCAGGTCGAAGCGATCGAGCGCCGGCCGATCGGGCCGCGCGGGGTAGTGGAACGTGACATCCTCGAACGCCACGGCGCCGCGCGACGGTGAAGGGAACGGCGCCGGGTCGGCGGGCGGGGCGATGCGCGGGCGCGTCTCCAGCAGCTCGATCAGGCGCTCGGCGGCGCCGGCGGCGCGCTGCAGTTCACCCACCAGCTCGCTCAGCGCGCCCACGGCGCTGGCCACCACGATGGCGTAGAACACGAAGGCCGAGAGCGCGCCGGCGCTGAGCCGTCCGGCGACCACGTCGTGGCCGCCGATCCACAGCACGACGCCGACCGCGCCGAACACCAGGAGGATGACCATGGCAGTCAGCAAGGCGCGCGCCCGGATGCGCCCGAGCGCGGTCGCGAAGGCGTCCTCGACGCGGACACCGAAGCGTTCGCGTTCCAGGTTCTCGCGGCCCAGCGCCTGGACCGCGCGCACGGCGTTGACCGATTCCTCCACATGGGCGCCGACGTCGGCGATGCGGTCCTGGCTGGCCCGGCTCAACCGGCGTACCTGGCGGCCGTAGACCACGATGGGCGCCACCACCACCGGCACCACCAGCAGCACCAGGGCGGTCAACTTGGCGCTGGTCACCAGCAGCATGACCAGGCCGCCCAGCAGCAGCAGCACGTTGCGCAGCGCCATGGACAGGCCCGAGCCGACCACGACCTGCAGCACGGTGGTGTCCGTGGTCAGGCGCGACAGCACCTCGCCGGTCTTGACCGTCTCGAACCAGGCGGCGTCCAGCACCAGCACGTGGCCGTAGACCGCGTGCCGCAGGTCCGCGACCACGCGCTCGCCGATCCACGACACCAGGTAGAACCGGGCGTAGCTGGCGATGGCCAGCACCACCGTCACGCACAGCAGGCCGGCCAGGGCGCCGTCCAGGAAGGCGCCGTCGCCGGTGCGGAAGCCGTCGTCGATCAGCCGGCGCAGGCCGACACCGATGCCCAACACCGTCGCCGCCGCCACGGTCAGCGCGACGATGGCGCCGGCCACCGCCGCGCGGTAGGGCTTCAGATAGGCCAGGATCGGCCGCAGACGTCCGATCGGCGCCTTGCCGGGCTCGGCGTCCGGAACCGGGGTGGGGGCGCGCAACGCGTGGTCCTTCAGCCGAGCGTAACGGCGACGCCCGTGGCGGCGCGCAGGTCCGCGGCCAACTGCTCGGCCAGGTCGGCGCCGCCGCGGCTGTCGCGCCAGCGCCCCTCGGCAGGATCGTAGTGGTGTGCCCCGCTGATCGGCGAGGACAGCCAGATCTGCCGGTTGGTGGCGTGCCGGTTGACGACGAACTGGCGCCGGTCGGCCAGGGTGACAGTCAGGATGCCGCCGCCATGCTCCACGTCGGCATCGTCGAGGGCGGCCTCGATGGCGTCGGCGAAGGCGGCGAGCGCGCGCTCCGCCAGGGTCTCGAAGGTCGTCTGGTCCATGGGCTGCCTTCCGGGCCTCGCCCCTATAGCAAGCGGGAGTGCGGCCAACAAGCCGGCCGCTTGCGGCGCCGGGCCGGGGCGGCTATAAGACCGCCCTTCCGGGCCTCAGGTCCGGGGTTCGCGTCGTTCGAGGCACGCCATGAAGAAGGACATCCACCCCGACTATCACACCATCAAGGTGGTGATGACGGACGGCACCGAGTTCGAGACCCGCTCGACCTACGGCAAGGCGGGCGACCGCATGACCCTCGACATCGACCCGCTGGTCCACCCGGCCTGGACCGGCAACATGAACCAGCGCCTGAACGAGAACGCGGGCAGCGTCGCGCGCTTCCAGAAGCGGTTCCAGGGCCTCAAGATCGGCTGATCGCGGCCGCCTGGGCGACCGGGCGGAACGAGCGACGGTGCTGGGCGCACGGACCCAGGCGCGCCAGCGCGTCCTGGTGCCGTGCCGTGCCGTAGCCCTTGTGCCGCTCGAAGCCGTAACCCGGGTGGGCGCGCGCCAGCGCCTCCATCAGGCGGTCGCGCGTCACCTTGGCGACGATCGACGCCGCCGCGATCGAGAGCGAGAGGCCGTCGCCGCCGACCACCGCCGTCGCCGGGCACGGCAGGTCCGGCCGGTCGTTGCCGTCGACCAGGGCGTGGCGCGGCCGGATCGGCAGGGCCTCCAGCGCGCGGCGCATGGCCAGATGCGTCGCGCGGCGGATGTTGAGGCGGTCGATCTCGGCTGCCTCGGCGATGCCCACCCCGATGGTCGCGCACGCCACGAGCGCGTCGAACAGGGCCGCGCGCCGGAGCGCGCTCAGCCGCTTGGAATCGTCCAGGCCCGGGGGCACACGCGCCGGGTCCAGCACCACCGCCGCGACGACCACGGGGCCCGCCCAGGGGCCCCGTCCGGCCTCGTCTATGCCGGCGACCGGGGCGGAAAGCGCGCGCTCGAGCCGGTCGTCGGGCATCAGCGCCGCCGCGCGCGCCGGGCCGCACGCTCGACGAGGCCGCGCAGCCGCGAGGTCTCGCCGCCGTACAGACTGCCCAGCGTCTCGCGCCACGAGGTGGGCTGCAGCGCCAGCACGTGCAGCCGGTGCGCGGTCAGGAACCAAAACGGGCTGGTCGCCAGGCTCAGCACGATGACCGCGACGACGATACGATGGACCTCGTCGTCGACCAGGCCACCGGCCAGGCCCGCGCCGGCCAGCACGAACGAGAACTCGCCGACCTGGCTCAGCGCCGTGCCGGCCTTGAAGGCGTTGGGCCAGGGCTCGTCGAGGGTGCGGAACAGGCCGATGTTCAGCGCCGTCTTCAGCACCGTGACCACCAGCAGCAGCACGATCACGGTGCCTAGGTTGCGCCAGATGGTGGGCAGATCGACCAGCAGCCCGACCGACAGGAAGAACGCCATCAGCAGGACGCCCTGGATCGGTTCGATCGCGCGCATCAGGGCGCGCCGGTCGCTCGAGTTGCCGAGCACCAACCCGGCCAGGAACGCGCCGAACGCGCTGGAAAGTCCCAGGAGGCCGCTGACCGATGCGGCGGCGAAGCACCAGGCGAGCGCCGCCAGCACGGTCAGGTCGCGCTGACCGCGCGCCCATTGGCGCAGCGGCAGCCGCAGCGCCGGCCGGCGCGCCAGGAACCACAAGACGCCGCCCAGCACCGCCAGCGCCCCCGCCAGGGGCAGCAGGTCGACCGGCGCCATGCCGTCGCCGCCCAGCGCGCCGATCACCAGGATCATGGGCACGAAGGCCAGGTCCTGGGCGATCAGCACGCCGACGACCTTGCGCCCGGTGTCGCCGTGCAGCTCTTGGATGTCGCTCAGCATGCGGATCGCCACCGCCGTGCTCGACAGGCTGACCACGCAGCCCAGCAGCACCACCAGGCCCAGATTCCAGCCGAACACCAGGGCCAGCGCCGCCATGAACAGGATCGTGGCGGCGATCTCGAGCACGGTCACCAGCAGCGCGAAGCCCAGCACCGCCTGGAACGCGCGCACGGACAGCTCCATGCCGACCACGAACAGCAGCAGCAGCACGCCGAGTTCCGCCAGCAAACCGATGGCCTCGCGGTTCTCGACGAAGCCCAGCCCCGAAGGGCCAAGCAGCACGCCGGCCAGGATGTAGCCGACGATCGCCGGCTGGCGCAGGCGGCCCAGGCCCAGGCCGCACAGCAGGGCGAGAGCGATCACGATGGCGACCTCGGTCAGGCCCTCGGCGTGCGACATGGCGGCATGCTAACAGCGCGTCCGCCCGCCCACCAAGCCGCGAGGACTCATGAAGCCGAAGCCGCCCGATCCGACGGAACCATGGCGGTTCCATCCAATCCGGCGTTGCTCTAGGTTCGGCGCGCCGCCGCCGGAGGATCGCCGTGGACTTCATCTTCATGCTGACCCGCCACGACCAGACGGTCGAGGACTGCCTGACGGTCATGGAGGCGATCGCGCCCGTGGGTCTGCGCCACGTCGGGTTCAAGGACGTCGGCGTCGATGAAGCGACGCTGACTGAGCTACACCGGGCGATCAAGGCGACCGGCGCCACCAGTTATCTCGAGATCGTCTCGACCAGCCGCGAGGCGTCCGCCGAATCCGTGCGCGTGGCGCGCCGGCTCGGCGTCGATTGCGTGCTTGGCGGCACCGAGGTCGACGCGGCGCTCGGCGCGCTCGCCGGCGCCTCGGCCGGCTACTTCCCGTTCCCCGGCCGGCCTGAGGGCCATCCGACCAAACTGGGTGGAGGCCCGGCTGACGTCGAGGCCCAGTGCCGCGCGTTCCGCGCCAAGGGCTGCGCCGGCGCCGATCTGCTGGCCTACCGGGCGACCGAGGCGGACCCGCTGGACCTGGTGCGCGCGGCGCGCCGGGGCCTGGGCGACGGCCGGCTGATCGTGGCCGGCAGCGTCGATTCGCCGGCGCGCATCCGCGCGCTCAAGGCCGCCGGCGCCGATGCGTTCACCATCGGCTCGGCCGCGTTCGACGGCTCGTTCGCGTCGCGCCTCGGCGCGCTCGTCTCGCAGCTTCGCGCCATCCTGGCCGCCTGCGCCTGATCGGTCATGACCTCGGGGACGATCGACCGGCTGTTGGCGGGCACGTGGCCGGACCCGGAAACCGGCCAGCCGGTCAAGGTCGCGGTCCAGCGCGTGGTGATCGCCGACAGCCTGGCGGGGCGCGAGGCCGCGTGCCTGGACGGGCTGGGCCTGCGGCCGCCGTTCGCCGTGGTGTTCGATCCGACGACCCACACGTTGCTGGGCGCGCGCATCGAGGCCGCGCTCGGCGCCGTGGGCGCGGTCATCCCGGTCCATCTCGGCGACCATCCGCACGCCGACGCCGACCAGGTGGTGGCGCTGCGCATGGCGACGGCGCGGGCCCACAGCCTGGTGGCGGTCGGCTCGGGCTCGATCAACGACTTGTGCAAATATACGGCGATGCGCGACCGCAAGCGCTACGTCGTGTTCGCCACCGCGCCCTCGATGAACGGCTACACCTCGACCAACGCGGCGATCACGGTCGACGGCCACAAGAAGTCCTTATCCGCCGTGGTGCCGACCGGCGTGTTCGCCGACGTGGGCGTGCTGGCCGGCGCTCCGGCGCGCATGATCCGCTCAGGCCTCGGCGACAGCATCGCGCGCTCCACAGCCCAGGCCGACTGGTTGCTGGCGCACTTCTTGGTCGACACGCCCTACCGCGAGGCGCCGTTCGCTCTGCTGGCCGAGGACGAGGACGCCCTGATGGCCGCGCCTGAAGCGCTCCTGGCCGGCGACCTCGGCGCCATGGAGCGGCTGGCGCGCACCCTGATCCTGTCCGGCTTCGGCATGACGATCTGCGGCTCCAGCCACCCGGCCAGCCAGGCGGAACATCTGATCAGCCACACCATCGAGATGAAGGCGCCCGCCGGCACGCCGCCCGTTTTCCACGGCGAGCAGGTGGCGGTCGCCACGCTCACGATCGCGCGCCTGCAGGAACGGGTGCTCGATGGGCCGCCGCCCAGGCTCGAAGCGACCACCGTCACCGAGGCCGACGCGATCCGCTGGTTCGGGCCCGAACTCGGCGCCACGTGCTGGAAGGACTTCGCGCCCAAGCGCCTTGACGATGCGCGCGCGGCGGCGCTGAACGCCCGGCTCGCGGTGGACTGGGACAGCATCCGCGCGCGCCTGCGCGCCGTGATGCGTCCCGCCAATCAGATCGAGGCGACGCTGCGCCGTGCCGGCGCGCCGACGCGCCCGTCCGACCTGGGCCTCGACATCGGCTTCTACCGCCAGGTCGTGCGCCACGCCCGCCTGACGCGCGATCGCTTCACGATCCTTGACGTGGCGGCCGAAAGCGGCGCGCTCGATCCCTTCGTCGACAGCCTGGCCTAAACCATGCGGCCGCTCGCCTCGTGCCCGCGCGCGGTGCTCGCCGACGTCCGCTTCGTGCTGTGCGACATCGACGACACGCTCACGATCGAGGGCCGCCTGCCGGCGCGCGCCTACGACGCTCTGGAACGCTTGCGCGCCGCCGGGCTGACGGTCGTGCCGATCACCGGCCGGCCGGCCGGCTGGTGCGATCTGATCGCGCGCCAGTGGCCGGTCGACGCCGTGGTCGGCGAGAACGGCGCGTTCTGGTTCCGCTACGACGACCGCGCGCGGCGGATGATCCGTCGCTACTGGAGATCGGACGCCGAGCGCGCCGCCGACCGCGCGCGCTTGGCCGCCATCGAGGCGGCGATCCTGGCCGCGGTTCTTGGCGCCCGCGTCGCCGCCGACCAGGCCTACCGCGAGGCCGACCTAGCCATCGATTTCCGCGAGGACGTGGCGCCGCTGGACGACGTGGCCGTCGCGGCGATCGTCGAACACTTCCGTGCCGGCGGCGCCACCGCCAAGGTCAGCTCGATCCACGTGAACGGTTGGTTCGGCGACTACGACAAGCTGGCCATGACCCGGCGCCTGTTCGCCGAGGCGTTCGGCACCGACCTGGACGGCGCGGGCGACAACGTGATGTTCGTCGGCGATTCGCCCAACGACGCGCCCATGTTCGCCTTCTTTCCCAACGCGGTCGGCGTCGCCAACGTGCGCGACTTCGCCGGGCGCCTCGACGCGGAACCGGCATGGGTCACGACCGCGCGGGGCGCCGACGGCTTCGTCGAGCTGGCCGGGGCGATCCTCGCGGCGCGCGGCGCGGTGGCGTAGGAACGCCGGCCTTGAGCGCCGCGCTCGTCGCCCGTGTCTTCGCGCCCTTCGCGGCCGGATTCTTCCTGTCCTACGTCTACCGCGTGGTCAACGCGGTCGTCGGGCCCGGCCTGGCCGGCGAGTTCGGCCTGACTGCCGAGGACCTGGGTCTGCTGACCAGCGTCTACTTCCTGACCTTCGCGGCGTTCCAGTTGCCGCTGGGCGTTCTGCTCGATCGGTTCGGCCCGCGTCGGGTCGATGCGATGCTGCTGGTGATCGCCGCGGCGGGGGCGCTCCTGTTCGCCATGGGCCACTCGCTCGGCGCGCTGGCGCTCGCGCGCGGCCTGATCGGGCTCGGCGTCTCGGCGTGCCTGATGGCTGGCTTCAAGGCGTTCGTGGTGTGGTTTCCCGACCATCGGCTGCCGTTGGCCAACGGCGCGCTGGTCGCGGCCGGCGGCATGGGCGCGCTAGTGGCGACGGCGCCGGCCGAGGCCGCGCTCGACGTCGTCGGCTGGCGCGGGCTGTTCGCCGGGCTCGCCGCCGCGACCGTGTTGCTCGCGCTCACGCTGGCCCTGGTGGTGCCCGAGAAGCCCGCGGGGCCGCGTGAATCCTGGCGCGACCAGGCGCTCGGCTTCCGTGCCATCGCGCGCACCCGCGTCTTCTGGCGCCACGCGCCGCTCCTCGGTCTGCTGCACGGCGGCTACCTGGCGATCCAGAGTCTGTGGGCCGGCCCGTGGCTGCGCGACGTGGCGGGGCTGGCACGCGCCGAGGCGGCCCAGGTGCTGCTGGTCATCGCGGTCGCCATGACGGCGAGTTCGCTGGCGGTCGGCTGGGCGGCGGGCGGGCTGGCGCGCCGCGGCATCGGCCTTGAGCGCGTGGTCCTGGCGGGGTCGCTGGCGCTGGTCGCGACCGAGGCGGCGATCGCCGCCGGCGTGGGCGCAAGCACACCCTGGGTCCCATGGCTGGCGTTCGGCCTGTGCGCCGGGTTCGCCGCCCTGATGTACAGCGCGGTGACCCGGTCATTCGCGCGTGCCATGGCGGGCCGCGCCGTGACCGCGCTCAACCTGTTCCTGTTCGTCGGCGCCTTCGTGTTGCAGTACGCCATCGGCTGGGTCATCGACCTGGTGCCCGGCTCGACGCCCGAGGCCTACGCGCCCGAGGGCTACACGCTGGCGTTTGGCACGCTCGTCGCGGCCCAGTCGTGCGCGATCGTGTGGTTCGCGCTCGGCGGCCGGGTCCGGGCATGACCGAGGCCGCCGCCGGGTTGGGGCGCGCGCTGCGCGTCGGCGCACCCTTCGCCTTCGCTTTCGCGATCTCCGAGCTCCTGCGCGTGGTCAACGCCGTGGCGGCGCCGGCGCTGGCGGCCGACTTGGCGCTCGACGCGGTCGGGCTCGGCCTGGTGACCGGCGCCTATTTCCTCGGCTTCGCCGTGGCGCAACTGCCCTGCGGCGTGCTGATGGACCGCTACGGCGCGCGGCCCGTCGTGGCGGTGCTGCTGGTCATCGCGACGCTCGGCACCGTAGCCTTCGCGCTCGCGCCGGGGCTGGCGCCGGCGGCGGCGGCGCGCTTCGTCATGGGCATCGGCATGGCGGTCACCCTGATGGCCGGCCTGCAGGCCTTCGCCCAGTGGCTGCCCGCCGCGTGGCTGCCGCTGGCCAACGCCGGCTTGCTGGCCAGCGGCCAAGTCGGCAGCCTGATCGGCACCACGCCGGCCGAGCGTCTGGTCGCGGCGGTCGGCTGGCGCGAACCGCTGCTCGGCCTGGCGCTGGCGATCGCCGCGGCGGCCGCGTTCGTCGCGCTGGCGGTGCCCGCGCGCCCGCGCCGCGCCGGCAACTTGGCGAGCGAGCTCAGCGGGCTCAGCTTGGTGCTGGGCAGCGCGGCCTTCTGGCGCATTGCGCCCGTGTGCACCACGACGACCGCCGCCGTGCTGGCGACGCCGGCCCTGTGGGCGGGTGGCTGGTTGCGCGACGTGGCCGGGCTTGACGCCGCGGCCGCCGGGCTGCACCTGGGCGCCATCGCGGTCGGTATGGGCGCGGGCTACGTGGCGCTCGGCTGGCTCGCCGTGCGCCTGGGGCGCGCGGGGGTCGCCCTGCGCCATCTGGTCGTGGTCACGACGCTCGCGTTCATGGCGATCCAGGCGGCGATCATCGTGGATGGGATGGTGGCGCCGCTCGTGCTGTGGACGGCGTTCGGCTTTCTAGGCACGTGCGGCGCCTACGGCTACGCCATGCTGACGCGCGTCTTCGGCACGGCACTTGCGGGCCGTGCCCTGACCGCGGCCAACCTGGGCGTCGTCGTCGGCGCCTTCGCCGTGCAGTACGGCCCCGGCTGGATCCTGGCCCAGTGGCCGGCCGAGGCGGGTCGCCATTCCGTGATCGCCTACCAGGTGGCGTTCGGCGCCGTGCTAGCGGTGCAGGTGCTCTCGCTCGTCTGGTTTCTGCGCGGCCGCCGTGACTGAACCGCACGCCAGCCTCGGCGCCATCGCGCGCATCGTCCTGCCGTTCGCACTGGCGTTCCTGCTGTCCGACGCGTGCCGCGTGGTCAACGCCGTGGTCGCGCCGGACCTGGAGGCCGAGCTTGGCCTGGGGCCGGCCGCGCTCGGCCTGGTGACCAGCGCGTTCTTCCTGGCCTTCGCCGCCATGCAACTCCCCGCCGGAAGTCTGCTCGACCGCTTCGGGCCGCGCCGGGTCGACGCCGCGCTGCTGGTCGTCGCCGCGACGGGTGCCGTGCTGTTCGCCGTGGCCGAGGGCGCGGTGGGCCTGGCGGCGGGACGCGCGCTGCTGGGCGCCGGCATGGCGGTCGCCCTGATGGCCGGGTTCCAGGCCTTCGCTCTGTGGTTTGGGCCGGTCGGCGCGCCGCGCTTCAACAGCGTGCTGTGGGCGTTCGGCGCGTTGGGCTCGCTCATCGCCACGGCGCCCGTATCGCCACGGCGCCCGTGCAGGCGCTGGTTGCCTCGGTCGGCTGGCGGCCGGCGTTCGCCGGGCTGGCCGTGCTGATCCTGGCGCCGGCGGCGGTGCTGGCGTTCTGGGCGCCCGAGCCGCCGCGGCCGCGCGACGGCCCGGTCGCAGGCCAGCGGGGCTTCGCGCCGATCGTTCTGAGCCGCGGCTTCCGTGCGCTGGCGCCGGTGACCATGACGACCCAGGCGGTGTTCCTGTCGCTGCCCGGTCTGTGGGCAACGCCGTGGCTGGCCGACGTGGCCGGTCTGGACGCGGTCGACCGCGCGACCGTGTTGGCGGCGTTCCCGATCGGCATGCTGGTCGGGTTCGTCGCGCTGTCGGCTCTGGTCGGGCGCCTTGGCATCACCGCGCGCGGCGCGGCGGATGTGGGCACCGGCCTGTTCCTGATCGCCCAGGCAGCGATCCTAGTGGCGGGGCATGCCGCGCCCGTCGCGGCGTGCCTGGCGTTCGGCGCCTTCGGCGTGGCCAGCACGCTCTACTACCCCGAGCTCGCGCGCGGTTTTCCTCTGGCGTTGGCCGGACGCGCCAACACCGCCTTGAACCTGGTCGTGTTCATCGGCGCGTTCGCCGCGCAGTACGGCATGGCGGCGCTGATCGGCCTGTGGCCGGCCGAGGCCGGACAGCGGCCCGTCGCGGCCTACGCCGCAACACTCGGCCTGGCACTCGCGCTCCAGGCGGTGACGTTCGTCTGGTTGCTGACGTGCCGGCGTCAGGCCGGGTCGAGCACCTGATCGAGCAGCCAGAGGTTGACGCGGTGGACCGCCGATTCGGTCCACGAGTAGCGGCCGGGAGGGCGGGCGGCGAAGCGCAGGCCCACCTGCTGGGTGGCGCCGATCGCGTTATCATCGGCGACGCCGGTGTCCCAGCGATGGTAGTAGCGCGCGACGTTCGCGGCGAAGTCGGGGCGCGCCACGGTGGCGCGCGGGAAGCACGTGCCGACCTCGAGTCGGCACGCCTCGGCCCCGCGCGGCCACACGTTCAGCCACCACATGCAGTCCTGGGTGCAGGCGAACTGGGTGTTGGGGTGGATGGCGGTGAAGAACGTGCCGCGCGCGGCGCGCCCCGCCAGCCCGGGCACGTGATCGAACGGCGCCGCCTCGTCGGGCAGCACGGCGATCGACTGGTCGCGCGCGATCCAGATGGCGTCCCAGCCGCCCTCGGTCGGTTCGTCCTCGGCCTCCTGCTGGCGCAGGGACGCGCCGTGGACCGTGCCGGTGTGGTACGCCTCCATGGCGTTCTCGATCAGCACCTTCCAGTTGCACGGCACCTCGTGGGACGTGCGCCGCGTGCACACCATGCCGTCGAAGTCGTAGATGCCAAGCTTAGTTGTCAGGTCGCCGAGCTGGTCCTCGAGCCGCCCGATGCGCGCGTCGAAGGTCACGAAGACGAAGCCCTGCCACGTCGCCAGGCGGATGGGAACCAGGCCGTGGTCGGCGCGGTCGAAGCCAGCCGTGCGTTCCATGCGCGGCGCGCCGATCAGGCGGCCTTCAAGGTCGTAGGTCCAGGCGTGATAGGGGCAGACGATCGCGCGGCACGTCCCGCGCCCTTCGACGAGCCGCGCACCGCGATGGCGGCAGGCGTTGGCGAAGGCGCGCACCACGCCGTCGCGCCCGCGCACCAGCGCAATGGGGCCGCCGACGGTCTCGAGCGCCAGCGTGTCACCCGCGTTCGGCACCTCGTCGGCGCACGCGACGAACAGCCAGCGCTTGAGAAACGCGCGCTCGATCTCGCGCGTGTGGAACGCGGCCGAGGTGTAGCACCAAGCCGGCAGGGTCTCGGCCTCGGCCAGCGGCCGACGCACGCCCACATAGTGGCGCGGATCGAACTGATCCGCCGGCGCCATGGCGCTCAGCGCCCAGCAAGTGCCTGGTCGAGCGCGGCGACGGCGATGTCCGCGTGCTCGGGCTTGAACGGCAGCGGCGGGCGGATTTTCAGGATGTTGCCGCCGGCACCCTCGGTGCCGAACAGCACGCCCAGCTCGCGCACGCGGTTCTTCACCCGGTCGGTCTCGGCCTTGTCGGGCGCCTTGGTATGGCGGTCCTTGACGATATCGACGCCGATCAGCAGCCCGTGGCCCCGCACGTCGCCGATCCGCTCGTGGCGCTCCATCAGCTTGGCCAGGCCCTGCTTGAAGTAGGCGCCGGTGGTCAGGGCGTTCTCCTGCAGCCGGTCCTGCTCGAGCGCCTCGAGAGTCGCGAGCCCCGCCGCCGCCGACACCGGATTGCCGCCGAAGGTCGAGAAGAACCCGGTCTTGGCGAAGAAGTGCTCCAGGATGTCGCGGCGCGCCACGACGACGCCCAGCGGGTGGCCGTCGGCGATCGGCTTGCCCATGGTGACGATGTCGGGCACGGCGCCGTGCACCTGGAAGCCCCACATGTGGCTGCCCGGCCGGCCGACGCCGAACTGCACCTCGTCGGCGACATAGAGTCCGCCGGCAGCGCGCACCTTGGCGGCGACGCCGGCGAGGTAGCCGGGGACGACCTCGGGGATGCCGTTGGAGGTCAGACCCGTGTCGACCATAACCAGCGCGGGCTTCATGCCCTTGGCGGCCAGCGCCGAGATGGCGCGGTCGGCGGTTTCGGCGTAGTGGGCGCCTGGGTCGGTGGCGGTGGTCGGGTGCCGGTAGGTGTTGGGCGGGGACAGCGTGCGCACGTGGGGCGACAGCGCGTCCTCGGCCACCTCGTAGGGCGACAGGTACGACACCGCCTCGGTGATGCCGTGGTAGGCGTTCTCCATGACCAGGGCGCCGCGCTGGCCGGTCCAGGCCATGGCCATGCGCCACGCCACGTCGTTGGCCTCGCTGCCTGAGTTGACGAAGATGCAGGCATCCAGGCCGTTGCCCATGGTCGCGGCCAGCCGCTCGGCGTAGGCGACGACCGTCTCGTGCAGGTAGCGGGTGTTGGTGTTCAGCGTCGCGATCTGGCGCGCCAGCGCCGCCACCACGTGCGGATGGCAATGGCCGACCGAAGGTACGTTGTTGTAGGCGTCCAGGTAGCGGCGGCCGTCGGCCGCGGTCAGCCACACGCCCTCGCCGCGCACCACGTGGACCGGTTCGCGGTACGTCAGCGACAGGTGCTTGCCCAGCACGCGGTGGCGCCGCGCGATCAGGTCGGCGTCGGCGCCGGGCGTCGCGGGCGCGGCGGGTCGCGTCACCGGCACCACAACGGCGGTGCGCGCCGCGCGCGCGAGTTGCGCCTCAACCTTGGCCGGGCCGTGGGTCAGCATGCGCTCGATGAAGTCCCAGGCGTGGGTGTCGTAGTCGCCCAGCAGCTCGGCGCCCGCCGGATCGTGCCGGCGACGCCAGACGACGGCGCTGAGGCCGGTCGCCGCGCGCATCAGGATCGCGTCGTGCAACGGCGCGATCTCGTCCCTCTCGAGCGGCGCCGTGGCGGTGTAGCCCTCGACAAGCGCCCCGATCGATTCGAGCGGGTCCAGCCGCTTGCGCGCTGTGTCGGCGCCCGGCACCGCCAACTCGACGATCAGCGGGCCGAACGTCATGTCGCCGAAATCGACGATGCCCGAAACGTCCGTGCCGTCCTCGGTGACCAGCACGTTGGCGCCGTCGCCGTCGTTGTGGATGAACTGGCAGCGCAACCGGCCATAGGCCGGCAGCGTGCGCGTGATGAAGCGCTCGAAGATGCCGTCCAGCATGCGCCGCTGCGCCGCGTCGGCGACCAGGGAAACGGCATCGCGCAGGACGGGTGCGTTGCGGATGTCCCACGCCAGGTCGGTGGGGACCCAGCCGTGGTGGAAACCGCGCAGCACGCGGTCGAGCCGGGCCAGCGCTCCGCCGACCCGCTCCAGCACGCTCGTGCCGTATTCGACCGATTCGAGCGGCCGGCCGGGCACTAGGCTGACCGCAAACACGCGGTGCCCGGCCAGCGCGCCGTCCAGGTCGACGGCGGCGCGGCCAGCGCGCGTGCGCACCAGGCGCGGCACCACCAGCTCGGGCGCGTGGCGTCCGATGTGCTCCAGCGCGGCGATCTGCAGGTCGATGGCGTTCAGGTTCTCGAGCGTGCCGGAGACCTTGAGGACGATGGCGCGGCCGTCCGTGCCCGTGACGCGCCAATTGTCGTTGCGCTCGCCGTGCAGCGGCACGGGCTCGCCGTCGATGCCGTAGAGTTCGCGCGCGAGCCGGCGCGGCTCGATCCCGGCGATCGGGTCCATCTGGGTGGCCAAGCCGACCAGACACGGACCGCTGCCAGTGGCGGGGCGGGACACGGGGCGCACGCTCGACATCGCGGAAGTCTCCTCAGGGCACGAAGGCCACCTCTATAATCCGCCGGGGTGCCCGCCGGCTACATGGAGTGGGGAATGTAGCGGGAGTACGCGGCGTAGACGAACATGGTGGCGCCGAGCGCGACGAACACCCAAGGCAAGGGCCCGAAGCTGAGCGCGATCGCGGCGATGCCCGGCGTCGCCATGTTGGAGAGGTCGCGCCAGGTGGAGTAGACCGCCGACATCTCGGGCCGTTCGTAGGGGTGCACGGCACGGTAGAACAGGATGATCGCGAGGCCGTCAAGCGCCACCGCGGGCAGGGTGCCCAGCAGCAGCAGCGACGCGGCCACGTAGGGCGCGTCCGCGGTCAGCCCGGCCGCCAAAGTGGTTCCGGCCAGCGCCAGGAACGCGACCGTGATCACGGGACGCATGTGGAAGCGACGCGCCAGCCAGCCAAACACCGGCGCCACCAACAGCGTCGCGTTGCCGATCGAGACGGCCAGCGCGCCCGCCAGCTCGCCAAGGCCCGACTCGACCATGAACAGCGGCACGTAGATGAAGAACATCGACCACCAGCACGAGCGGCCGAAGGCCAGCAGCCAGGCGAGCCGGAGCCTGGGCTGCACGATGAACCGGCCGATGTCGCGCCAGGGCGCGCGCGGCGCGCGGTGCAGCGCGGCGGTCGGCTGGCCGCGCAGCGGCACCCACCAGAAGTACGCCAGCACCAGGGCGGCGCAAGCTGCGGCGATGGCGTAGGCGAACAAGGGATCGACCTCGGCGTAGAGGTGGACGCCCAGGTACGGGCCGACGGTCCACGGCACGCCCACCGCCATGATGCGGATCGGCTCGAGGCGCCCGAAGTCGCGCTTGTGGATGAACTCCATGACGTAGAGGTTCATGGAGATGATGACGCAGCTCGTCGCGAAGGTGCGCAGAACGATGGCGACCACCACGCCCACCTGGCTCGCCGTCGCCAGGGCCGCGGCGGCGGCGATCAGCAGCGCCACACCCAGGGTGTAGACAAAGCGGCGGCGGAATGTGCGGATCAGCCAGGGGATGGTGAACAGGCCGGCGAGCCCGGCGACGCCCCCGAAGGTGAACGCCAGCGAGATGTCGCGGCTGTCGCCGAAGGCGTCCAGCGCCTGGATCGGGATGACCGTGACCAGCAGCGCGCGGCCCATGGCATCGATCGCGTCGATGGTCGCGAAGAACAGCACGCCCGGCGTACGGAAGCGCTGGACCCAGGGGAACGCGACGGTGGCCAAGGAGAGACCCGCCCAAGAAAACCGCGCCGAGGCGTCGCGGCGACACGCGGCAATCTAGCAGGCGGACGAAGCGCGCGGGGCCAGCATGATGACGGCGACGACCGGGGAACAGTCGTCAGCGCGTCGGGACGGGGTTCGGCCCCGAATAGTCGTAGAAGCCCCGGCCCGACTTGCGTCCGAGCCAGCCGGCTTCGACGTACTTTACCAGCAGCGGGCAGGGCCGGTACTTGCTGTCGGCCAGGCCTTCGTAGAGCACCTGCATGATCGCGAGGCAGACGTCGAGGCCGATGAAGTCGGCCAGCTCCAGCGGCCCCATGGGATGGTGGGTGCCGAGCTTCATGGCGGTGTCGATGGCCTCGACCGAACCGACGCCCTCGTAGAGGGCGTAGACCGCTTCGTTGACCATGGGCAGCAGGATGCGGTTGACGATGAAGGCCGGGAAGTCCTCGGCCGAGGCCGAGGTCTTGCCGAGCCGCTTGGTCATCGCCTTGATCGCCTCGTAGGTCTCCGGATCGGTCGCCAGGCCGCGGATCAGCTCGACCAGCTCCATGCGCGGCACGGGGTTCATGAAGTGCATGCCCATGAACTTGCCGGGCCGGTCGGTCGCCGTGGCCAGCCGCGTGATCGGGATCGACGAGGTGTTGGTGGCGATCAGCGCGTGCGGCGGCAGCACCCTTGACAGGCTCGCCAGGATCTCCTTCTTGACCTTCTCGTTCTCGGTCGCCGCCTCGATCACCAAGTCGCAGTCCTTGAACTGGTCGAGCCCGACGGCACCGCTGAGGCGCTGCAGCGCCGCCGCGCGGTCCGCCTCGGTGATCTGGCAGCGCCCGACCTGGCGCGCCATGCTATCGGCGATCTTCTCGAGCGCGCCGTCGAGCCGTTCCTGGCTGACGTCCGACAGCCGCGTCTCGTAGCCGGCCAGCGCGCACACATGGGCGATGCCGGAGCCCATGGCCCCGGCCCCGATCACACCGACGCGCTTGATGTCCATGGCGGCTCCTAACGCGGCTTGATGCCGCGCGACTTCAACTCCTGGGCCAACTCCGGCAGGGCCTTGAACAGATCCGCCACCAGGCCGTAGTCGGCGACCTGGAAGATCGGCGCTTCCTCGTCCTTGTTGATGGCGGCGATGACCTTGCTGTCCTTCATGCCCGCCAGGTGCTGGATGGCGCCCGAGATACCGACGGCCACGTAGAGCTCCGGCGCCACAACCTTGCCGGTCTGGCCGACCTGGTAGTCGTTGGGCACAAAACCGGAATCGACCGCGGCGCGGCTGGCGCCCACGGCGGCGCCCAGGACGTCGGCCACGTCGAACAGCAGCTTGAAGTTGTCGCTCGACTGCATGCCGCGCCCGCCCGAGATGACGATGCGCGCGCTGGTCAGCTCGGGCCGCTCGGTGCGCTGCGTCTCGACGCCGACGAAGCTGGAGACGCCGGCGTCCGCCTGGCCCGGGATGGTCTCGACCGTGCCGCCGCCGCCCGTGGCGGCGCCCGCCGGAAAGGTCGTGGTGCGCACGGTGACCAGCTTGATCGAGTCGGACGACTGCACGGTCGCCAGCGCGTTGCCCGCGTAGATCGGGCGCACGAAGGTGTCCGGGCCCTCGACGCCGATGATGTCCGACACCTGCTGCACGTCAAGCAGGGCGGCGGCGCGCGGCATGACGTTCTTGCCGAACGTGGTCGCGGCCGCGACCACGTGGCTGTAGCCCTTGGCCACGCGCGCGATCAGGGGCGCGACGTTCTCGGCCAGGTTGTGGCCCAGCGTCGCGTCGTCGGCGTGCAGCACCTTGGCGACGCCTTCGATGGCGGCGGCGGCCTTGGCGGCGCCGGCGCAGTTGTGTCCGGCGACCAGCACGTGCAGCTCGCCGCCCATCTGGCGCGCGGCGCTGGCGGCGTGAAGCGTCGCGGCCTGCACCGCGTCGTTGGCGTGATCGGCGACGAGAAGGACCGCCATCAGATGACTCCCGCCTCTTCCTTGAGCTTGGTGACCAGGGTGGCGACGCTGTCGACCTTGACGCCGGCCTGGCGCTTGGGCGGCTCGGCCACCTTGACGGTCCTGAGCCGCGGCGCCGGATCGACGCCCAGTTCCGCCGGGGTCTTCTTGTCGATCGGCTTCTTGCGCGCCTTCATGATGTTGGGCAACGAGGCGTAGCGCGGCTCGTTCAGACGCAGATCGACGGTCATCACTGCCGGCAGCTTCAACTCGACGTTCTCGATGCCGCCGTCCACCTCGCGCCCGGCCGCCACCTTGGCGCCCTCGACCTTGAGGCGCGAGACGAAGGTGCCCTGGGGCCAGCCCAGCAGTCCCGCCAGCATCTGGCCGGTCTGGTTGCAATCGTCGTCGATCGCCTGCTTGCCCAGCAGCACGAGGCTCGGCTGCTCGGCGCCAATCACGGCCTTGAGCAGCTTGGCGACGGCCAGCGGCTCGAGCCCGCCGTCGTGATGCACGTGGATGGCCCGGTCGGCCCCCATGGCAAGCGCGGTGCGCAGCGTCTCCTGGCACGCCTCGGCGCCCAGGCTGACGGCGACGATCTCGGTCGCGGTGCCGGCTTCCTTGAGCCGGATGGCCTGTTCGACGGCGATTTCGTCGAACGGGTTCATGGACATCTTGACGTTCTGCAGGTCGACGCCCGACTGGTCGGCCTTCACCCGGACCTTGACGTTGTAGTCGATGACCCGCTTGCACGCGACGAGGACCTTCATGCGCGACCCTTGACCATGGACCGAGGGGTGGGGATGGCCGCTCGCGGCCATCGGTTCATTTCGCAGGTGCGAAAACTAGGGGCACGGCCCGGCACTGTCAACGCGCGTCGCGCCACGGCGGAACGCGCTTGACCGGCGGGGCCGGGCACGGGCTGAGTGCGGCTCGAAACGACGGAGCCGACGCGATGAACCCCGAAATCTGGCTGGCGTTCGCGGGCGCCAGCGCGATCCTGCTGGCGATGCCAGGGCCGACGGTGACCCTGGTGATCGGTTTGACGCTCGCCAGCGGCCGGCGCGCCGCGTGGGCCAGCGTCCCCGGCGTGGCGCTCGGCGATTTCGTCGCCATGTCCGCCTCGCTGGCCGGCGCCGGCGCCATCCTGGCCGCCTCGGCGACGCTGTTCACGGTGCTGAAGCTTGCTGGGGCGGTCTATCTGGTGTGGCTGGGTGTCAAGCTGTGGCGCTCGTCCATGGCGATCACACCCCTGACCCTGCGGGCGACGCCCCGCCCGCGCGGCGTGTTCCTGCAGGCGTTCACGGTCACCGCGCTCAACCCCAAGAGCATCGTGTTCTTCGTCGCCTTCGTGCCGCAGTTCATGGCGGCCGACCAGCCGCTGCTGCCGCAGACGACGGTCCTGGTCGCGACCTTCGTGACGCTCGCGGCGATCAACGCGGCCCTGTGGGTGGCGTTCGCCGGCGCCCTGCGCACCCGCATGACGCGTGCCTCCGTGCGCCGCTGGCTCGACCGTGCCGGCGGCACGCTCTTGATCGGCGCCGGCCTTGTCACCGCGCTGGCGCGGCGTTAGCGCGGCGCAGTCCTGAGTAAGAATAACAATGGGCGTATCGACGAGTATCCAGACGACAATCGCGGCACATGACAACCAGACAATGATGCTCTTCATTTGTTACTCGTTATGAATCGAGACAAATCCGACTTCGCATAGACTCTATGAAATTCGCTGACTTCATGTTATCAAAACATGAAGAAAGAACCGAATAAATCTTAGGTCGCCTCCCGATTCAAACGCACGGTTCTTGGATCCTGGCCTTGTGCTATCCATGCGCGGGCAAGGCGCTAGAGCGGCGAATCGATCGAATCGTAGCCACGCGCTCTCCTGTCACTCGCGGGCGCCGTGAATGCGACGAACCGGGACTCCGGGGTCACTGTCCGGTGCTGCCTCTCTGGATCCCCGGTTCCGGCCCTTGGCCGGCCCAGGGATGACAGGCGGAGTGGCTCCAGTGCTCCCGCGAGGGCTCTACCGGTTCTTTCCCGGAACCCACAGCACGTCCTTGGCGCCGTCGTCGTTCACATGGCGGGCCAGGACGAACAGGTGATCCGACAGCCGGTTGACGTACTTAATCACCTCGGGGTTGACCGGCTCGGTACCGGCCAGCTCGGTCATGTGGCGCTCGGCGCGGCGCACGACGGTGCGCGCGAGGTGCAGGTACGCCGCGGCGGCCGTGCCGCCGGGCAGGATGAACGAATTGAGCGGCGCCAACCGCTCGTTCATGGCGTCGATCTCGGTCTCGAGCCGGGCGACCTGGGCCGCGACGATGCGTAGTGCGCCCTGGTCCTTGCGGCCGTCGGCCGGCGTGCACAGATCGGCGCCTAGGTCGAACAGGTCGTTCTGGATGCGCGCGAGCATGGCATCGGCGGCGCCGGTCGTGTGCAGGCGCACGAGCCCGACCACGGCGTTGGCCTCGTCGACCGTGCCGTAGGCGGCGACGCGCGGATCGTGCTTGGGCACGCGCCGTCCATCGCCCAGCGAGGTTTCGCCCGCGTCGCCGCCGCGCGTGTAGATCTTGGTCAGTTTCACCATGGTCAGCGGCTGGTCAGCATCAAGAGGATGAACAGCACGACCGCGAGCCCCTGCAGCACGATGCGCGTGCGCATCAGCGTGTTGCCGTACTTGCGGTTCAGCTCGCCGCCGCGCGCCATGACGACGATGCCGGCGAACAGCGCGGTCAGCGTCGCTGCCAGCGCCGCGCCGACCAGGTAGGGAAGGGCGCCGGTCATGCGGCGTCGGCCGGTGTCACGCGCCGCGCGATCTCGCGGCCGCGTTCGCGCTCGATGACGGCGATGTCGTACTGGCTCTGAAGATCGAGCCAGAACCGCGCCTCGTTGCCGAAGTAGCGCGCCAAGCGCACCGCCGTATCGGCCGTGATCGAGCGCCGGCCGTTGAGGATGTCGGTAACGCGTCCCGACGGAACGCCCAGCTCGATGGCCAGGCGGTTGGCGCTCAACGCGCGCGCCGCCAACTCGCGCTTGAGCAGCCTGCCGGGGTGCGCGATGGGTGTAATGGCCTCAACCTCGATGGTAGTCGACGATCTCGACGTCGAATGCGTCGCCGGCACGGAACGTGAAGCAGATGCGCCAGGGACTGTTCACCGTCATGGCCCATTGGCCCCTGCGATCGCCCTTCAGCTTGTGCAGCCCCACGCTCCGCATCGGGCTCAGGTCGTTGAGCGACGTGGCCAGATTGAGGGCGAGCAGCAGATCGATCGCGCCTTCGACATCCAACCCGCGGAACTGGTTAGACCGGCCGCCCTCCCAGGACCTTTCGGCTCGCCGTTTTGCGCCACGTTCGTATCAAGGCAGGAACGTACTACATGTGGCGGACAGGCACAAACGCGTCGTGGGATGTGTCAGTTCCGCCCGCCCGCGAGCAGGCGGCGGGCGATGACGTGGGCCTGGATCTCGGCGGCGCCCTCGAAGACGTTGAGGATGCGTGCATCCACCAGCACGCGGCTGATCGGGTACTCCTCGGCGTATCCGTTGCCGCCGTGCACCTGCACCGCGTTGTCGGCCGCCGCCCAAGCGACGCGCGCGGCCAGCAGCTTGGCCATGCCGGCCTCCAGGTCGCAGCGGCGGCCCTTGTCCTTCTCGGCGGCGGCGAACCAGGTGATCTGGCGCGCGACCATGGTCTCGGTCGCCATCCAGGCGATCTTGTTGGCGACGCGCGGGAAGCCGTAGATCGCCTTGCCGAATTGTTGGCGGGCGCGCGCGTAGGCGAGCGCCAGTTCGGTGGCATTGCGCGCGACACCCACGGCGCGCGCCGCCGTCTGTATGCGCGCGCTCTCGAACGTCGCCATGAGCTGCTTGAAGCCCTGGCCGGGCACGCCGCCCAGGAGGTTCGCCGCCGGCACGGCGAAGCCGTCGAACGCCAGCTCGTACTCCTTCATGCCGCGATAGCCGAGCACGCGGATCTCGGTGCCCTTCATGCCCGGCACCGGGAACGGCTGGGCGTCGGTGCCGCGCGGCTTGGGCGCCAGGAACATGCTGAGCCCGCGATAGCCCTTGTCGTTCGGGTCGGTGCGGGCAAGCAGGGTCATGACGTCGGCGCGCGCCGCGTGGGTGATCCAGGTCTTGTTGCCGGTGATGCGCCAGACGTCGCCGTCGCGCACGGCGCGGGTCTTGAGGCTGCCGAGGTCCGAGCCGGTGCCCGGCTCGGTGAACACGGCGGTGGGCAGGATCGTGCCGGCGGCCAGCCCAGGCAGCCAGTCGCGCTTCTGCTCCCCGGTGCCGCCGTGGCGGATCAGCTCGGCCGCAATCTCGGAACGCGTGCCGAGTGAGCCCACGCCGATGTAGCCGCGCGACAGTTCCTCGGTGACCACGCACATGGCGGTCTTGCTGAGTCCGAGCCCGCCGTGCTCCTCGGGCACGGTCAGGCCAAAGACGCCCATGGCCGCCAGATCTTCGATCACCGCCATGGGGATCAAGGTGTCGGCGCCGTGCCAACGCGGCGCCTCGGCCACGACTCGGGTCTCGACGAAGCGGCGGAACTGGTCGCGCACCTGGACCAGGGTCTCGTCGGCGAAACCGGGATCGCCGAGCTCGCCGCCGTCGGCGGCCTCGGCCAGCAGCGCGGCCAGGCGCGCGCGCGCGGCCGGTGCCCCAGCCTCAGCGCACAAGGCGACAACCGCCGGGTCCTGGGCGAAGCGCGCGATGTCAGACGCGTCGACGCCGAGCTCGGCGAGCCGCACGATCTCGCCCTGGCTCATGGGCAGGCCGCCGGCGATCTGCGCCAGGTACTCGCCGAACGCGGCCAGCGTCATGGCGCGTTCCAGCGACCCGAGCCGGCCGGCATCGTCGATCCGGCGTATCCACGCCAGCACCTGGCGCAGCGCCTCGACGTAGGTCGCAAGCCAGGCGAGGCCGTGGGCCGCTGCCTGTTGCTCATCGAGCCGCGCGGCGTTCAGCCGGCCGCCCGGCGCCACGTGCTGGGCAACCGCGCGCCGGGCGCTATCCAGAATACGCTCAGCCGCGCTGAGTGCCGCCGTCAATCGCCCGAGGTCGATCGCGGCCGATCCCCGCGGGTCGTTCACGCCTCGGCCGCTTCCTCGATGGTGCGCATGCCCGGGCGCTTGGCCTGGACCAGCACAGCCATGTTCCCCGGCTTGTGCAGGTTCTTCCACATCTTGGTGTGCGCGCGCGGGATGTCGTTCCACGGGAACACCTCGCTCATGCACGGGTCGATGCGGCGCGCGATGACTAGCCGGTTCGCCTGGGATGCCTGCTTCAGGTTGGCGAAGTGGCTGCCCTGGATACGCTTCTGGCGCATCCAGATGAAGCGCGCATCCATGGTCAGGTTGTAGCCGGTCGTGCCGGCGCAAAACACGACCATGCCGCCGCGCTTGACCACGAAGCAGCTCACCGGGAAGGTCGATTCGCCCGGGTGCTCGAACACGAAGTCGACGTCGTTGCCCTTGCCGGTGGTGTTCCAGATGGCGCGGCCGAATTCGCGCACCTTCTTCATGTACTCGGCGTAGCCCGCGACATCGTCCACGTCGGGCAACTGGCCCCAGCAATCGAACTTGTTGCGGTTGATCGCCGCGACCGCGCCGAGCGAGCGGACGAACTCCTCCTTAGAGTCGTCCGAGATAATCGCAATCGCGTTGGCGCCGGCGGTGGCGATGAGCTGGATCGCCATGGAGCCGAGCCCGCCCGCGCCGCCCCACACCAGCACGTTGTCGCCGGGGCGCAGGATGTGCGGCCGGTGGCCGAACAGCATGCGGTACGCGGTCGCCAGCGTCAGCACGTAGCAGCCGCTCTCCTCCCATGTCAGGTGGCGCGGACGCGGCATGAGCTGGCGCGCCTGCACCTTGCAGAACTGGGCGAACGATCCGTCCGGTGTCTCGTAGCCCCAGATGCGCTGGCTCGGCGAATTCATGGGATCGCCGCCGTTGCATTCCTCGTCGTCGCCGTCGTCCTGGTTGCAGTGGACGATGACCTCGTCGCCGACCTGGAAGCGCTTGACCTTCGAGCCGACCGCCCAGACGACGCCCGAGGCATCGGACCCGGCGATGTGGAACGGCGCCTTGTGCCCGTCGAAGGGTGAGATCGGCTTGCCGAGCGAGGCCCAGATGCCGTTGTAGTTGACGCCCGCCGCCATGACGTGAACCAGCACCTCGTCGGGGCCGATGGGCGGGGTCTTGACCACCTCGACCTGCATGGCCTCCTCGGGCGGTCCGTGGCGTTCGCGCCGGATGACCCAGGCGTACATGCGCGCCGGCACGTGGCCGAGCGGCGGAATCTCGCCCACCTCGTAGAGGTCCTTCAGCGCGGGCTTGGCAGGGGCGGCCTGGACGGCGGCGGCACACATGGTCGGCTCCTGGGCGGGGCGGTGATCCGGGTTCTCCGTGCAACGAGCGGGCCAGTGCAGTGCAGCAGGCCGGCTCGGTGTGCAGATCCACGATATACTTGGCCCGGCGGGGTAAACGAAGCAAGAATGTTTTGCAGTGCAACATGAGGGGCGCTCGGCTACCTTCGGCACGCGAGACCATGACAATGGCCCCCAAGACCGGAAAAACTGCCCAGCGCGACCGTCCGTGGCTGATGCGCACGTACGCCGGCCACTCCTCGGCGTCGGCGTCGAACGCGCTCTACCGCACCAACCTGGCCAAGGGCCAGACCGGTCTTTCGGTCGCCTTCGACCTGCCGACCCAGACCGGTTACGACAGCGATCACCCGCTCGCGCGCGGCGAGGTCGGGCGCGTCGGCGTTCCGATATGCCACCTGGGCGACATGGCGACCCTGTTCGAGGGCCTGCCGCTCGACCAGATGAACACGTCCATGACGATCAACGCGACGGCGCCGTGGTTGCTGGCGCTCTACATCGCGCTGGCCGAGCGTCAGGGCGTTGCGCGCGCGGCGCTGGCCGGCACCACCCAGAACGACATCGTCAAGGAGTACCTGTCGCGCGGGACCTACGTCTTTCCGCCCGAGCCGAGCCTGCGACTGACCGTCGACACGGTCGTCTTCGCCGTGGGCGCGGTGCCCAAGTGGAACCCGGTCAACGTCTGCTCGTACCACCTGCAGGAGGCCGGCGCGACGCCGGTGCAGGAGGTCGCCTACGCGCTCTCGACCGCGCTCGCCATCCTCGATCGTGTGCGCGCCTCGGGCCAGGTGATGCCCGAGGCGTTCCCGGCGGTATTCGGCCGCATGAGCTTCTTCGTCAACGCCGGCGTGCGCTTCGTCACCGAGATGTGCAAGCTGCGCGCGTTCGCCGAACTGTGGGAGGCGATCGGGCGGACGCGCTACGGCGTCGCCGACCCCAAGGACCTGCTGTTCCGCTACGGCGTTCAGGTCAATTCGCTCGGCCTGACCGAGCAGCAGCCCGAGAACAACGTCTACCGCATCCTGCTCGAGATGCTGGCGGTCGTGCTGTCCAAGCGCGTGCGCGCCCGAGCCGTGCAGCTTCCGGCCTGGAACGAGGCGCTGGGCCTGCCGACGCCGTGGGACCAGCAGTGGAGCCTCAGGCTGCAGCAGATCGTTGCTTTCGAGACGGACCTCCTGGAGTACAATGATCTGTTCGACGGCAACCCGACCGTCGAGGCCAAGGTCGCTGAGCTGGCGGCGGCGGCGCGCGCCGAGCTCGAGCGCATCGAAGCCTTGGGCGGCGCGGTCGCGGCGGTCGAGGCCGGGGTCATGAAGCAGGCGCTGGTCGCCGCCAACCGCGACCGGCTGGCCGCCATCGAGGCGGGCCAGTGCGTCGTGATCGGGGTCAACGCCTACACCGACGCGGAGCTCTCGCCGTTCGGCCAGCAGGGCGGCGCCGACGTGGTGCGCGTGGATGCGCGCGTCGAGCAGGACCAGATCGCTCGGCTCGAGACCTGGCGGCGCGGCCGCGACGAGGCCAAGGTCGCCGCGGCGCTGGCCGCGCTGCGCGATGCCGCCACGACGGGCGCCAACGTCATGGAACCGTCCATCGCCTGCGCCCACGCTGGCGTCACCACAGGCGAATGGGCCGGCGCCTTGCGCGAAGTGTTCGGCGAGTACCGCGCGCCGACCGGGCTGGACGGCTTGGCGGCCGGCGCGGACGATGCCCTGGCCGCTGCGCGCGAACGGGTGGCGGCCACGGCCGCACGGCTCGGTCGCGCGCCGCGCCTGCTGGTGGGCAAGCCGGGGCTCGACGGTCATTCCAACGGCGCCGAGCAGATCGCGCTCCGCGCCCGCGACTGCGGCTTCGAGGTGACGTATCGCGGCATCCGCCAGACACCGGCCGACATCGCGGCCGAGGCCAAGGCCCAGCGTGTCGACGTGGTCGGGCTGTCGATCCTGTCCGGCGCGCACGGTCCGCTGGTCGCCGACGTGATCGACCGGCTGAAGGCCCAGGGCCAGGCCGACGTGCCCGTGGTGGTGGGCGGCATCATCCCGCGCCGCGATTGCGACGCGCTGAGCCACGCCGGCGTCGCGCGCATCTACACGCCCAAGGACTTCGACCTCGGCGCCATCGTCGGCGACCTGGCTGACCTCGCCCGGCGCTGAGCCGCGCGAATCCTTGGCGTGGCCGGGGGTGAAGCGCGTATAGAGGCGCGCCACGTCCCCGTTGTGCCGCCCGGCGCGGATCCGCCCTCTCATGACCCGCCTGCATCGCTTCGAGCTGACGATCATCCTGGGCGCGCTGACCGCGTTCGCGCCCATGGCGATCGACAGGTATCTGCCGGCCCTGCCGGCGCTGGAGCTCGCGTTCGCAGCCGACACGGCGGCGATCCAACGTACGCTCGCCGTGTTCTTCCTGGGCTACGCCGTTGGCTAGGCGTTCTACGGGCCGCTGCTCGACCGCTTCGGGCGCAAGAAGCCGCTCTACGCCGGTCTCGCCTTGTTCGTGCTGGCCTCGCTGGGGTGCGCCGTGGCGCCCTCGGTCGAAACGTTCACCGGCTTGCGCCTGCTGCAAGCGTTGGGCGCGGGCGCGGGCGTGGTCGCGGCCAGGGCCATGGTGCGCGACCTGTTCGAACCCATCGAAGCCGCGCGCATGTTCTCGGCGCTGATCCTGGTCATGGGCGCGGCGCCCATCCTCGCCCCGCTCGCCGGCGGCTACGTGCTGGTCCACATGGGTTGGTCGGCGATCTTCCTGGTGCTGGCTGGGTTCGGCCTGGCGTGTCTGGGCGCCGCGTGCTTCCGCCTGCGCGAAACCCATCGCTCGCCCGTGCGCGCGTTGCTGCTGGGCGCTATCCTCGCCAAATACGCGCGGCTGGCGATGGATCGCCGCTTCCTCGGCCCCGCGCTCACGGGCGGGCTATGCCTGGCCGGGCTTTTCGCCTACATCCCCTCGGCGCCGTTCGTGTTCATCACGCTGCACGGCGTGCCGCCCGAGGACTTCGGCTGGATCTTCGGCGCCAACGCCGTCGGTTACGTCGCCGGCGCGCAGATCAGCGGCCGCATTGTGCGCCGCTACCGGCCGGCCGCCGTCGCCGCGCGCGGCGTGGTGGTGATGGCCGGGGCTGCGCTCTGCCTGATGGCGGCGGCGGCCACGGGCGTGGGCGGCACCGCTGGGCTGATCGCACCGCTGTTCGTCGGCATCACGGCGCTCGGCTTCGTGCTGCCCAACGCGGCGGCGCTCGCCATGGTGCCCTTCGGCAACGTCGCGGGCTACGCCTCAGCGCTGCTGGGTAGCCTGCAGTTTGGCCTCGGCGCGGCGGCCTCGACCCTGGTCGGTCTGGTCCACGACGGCACCGCCATGCCCATGGCCGCGACGTTCGCGGTGCTCAGCCTGGCCGGGCTGGCGGTCAACCGACGCCTCGTGTCGCGCGCTACCGCGTGACCCAGATCACTTGCAACCGGTCGATGCCGGGGCTACCTTATCGCCATGGCACAGTTCCATTTCGGGACGATTGCGCGAATTAGCCACCCGGTCCGACTTACGGGCCGGGTTGTCGCTGTTCGTCGCCATTCGTCACCGGAGATCGTGTGCCATGTCCGCCCAAGCCGAGCCTAGCGCTCAATCCGTCGTATCCTTCGCCGTCGTCGCCGAGGCTGAGCCCGGCACGCTGGAACGTCTGTTCACGGTCCTGGCGCGGGGTTTCCCCACGCCGCGCCGGTTCTCCAGCGTGCACCACGCGCGCAAGGGGCGGCTCGCCGTGAACCTGGAGATGGACTTGCCCGCCGACCGGACCGAACTGCTGGCCGCGCGGCTGCGCAGGCTTGTGGGGGTCGAAAAGGTGTTCGTCGCAACGGCCGAGGCCCGCTCCGCCTGAGCGCGGACGCATCCACCCCGCAAACGAACGGCGGCACCGCCCTATTCCCATTCGGCCTGTGACGGGCGTCACGTCCGAACGACCCGCGACCATTGCCGCTCGCCGCGCCCGTCCCCACACTATGCGTGGGGATCGACGACGGGTTCGACAGCCGAGGAGGACAGTCGGGACGCGAGAACTTGGTCGACGTCGTCACATCGACCGCCTTCCTCGTCGTCGCCGAGGCGGATCCCCTCGTGCTCGCCCGGGTCGTATGGGCCATGGCGCGGGCGCGGGTGATGCCGGACCGCCTGATCGGCATGACGAGCGATCGCGACGAACACTACTTCCTCACCATCGAGGTCGTGGACCTCGAACGCACGGCGCGCGAGGACCTGATCGAGCGCCTGAGCGCCATCGACGGCATTCATGACGTGCGTGTGATCGAGAAGCCGCCCTGGCCGCTCGGCGGCGCGGGCTGACACCGTCGTCAGGCGAAACCCAGGCAGGCGCGGACCTGCGCGGGCGTCTGGCCGGTGGCGCGCAGGCCGCCGAGCGTGGCGCTTGGCGCGCGCTTGGCCAGCCGCTGCCCCGCGTCGTCCAGGATCAGCCGGTGATGGTGGTAGGCCGGCGGCGCCAACCCCAGCAACGCCTGCAACACGCGCTGGACATGCGTCGCGGCGAACAGGTCCTCGCCCCGTGTCACCAGCGTCACGCCCTGCAAGGCATCGTCGACCACCACGGCCACGTGATAGCTGGTGCCGATGTCGCGCCGCGCCACGACGATGTCGCCGAACAGCTCGGGTCGTGCGGTCTGCGGTCCGGCGTCCCGATCGGTCCAGCCGAGCGGGCCGGTGAGGGCGAGCGCGCGCGCCAGGTCCAGACGGAAGGCGTGGCCGTGGCCCGCGGCGATGCGGGCCTCCCGCGTCGCCGCGTCGAGGTGCCGGCACGTGCCCGGGTAGACCGGACCCTCGGGACCGTGGGGCGCCGTCGCCGCGCGCAGCACATCGCCACGCGTGCAGAAGCAGGGGTAGACGACGCCCTGCCCGTGCAGGCGTTCCAGCGCCTGGGCGAAGTCGGACAGGTGCTCGGACTGCCGGCGCACTGGACCGTCCCACGCGATGCCGAGCCACGCGAGATCCTCCAGGATTGCCGCCTCGTGCTCGGGCCGGCAGCGGGTGAAATCCAGGTCCTCGATGCGCAGCAGGAACATACCGCCGGCCTCGCGCGCAGCCCGTTCGGCGAACAGCGCGGCGAAGGCCGAGCCGAGGTGCAGCGGACCCGTGGGGCTGGGCGCGAAGCGGGTGACGATGCCGGCCATCTGGTGTAGGTACGGCGCGCATCATCTTCGGGTCAACGCGCCATGGCCTTGCTGTCCGGTCCGTCCGTTCCGCCCGCGCGGCAGGGTTGTGCGCGCTCGCTTGTCGTGCTGCTGCACGGCTGGGGCGCCAACGGCGATGATCTGATCGGTTTGGCGCCGGCGTGGGCGCGCGCGCTGCCCGACGCCCACTTCGTCTCGCCCCACGGGCCCGACCGGTGCGACCAGAACCCCATGGGTCTGCAGTGGTTCAGCTTCCTTGACGCGAGCCCGCGTGCCCTGCTGGCCGGTGCCGAGCGGGCGCGCGGCCTGATCGACGCCTTCCTCGACGCCGAACTCGCCCGGTTGGGGCTCGGCGATGATCGGCTGGCCCTGGTCGGTTTCAGCCAGGGTGCCATGATGGCGCTGCACGTGGGCTTGCGTCGGGCGCGCGCCTGCGCCGCCGTGCTCGGCTACTCGGGCGCGCTGATCGGTGCCGAAACCCTGGCCGACGCGGTGCGCGCGCACCCGCCGATCCTGCTGATCCACGGCGACGCCGATCAGGTGGTGCCCGTGTCGTCGCTGCACGAGGCGCTGGGCGACCTGGTCGAAGCCGGCGTGCCGGCCGAGTTTCATGTGGCGCGCGGGATTGGCCACGGCATCGACGAGGAAGGACTGGAACTGGGCGGGTCGTTCCTCGCCGCCAACCTGCGCTAGGGACGTGCCGCGCGACCTGACGGACAGCGAGGTCGATGCTTACCGGCGCGGCGGCGGCGCGCGGTGACCCCACGCTGGGTCGGCGACGACGCGATCTACAACCACGGCGGCTACCGCTTCACCGACGCCCGCGTGGCGATCCTGCCGCCGTTCGACGCGGTCGAAGGCCGACCCTTGGCGGGCATGCTGTTCCCCCGCGTCTGGCCGCTCTGACGACCCTTCAACGCGACTCCAGCAGCTTCTTCGTCAGATCCTCGCTGATCACCGTCTGCAGCGCGGTGCGCAGCGCCGGGTTGCGCTCCAGAAGGGCGACCAGCGCCGGCTTGGACCATGCCAGGTAGCGGGTCGGTTCGACGACCCGCACGGTCGCGCTGGCCGCGCCGCCGCGCACGAAGCTGAGCTCACCCACGAAGGCGCCGTCGCGCAGCGTGCGCGTGCCACCCTCAGCCAGATCGACGGCGACCGCGTTGTTGTGGACCAGCATCAGGTCCGGCACGGGCCGACCGGCGGCGGCCAACAACGTGCCGGGCTCGGCGCGCGACCAGCGGGCCAGGCGCAAGAGCTTCATGAACTCGACCGGCGCGAAGGCGCGGAACACGGTCTGGTAGAGCTCGCGCTCCTCGTCCGAGAAGCGGATGCCGCTGCGCTCGCGCACCAGGCGCGCGCTCCACGACGCGTTGATCGTGATGAACACGACCTGCCAGGCGATGACGATCCAGTTGGTCGTCGGCAGGCCGCCGAAGGCGAACGCGATGTTGCACAGCGACGCGACCACGGCCACCAGACGAAGAAGCAGGATGTCGCGCAGCAGGAACGACGGCGCCGCCAGCACGAACGAGAGGTGCCCCACGATCTGGTACGGCCCCAGGTGCTCGAGCTGGGCGAGCGGGAAATCAAGCATGGCGGCCTCTGTCGCGGGACAAAGAAAAAGGGAGGGCCGAAGCCCTCCCTCGCGTCAAGCCGTGCGCAGCGGCTATTCGCAGGACACCGTCGAGAAATCCTGACGGTTGTGGTCCGTCGGCACGTTGTAGCCCGAGCAGCCGGTGCGCACGGCCGAGATCGTCACCGTGACGACCGGCACGATCACGCCGCCTTCCTCGGCCAGCAGCTTGCCGGCCTTCTGGTAGAGGGCGCGCCGCGCGTCGTTGTCGATGGTCGCGGCCGCCTCGTCGAGGATCGCCTCGTAGTCGTCGCGGTACCAGTGGGTCTCGTTCCACTCGGCGTCCTTGCGGTACGCGATCGCGAGCGCGGTCACCGGCGGCCGCTGGCCCCAGTAGGAACCCACGAAGGGCTGCTTCAGCCAAGCGGTGTCCCAGTACTCCGAGGACGGCGTCTGGATCAGGTTGACCGTGATGCCGGCCTCGGCCGCCATCTGCTGGAAGGCCTGCGACATGGTCGCGTGGCCCGGCCAGATATCGCCGGTGTAGAGGTCGACGGTCAGGCCGTCGGCGTAGCCCGCCTCGGCCAGCAGTGCCTTGGCGCCCTCGACGTCGCGCGCCGGGGCCTCCTGGGTCCAGGCGTCTGGCGACGAGGTCGGCACCGGCGAATCGTTGCCGATCACGCCGAAGCCGAGCAGGGCGGTGTCCAGGATCGCCTGACGGTCGATCACCATCTTCAGCGCCTTGCGCACGCGCACGTCATCGAACGGCGGCGTATCCACGAACATGCTCATGGTCAGGATCGTGCCGCCCTTGCCCTGCAGGATCTGGACGTCGGGGTTGCCCTGCACGACCGGCACGCTGGCGCCGTCCAGGTGGGTCATGACGTCGGCCTCGCCGGCCAGGAGGGCGCTGGTGCGGCTGGTCGACTCGTTGATGCCGGTGATCTCCAGGCAGTCGGCCTTAGGCAGGCCCTGGCGCCAGTAGTTCGGGTTCTTGTCGAGCCGGATCTTGGCGGCGCCCAGCTCGAACTTGGGCAGCATGAACGGCCCCGATCCGTTCGGCGTGTTGTGCAGCTGCTCGGTGGTCGAACCCTCGGGCACGACCAGCGCCCACTTGGTCGCCATGATCAGCGGCAATTCGGCGTTGATCGAAGGCAGCGTGACGACGACCGTCTCCGGGTCCGGCGCCGAGAGGTACTCGGGCTTAATCTGGGTCAACTCCGCCGCGCCGGCCGACGCCGTGGCCTCGTCCATGATCCGCTTGTAGGTGTAGATCACGTCGGCCGAATCGAGATCGCTGCCGTCGTGGAACTTGATGCCGGTGTTCAGCTTGAACGTCCACACGGTGCCGTCGTCGTTCGAGCTCCACGACTTGGCGATGGCGGGCACCGCGGCTAGGTTCTCGTCGACCGTGACGAACGGGTCGTAGATCGAGTTCGCCAGCTGCAGGTCGTATTGCGCCAGCAGCACCGCCGGATCGGGCGACTGCTTTTCCGAACCCCATTCGGGCCCGACGATGCGCACGCACTCGGCGGCGCCGGCGGTCCCCGTCATGCTCAGGACCATGCCTGTCGCGAGAAGGAGCTGCTTTCTATTCATTCTATTCATTACCCTCGCCTCCCAGTTAGCGCTGCCGCACCGCCAGCGTGGTCAAACGCCGGCCCGGGGCAGGCGATTGTAAGCGGGGACGTTAGGGCAGCCCATGGGCCGGCGCAAGCGGCGTCGTTCGATTGCCCGGAAACCGCGCCTCGGCCATACTTCATTTCGCACGTGCGAACACGACCGCGGAGGTTGGCGCGATGGCCGAGCGGCCGAGCCTGGAAGCCTGGCACACCCTGGCGACGAAGGAGTTGGGCGCCGATCCGGCGAGCCTGATCTGGACGACGCCCGAGGGGCTGGCGATCAAGCCGCTCTACACCGCCGCCGATCTCGAGCGGATCGCGGCGGTCGACACGCTGCCGGGGTTCGAACCCTTCCTGCGCGGCGTGCGCGCGACCATGTTCGCCAACCGCCCCTGGACCATCCGCCAGTACGCCGGTTTCTCGACCGCCGAGGATTCCAACGCGTTCTACCGCCAGGCGCTCGCCGGCGGCCAGAAGGGTCTTTCGGTCGCCTTCGACCTGGCCACCCACCGCGGCTACGACAGCGACCACGAACGGGTGGTCGGCGATGTCGGCAAGGCGGGCGTGGCCATCGACACGGTCGAGGACATGAAGCGCCTGTTCGACGGCATCCCGCTGGCCGAGATGTCGGTCTCGATGACCATGAACGGGGCGGTGCTGCCGGTGCTGGCCTGCTTCGTCGTCGCCGGCGAGGAGCAGGGCGCCAAGCCGAGCCGGCTTTCGGGGACCATCCAGAACGACATCCTCAAGGAGTTCATGGTCCGCAACACGTTCATCTACCCGCCGGCGCCCTCCATGCGCATCGTCGCCGACATCATCGCCTACACGGCGAAGGCGATGCCGCGCTTCAACTCGATCTCGATCTCCGGCTACCACATGCAGGAGGCCGGGGCGACGGCGGTGCAGGAGCTCGCCTTTACCCTCGCCGACGGCATCGAGTACGTGCGCGCGGCCGCCGCGCGCGGGCTGCCGGTGGACGACTTCGCGCCGCGCCTCTCGTTCTTCTTCGGCATCGGCATGAACTTCTTCATGGAGGTGGCCAAGCTGCGCGCCGCGCGCCTGCTGTGGTCGCGCATCATGACCGGGTTCGGCGCCAAGGACGAACGCTCGCTCATGCTGCGCACCCACTGCCAGACCTCGGGCGTGTCGCTGACCGAGCAGGACCCGCTCAACAACGCGGTGCGCACCACCGTCGAGGCGCTGGCCGCCGTGCTGGGCGGCACCCAGAGCCTGCACACCAACGCCTACGACGAGGCGCTGGCGCTGCCCTCGGACACGGCGTCGCGCGTCGCGCGCAACATTCAGCTCATCCTGGCCGAGGAGACCGGGATCACCCGCGTGGTCGATCCGCTGGGCGGCAGCTATTACGTCGAGGCGCTGACCGCCAGCCTGGCCGAGGCGGCGTGGGCCGAGATCAAGGCGATCGAGGCCCAGGGCGGCATGACCCGCGCGGTCGAGGCCGGCCTGCCGAAGCTGCGCATCGAGGAATCGGCGGCGCGGCGTCAGGCGCGGGTCGACCGCGGCGAGGAGGTGGTGGTCGGCGTCAACAAGTACCCGCCGCCGGTGCCGACGCCGATCGAGCTGCGCGAGGTCGACAACACGCGGGTGCGCGACGCCCAGGTGGCGCGGCTCGCGGCGGTCAAGGCCGCGCGTGATCCAGGCGCGGTCGAACGCGCGCTCGCCGCGCTCGAAGCTGGCGCGCGCGGCGATGCTAACCTCTTGGCGCTGGCCATCGACGCGGCGCGCGCACGCGCGACCGTGGGCGAGATCAGCGAGACGCTGGCGCGTGTGTTTGGCCGCCACCGCCCCGAAACCCGCGCGGTCACCGGCATCTACGGCGGCGCCTACGGCGAGGACGAGGGCTTCGAGCGCGTGCGCGCCGAGGTCGCCCACTTCGCCCAGGCCGAAGGCCGCCGGCCGCGCATCCTGGTGGCCAAGCTCGGCCAGGACGGCCACGACCGGGGCGCCAAGGTGATCGCCTCGGCGTTCGCCGACCTCGGCTTCGACGTGGACATCGGGCCGCTGTTCGCGACGCCGGCCGAGGTGGCGCGCCAGGCGGTCGAGAACGACGTGCACGTGGTTGGCGTCTCGACCCAGGCGGCCGGGCACAAGACGCTGGTGCCGGCGCTGGTCGCGGCGCTGCGCGACGCCGGCGCCGAGGACATCGCCGTGGTCGTGGGCGGCATCGTGCCGCCGGCCGACCACGCGTTTCTCAAGGCCGCCGGCGCCGGCGCGATCTTCGGCCCCGGCTCCAACATCCTGGCCGCCGCCCGCGAGGTTCTGGCGCTCGCGGCGCGGAGGAAAGCGGCGTGAACGTCACCGACATCGTCGACCTCGACCGCTACCCCATTGCCGGCCTCGGTTCGCCGGCGGGGCGCGCGGTGGTCGCGGCGAGGCGCGCGGCGCTCGCGCGCGACGGGCTGGCCCTGATGCCGGGCTTCCTGCGCGCCCAGGCGCTGGCTGCCATGCGCGCCGAATCGGACGCGCTGTGGCCGACCGCGTACTTCAAGGAAACCATGATGACCGCCAGCGGTGGCGACGGCCTGAACCCGGTGCCGCTGCCGCACCCCAGCCGCATCGCTGGCTGCGCGGTCAGCTACGACCGGCTGGCGCCTGCCTCGCCCATGCGCCGGCTCTACGAATGGGACGGACTAGTGGCGCTGTTCCGCGCGCTGCTCGGCACCGACCGGCTGCACCGCTGCGCCGACCCCTACATCTCGTTCCTGCTCTTGGTTTACCGGCCGGGCGACGAGCTCGGCTGGCACTTCGACCCCAACGACGGCATCGTCACGCTGCTGGTCGAGCACGCGGCGGAGGACGGCGACTTCGAGGTGGCGCCGCGCGTCGGGCGCGACGGCGGCGCGGCGATCGAGGCCGTCATGGCGGGTGGGTACGACGGCGTCGTGGCGCCCGACCTGCGCCCCGGCACGCTCGCCCTGTTCAAGGGCATGAACGCGATGTACCGGGTCTCGCCGGTGGTGCGCGGCCGGCGCGCCATGCTGACGCTCAGCTTCCACCCAGAACCCGGCAAGCAGTTCTCGGCCGCCATCCGCCGCCAGTACACCGGCCGCGACGTCTGATTCAGCGGTACCGCTCGTTGCGCTCGATGACCTCGATGGGGAAGCCGTCGGGGTCGCGCACGAAGAAGTAGCGGTTCAGCGCCTTGCCGCCAACGACATAGCTCTCGATCGCCGTGATCGTGCGGCTGAGCGCGGCCAGACGCCGGTGCTCGGCGTCCACGTCGTCGACGACCACGGCGAAGTGGTCGTTGCCGAACGGTCCATCGCCATAGTCGAAGCTCTTGAGCCCCGCGTATTCCTACACTTCGATCTCGACCGGGCTGTCGTCGGCGCGCAGGTAGGCGACGCGCAGGTCGCCGTCGGCATAGCCGGTCGATGCCTGCCGCTCGAACACCTTGAAACTGAACGCATCGCCGTAGAACGCGACCGAGCGATCCAGATCGGCGACGTTGATGTTGACGTGGATGATCCTGGTCATGCTCAGGTGCCCTGGACGACGCGCCAGCCGTCCGCGTCCGGCTCGTGGTGCAGCGGCACCGCGTTGCCGATCACAGCGCCCTCCTCGAGGCTCAGCGCGCGCTGCACCGACCAGTAGATGCCGCCGTGGGCGCCGATCAGCACCGGCCCGGGGTGGCCAAGCGCGGTCATGACGCCGCGCAAGGCACGCGCCACGAAGTTCTCGTACGCCTCGGCGCCCTCGGGCCAGCCGGTGCCGGCGCGCCAGCGCGGAAACCACTCGCGGTAGGGCACATGCTGGCCCTCCAGCTCGCCGAGCCCGCATTCGGCCAGCTCGTCGATGACGACCAGCGGCCGCTTGAGCGTCTGGTTGACGATGTCGGCCGTCTCGCGCGCGCGCAGCAGCGGGCTCGCGCACACCGTGCCGACCTCGGCGCCGGCCAGCGCTTGGCGGGCGGCCTCGGCCTGGGCGCGGCCGGTGTCACTCAGCGCCACGTCGCGGTTGCCCTGGATGCGCCCGATGCGGTTGTAGACGTTCTCGCCGTGGCGCAGGAACACGAAGGGGTGCGCGGGGATCATGGTCGCGACAGTCCGGGCGTTGTCGAGGCTCGAACGCTATCATGGAGCGATGAACGACCGACAGGACGACCAACGGGATGGGAACGCGGCGGCCCGCGCCCTGGTCGCGGGTGTGTGCGCGGGCGACCGCCGGGCGCTCGCGCGCGCCATCACGCTGGTGGAATCGACCCGACCCGAGGACGCGGCCGTCGCCGAGGCGGTGGTCGAGGCCCTGCTGCCGTACGCGGGCAACGGTCTGCGGATCGCCGTGTCGGGCGCGCCGGGAGCTGGCAAGTCCATCTTCATCGAGGCGTTCGGGCTGCATCTGGTCCAGCAGGGCCACCGGGTCGCCGTGCTGGCGATCGATCCCTCCAGCCCGCGCTCGGGCGGCGCGATCCTGGGCGACAAGACGCGCATGGACCGTCTGGCCCGCGACGAACGCGCGTTCATCCGCCCGACCCCCTCCGCGGGCACGCTGGGCGGCGTCGCGCTGGCGACCGGCGAGGCCATCACGCTGGTCGAGGCCGCCGGGTTCGACCGTGTGTTGGTCGAGACCGTCGGGGTCGGCCAGTCCGAGACCGCCGCCGCCGACCTGACCGACATGTTCCTCCTGCTGGTCGCGCCGGGCTCGGGCGACGAGTTGCAGGGCGTCAAGCGCGGCATCGTCGAACTCGCCGACCTGATCGTGGTGACCAAGGGCGATGGCGACCTGAAACCGGCGGCGGGGCGCGTTGCCGCCGATTACCACGCGGCGCTCGGCCTGATGCGCGGCGCCGTGCCCGGCTGGACGCCCCGGGTCGAGCGCTGCTCGGCGTTCACCGGCGAGGGCATCCCGCGCATTGCCGACGCAATCGAGGCGTTCCGCGCCGCGACCGCCGGCTGGCGCGACCGTCTCCGGGCGGAGCAGGCGCGGCGCGGGCTCGACCGCGCGCTGGCCGATGCGATCGACCGCGCGCTCGGCGCCGATGCGCGGCTCGCGGGCCTGCGCGCGGCGCTCGAAGCCGAGGTCGCCTCGGGCCGGCGGGGGCCGCGCGCGGCGGCGCGCGCGCTCGTCGCGGGGCTGCTGGACAGGGATGCCTCAGGTTCCGCTTGACGTGGCCGCGCGTTGACTTACAAACACGGCCGCCGCCGGCTCACCCCGGCGCGCGCTTGTCGTCCCAACGCGTCCTTGCGGCCGACCACCGCGCTTGACCGGGTGATCTCCTATGATGCTCGTGCGCACCTACGTTTTCCGCTCGACGATCCACGGCGTCGGCCTGTTCGCCGCCGAGGCGATCGCCAAGGGCACCGAAGTCTGGCGCTACCACCCGCAGTTCGACATCGTGGTGCCCAAGCACTACGCCGCGATGCTGCCGGCGGCGACCCAGGAGTTCCTGGCCATGTACGCCTACCCGTCCGAGCTGGTGGGCGGCAACCTGCTGCTGGACGCCGACAACGGCCGGTTCATGAACCACAGCCCCGAGCCGAACACGGTCAACACCGGCTGGGTCTCCTACGCCGAGCGCGACATCGCCGCCGACGAGGAGATCACCTGCGACTATGGCGAGTTCTACGAAGGCACGTTCCACCTGACGCCGTAGGTCGGGATTTTCGACCGCGCGCCGCAAGAACCGGGCTGACCGGCGCCGCGCGGTCGTTAGGCTCGCGCCATGACCGGTGTTCCCGCCATGGGTCCGCGCGATTGGGCGCGGCTGATCGTGCTCTCCCTCCTGTGGGGCGGCACATTCCTGTTCGTCGGCGTCGCGGTGGCTGAGGTACCGCCCCTGACCATCGTGCTGGCGCGCGTCGGGCTAGCCGCCATGGCGCTGAACCTAGTGCTGGTCGCCATGGGCCAACGGCTGCCCGGCCAGTGGTCCGTGCTGGGCGCGCTCGCGGTCATGGCGGTGCTTAACAACGTGATCCCGTTCTGCCTGCTGGTGTGGGGCCAGACCCGCATCGCCAGTGGCCTGGCCGCGATCCTGAACGCCACGACGCCCCTGTTCACGGTGCTGATCGCCCACTGGGTCACGGTCGACGAACGGTTGACGCCCGCGCGCCTGGCCGGGGTTCTGCTGGGCGTGGCCGGGGTCGCGATCCTGGTGGGACCTTCGCTCGCCGGTGCCGCCGGGGCGGATCTGCTGGCCGAGCTCGCGTGCCTGGGTGCCGCGCTCTCGTACGCCGTGGCCAGCCTGTTCGGCCGGCGCTTCCGTGCCCTCAGCGTGACACCTCTGCAGACCGCGACGGGCCAGGTCACGGCATCCACCGCGATCCTGCTGCCGCACGCGCTCGCCCTCGACCGGCCGTGGACCTTGGCCATGCCCAGTTTCGAGACACTCGCGTCGCTGGTTGCCCCGGCGCTCGCCTCCACGGCGCTGGCCTACATCCTGTTCTTCCGTACCCTGGCCTCGGCCGGGGCGACCAACCTTATGCTGGTGACCCTGCTGTTCCCGGCCAGAGCCGTGATCCTGGGCGCCGTGGTGCTCGGCGAGGCGCTGGGCGCCACCACGTTCATCGGCCTGGGTCTGATCGCGCTGGGCCTGGCCGCCATCGACGGCCGCCCCTGGGCCCGCCTCAGGGGCTTGACCGGGCGGCCCGGCAGGGCGTAAAGAGCCCGCCTGCTTCGCAAATCCCGGCTTCGGTGAGGAGACCGATCATGTCACGGCGCTGCGCGCTGACCGGCAAGGGCGTCCTGAGTGGCAACAACGTCAGCCACGCCAAGAACCGCACCCGGCGGCGGTTTCTGCCCAATCTGCAGAACGTCTCGCTGCTGTCCGACACGCTCGGCCAGTCGGTGCGCCTGCGCCTGACCCCGCGCGCGGTCTCGACCGTCGATCGCGCCGGCGGCCTGGACGCCTTCCTGCTGGGCGCGCGCGGCGCCACGCTAACGACCGAGGCGCGCAAGCTCAAGAAGCGCATCGAGCGCAGGCGCGCCGCCTCGTCCTGATCCCGACCCGGGGCCCGACCGTGACGCTCGGGCTGCCGATCGCGGCCATGGTAGCCGTGGTCGTGGGCTCGAACGTCGCGGTGCAGTTCCCGATCAATGATTGGCTGACCTGGGGCGCGTTCACCTACCCGTTCAGCTTCCTGGTCACCGACCTCAGCAACCGGGCGTTCGGCGCCGCCAAGGCGCGCCGGGTGGTGCTGGTCGGCTTCGCGGTGGGCGTCGCGCTCTCGGTCGTGGCCGCGGACTGGCGCATCGGTCTGGCCTCGGGCACCGCGTTCCTGGCGGCTCAGATGCTGGATGTCAGCGTGTTCGACCGCCTGCGCCGCGCCGCGTGGTGGCGGGCGCCGCTGATCTCAAGCCTGCTGGCCTCGACGCTCGACACGGCGGTGTTCTTCTTGCTCGCCTTCGCCGGAACGGGACTGCCCTGGGTCACCTGGGGCCTGGGCGACCTGGCGGTGAAGATCGCCATGGCGCTGGTCTGCCTGGCTCCCTACCGCGCGCTCATGAGCGTCTTCGCGCCGCGGCTGGCCGGCGTCAGTCGCTGAGCCGGAACTGCAGCAGCAGCGTGCGCTGCAGCGGGTTGAAGTTGTCGTCGCTGACCATGTAGACCAGAACGCCGCCGCCCGGCGCCGGGCGCGCGACCACGCCCTCGAAATTGTCGGTGGCGAGCGGCGGCGACAGCACCGCGAGCTCGTCGCCCACCAGGTTCGCCCCGGCCTTGATCGCGGCCCCGTCCACGCAGGCAAGCCGACCGTGCGCGCCCTCAAGCACGCTGAACTTGCGCTCCAGGACCAGCAGATTGCCGTCGGGCAGCACGGCGATGTCGGTCGGCTTGAACGCCGCCGGGCCCTGGTAGGTCAAGCGGGCGGCCTCGCCGTCTTCGTCGATCAGGAACCCGGCGTGCATCCCGTCCGGTCCCGGGTCCTCGACCAGCGCCAGGAACCCGCCGTTCCACGCGGTCATGGCCTCCAAGCTGCCGTTGTTGGACAGGGGGCCGAAGACCCGTCGGCCGACGCGCGGCCGCGCGAGCCCCGCCAGGCCATCCGGGTAGACGTCGATGCGCGGCACGCCCTCGAAACTGATGGCGAAGCGGCCATCGGGCAGGGTGGTCAGCGCTTCGGCGTCGCTGCCGAAGCCGACCAGCGGCGCGCCGGCGCTGTCGCGCAGCACCGCGGCCTCGGTTGCGCCGAAGCCGGTCAGGCGGCCGTCCGCATTGTGGACCAGATCGACGCCGACCGACCAGGCGCGGTCGGACAGCAGCGTAATGCGCGCGCCGTCGGCGCCGACCGTCAGACCCGAGAGACCACCGAACCGCTTGTCGGCCGAGGTCAACACGTACGCGGCCAGCAGCTCGAGCGACCCGAAGCGCGTGCGCTCGGGGTCGCGCGCGTCCAGCGGAATGGCGGTCGCCGCGATCGGCTCGCTGGCGTGGGCGGACGCGCCCGCGGCAAGGGCGCACGCCAGCGCCAGCGGTAACAGCCTCGTGATGACGGCGCGGAAGGGGTGGTCTGGAAGCATCGCGCGAGCCATTCTCGGGTCGGCTCGGACCATCGCACGGACAGGAGGTTGCCGCCATGTTGTCCCGCCGACCGTTGCTCGCCGGCCTGACCGGCGCGCCGCTGGCCACCATCCTCGCCGACCCGCGCCTGGCGCGCGCCGCGGCGGCCGAACTGGAGACGGTCGGTCTGACCACGCCCTCGGGCGTGGCGGTGAGCGCGGCACTGGGCCGACCGGCGACCGTGCCGGCCGCCGCCGTGGTGCTGATCCACGAATGGTGGGTCCTTAACGACCAGAGCAAGGCCATGGCCAAGGCGCTGGCCGACGCGGGCTATCTGGCGCTAGCGGTAGATCTCTACCAGGGCGGCGTGGCGACGACCCCCGAGGAGGCCAAGGCCCTGATGGGCGCAGTGGACGGTGCCGTGGCCACCGAGACGCTGGGCGCCTTGATCGACTGGTTGCGCGCCAGCGCCGAGTGCACCGGCAAGGTGGCAACGCTCGGCTGGTGCTTCGGTGGCGGCTGGTCGCTGAACGCCTCGTTCGCGCGGCCCGTCGAGGCGACCGTCGTCTACTACGGCAACGTCGCTAGGTCCGCGGCCGAGTTGACGCCGCTCGCCAGCCCCGTGCTCAGCCATTTCGCGAGCCAGGACCAGTGGATCAACAAGGACATGGTGGGCGGCTTCGAGGCGGCCTTGGCCGAGGCGGGCAAGGCGGCCGAGATCCACTGGTACGAGGCCGACCACGCCTTCGCCAACCCGAGCGGCGGCCGCTACGACGAAGCGGACGCCATGCTCGCCTGAGAACGCACGCTCGCGTTCCTGGCGGCGCATCTCGGCTAAGTCAGGAGAGGAAACCGGTCATCATGGTGCGTTTCGCGTTTGGCCTAGTCCTCGCCGTGGCGCTGTTGGCGGCGCCGGCGGGCGCCACCGACGATGCCGAGCTGCGGCAGAGCCTGTTCGACGATCCGCGATCGCCCGTGATGGGCAATCCGGAGGGCGACGTCACGGTCGTCGAGTTCTTCGACTACCGCTGCCCGTACTGCCGACGCGTTTCCCCCGACCTGGAGGCGCTGATCGCGGGCGATGCGGGCGTGCGCGTGGTGTTCAAGGAATGGCCGATCCTGGGACGCGCCTCAGTGCTCGCGGCGCGCGCCGCGCTGGCCGCGCACGCGCAGGGCCACTACCAGACCGTGCACACGGCATTGATGACCGGCGCGATCGAAGCCGACGAGGACGCCATCGTCGCCTTCGCGCAGTCCCTCGGCGCCGACGGCGACCGCCTGCGCGCCGACATGACCGCGGACGCCGTGACTGAGGCGCTCGTCGCCAACGACGAACTCGCGCGCGCGCTCGGCCTTTCGGGCACGCCGGTCTTCGTCATCGGCAACACGGTGGCGCCGGGCGCGATCTCGCTCGATCAGATGCGCGCGCTCGTGGCCAAGGCGCGCGCCGGATCGTAGACGTCGGAGGTCAGGACGCCAGGCGTCGGTGCGGGCGCGCGCCGCGCGGCTGCGCCAGCCCGTCCTCGGAGAACAGCGCCGCCAGCTCCTCGAGCATGGCGCCACCCAGCTGTTCGGCGTCGACGATGGTGACTGCGCGCTTGTAGTAGCGCGTCACGTCGTGGCCGATGCCGATGGCGATCAGCTCGACCGGCGAGACCGCCTCGATCCAGGTGATGACCTCGCGCAGGTGCCGCTCCAGGTAGTTGCCCGGGTTGACCGACAGCGTCGAATCATCGACCGGCGCGCCGTCCGAGATGACCATCAGGATGCGCCGCTGCTCGGTGCGCGCCATCAGGCGGTTGTGCGCCCACAGCAGCGCCTCGCTGTCGATGTTCTCCTTCAGCAGGCCTTCGCGCAGCATCAGGCCGAGGCTGCGCCGGGCGCGCCGCCACGGCGCGTCCGCCGGCTTGTAGACGATGTGGCGCAGATCGTTGAGCCGGCCGGGTGATTGCGGCTTGCCGTGGGCCAGCCAGTGTTCGCGCGACCGGCCGCCCTTCCAGGTACGCGTCGTGAAGCCCAGGATCTCGACCTTGACGCCGCAGCGTTCCAGCGTGCGCGCCAGGATGTCGGCGCTCATGGCGGCGACCGTGATCGGCCGACCGCGCATGGAACCCGAGTTGTCCAGCAGCAGCGTCACCACCGTGTCGCGGAAATCGGTCTGCCGCTCGCGCTTGAAGGACAGCGGATGCTCGGGGTTGATGACCACGCGCGACAGGCGCGCGGTATCCAGCAGGCCCTCCTCCAGGTCGAACTCCCACGATCGCGTCTGGCGCGCCATCAGGCGGCGCTGCAGCCGGTTCGCAAGCTTCGAGGTGACGCCCTTGAGGTGCGCGAGCTGCTGGTCGAGTTGGGCGCGCAGCCGCGTCAGCTCGATCGCGTCGCACAGTTCGTCGGCCTCGACGACCTCGTCGAACTGGCCAGTGTAGATGCGGTAGGCCGGCTCGCGCGGACGGTTGTCGCGCGGGTCGGGGCGGCGCACGCGCCCCGCCGTCTCCGATTCCTCGGCGCCGCCGGGTGCCAGTTCGTCGTCCTCGGCCTCGGCGGCCTGGGCTTCCGCGCCGTCCTCGCCGCTCTCGCCTTCGGCGGTCGAGCTCTCGCTCTGCTCGGCGTCGGATTCCTGGGATTCGCCCTCGCCCTGACTCTCGCCGCCCTCGCCCTCCTGATCCTCGCTGTCGGCGTCGGCCTGGTCGTCGGCGTCGCTGTCCTCGTCGAGCAGGTCGAGATCGGCGATCAGCCCGCGCAGGCACTTGGCGAAGGCGTCCTGGTCGTCCATGCGATGGCCTAGCTCGTCCAGCCGGCGCGAGGCCTTGCCCTCAATCCACGGGCGGCACTGATCGACCAGTTGGCGCGCCGCCGCCGGCGGCGCCGCGCCGGTCAGGTGCTCGCGCACCAGGAGGCGCAGCACGTCGGCCAGGTTCGCGTTGTCGGCGTTCTGCGCGCGCTCCAGCCCCTTCGCCCGGCATTCCTGGTCCAGCGCCACGGCCAGATTGTCGGCGACACCGGCCATGGCGTTGGCGCCCAGGGCCTCGACGCGGGCCTGCTCGACCGCGTCGAAGATGGCCCGGGCGTGGCTGCCGCGCGGCTGGCGGCGCGCGTGGGTGGAATCGGAATGAAAGCGCAGCCGGAGCGCGACGGCGTCGGCCTCGCCGCGCAGGCACGCGATCTCGTTGTCCTCGAGCGGCAGCGGCGGCGGCCGCAGGCGCACCTGGTTGCCGACCGCCGTCGATTCGCCGCCGGCGAACACCACCTCGGCCTCGGGGTGGGCCGCCACCGCGCGCGTCGCGGCGGCCAGCACGCGCTTGAACGTCTCGGCGCGCTCGACAGTCGAATCGGTCACCGTGGCGTCCCTGGGCGTCCTAGGACAGGCGGCGCGCCTTCGACCCGGCGCTCATGACCGATTCAGGCAACTCGCGGCCGAACGAACGCTGGTAGTACTCGGCCACCGTCGTGCGCTCCACTTCGTCGCACTTGTTGACGAACGTGGCACGGAACGCGAAGCCGATATCGCCGAAGATCTCGGCGTTCTCGGCCCAGGTGATGACCGTGCGTGGCGACATGACGGTCGAGATGTCGCCGCTCATGAACCCGGCGCGTGTCAGATCGGCCACCGCGACCATGGCCGAGATGGTCTTGCGCCCCTCGGGCGTGTTGTAGTGCGGCGACTTGGCCAGCACGATCTTCACTTCCTCGTCGTGCGGCAGGTAGTTCAGGGTTGCCACGATGTTCCAGCGGTCCATCTGGCCCTGGTTGATCTGCTGGGTGCCGTGGTAGAGGCCGGTGGTATCGCCCAGGCCGACCGTGTTGGCGGTGGCGAACAGGCGGAACGCCTTGTGCGGCCGGATGATACGGTTCTGGTCCAGCAGCGTCAGCTTGCCCTGGACCTCCAAGATGCGCTGGATCACGAACATCACGTCGGGCCGGCCGGCGTCATACTCGTCGAACACCAGCGCCGTCGGGTTCTGCAGCGCCCACGGCAGGATGCCCTCGCGGAACTCGGTGACCTGCTTGCCGTCGCGCAGCACAATCGCGTCTTTGCCGACCAGATCAATTCGGCTGATGTGGCTGTCCAGATTGATGCGGATGCACGGCCAGTTCAGCCGCGCCGCGACCTGCTCGATGTGGGTCGACTTCCCGGTGCCGTGATAGCCCTGGATCAACACGCGGCGGTTGTGAGCGAAGCCGGCCAGGATCGCGACCGTGGTCTCGCGGTCGAAATGGTAGGCCTCGTCGAGCGTCGGCACGTGCTCGGTCGGCGTCGAGAACGCCGGCACTTCCATGTCCGTGTCGAAACCGAAGACCTGGCGGACCGACAGGCGGATGTCAGGGCCGCCGGCGGGCATCAGGGGCAGGTCGGAGGGCGCAGGTGTCGTCATGGCAGTCCATCGCTAGGGGCGCGGAGGTCGGCCCAGGTCAGGGGTTCGAAAGGCTCCTCGGGGAATGGCTCCAGCTAACACGAACCCGCCCGGCGGGACAAGGTACGCCGCAGCTAGTCGCGGCGCCGGCGCAACATGGTCCGGTAGGCGTTGATCACCGCGCGTAGGCGGTCCTCGGTGCGTCGGTCCCCGGCGTTGACGTCCGGGTGCAGGCGCTTGACCAGGGCCTTGAAGCGCGCCTTCAGCACCTCGATGGTCAAGGGCTCGGACAGGCCCAGGGTTTCCAACGCCCGGTGCCGCTCGGGGTCCGGTTCCTCGGGCGCCCGCGGCGCACGGTGCGCGCCTGCCCCGAACAGGCCGAAGACGTCGGCGTGGCGCAGGCGCACATGCAACAGCGCGTGACGATGGCCCAGGCGCCAGGTCGGGCGATGGCCGGTGATGTCCGACGAGCGGAATGCCTCGATCTCCTGGGGCGACATGCCCTGGAAGTAGTTCCACTGGGCGTTGTAGGCGCGCACGTGCTCCAGGCAGAAATGGACGTAGTCGCGCAGGTCGTCGCGCGTGCGCGGCGCGCGGTAGGCCCCGGCCTTGTCGCACTCGGGCCAGGCGCACGCGATCGGCGGCGCGTGGCGCGCGGAGCCGACGTAGCGCGGGTTGTAGGCGGACGGTTCCTTCACCATGAAACTATGGCCACGGGGAGGACCCGCCGCAAGTTGACCTCGGGTCACCCTGGGCGCACATACGACCGGCGGATCGTGACGGGGATGGAACCATGGGACGCGTGGCGGATGGCATGATGGCGAAGCTGCGGGCTCGGTTCCAGCCGAGCCGCCTGGAGTTGATCGACGAATCCGCGCGCCACGCCGGACATGCGGGTGCGCGGCCCGACGGCGAGAGCCATTTCCACCTGATCATCGTTGCCGAAGCGTTTCGCGGGCTCGGCCGGGTGGCGCGCCAGCGGCTCGTGCACACCTGCCTGGCCGAGGATCTGGCCGGTCCCGTCCACGCCCTGTCGATGGAGACGCGCGCGCCCGAGGAAGCTTACTAACCCGCGGGACGCCAGGGATTTGTTAGCGAGTCCCCTCTATCGTGAGGGGGTCACGTCGCCTCGGTGCGTCAGGCCACATCCAAGTACCTTTACAATCACGGGAAAACATCAACGTCTCTACACAATTTGTGGTTGAACATCGAATCGCAACGATGCAGAATCAACCATGGTTAAAAAATGAGGTTGAGATACAACCCCTGGAAACCACCCCCAAGACTCGCAACATCATAGTGGCCGGTCGTCGCACGAGTGTTCGGTTGGAGCCGGCCAAGTTACGTGCGCTGTTCGAGATCGCCCCTCGCGAACGCTGTTCGATCCACGACGTCTGCACCGAGGTGGCGCAGCACAACGACGCCTGCAGCCTGACGGCCGGGCTGCGCGTCCACATCCTGGAATACTACCGCGACTTGGTCGCGTCGGCCGGGCTGCTGGGTGTCGAGGACGAGGTCGCCGTCGGGCCGCTGTACCAGCGGGCGTGATGGTCGCGCACGATCGGCCCGTCGCTGGCCAGCGCATGGCAGCCGTCGATGAAGCCGGGCTTGCGCGCCGGCCGGCCGGCCGCCGGCGGCTTCGCTCCGTCTGACCGCGCCCGCTTCTCGCGGCCCTTCGCCGACCAGATCGTCTGGAAGGCGACCGTCGCCATGGGACCCAGCAGTTCGACCAAGTGGGTGCAGCCCTTCACGCCGCCCAGCAGCTCGTGCACCCGGCGCCGCCAGCCGGGGCCGACGGTCAGACCCTCCAGCGCCTTGAACGCCGGCGTGATCGCGCCGCACATCGTGTAGGGTCCGCTCTCGGTCACCGCATCGACCGCGCGCACCGTCATCGCATCGTCGAGCGTCAGGCGCAGGCGCATCTCGTGCAGCGGGCCGCCCGGCGCGATGGTGCCGCGGTCGTGGTTGGTGAAGGCGTAGGTCTTGGTGTCGAGCAGGTACGCCTCGATGTCCCACAGGCCATCGGCGCGCAGGAAGCCTTCGCAGACGATGCGGCGAGTGTGCAAGTGCTCGCGGGGCGCGGGCGGGCTCAGGGGCATGGATTACCTCGTGTCGGCGGACGTCAGGGGATGTCCACGTGGGTCAGGCCGGCCTCGGACATGGCGAACCCGACGACGAAAGGCAAGGTCACCAGCGCCAGGAACGTGGCGGCGACCACCAGGCTCGCCACCTCCTCGGGCTTGCGGTCGTAGTAAAGCGCCATGAGATAGTTGAACACCGCGCTGGGCATGGCGCACAGGATGATCACCACGCCGCGCGCCTCGCCTTCGATGGCCAGCACGGTGACCAGGAACAGGCCGACCGCCACGCCCATGGCCAGGCGCAGGAACGACAGCGCCAGCGTACGGCGCACCGACACGATCGCCAGCCGCGCCAGCGTGATGCCCAGCGTGATGAGCATGAGCGGTATGGTCAGGCCGCCGATCAGCTCGACCGTGTTGGTCAGCCACTGCGGAGGAGCCGCGCCCGTGGCCAGGAACAGTACCGCCGCGCCGATGGCCCACGGCGCCGGCGTGGTCAGCGCCGCGCGGGGCGAGGTGCGGCCCGACAAGAACCAGACCCCCAGCGTGAAGAACAGGGTCGATTGGATCGCGAACGCCGCGATCGCCAGCTCCAGCCCGACCTCGCCGAAGGCGTAGAAGCACAGCGGCAAGCCCATGTTGCCCAGATTGCCGAACACCAGGGGCGTCAGGTAGGGCGACGCCGGCAGGCCGGCCAGCCGCAGCGCCGGCAGCGCGATCGCGGTGAAGCACACCAGCGCCAGCACGACCACGAGGCACACCAACAGCAGGGCCACGATCGGAACCTCGAGGCGCACCAGGGTGCCGAACACCAGGCACGGCGTGCCGACGTTGGTGATGATCGCGCGCACTTGGCGCGGATCGACCGGCGCGCCCACGCGCGCCCAGCCGTAGCCGACGCCGACGCACGCCAGCACGGGTGCCAGCACGGGAAGCAGCATGTTCAGGATGCCCATGCCCGTGCCGTCAGGCTTCGGCTTCGGGCGGCGGCGCGATGGGCGTGACCTTCAACGAGGAGACGTGGTTGCGCTGGCGGGCCAGCACGACGAAGCGCAGGCCGTGGAACGCGAAGGTCTGGCCGACGGTCGGAATCTCGCGTGCCTCGTGGATCACCAGCCCGGCGATGGTGGCGGCCTCGTCCTCGGGCAGGCGCCAGCCGAATTCCCGGTTGAGATTGCGGATCGGCACGGTGCCGTCCATGGTGAACGAACCGTCCGGGTGCGGCGTCACGCCGAGTACCGGCAGGTCGTACTCGTCCTCGAATTCGCCGACGATCTCCTCGAGGATGTCCTCGAGCGTGATCAGCCCCATCAGGCTGCCATACTCGTCGACCACCAGGGCGAAGTGCTCCTTGCGCCGGCGGAACGCCTCGAGCTGCTCGGTCAGGGTGGTCGTGTCGGGCACAAACCACGGGTCCTTGGCGACGGTGCGCACGTCGATGGCGTCCAGCCGGCCGCCCTGCTCGCGCGCAGCGCGCAGCACGTCCTTCGCGTGGATGATGCCGACGATGTTGTCGGGCTCGTCCTCCCACAGCGGCATACGCATGTGGCCGCTGCGCAGCACCGCGTCGATCAGCTCGGCCGGCGGCGTCGCCGCGTCGATCATGCGGATCGAGCGCCGGTGGGTCATGACCTGGCCGACCTCGACCTCGGCTAGGTCGAGCACGCTGTTGAGCATGGCGCGTTCGTCCTTGACGATGCCGCCGTGGCGCGCGTGCAGCGCGAAGGCGCCCTTCAGTTCCTCGCGCGCGATCGTGCCGCTGATCGCGTGCCTGTCCAGGCCCAGCAGCCGCTGGGTGGTGTGCACCACGACCATCAGCGTCGCGGTCACCGGCCGCAGCACCATCATCAACAGGCGCATCGACGGCGCCACGCGCATCGCCACGCGGTCGGCGTTGCGGATGGCGTAGCTCTTGGGCAGCACCTCGCAGTAGATCACGATTATCAGGGTCATGATCACCGTGGCGTACGCCACGCCCGCGTCGCCGAACAGGCGGATCAGCACGCTGGTTGCCAGGGACGACGCCAGGATGTTGACCAGGTTGTTGCCGACCAGGATCGTGCCGATCAGCCTTTCACGCTCGTTCATCAGCCGATGCGCCAGCCTGGCGCGCCGGTTGCCCTCGGTCTCCAGGTGGTGTAGGCGGGCGCGCGACGTCGCCGTCAGCGCCGTCTCGGAGCCCGAGAAGTACGCTGAGCACACGAGCAGCAGCAGGATCACCGCGATCGTCAGCCAGACCACCAGGTCCATGACGGCGTCGTCTCCCTAGGGGCGCGTGTCGGCCGTGCGCACGGCCGCGAGTTCGTCGTCCAAGAACACCGCGATGCGTTCCAGCGACACGTCGCGGCTGAGGAACGCCCGACCGATGCCGCGCGCCAGGACCAGGGTTGGGCGGCCGTCGCGCACCTTCTTGTCCTGGGCGATGATCGCCGCAAGGCGCTGACCGGTCCAGCCGTCGCGCGCCGCGCCCGCCATGGTGGTGGGAAGCCCCGCGGCGGTCAGGTGGCGAACGACGCGCGCCGCGTCCTCGGCCGGGGCGAGCCCCAGACGCGCCGACAGGGTGAAGGCCAGCACCATGCCGATGGCCACCGCCTCGCCGTGCGGCAGGGCATCGCCGTGGCCGGCGGCGGTCTCCAAGGCGTGTCCGAAGGTGTGGCCGAGGTTCAGCAGTGCCCGCTTGCCGGTCTCGCGCTCGTCGGCGGCGACGATGCGCGCCTTGGCGCCACAGCTCGTGGCGACCATGTGGCGGCGTGCCGCCGTGTCGCCGGCCAGGGCATCGGCGCCGTTGCTCTCGAGCCAGGCGAAGAACGCGGCGTCGCCGAGCAGGCCGTACTTCACCACCTCGGCGTAGCCGGCGCGCAGCTCGCGCGCGGGCAGGGTCGCCAGCGTGTCGATGTCGGCCAGCACCAGACGCGGCTGATGGAACGCGCCGATCAGGTTCTTGCCGCGCGGGCTGTCGACGGCGGTCTTGCCGCCGACCGAGCTGTCCACCTGCGCCAAGAGTGTCGTCGGCACCTGAATGTAGGCGACTCCGCGCCGCATAATCGCTGCTGCGAACCCGGCCAGATCGCCGATCACGCCGCCGCCCAGCGCGACGATCGTGTCGTTACGTTCGCAGCCCGCCTCGATCAGCGCGTCCAGCAGACGCCCGAGCTGGTCGAACGACTTGCTGGCCTCGCCGGCCGGGACCACGATGCGCCGTGCCGTCGTGATGCCGCCCCGCGCCAGCGCCGCGTCCAGCCGATCGGCGTGGAGCGCCGCCACGTGCTCATCGGTGACCTGGAACACCATCGGGCGGCCGAGCACGGGTCGGGCGAGCGCGGCCGCCTGGTCAAACAGCCCTTCGCCGATCACGACGTCGTAGCTGCGTTCGCCCAGGGCGACGCGGATCGTGGTGGGCGCGGACGCGGTCATGCCGATGCCTCGTGGCGCCGGCGCGCGAGTGCCTCCAGCACGGCGACGACGACCGCCTCGTGCGGCCCATCGACCGAATCGACCACGATGTCGGCCTCGGCGTAGACGGGGTAGCGCTGGTCGATCAGTCGCTGCAGCGTGCCGCGCAGATCGCCGTTCGCCAGCAGGGGCCGGGTCTTGCGCCGGCTGCGGCCCAGCCGGGCGGCCAGCACGTCGAGCTCGGCGCGCAGCCACACTGAGGTGCCGTGGGCCCGTACGGCCTCGCGCGTCTCGGGTGCCATAAACGCACCGCCACCCGTGGCCAGCACGCAGGGCGGCCCTTCGAGCAGGCGGGCGATCACCTTGCGCTCGCCGTCGCGAAACGCCTCCTCGCCGTGGCGGGCGAAGAACTCCGCGATGGTGCAGCCCGCGGCACGCTCGATCTCGGCGTCGGTGTCGATGAAGGGCACGTCGAGCCGCGCGGCCAGCCACCGCCCCACCGACGTCTTGCCGGCCCCCATGAGGCCGACCAGGACGATGATCCGGTCGATCGGGGCGGCCACTGATTCGCCCATGAAGCGTCGTGCACCCGCTGCTCGCGTTGAAAGCGTTCCGCCAAGCTAATAGACTCGCGCCCGGCAGGGCCGCAAGAGGCCTTCCACGCCAGGCACCCTGGCGTCAGGCCCAGCGAACCGCAGGAATCGTCGTGGCACGCAGCCGTTCCGAACCGTTCTCGCGGGTGTTGTCCCGCATCGTCCTCCTGGTCGTCCTCGTCGCCATCGTGGGCGGCGCGGCGTTTCTCGTGACATGGGACATTCCGCCGCCAACCGCGACCGTCGAGATCGTGCTGCCCGATGACCACTTCCCGAAATAGCGCGGCCGGCGCCCTGCTGGCGGCCGTGCTGGCGGCCGTGCCCGCCTTGGCGCCGAGCCCGGCCTTGGCCCAGGACGACACGATCACCCAGGAGGAGCTGGAACCTCCGCTCAACATCCTGCCGAGCCAAACGCAGGGGACGGCAACAGGCACCGGCACGACGACGGGCGAGGACGTCGAGATCGTTACCGCGGCGACGATAGGCTCGGAATCTTTCGGCACGCTCGGCGACGAGGATGGCGGGCTCGGCACCAGCCTGTGGTCCGGCAGCCGGCGCGCCCTGCTCGAAGCCATGGTCGGGCGGCTGCGCCCGGTCGCGGGTTCGCCGGCGCTGGCCGATCTGGGCCGGCGCCTGCTGCTGACGGCAGCCCCGCCCCCCGATGGCCCGGCGGGCGTCCATTGGCTGGGACTGCGGATCGATCAGCTGGCAGTCATGGGCCATGCGGTCGGCGACGTGCCGGGCGCGTTCGGCGAGCCGGCGGTCGCCTTGGCCGCGCGTCGCAACCGGTTCCAGGCCCTGATGGCGCGCGGCGACGAGCAGAGCGCGTGCGCCGAGGCCGACGTGGCGATCAAGGACGACGAGGACCCGCTGTGGGCGCGCGCCGCGATCTACTGCCAGTTGCGCGACGGCCACACCGTCGCGGCGCTCCTGGGCCTCGATGTGCTGGAAGCCTCAGGCGTGCCGCTGCCGCCCTCGTTCGTGCCGCTGGCACGCGGCTCCGCGGCCGGAAGCGTGCCCGAACTCGCCGATCTGGCCGGCGCCTCGGTGATCGAGGCGGCCATGGCCGGCGCGCTCGGCCTCGCGCGTCCTGGCGTGCAGGACCCCTGGGCCATCGCGGTGCTGGCGCGCAGCACGGAGATCGCCGACGCGGAACGCCTGACGCTGGCCGAGCAGGCGGCCGGCCTGGGTGCCCTTTCGGTGGGCTCGCTCACCGACTACTACGACGCGGTGACGTTCGACACGGCCATGCTCGGGGCGCCGCTCGACCAAGTGGCGGCGCTCGACGGTCCCATGGCCCGCGCCCTGCTGCACCAAGCGGCGCGCGGGGCGCGAACGCCCGAGTCGCGCGCCGAGGCGATCACCGCCGCGCTCGACACCGCGCGCTTCGGGCCGGCGGCCGTGGTCACGGCGCGGGCCTTCGCCGGTCTGGTGGCCGAGCTGGCGCCGTCGGACGCGCTGGTGTGGTTCGCGCCGGTGGCGGTGCGCGCCCTGATCGCCGACGACCGGGCCGCCGCCGCGCTGGTGTGGTGGCGCCTGGCCGAGGACCGCGACGCCGTGGTCGCCGCCGCCATGGAGCCGCTGTGGCCCTTGGCCCGCCTGGCCGAACTGGACGCCGGCGAAGGCGGGGCCGAGCGCATGAACCTGTGGTGGCAGCGCACCGTCGTGCCGACCGAGGCTGACGCCGCGGCGCGCGCCGCCCTGGCCGCCGCGCTGCTGCTGGCGCTGGGCGATGGGGCGGGCGCCGGCATCCTGGCCGAGACGGCCGAGGCGCGGCCCTCGAGCGGCGCGTCGCCCGCCCTGCTGGCCGGGGTGGAGGCGGCGGCGCTGGACGGCCGCGTCGGCGAAGCCGCGGTGCTGGCCCTGGTGCTGGCGGCGGATGGCGGGCCCGAGGGCGCGCCGGCGGACGCCATCGTCGGCGCCGTGCGCGGTCTCGCTCTGGTCGGGTTGGACGACGTGGCACGCCGGCTGGCCATCGAGACGGCGATCGCCCATGGGCTCTAGGCGCCCGCCGGCGACGCCCGACGACGACCGGCTCGTCGAACGGTTCCTCGAGATGATGGCGGCCGAACGCGGCGCCGGCCGCCACACGCTGGCGGCCTATGGCACGGATCTAGCGCGATTCCGCGCTTTCCTGGCCGATCTGGACCTGACGCTCGGCCGCGCGAGCGCGACGGCAGTGGGCGCCTGGCTTGGAGCCCTGGCGGCGGCGGGCGTCTCGCCGCGCACCAGCGCGCGCCGGCTGTCGTGCCTGCGCCAGTTCTACCGGTTCCTGTGCGCCGAACGCCTGCGCGCGGACGACCCCACGGCGGGCGCCCAGGGTCCGCGTCGCGGGCGCGCCCTGCCCAAGGTTCTGGACGAGGCGAGCATCGATGGGCTGCTGGCGGCCGCGCGCGCGCGCACCGACGCCAAGGGCACCCGGGCGCGGGCGCTCGTCGAACTGCTCTATGCCACGGGCCTGCGCATCTCTGAACTGGTCGGCCTGCCGCTGTCCGGGCTGCGGCCCGATATCCCCGCCGTGATCGTGCACGGCAAGCGCGGCAAGGAACGGCTGGTGCCCTATGGCGGCGCGGCGGCGGCGGCGCTGGACGCGTACCTGCCGCTGCGCGAGCGGTTCCTGGCCGGCGGCCGGCCCAGCCCGTGGCTGTTTCCCTCGCGCGCGCGCGCCGGGCATCTTACGCGTCAGAACGTCGCCGTGCTGCTCAAGGACTTGGCGCGCGACGCCGGTGTTGCGCCGCGCCTGGTCTCGCCGCACGTGCTGCGCCACGCCTTCGCCAGCCACCTGCTGGCCCATGGCGCGGACCTGCGCAGCGTCCAGCAGATGCTGGGCCACGCCGACATCGCCACGACGCAGATCTACACCCACGTGCAGTCCGACCGGCTGAGCGCCACGCTGGCGCGCCACCATCCGCTGGCCGGCTGATCGTTCGCCATTGACAGGTCACGGCCGCCAAGGCATGAGCGGCCGAACCGCAGGGAGTGCACCATGAGCTTCAAGGTCGTCGAGGAGGCCACGCCGCGCGTCAACCGCAGCGAGCTGGCGGTTCCCGGAAGCAACCCCAAGCTGTTCGAGAAGGCGGCCGCCGGCGATGCCGACGTGGTCTTCCTCGATCTTGAGGATTCGGTCGCGCCGGACGACAAGCCCCAGGCGCGCAAGAACGTGATCCAGGCGATCAACGATATCGACTGGCGGCGCAAGGCCCTGTCGGTGCGCATCAACGGGCTCGACACCCACTTCATGTACCGCGACGTGGTCGACGTTCTGGAGCAGACCAAGGGCCGGCTCGACCTGATCATGATCCCCAAGGTTGGCACCGCCGCCGACGTCTACGCCGTCGACATGCTGGTGACCCAGATCGAGGCGGTCATGGGCCACACGAAGCGCATCGGCTTCGAGTTGATCATCGAGACGGCGCTCGGCCTGAACAACGTCGAGACCATCGCCGCCGCCAGCCGGCGCATCGAATCGCTGCACTTCGGCGTCGCCGACTTCGCCGCCTCGACGCGCGCGCGCACCACGAACATCGGCGGCGCCAACCCGGATTACGCCCTGCTGACCGACAAGGGCGAGGACGGCGCGCGCCAGGTGCACTGGGGCGATCAGTGGCACTACGCCATCGCGCGCATGGTGGTGGTGGCGCGCGCCAACGGTTTGCGCCCCATCGACGGCCCGTTCGGCGATTTCAGCGACGCCGACGGCTACCGCGCGGCGGGGCGGCGCGGCGGCGCCATCGGCTGCGAGGGCAAGTGGGCGATCCACCCGTCCCAGGTGGCCCTGGCCAACGAGGTCTACAGCCCCTCGGCCAAGGAGGTCGACAAGGCGCGTCGCATCCTGGCCGCCATGAAGCAGGCCCAGGCCGAAGGCAAGGGCGCCGTGGCGCTCGACGGCCGGCTGATCGACATCGCCTCGATCCGCCAGGCCGAGGGCCTGGTGCGCAGGGCGGACCAGATCGCCGCCGCCGGCTGAGCCGGCGCGCGCGGGCGACGCTAGGCCGATGCAGACCTATCTCGACTTCGAGAAGCCGGTCGCCGAGCTCGAAGGCAAGATCGAGGAGCTGCGCCACGTCTCCGACGGCTCGGGCGTCAACATCGTCGAGGAGGTCGACCGCCTCAAGGCCAAGGCCGACCGCCTGCTGCGCTCGACCTACGCCAAGCTGACGCCGTGGCAGAAGGCGCAGGTCGCGCGCCACCCGGAACGGCCGCACTTCTCCGATGTGGTCAAGGCGGTGGTCGAGGACTTCACGCCGCTGGCCGGCGACCGGCGCTTCGCCGAGGACGTGGCGCTGGCCGGCGGGCTCGGGCGCGTCGGCGGTCGCGCGGTGATGCTGATCGGCCACGAGAAGGGCTCGGACACCGAGGGACGCGTGCGGCACAACTTCGGCATGGCGCGCCCCGAAGGCTACCGCAAGGCCATGCGCCTGATGCGCCTAGCCGAACGCTTCGGCCTGCCGGTGGTCAGCCTGGTCGATACGCCGGGCGCCTTCCCGGGCATCGACGCCGAGGAGCGCGGCCAAGCCGAGGCCATCGCCCGTTGTATTCAGACCGGGCTTTCCTTGCGCGTGCCGTTCGTCGCCGCGATCGTGGGCGAGGGCGGCTCGGGCGGCGCCATTGCGCTCGCCACCGCCGACCGCGTCATCATGTTCGAGCACGCGATCTATTCGGTGATCTCGCCCGAAGGCTGCGCCTCGATCCTGTGGCGCGACGGCGCGCACGCGGCCGAGGCGGCCGAGGCGCTCAAGCTCACGGCCCAGGACCTCCAACGGCTCGGCCTGATCGACCGCATCGTGCCCGAGCCGCTGGGCGGCGCCCAGCGCGATCCGGCCGCGGCGGCGAAGTCGCTCGCCCAGGCGATCGGCGCCGCGCTGGCCGAGCTCGACGGCCTCGCGCCCGACGACCTGGTCGCCCGACGTGGCGAGAAGTTCCTCGCCATGGGGCGCACGGGCCTGGGCTGATACCAAGGGGCATCGATTTTGACCCAAGGCCGTTCGTCCTGAGTAGACGCGAAGCGTCGTATCGAAGGGCGAGCGGCCTGTTCGCGCTTCGACGCGGGCCTGCGGTCCTGCCCGGCACGAACGGGCTATTTTCGGTCGATGACCACGGTTGAGAGGCGCGTGGGGTCCTCTCAATCGTACATGGCGCTCTGCTCGGCCGCCTCGAACGCCTCGATGTCCTGGGAATCGGGCGAATCAGGCGCGACCACGTCGCCGAGATCGAGCGCCACCGCCGAGGCCTTGGTGCCGTGGGTGTCGACTAGGTGGAACAGCGCATCCCCCGCGTTGACCACGGGCAGCCGCGTGCGCCCGATCACCAGGCCTGGGCCGCGCGCCACCACCGGATGCTCCTTCGTGCCGTAGGGATCGCCGACGATGCCCAGCCGCTGGCCGGTGTCCACGTGAGTGCCCAGCGGGATCTCGGTGCGCAGCATGCCGCCGGTCGGCGCGCGCAGCCACGTGCTGGAACGCGCGATGATCGGCTCGCGTCGGGCCGGGGCTGGGGTGTGCCCGATCATGCCGAGCGACGCCATGACGCCCAGCACGCCCGCGACGCCCGCGCCGATCGAGGGCTCGTCGAAGCGCAGGGCCTCGCCCGCCTCGTAGACCAGCACCGGCACCTTGCGCGCCGCCGCCTGCTGGCGCAGCGACCCGTCGCGCTCGCCCGCGTTGATCACCACGTCGACGCCGAAGGCGCGCGCCAGGCGCAGCGTCTCCTCGTCGTCCAGGTTGGCGCGGATCTGCGGGAAGTTGTCGCGGTGCACGGCGGCCGTGTGCAGGTCGATGCCGTGGGTCGCGCGCTCCAGGATCTCGCGCACGAAGACGTTGGCCAGGCGCCCGGCCAGGCTGCCCTTGGGCGAGCCGGGGAACGAGCGGTTCAGGTCGCGGCGGTCGGGCAGGTAGCGCGACCCGGCCAGGAAGCCGAAGATATTGACGATCGGGATGGCGATCAGGGTGCCGGCGATCCGGTCCAGCGCCGGATCGCGTAAGAGCCGGCGGATCACCTCGACGCCGTTGATCTCGTCGCCGTGCAGGGCAGCGCACACGAACAGACGCGGCCCCGGCCGCACGCCGTTGACCACCTGCACGGTCATGGTCACGGGTGTGTGGTCGTAGAGGTTGCTGATCGGCAGGTCGACGGTGGCGCGCCGGCCCGGCGGCACCAGGGTGCCGCCAATCGCGAACATGCCTTCGCCGCCCGCGCGCTCGATCATCCACGTCCCCGCGTGCGGGTCTTGTTGGGCTCGGCGTTGCGCTCGATGAACTCGATGATGGTGCCGGCGATGTCCTTGCCCGTGGCGCGCTCGATGCCCTCCAGGCCGGGCGAGGAGTTGACCTCCATCACTACCGGCCCGTGGTTGGAGCGCAGCATGTCCACGCCCGCCACGTTGAGCCCGAGCGTCTTGGCCGCGCGCACGGCGGTCGAGCGTTCCTCGGGCGTGATCTTGACCACGCTGGCGCTGCCGCCCCGGTGCAGGTTCGAGCGGAACTCGCCCTCCTTGCCCTGGCGGCGCATGGCGGCGACCACCCTGGAGCCGACCACGAAGGCGCGGATGTCAGACCCGCCGGACTCCTTTATGAACTCCTGGCACAGGAAGTGGGCGTCGAGCCCGCGGAAGGCGTCGATCACGCTGGTCGCCGCGGCGTCGGTCTCGGCCAGCACCACGCCGCGACCGTGGGTGCCCTCCAGCAGCTTGATGACCAGCGGCGCGCCGCCGGCGATGCGCACCAGGTCGAGCGTGTCGTCGGGCGAATGGGCGAAGCCGGTCACCGGCAGGCCGACGCCGGCGCGGGCCAGCAGCTGCAGCGCGCGCAGCTTGTCGCGCGACCGCCCGACGCCGACCGATTCGTTGAGCGGGTAGACGCCCATCATCTCGAACTGGCGCAGCACCGCCAGGCCGTAGAACGTCACCGAGGCGCCGATGCGCGGGATCACCGCGTCGAAGCCTTCCAGCTTCTCGCCGCGGTAGCGCACCTCGGGCCGGAGCGAGGTGATGTTCATGTAGCAGCGCAGCGTGTTGATGACGCGCATCTCGTGGCCGCGCGCCTCGCCCGCCTCGACCAGGCGGCGGTGGGAGTAGAGGTTGGCCCTGCGGGCCAGAATGGCGATTCTCATCGTCGGCTCCCTGTCGGCGCTTTCCGTTTCTTCTCCGTGCGGCGGCAGCGCGGCGGCGGCGGGTAGACCCCGGCGTCCGCCTGCCCCAGGACGTAGGACCGGCCAGGATCGACCACCAGCCGGCGGCCCATGGCGGTGCGCCCGACCAGCATGCGGAACATCATATCGTCGCGGTTGGTCAAGGTGATCTCGATCGGCCAGATGCGATCGCCCAGGCGGATCGGTGCGGCGATGACCCAGCGCAGTTCGCGATGGCCGCCCGAATCGGTGACCTGGCGGTAGTCCACGGCGTCCGCCACGCAATGCACCTCGATGTCCTTGCGGCCCTGCAACGGGTGGATGCCGAAGCGCACGCGCTGCCGGCCGCCCACATCGATCGGTTCGACGTAGAACGCGTGCAGCGCCGAGGTGCGCGCGCCGGTGTCGATCTTGGCCTTGATCGCCGGCAGGCGCAGGGTGTCCAGCGCGACCCATTCGCGCCAGCCGATGGTCACCCGGGGCTCCGCGCCCGGCCGCGCGCGCGGCTTCGCCATGGCGCCCACCTTAGGGCGAATCACTGTTGGCTGGAAACGCGCTCGGGCGCTCCACATCTGTCACCCCCCGGGCGGCGCGCAGCGGCGAACCGGGGGTCCAGCACCGCGTGCGCCGAAGGTGGCCCTGAATGCCCGGTCCCGCGCATCGCGCGGTCCGGGCATGACACGCCGGGGTCGGGGAATCGGCGCCCTACACGTTGAAGCGGAACAGGATGACGTCGCCGTCCTGCACCACGTAGGCGCGGCCTTCCTGGCGCATCTTGCCGGCGGCCTTGGCGCCGGTTTCACCACCGCAGGCGATGTAGTCGTCGTAGGCGATGACCTCGGCGGCGATGAAGCCGCGCTCGAAGTCGGTGTGGATGGCGCCGCCGGCCTGGGGCGCGGTCGAGCCGAGCGCGATGGTCCAGGCGCGCGCCTCCTTCGGTCCGGCGGTGAAGAACGTGATCAGGCCGAGCAGGCCGTAGCCGGCACGGATGACCCGGTCGAGCCCGGGCTCCTCGAGCCCCAGGTCGGCCAGGAACGCGGCGCGGTCGGCCGGGCCGAGCTGGGCAAGTTCGGCCTCGATGGCGGCCGAGATGACGACCGCGCTGGCCCCTTCGCGCGCGGCCAAGGCCGCGACGGCCTCCGAGAACGCGTTGCCCGTGGCGGCGGAGCCTTCGTCCACGTTGCACACGTAGAGCTGCGGCTTGGCGGTCAGCAGCGCGAGCCGGCGCAGGGCCTCGGCATCGACGCCTTCGGCGAGCAGCCGGCGCGCCGGGCGGCCCGCGCGCAGGTGGTCGAGCGCCCGGTCGGCGAGCTTGAGCTCGGCCTTGGCCTCGGCGTCGTTGCCGCGCACCCGCTTGATCAGGCCGTCGCGCCGACGTTCCAGGCTGTGCAGGTCGGCCAGCATCAGCTCGGTCTCGATGGTCTCGGCGTCGCGCACCGGATCGACCGAGCCCTCGACATGCCTCACGTCGCTGCCGTCGAAGCAGCGCAGCAGGTGCAGCACCGCGTCGACCTCACGGATGTGCGCCAGGAACTGGTTGCCGAGCCCTTCGCCCTTGCTGGCGCCGCGCACTAGGCCGGCGATGTCGACGAACTCGGTCTGGGTCGGGATGATCCGGGCGGACTTGGCCAGCGCCGCGATGAGGTCGAGCCGCGCGTCGGGCACCGGCACCCGGCCGACGTTGGGCTCGATGGTGCAGAACGGATAGTTGGCCGTGGCCGCGGCGGCCGAGGCGGTCAGCGCGTTGAACAGGGTCGACTTGCCGACGTTGGGCAGGCCGACGATGCCGCACCTAAAGCCCATCGGCCGCCTCCTCGGGCGCGGGCGGCGGGGCGAGGCGCGCCACCTTGGTCATGAAGCCCCGGGCATCGCGGCTGGCCAGCAGCGGTGCGGCGGCCGCGACGGCGTCGAGCAATGGGGCGAGCCAGGCGCGCTCGTCCTTGGCGAAGTCGCCCAGCGCGTGGCGCAGCACCATATCCTTGTGACCCGGGTGGCCGATGCCGATGCGCACGCGCCAGAAATCGTTGCCGATATGGGCATCCAGGCTGCGGATACCGTTGTGCCCTGCCGCGCCGCCGCCGCGCTTGACCCGTACCTTGCCCGGCACCAGGTCAAGTTCGTCGTGAAATGCGGTCACGTCGTCGATCGCGAGCTTGTAGAACCGCGCGGCGGCCGCGGCGGCGCGGCCCGATTCGTTCATGTAGGTCTCGGGCTTCAGCAGCATGATCCGGTTGCCGTCGAGCGCGCCTTCGCTGATCTGGCCGTGGAAGTCGCGGTTTCGTCGCCAGGGCGCGAAGCCGTGGCCGGCGGCGATGGCCTTGACCGCCATGAAGCCTACATTGTGGCGCTGGCCCTCGTGACTCGGCCCCGGGTTGCCTAGGCCGATCCAAAGCTGCATGGCGCCGGGTTACTTCTTGGAGTCGGCCGGCTTCTTGGCCTCGGCGGCGGGCTTCTTCGCGTCGCCAGCCTCGGCGGCGGGCTTCGCCTCGGCGCCCTCGCCCTCGCCCTCGCCCTCGGCAGCGGCCGCCGCGCCTGGCGTCGGCTCGACCGCCTGGACGGTCGGCGGCGCGACGGTCGCCACCGTGAAGTCGCGGTCGAGGATCGTCGGGCGCACGCCCTCGGGCAGGCTTATGTGGCTGATGTGCACGCTGGCGCCGATGTCCAGCCCGGTCAGATCGACGACGATCGACTCGGGGATGGCGTCGGCCGGGCAGGTCACCTCGATCTCGCGGCGCACGGCGTTCAGCACGCCGCCGCGCTTGATGCCGGGCGACGCGCCTTCGTTGATGAACTGCACGCCAACCAGCACGCGGATGCGCGAGTGCCCCGTGATGCGCTGGAAGTCCACGTGGATCGGCTGATCGGTCACCGGGTGGAACTGCACGTCGCGCGGCAGCGCGCGCACGGTCTTGCCGTCGACCTTGACGTCGTAGAGATGCTGCAGGAAGCCGCGCCGCTTGACCTCGCGCTGGATGTCCTCGGCCGCGAAGGAGACGTGGGTCGCGCCGTCCTTGCCGCCATAGAGCACGCCCGGCACCTTGCCGGCGCGGCGAGCGGCGCGCGCGGCTCCGGTCCCGGTTCCCTCTCGCGCCTCGGCGGCGATGGTGGTCACGTCGGCCATGGCTCGTCCTTCCTTCCGGGGCCCGGGCCCCTAATCGAACAGGCTGGAGACCGAGGTCTCCTCGCTGATGCGGCGGATCGCCTCGCCCATCAGGGGCGCGATGCTGATCACCCGCACCTTGTCGGCGACTCGGACGGCTTCCGTCGGGCGGATGCTGTCGGTGATGACCAACTCGTCGAGCACTGAGGCCTCGACCCGCCCGACGGCGCCGCCCGAAAGCACGCCGTGAATGATGTACGCGCTGACCGCGCGCGCCCCCGCCTTGGTCAGGGCGGCGGCGGCGTTGCACAGCGTGCCCGCGGAATCGACGATGTCGTCGACGATCACGCAACGACGTCCGTCGACGTCCCCGATGATGTTCATCACCTCGGAGACCCCGGCGCGCTCGCGGCGCTTATCGACGATCGCGAGATCGGCGTCAAGTCGCTTGGCGAGGCCGCGGGCGCGCACCACGCCGCCCACGTCGGGCGACACGATCATGACGTTGTCGTTGCCGTGGCGCGCCTTCAGATCGCGGCTGAACACCGGCGCGGCGAACAGGTTGTCCACCGGGATGTCGAAAAAGCCTTGAATCTGGCCGGCGTGAAGGTCGAACGTCAGGACCCGCCCGGCGCCCGCCGTGGTCAGCAGGTTGGCCACCAGCTTGGCCGAGATCGGCGTGCGCGGGCCGGCCTTGCGGTCCTGCCGGGCGTAGCCGAAGTAGGGCATTACTGCCGTGATCCGCCGCGCCGAGGACCGGCGCAGGGCGTCGATGGTGATCAGCAGCTCCATGAGGTTGTCGTTGGCCGGGTACGACGTCGATTGGATGACGAAGACGTCCTGGCCGCGCACGTTCTCCTCGATCTCGACGAACACCTCGAGGTCGGAAAAGCGGCGGATCTGGGCATTCGCGAGCGAAACCTTGAGGAACGCCGCGATGGCCTCGGCGAGCGGCCGGTTGCTGTTGCCCGACAGAACGATCATCGCTGGCTAGTCCCGCCGCGGCCGGCGCGGTGTGGTGTCTAGGGTTCACCCCGCACGGCGCGGCGGACTGTACAAAGCTGCCCGCCGACTTTCAACTGGGTTGGGACCAGGGCGCTGGTGTCGCGCCGGTGGGGTTCCGGGCGCGCCGTTCGACCGTCCGGCCGGGGTGTTCGAGGGCACCCCGGCCGGGGGGCCACCGCCTACCGCGACGGGAGGACGCGGCGGGCGGAACCAACCATGGCCAGCAAGCCCATCCCCATGGCGGCCGGGGTCAGCGTGGCGGGTTCGGGTGCTTGGGCGATGAAGGCCACGGCGCGGGCCCGGTCGACGAAGCCGCCGAGCCCCTCGGCCGTGCCCCAGATGAAGGTTTCGCCGTCGTCGAAATAGTCCCCATCGCTGTTGAGATCGTTTAGGCGCACCATCCAGCAGCCGCCGTCGGCGCCGGCGTTCAGCGCCAGCATCAGATCGTCGTTCGGGCCGACCGCGAGGCCGAATCCGACATCGAACAGGAAGCCGGCCGGCAGGAATGCCTCGTTCCAGACCTGGATGGCCTCCAGGGCGTCGTCGATCACGCCGCTGCCGTTCAAATCGACCAGGCAGAAGATCGAATCCACGTGGCCGGCGGTGAAATCGAACCAGTCGGTGACGTAAAGCCCCAACGCGCCGGCCGCGATGGTCAGGCCGACCGGCACGCCGAAGGCGTTGGTGTCGTCGATGAACGTCGTCACCTCGCCCGGGTCGTTGGCGTTGCCATCGTCGTTCAGATCCTCGGCGCTCCAGATGGTGTCGGCGGCGCCGCCGTTCTGGTCGACGATGAAGGCGACATCGTCGACGAACTCGATCTCGAAGGCGGACGACACGGTGCTGACCGCCGTCAGATCCAGCCACACAGTCGATCCGCCCGCATCGTTGGCATCGCCGTCGTCAAAGGGGTGGTGACGCCTCTCCTCCGGAAGAGGCGGCGGCAACGTCCGAGGGTGTTGCCGGGCGAGGCGCTTCAGCGTACCGCGAGGTCGAGGGAGGAACGCGACAGGCGTTCGCAGCCGTTCGCCGTGACGCGCACCGTGTGGCCCGGCGCCATGGCGGTCCCGCTGTCGCTGTCCATCACGATCATGTGCAGGAAGAACACCATGTCCGGGGCCACTTCCACGGGGTTGCCGTGGAAGAACATGGGCCAGTCCATCCAGTTGGGCGCGAAGGTCGCGCCCAGGCTGTAGCCGCACGCGTTTAGCCGGTGCGCCTTCAGGCCGTGCACGTCCATGACGCGCGCATGCGCGTCGAACACCACGCCCATGGGCTGGCCGGGGCGGATCGCGGCCTCGCACACCTCAAGCGCCTCGACCGCCGCGGCGTGCAGGGCCTTGTGCCGGGGCGTCGCGCGGCCGACGCAGATCGTGCGCATCATCGCCGCGTGGTAGTGGCGGTAGCTGCCGGCGAATTCGAGCATCAACTGGTCCTCGGCGTCCAGGTGACGCCGGCCCGTGAAGTAGCGGCAAAGCAGCGCGCCGGCCCCCGATCCGATGATCGGGTCGTTGGCCGGCAGGTCGCCGTCGCCCCGCAGCACGGCCGCCTGCATGGCGGCCAGGATGTCGCCCTCGAAGGCGCCGGGCCGCGTGGCGGCGAGGGCGGCGTCCCACGAATCGTCGGCCAGCGCCGCCGCCGAGCGCACAAAGTCCAACTCCGCCGGGCTCTTGACCACGCGCAGGCGGTCCATCAGGTCTGAGGCCTCGGCCAGAGTGCAGAAGCCGTCGAGGGACGCCTCGACCATGCGCAGGCTGCGCCCGGTCAGGCCGTACGCCTCGAGCTCGATGCCGACACGTTTCCCGGCCAGGCGCCGCTCGGCCAGGATCGCCTTCAGGTCGTCGACCGGTGTCGCCCCGGCGCGGTCCGCCCAGATGCGGATGTCCTCGACCAAGGAAGTGTGGCGCGCCTGACGCAGGTCGGGCGCGCGCGTCAGCAGGGTGAAGCGCCCGTCGCGATCCAGCACCAGGCACTGGAAGTAGACGAAGCCGAAGCTGTCATAGCCCGTCAGGTAGAACATGCTCTCCTGCTTGAACATCAGCAGGGCATCGAGGCCCGCGCGCTCCATGGCGGCCAGCGCGCGGGCCTTGCGGGCGTCGAACTCCTCGCGGGTGAAATGCAGCGGCACGACCGTCTCCTTCACGCTCGGTAGGATGGCACTCTGGGGGCGCGACGCAGCGCCTGGACCGCCTCGGCGGCGATGGCCGTGATGACCAGGACGCCACCGAGCAACGTGCCGGCCGACGGCGTCTCGCCAAACAACAGCCAGGTCAGCAACGGCCCGAAGAACACTTCGGCCATGACCAGCAGCGCCAACTCGGCGGCTGGCACGTGGCGCGCGCCGATGGTGTACATCAGCAGGCCCAGCCCGGTCTCGACGCTGCCCATGATGAAGCACACCACATGGTCGTGCAGGCTGATGGCCAGGCCGTCAGTGGCGCAGGTCGCCGAGATTGTCATGGCGATCAGTCCGCCCAGGCAGAGCGAGGCGGTCATGTCGCCGGCGCGCCCGGCGCGCAGGCTCACGCTGAACGCGGCGAAGCAGATGACGGCCAGGATCGCGGCGACGTTGCCGAACAGGCGGTGGTCCAGCGCGCCGTCGCCCACCATGATGACGACGCCGGCCAGGGCCACGCCCATGGCCAGGCGCGTCGAACGCGCTACCCACTCGCCCAGAAGCACCCAGGCCATGAGCGCGGCGACCAGCGGCGTCGCTGCCTGGACCAGAAGCGTGTTCGCCACCGTGGTGTTGGTGATCGACAGGATCCAGAACGTGCTGGATCCGGCCAGGCAGACGCCGCCGGCCAAGGTCCACCGCCAGCCGCCGATCAGCTCGGCCCACAGGCGCCGGCGGTGACGCACGGCCATGGCCAGGCCCAGCGTCACGACCATCCACAGCGACTTGTAGAACAGGATCGGCCACACGCTGGCCGTATCGACGGCGCGCACCAGGGGTCCGGCCACGCTCCAGATCATGCCGGCGCCCAGCACCATGGCGATGCCGAAGCCATGGCGGCTGTCGGATGGCGTCGCGGCGAAGGTGGCCATGGGCGCGAGCGGTCCCTTTCATCGGGCACGAGGACGGCGGAGAATGCACCCATGGGTGGTGCCGGGGCCAGGGCCTGGATCGGCGCGCTGTGGGGTGGCGCGATGCCGCTGCCCGTGGCCTTCTGGCGCCACGCCGTTGTCTACGGCTTCATCGTCAATCTGATGGCGACCCTGGCCATGCTGGTGCTGATCGCCATGAACGCGCCGGGCTGGCTGGCGCTTGCCGTCCACCTCGCGCCGCTGCCCTACAACGTGCTGTTCGTGGTCGGGGTCTGGCGCAGCGCCGCGCGCTGGCCGGGGCCACCGCCATGGCCGGACGCCGCGCGTGTTGCGGTCACCGCGTGGTTTGCCGCGTGCCTGGCCCTGTGACAGTGTTGCGCCCGTCGGTGTGAACGGAGCCTGGCCATGGGCCACATTTGGGTGCTGATCCTTGCCGTCGCGCTGCTGGCGCGCGACGCGGCGGTGCAGGGTCACGCCGGGTCGCAGTTCAACCTGGGCAAGATTTACCGTGACGGCAACGGCGTGACCCGGGACTTCGCCGAGGCGATGCGCTGGTACACCCCAGGCCGCCGAGCAGGGCCATGGCCTGGCTCAGAACAATCTGGGCCTGATGTACGACGAAGGGCTCGGCGTGCCGATCTACGAAGGTCGCCGTCGGCTGGTACACGCTCGCCGCGACCCAGGGCGTGCCCATCGACCAGAAAAACCTGGGCCTGATGTACGCCAACGGCGAGGGCGTCGATCAGGACTACAAGCGCGCCTATGTCTGCCTCAACATCGCCGCGTCGTCCCTGGAGGGCGAACGGCGCGACTCGACCGTGTCCTATCGCGATGCCGAGGCGGCGTTCCTCACGCCCATGGACCTGGCCGACGCCCAGCGCATCGCGCGCGACTGGACGCCGGGCACCCCGATCAAGCCGTAGTTCGCGCTACCGGACCTCGACGGTCAGCTCGGTCGGGCCGCCGGGAGCGTTGACCGCCCAGCCTTCGCGCGGCAGATCGAACGGACACGACGAGACGACGCAGATCAGGTCGATCAGCGCCTCGACCTCGACGTAGCCGCCGGGCGGCACCGTGTTGGGCGGCGAGGTCAGCCGGCCGTCGGGACCCACCGCCGAGTTGGTGAAGAAGTTGATCGGCTGGGGCACCACGGTGATCTCGTGACCCAGCCGGCGCATGGCCAGGATCAGGTTCTCGGAGCAGCTCGAGTGATGGCCCTTGTGGCCGAAGAACTCGTAGCGGAACTGGTCGCATGCGGTGATCAGGAAGTCGTGCACGCCGCCAGCGCCGTCCTCGGCGAAGCGCGCGATCGGCCGGCGGAAGCGCGACAGCAGGGTGTCGCCCTGGCGCGGCCGGACGTTGAACGTGGTCACCCAGGTGTGCGGCGGCGACAGCCACTCGGCGATGCTAGCCGCGTTGTAGGCGAAGAAATCCGCCGCCTGGGCGCCCTTAGGCGTGGTGACGCGGATGCGCTTGCCTCTCGGAACATGGACGGCGCGGCCCTCGCATGCCGGCACGACGATGCTGGTCAACGACCCCTCCCTCACGGTTCCAACGCGATAGCCGACACCAGCCGGCCGTAGTCCTTTTCGCCCTTCAGGCAGGCGCGACGATAGCTGAAGAAGCGCGCCTCGTCCGCGCAGGTGTCATGGTCCAGCACTCCGACGCGCGCGAGCCCCAGCCGCCCCAGCCGGTCCACCACATAGCCCGCCAGGTCGAACTGCCAGAAGCCCAACTGGCGCGACGGTGCGAACCAGTGGTCGTTGTCGGTCGCGGCCGCGACGAACACTGCGCGGAACTCGGGCCCGACCTGGTAGCTGCGCTGGCGGATGCACGGGCCGACCACGGCGACGATGGTGTCCATGCGCGCGCCCAGGCTCACCATAGTGGCGACCGTCGCCTCGGCGATGCCGCTTAACGCGCCGCGCCAGCCCGCGTGGGCGGCGCCGACGACGCGCGCGCCCGCGTCGGCGAACAGGATCGGCGCGCAGTCCGCCGCCAGCGCGCCCAGCGCGATGCCGTTCACGCGCGTCGCCATGCCGTCCGCCTTTGGCCGCGCGTCGGGCGCGAAGGGCCGCTCGACCACCAGGGTGTCAGCGCTGTGCACCTGGTGCAGGGTCACCAGGCGATCGCCGCCGAGCCCCAGCCGGCCCATGGCGCGCGCGCGGTTCTCGCGCACCGCCTCGGCATCGTCGCCCGAGCCCAGCCCGCAGTTGAGCGAGGCGTAGAGCCCCTGGCTGACGCCGCCGTCGCGCGTGAAGAAGCCGTGCCGGACACCGGACAATCTGGCCAGCTCGGCGGCTTCGATCATGGAGCGTCTCCCTCGAACCCGGGCGGCGCCGGCGCCGCCCGCGCGGTCACCGCCAGCACCTGGAACAGGTGCCCCATGGCGTCGGCCCCGGTCAACCGTTCGAGCGCGGCGTCGATCGCCACGGCCTGCTCGGGGTTCGCCCGCCGCCGCAACGCCGCGGCGCGCGCCCGGATGCCCAGCGCCTCCAGGAACGCGGCCTGGAGCACGGGCCCGTGGGCGCGCGCGCCGGCCTCGGCGGCCACGCGCGCCAGCGCCGCAAAATCGACGCCGGCCGCCAGGTCGACCTCGCCGGGTGCCTCCAGCACGTCCGCACGGGCATGGCCGCGCACCGCCTGCAAGGTCGCCGCGCCGGGCCGGGCTGCGAAGTCGATCACCAGGGCGGCACCGCCCTGAGTCGCCAGGCGCCTCGCGATGCGGTCCATCAGGGCGATGGCGGCGGGGCTGACCTCGGCGACGTCGCCCGGCACGTCGCGTGGCACCAGCGCCACGGCGGGCGTCGGGCCCGGCGTCAGCGCGCGCACCAGGCAGCCGCTGTCATCGAGGCCAACCATGCGTTCACGCCAACCCACAGCCGCGCGCTCGAACTGATGCACGGGCAGGGCGTCGAACAGCTCGTTGGCGATGACGATGGCGGGCCCCTCGGCCATCTCGTCGAATGTCGCGTAATGGGTGACCGTCTCGCCCAGCCGCGCGCGTTGCAGCGCCGCCAACACTGGGCTGGTCTCGACCAGATGCACGCGCATGGCGGCGCGCGCCGTCGGGTTTACCGCGATCGCTCGCAGGGCATCCGCCATCAGGGTACCGCGCCCCGGTCCTAGCTCGACCAGGCGCAGTGGATCGGGGCACGCCATCTGGCGCCACACCCCAACCGTCCACAGACCGATCAGCTCGCCGAACATCTGGCTGATCTCGGGCGCCGTGACGAAGTCGCCCGCGACGCCGAACGGATCGCGGCGCATGTAGTAGCCATGGCGTGGGTGGCCCAGGCATTCGGCCATGTAAGCCGCCAAGGTCAGCGGCCCGGTCAGCGCGATGCGCTGCACGAGCAGGGCCTCGAGCGGCGTCACGTCCTGGGCGCGGCGCGCCGTGTGAGCAGGTAGAGCCCGCCCAGCGCGAGCGGCAGGGACAGCAGTTGGCCCATGGTCAGCGGCCCCAGGATCGCGCCGAGCTGGGCGTCCGGCTCGCGCACCGTCTCGACTAGGGCGCGCGCCAGCGCGTAGCCGATCAGGAACACGCCGGTCAGCCGTCCCGGTTGGTCGCGCAGGCGCGTGGCGTGCCAAAGCGCGAGCATGACGGCCAGCAGCACGACGCCTTCGAGCGCCGCCTCGTAAAGCTGGCTCGGGTGGCGCGGCAGGGGACCGCCGATCGGGAACACCATGCCCCAGGGCACGTCGGTGACGCGGCCGTAGAGCTCGCCGTTGACAAAGTTGGCGAGCCGGCCCAGCAGCAGGCCGACCGGCGTGACCACGGCGACGCGGTCGGCCAGCGCCAGAAGGTTCAGCCGGCGCGCCTGCGCGAAGACCACCAGGGCGACCAGGACGCCCGCGAGCCCGCCGTGGAACGACATGCCGCCGCGCCACACCGCCAGTAATTCCAGCGGGTCGGCCAGGAAGTGGGGCAGGTTGTAGACCAGGACGTAGCCGACCCGGCCGCCGACGATGACGCCGATAGTCGCCCAGGTCAGGAAGTCGTCCACGTCCTTCATCGTGATACCGGCGGGCGCGCGGCGCACCAGCGCGCGCACCATCGACCAGCCGAGCAGCAGGCCGACGACATACGCCATGGCGTACCAGCGCAACGCGAACGGCCCGATCTCGACGATGACTGGGTCGATCGAGGGGAACGGAATGCCGGTCACAGCGGTCGCCCGTCGGCGTCGAGGAACCGCGCCACGTAGTCGGCGACGCCCGCCTCGACAGCGCGGAACGGCGCGCCGTAGCCGGCCGCGCGCAGCCGGTCGATCCGTGCCTCGGTGCGGTACTGGTAGCGACCCTTCAGCGCCTCGGGCATGGGGCGGTAGGCGATGGCGGCCGGCCGGCCGTAGGCCTTGAACAGGGCCGCGGTCAGCTCGGCGAAGCTCTGCGCGCGCCCGGTGCCGACGTTGAACAGGCCGCTGACCGACGGGTTGTCCACCAGCCAGGCGACGACGCGCGCGCAGTCCTCGACATAGACGAAGTCGCGGCTTTGCCCGCCGTCGGCGATGCCGGGCCGGTCCGAGGCGAACAGCGTCACCGTCGCGCCGCGCGCGGCCAGGGGCGCGTTGCGCGTCACAACGCTCATCATATCGCCCTTGTGCGCCTCGCCCGGGCCGTAGACGTTGAAGAAGCGCAGACCCGCCCACTGTGGCGGCAGGGCCGCGCCCTCGGCGGCCAGCCGCGCGACGCGGCGGTCGACCACCAGCTTGCTCCAGGCGTAGGCGTTCAGCGGCGCGAGCCGCGCCAGGAACGCTGGCGTCGGATCGTCGTCGAAGCCGGCCGAACCGTCGCCGTAGACCGCGGCGGACGAGGCATAGATCAAGCGGCGGCGCGCGCGCGTGCACCAGTCCAGCAGGGCGAACGTGGGCTGGATGTTGTCGCGCACGAAGCGATCCACGTCGGTCTCGGTGGTCGACGACAGCGCGCCCATGTGCACGACCGCGTCGATTGCCTCGCGTTCGGCCTCGAGCATGTCGAGCAGCCGTTCGGGCGCGACAACGCCGGCGATCTCGTGGCGCACCAGGTTGCGCCAGCGCTCGTCGCGGCCCCAGCGGTCGCACACGACCACGTCGCGCCCGCCCGCCGCAGCCAGCGCGCCCACCACGTTCGATCCGATGAACCCGGCCCCGCCGGTGACGACCACGATCCTGCGCACGGCGCTATACCCTACCGGCGCTGAAGGGGCGCCGACAAGCGGCCGCGCCGGTCAGGCCACACGGGCGCGGGCGCGCCGCGTCTCGAGGAGTTCGTTGAGCCAGGTCATGCGCATCTCGGGCGCCGAGGTCAGCAGCAGCTCGGTGTAGGGATCGTGCGGCGGCGCGAAGATGCGCCGCTTTGGGCCGCTATCGACCACCTTGCCGTGGCGCATGACGATCACGTCGTCGGCGATGTTCCACACGATGGCTAGGTCGTGGGAGATGTAGACGGCGGCGGTGCCGAAATCGCGGATCAGCTCCTTGATCGCACCCAGCACCTCGATCTGGGTCGTCACGTCCAGCGCTGTGGTCGGTTCGTCGAACACGATCAGCTTCGGCCGGCACGACATCACCATGGCCGCCATGGCACGCTGCAGCTGGCCGCCCGAGACCTGATGCGGGTAGCGCTCGCCGAACCGTTCGGATTCGGGGAGTTGCAGGCGCACGAACATCTCGACCGCGCGGGCGCCGCCGGCGAGATCCCCGACGAACCGATCATCGACGCGCAGATCCCGACCGCCTCGGACGACAGCCTGGCGCCGCCCGGCTGCCACATCCTGAGCATCCTGGCCCAACACTTTCCCTATCGGCTGTCGCGCGGCCGGTCGTGGGACGATATGCGTGGTTCCGTCGCCGACCTGCTGGTCGAGCGCATGACCCGCTTTATCCCGAACCTGAAATCCCTGATCGTCGGGCGCCTGGCGCTGTCGCCGATGGATTTGGAACGCACCTACGGCCTGACCGGCGGCGACGTCTACCACGGCCGCCTCGATCCCGATCAAGTGTTTTCGCTCCGGCCGCACCCGCGCGCCGCGCGCTACGTTACGCCCGTGCCCGGCCTCTACCTGTGTGGCACGGGCGCACACCCGGGCGGTGGCGTCAGCGGCGCGCCGGGCACAATGCCGCCCACCGGGTGTTGGCCGACCTCGGCCGCGGGTAGGGCAAGGGAGAGAGCCATGTTTGAAGGTAGCTGGCGTGACGCGAACCCGGCCGCGCCGTTCCCGACGCTGGACATCGCGCGGGTCGGCGACGCCTGGCACCTGACCTGGCACGATCGCGCGGGCGCGGCGCGCTCCGGCTGCGGCTTGGCCGAGGAATCTTGGATTTACGGCTGCCGCACGCCGGCGGACGCCGAAGGCGGCCGTGCCAGCGGCACGGCGGCCGAGTTCGATTCGCGCAGTGGCGTGATTGTCTACCAGCCGACGCCGACCGGCGAATGGCCGACCCGGTTCTACCACCCGCGCGACGCCGGCAGCCCGACCGCCGCCATGTCGGCCGGCGCGCCGCGCCAGGGTCTCGAAGGCAGCTTCCAGGTCGGCTACGAGTCCAAGAGCGGCGAACGCCACGACGCCATCACGGCCACCATCGCGCGCCACGACCAGCGCTACCTGTTCTCCTGGGCTAAGGCCGGCGAGGTGCTCTACCAGGGCGTCGGGCTCGCGCAGGGCCCGCGCTTCGGCGCCGCCTGGGGTCTACCCGGCTTCGATCACGAGGTGCTGGTGGCGCACCTGGACGCGAATGGCTCGCTCGCCTGCGTCACGGCGACCCACGGCCGCGCCGGGACCGTCAAGGCGACCTACGGCAGGACCTAGGCGGCGGGGTTGTAGGGTGGCGCCCCGCTCGCCATATAGAGCGTCGGCTTCCGCCGCGAAGGGCCACGCCATGCAGACCGACAACCGGTTCCTCGACGATCTCGCCAAGCTGGCGAGCGGCGCGTTCAGCTCGGCCGGCGCCGTGCGCGAGGAGATCGAGGCCCGGTTCCGCCAGCGCTTCGAATCCGTGCTGGCGGGCATGAACCTGGTTCGGCGCGACGAGTTCGACGCGGTCAAGGCCATGGCCGCCGCGGCGCGCGCCGACGGCGAGGCCCAGGCCGCGCGCATCGCGGCGCTCGAAGCCGAGATCGCGCACCTGCGCGAGCAGGGCACGGCGCAGCCCAAGCGCGCGCCGGGTTCCTCAACCCGCCGACCCTTGCGCGACCGTTGACAGACATCTCGTCCGGCTCTGGCACTTCCCGATCTGTTGCGTTAGTTTCTGACACGGACCACAAGATGTAGGTCCGCCGACCGCGTTCATGGCGGAGGTACGATGGCTTTCGTCGACCAGGAACACCGGCTCGACCGATCCCATCCCCTGGATACGGTCGAACAGTACGTCGCCGCTTGCTCCCATCCCTACGAGCGCCCGGCCGAGGACGAGATTGTCGCCTCGGTCGACGGCCGCTGGTGCGTCTACCGGCTGTGGTTCGCTTGGGAGCCCGAGATCGACGCGCTGCTGTTCAGCTGCGCCTTCGACATGAAGCTGCCCAAGCCGTGCCGCGCCCCGGTCAGCGCCCTCCTGGCGCTGATCAACGAGCGCATGTGGGTCGGCCACTTCGACGTGTGGGCCGAGGACTCCTCGCCCATGTTCCGCCACGGCATGCTGCTGTCCGGCGGCGCGGCGCTGGTGCCCGAGCAGGTCGAGGATCTGATCGACATCGCGATCAGCGAATGCGAACGCTACTACCCGGCGTTCCAGTACGTCATCTGGGGCGGCAAGCGCCCCGACGAGGCCATGCAGATGGCGCTGCTCGATCCGCAGGGCGAAGCGTGATGCGGGTCGAGCGGCCGATTGTCCTGATCGGCTGCGGCAAGATGGGCGGGGCGCTGCTGGCCGGCTGGCTGGCGCGGGGGCTGGCGCCCGGCGACGTGCGCGTGGTCGAGCCCGACGCGGATCTCGCGCGCGCGGTCGCGGCCCGGCACGGCGTCGCTATCGTAGCGACGCCCGACGCGCTCGAGCCCGGGCTCGATCCCTCGGTCGTCCTGATCGCTGTCAAGCCGCAGCGCATGGCCGATGCGGTGCCGGCCTACCGCGCCTTCGCGCGGCCCGGCACGCTGGTTCTCTCGATCGCGGCGGGGCGCACCATCGCGGCCATCGGCCGACTGCTGGGCGCGGGCGCGCCGATCGTGCGCGCCATGCCCAACACGCCGGCGGCGGTCGGCCGCGGCATCACGGTCGCGGTGGCCAACGCCGCGGTCACGCCGGCCATGCGGGCGCTGGCGGCCGAGCTTCTGGGCGCCGTGGGCGAGGTGATCTGGACCGAGGACGAGTCCCTGATCGACCCGGTCACGGCGCTGTCGGGCGGCGGGCCGGCGTACGTCTTTCTGCTGATCGACACGCTGGCCGCCGCCGGCGAGAAGGTCGGGCTGCCGCCCGACATGGCGCGCCGGCTGGCGCGCGTCACGGTCACCGGCGCGGGCGAGCTCGCCTACCGGTCGGAGGAGCCAGCCGAGCAGTTGCGGCGCAACGTCACGAGCCCGGGCGGTACCACGATCGAGGCGATCAAGATCTTGATGGCCGAGGACGGCCTGCAGCCGCTGTTCGACCGCGCGCTCGCCGCCGCCACGCGGCGCGGCCGCGAATTGGCCGAGTAGGGGTTCCCAAGGCCGAAGGCCTGACCTACCATGGCGGCGGGAGGACCCCACCATGCCCCGCCCCCGGAAGACCAAGGCACCGCCCAGGGACCCGCGCGACGCGATCATCGACGCGGCGCTGATTTTGGCCGCGCGCCAGGGCTGGAACGACACGACGCTCGCCGACATCGCGGCCGAAGCGGGCGTGACGCTCGCCCACGCGCACCGCCATTTCGGTTCCAAGGCGGCGATCCTCGGCGGCTTCGCCGACCGCGTCGACGACGCGGTGCTCGGCGGCACGGGCGCGGACCTGGGCACCGAGCCGGCGCGCGACCGGCTGTTCGACGTGCTCATGCGCCGCTTCGACGCACTCAAGCCGCACAAGGACGCGGTGCGCGCGCTCGCCGCCGCCGGCGCGGCCGACCCGCTGGCGCTCGCCTGCGGCGCCTGCCGCCTCGCTCGCTCCATGTGCTGGATGCTCGAGGCCGCCGGCATCGCCACGTCCGGCTGCCGGGGCCGGCTGCGCGTCAAGGCGCTGACGCTCGGCTGGGCGACCGTGCTGCGCACCTGGCTGCGCGACGAGACCGAGGACCATGCGCCGACCATGGCGGCGCTCGACCGGCTGCTGCGCCGGGGCGAGACCCTCGAAGGCTGGTGCGCCGGGTTCGGCCGACGCGCGGCGCGCGGCGACGCGGCCGTGGCCTGATCCATGACGGTTCCTGCGGCGACCATCGGCCTCGGCGATTTCCAAAAGGTCGACGTCCGGGTCGGCACCGTCCTCGCCGTGGAACCGTTCCCCGAGGCGCGCAAGCCCGCCTACAAGCTGACCGTCGACTTCGGCCCGGCGATCGGTACCCGCCGCTCCTCGGCCCAGTTGACCACCAACTACCGCGCCGAGGATCTGGTCGGGCGCCAGGTGCTGGCGGTGGTCAACTTCCCGCCGCGTCAGATCAGCCTGTTCCTGTCCGAGGTCCTGGTGCTCGGCCTGCCCGACGAACGGGGCGAAGTGGTGCTCGCCTCGCTGGAACGCCCGGTGCCCAACGGCGGCCGGCTGTACTGATCGCGGCGAAGCTCGTCAGTACCCGCGCGTGGGATCGACCTGGTCGACCAGCGGCTGGCCGGCGCGCAGCCGCTTGACGTTGGCCAGGATCACGTCGGCCATGACGGGCAGGGTCAGCGCCGCGATGTGCGGCGTGATCATCACGCGCGGGTGGCTCCAGTAGCGATGGCCGGCCGGCAGCGGCTCGTCGTAGAACACGTCGAGCAGGGCGAAGCCGACCCGCCCGTCGTCCAGCGCGGCCAGCAGGTCGTCATCCACCACGTGGGCGCCGCGCGCGGCGTTGACCAGGATGGCGCCGGGCTTGAGTCGACCCAGGAACCGGCGGTCGATGATGCCGCGCGTCGCGGTTGTCAGCGGCAGCAGGCAGACCACGGCGTCGCACGCGCCGAGCATCGCGTCGAGCCCGTCGCGACCATGATGGCAGGCGATCCCGGGCAGGTCGCGCGGGCTGCGGCTCCAGCCGTGCACTTGGTAACCCAGCGCCGCCAGCTTGCGCGCCGTGTCGCCGCCGAGCTCGCCCAGGCCGAGCACGCCCACCGCGCGTTGCGATGGCGGCGCCACGTCCGCCTCGCGCGCGACCCATTGGCCGGCACGCTGGGACGCCATGTACTCCGCCACCCGGCGCAGGCCCATCATGACGCCCAGCGCGCAGTACTCGCTCATCTGCTCGGTCATCAGCGGGTGCACCAGCCGCGTCATGGGTACGTGGCGGGGCAGCGCCGGGTCGGCCATCAGGTGTTCGACGCCGGCGCCCAGGTTGGCGATCAGCTTCAGGTTCGGCAGGGTGGCCAGCGCGCCGTGCGGCGGCTTCCACACCAGGGCGACGTCGATCGCGCGCGCATCGCCCACGTCGGGCCACACGCGCAGCTCCTCGCCCGGCAGGTGCCGCGCCACCTGCTGCCGCCACAGGTTCGCGTCCGACCACGGGCTGATGTAGACGAGTGCCATGAACCTCCCCGGCGCGGCCCACGGTACCACGCATCAGCGGCGCACCTTATAGGCCGTGGCAGCGGGCGATGTAAGGCGGGGCCGGCGGCCAGCGCCTCTGTTTCCCTTCGCCGCGCCGCGTTCTAAACTTGGGCCACGATCACACTGACGGGTTAGCCATGTGCATTCTCGTGGCCGACGGCCACACGCTGTTCCGCCAGGGCATCGCGCTGGTGCTCCCGAACCTGTTCGACGGCGTCGCGGTGGTCGAGGCGCGCGACGCCGCCGAGGCCGAGGCGAGCCTCGGTGAACGATTCGACGTGATCCTGCTCGATCTGGCCATGCCCGGCATGGAGGGTTGGGCGGGCCTCGGACGCATTAGGGCGCGGGCGCCAGGCGTACCCGTCGCCATCCTCTCGGCGACCGACGACGCCGACGTGGTCGCCGAGGCTTCGCCAATGCGCGGCGGGCTACATCCACAAGTCGTGCAACGACGCGACGCTGCGCCACGCGATTTCCCTCTTGCTCGCGGGCGAGACCTACGTTCCGGCCCGCGTGTTGCGCGACCGCTGGACCGGCGCGGGCCTGACCGCGAACGGCCCCGTCGCCAGCCTCAGCCCGCGCCAGCGCCAAGTGCTGGAGCTCATGACCAAGGGCCACCCCAACAAGGAGATCGCGCGCCAGCTCGACGTGCTGGAAAGCACGGTCAAGGCGCACATCAAAGTGATTTTCGACAAGATGGGCGTGTCCAACCGTCCCCAGGCGTCGCTCAAGGCCGCCGGCTTGGCGTTCGGCGACCGTCCGGCCCGATCCACGACTCCTAGTCGTACGTGTAGTCGGCGACGGTGCGGAACATGTCGGCCGCGGTCACCGGCGCGCCGTGATGGCTGCTGCGTTCGTGGATCGGCTTCGACTTCATCCCGGCGTCAGCCTTGTGTCGTCACGGCTAGGCTAAAGCGGCGGCCGCTCGCGTGGAATGGTGTCATGATCCCCGCGATCGGGCGTGCGCGCGCCGCCTACTGGCGGACCGCGGCGGTCTCGACCGCCTCAATGGCGAAGGCGGCGGCCATCAGGGCGCGGGTGTAGTCGGTCTCGGGCCGGTCGAACACCCGCTCGGCCGGCCCATGCTCGACCACCACGCCGTCCTTCAGCACGATCACGTCATGGGCCAGCGCGTGCACCACGCGCAGGTCGTGGCTGATGAACAGGTAGGCCAGGCGATGGCGCTGCTGCAGGTCGCGCAGGAGGTCGACGATCTGCGCCTGCACGGACATGTCGAGCGCCGAGGTCGGCTCGTCCAGCACCAGGAAGCGCGGCTCCAGCACCAGCGCGCGGGCGATGGCGATGCGCTGGCGCTGGCCGCCCGAGAACTCGTGCGGGTAGCGGTCCCGCATGGCGGTCTCCAGCCCCACCTCGGCCAGCGCGCGCTCGACCATGCGCCGGCGTTCGGCGGCCGTGGCGTTGCGCCGATGCACGGCCAGCCCCTCGCCGACGATCTCGCCCACCGACAGGCGGGGCGAGAGCGCGCTGAACGGGTCCTGGAACACGATCTGCATGGAGCGGCGCAAGGCGCGTAGGTCGCGCGCGCCCTGGGCGCGCAGGTCGTGCCCGGCGAACGTGATGGCGCCCTGGCTCGGCACTAGGCGCAACAGCGCCAGGCCCAGCGTCGTCTTGCCCGAGCCCGATTCGCCGACGACACCCAGCGTCTGGCCATCGCGCACCGCGACCGAAACGCCGTCGACCGCCTTGATCCAGCCGGACGGGCGGCCGAACACGCCGCGCCGGATCGGGAAGTGGACCTTCAACGCCTGGCAAGTCATCAGCGCCGGCGCCGTGGCGTCGGCCGGCACCGGGCGCCCCTTCGGCTCGGCGTCCAGCAGATGGCGGGTGTAGTTGTGGCGCGGTCCCTCGAACACGTCCGCGACCGGGCCCTGCTCCACGATCGTGCCGCCCTGCATCACCAGCACGCGGTCCGCCACCTTGCGCACGATGGTCAGGTCGTGGCTGATCAGCAGCAGCGCCATGCCCAGCCGGCGTTGCAGGTCTCGCAGAAGTTTCAGGATCTGCGCCTGGATGGTCACGTCCAACGCCGTGGTCGGCTCGTCGGCGATCAGGATGTTTGGCTCGTTGGCCAACGCCATGGCAATCATGACGCGCTGGCGCTGGCCGCCCGACAGCTGGTGCGGGTAGGCGCCGAGGCGTGCCTCGGCGTTGTCCAGGCGTACCAGGCGCAGAAGCTCCAGGATGCGCGCGCGCGCCGCCGCCCGGCCGAGCCCGCGATGCAGCAGCAGCACCTCGCCGATCTGGCGCTCGACCGTGTGCAGCGGGTTGAGCGACGTCATGGGTTCCTGGAACACCATGCCGATGCGGTTGCCGCGCACGGCGCGCAGGGTGCGCTCCGGCGCGCCCATCAGCTCCTGGCCGTCGAAGCGGATGCTGCCGCCGGGGTGGCTGGCGGCGGGGTAGGGCAGCAGTTGCAGGATCGAGAGCGCCGTGACCGATTTGCCCGAGCCGCTCTCGCCGACCACCGCCAGGGTCTCGCCGCGATCCAGATCGAACGTGGCACCCTTGACCGCGTCGAACGCGCGCCCCTCCACGGTGAAGCGGACGGCCAGGTCGCGGACCTCGAGCAGGCTCATGGTCGCCTCAATTGGGCAATTTCCGCGGGTCGAAGGCGTCGCGCACGCCCTCGCCCACGAACACCAAGAGGCTCAGCATCAGGGCGATCACCGTGAACCCGGTGAAGCCGAGCCACGGCGCCTGCAGGTTGTTCTTGCCCTGGTTCAGGAGTTCGCCCAGCGACGGCGACCCCGGCGGCAGGCCGAAGCCCAGGAAATCGAGCGAGGTCAGCACGGTCACCGCGCCGCCCAGGATGAAGGGCAGAAAGGTCAGGGTCGCGACCATGGCGTTGGGCAGCACGTGGCGCACCATGATGGCGGTGTCCGCGACACCCATGGCGCGCGCCGCGCGCACATAGTCGAAGTTCCGCCCGCGCAGGAACTCGGCGCGCACCACGCTCTCCAGTGCCGTCCAGCTGAACAGCAACATCAGCGCCAGCAGCGTCCAGAAGCTGGGCACCAGCACGCTGTTCAGGATGATCAGCAGGTAGAGGAACGGCAAGTTGTTCCAGATCTCGACGAAGCGCTGGGTCAACAGGTCGACCGTGCCGCCGAAGTACCCCTGGACCGCGCCGATGGCCACGCCCACGGCACTGGAGAGCAGCGTCAGCGCGAAGCCGAACACCACCGAGATGCGGAAGCCGTAGATGCTGCGCGCCAGAACGTCGCGCCCCTGGTCATCGGTGCCCAGCCAGTTCTCGGCGCTGGGCGGCGAGGGCGCAGGCTGCGGTAGGTCGTAGTTGATGGTGTCGTAGCTGTAGGGAATCAGCGGCCAGACCATCCAGCCCTTGGCCTCGATCAGCTCGATCACGAAGGGGTCGCGGTAGTCGGCCTCGGTCGGAAAGTCCCCGCCGAACGTGGTCTCGGGGTAGGCGCGCAGCACCGGCACGTAGAGCCCGCCGTCGAAGGCCAACAGTAGCGGCCGGTCGTTGGCCACCAGCTCGGCTAGCAGTGCCACGCCGAACAACACGGCGAAGACGATGAGCGAGACCGACGCGCGCCGGTTGGCGCGGAAGTTCTCGTAGCGCCTTCGCGTCAGCGGCGTCACCCTGAGGCCGAGCACGCGCGCCATGCCTCAGCCGCCCCGCCGCTCGAAGTCGATGCGCGGGTCGACGGCGACGTAGACCAAGTCGCCGACTAGGCGCAGCACCAGGCCGAGCAGCGTGAAGAAGTAGAGCGTCGCGAACATGATGGGATAGTCGCGCCGGATCGCGGACTCGAAGCCGAGCAGGCCCAGTCCGTCGAGCGAGAAGATGATCTCGATGGTCAGCGCGCCGGTGAACAGCACGCTGACGATCAGGCTCGGGAAGCCGGCGATGACGATCAGCATGGCGTTGCGGAACACGTGGCCGTACAGCACGCGCCGTTCGCCCAGGCCCTTGGCGCGCGCGGTCGTCACGTAAAGCTTGTTGATCTCCTCGAGGAACGAGTTCTTGGTCAGCATGGTCAGGGTGGCGAAGCTCCCCACCAGCAGCGCGGTCAGCGGTAGCGCCAGGTGCCAGACGTAATCAATCGCCTGATCCCACCAGGGCAGCGCCTCGATGCCGGGCGAGGCGAGCCCGCGCAGCGGGAACCACTGCACGTAGCTGCCGCCGGCGAACAGCACCACCAGCAGAATGGCGAACAGGAACGACGGGATCGCCTGGCCGACGACGATGATCACGCTGGTCCAGACGTCGAAGGGCGAGCCGTCGCGTACCGCCTTGCCGATACCCAGCGGGATCGCGATCAGGTAGACCAGCAGCGTGGTCCACAGGCCCAGCGAGATCGACACCGGCATCTTCGACAGCACGATGTCGACCACGGATCGGTTCTGGAAATAGCTCTCGCCGAAGTCGAACGTCAGGTAGCGGCGCATCATCAGCAGAAAGCGTTCGTGCGCCGGCTTGTCCAGGCCGAAGGTGCGCTCGAGTTGGGCGATGAACGCCGGGTCCAGGCCCTGGGCGCCGCGATAGCCGGTGCCGCCGCCGCCGCCGCCGGCCGCGATCTCGCCGCCGCCACCCGCGACGCGTGCCGTGGCCGACGCCGCCGTTCCCTGGATCTCGGCGATCAGCTGCTCGACGGGTCCGCCGGGCACCACCTGGACCACCGCGAAGTTGATGATCATGACGCCGAACAGCGTCGGCACGATCAGCAGCAGGCGGCGGACGATGTAGGCGAGCAAGGCGGATCAGACGGCCGAAGGGGGCACGCTGGGGTCGTGGTTCGTGGCGCGCGCCGGGCGTGTGCTCCTCACCACGAACGGGATTCTTAGCTCCCCCACTACAAACCGCCTGTCCTGAGGCGGCCGCGCAGCGGACCACGAAGGGCGATCGGCGCGATCCCGCGCGCCGTCATTCGAACACGCCCTTGGAGCGCTGGTCGATGGTCGCGGCCTTGTCGGGGTCGATCCACCACGCCTGCAAGTCCACGCCGTAGGCCGGATCGACCGCGGGCCGGCCGAACACGTCCCAGTAAGCCAGCCGCGTCGCGCCCAGGTGCCAGTGGGGCACCACGTAGAAGCCCCAGGTCAGCACGCGGTCGAGCGCGCGGCACGCGGTTTCCAGCGCCGCGCGGTCCGGGGCCGCGATCAGCGCCTCGACCAGGGCGTCCACGGCCGGACTCCGGATGCCGGCGAAGTTCTGGCTGCCCGGCGTATCGGCCACGGCGCTCGACCACATGTTGCGCTGCTCGTTGCCCGGCGAGGGCGATTGGCCCCAGCGGTGGGTGATCATGTCGAAGTCGAAGGTCTCGGTGCGCGCCTCGTACTGGGCCGGGTCGACCTGACGGATGGTCGTGGCGATGCCCAGCTTCTCGAGGTTCTTGACGTAGGCGGCGACGACCCGCTCGAACGCCGGCTGGTCGATCAGGAACTCGATCGTCATGGGCGCGCCGTCGGGGCCGACCAGCTGGCCGTCGCGAGTGGTCCAGCCGGCTTCCTCCAGCAGGCGCAGCGCTTCGCGCAGGGCGCGTCGATCGCTGCCCGAGCCATCGCTCGCGGGTGCCACGTACGCCGGGCCGAACACCTCGGGCGGCAGCTCGGCGCGGAACGGCTCCAGCAGCGCGAGCTCGGCCGCGCCGGGCTCGCCCTCGGCCGCCAGGTTCGACCCGGCGAAATAGCTGCTGGTGCGCTGGTAGGCGTCGAAGAACAGGTTCTTGTTCGACCATTCGAAGTCGAACGCCAGGATCAGGGCCTGGCGCACCCGCCGGTCCTGGAACATGGGGCGGCGCAGGTTGAACACGAAGCCCTGCATGCCCTGGGGCACCAGGGTCTCGATCTGGTTCTTGATGATCAGGCCGGCGTCCAGCGCCGGGCCCTCGTAGCCGGTCGCCCATTCCTTGGCGGTGTTCTCGGCGCGCAGGTCGGTCTGGTGCGCCTTGAACGCCTGGCGCGCCACGTTGAGGTCCCGGTAGTAGTCGTAGCGGATCACGTCGAAGTTGTGCCGCCCCACGTTCACGGGCAGGGCCGCGCCCCAGTAGTCCGCCACGCGCTCGTACGTGATCGACCGGCCGGGGTCGATCGCGGCAACCCGGTAGGGTCCGCTGTCCAGCGGCGCATCCAGCGTCGTGGCGTCGAACGCCCGGCCCTCCCAGTAATGCTTGGGCAGGATCGGCATCTGGCCGACGATCAGCGGCAGTTCCCGGTTGGTGCCCGCGGCGAAGGTGAACTTGACGCGTCGCTCGCCCGCCGCCTCGGCGCCCACCACGTCCCGGTAATAGAACTGGTAGAACGGGTGGCCCAGGGTGCGCAGGGTCTCCAGGCTAAAGATCACGTCGTCCACGGTGATCGGCTGGCCGTCGTGCCAGCGCGCCTCGGGCCTGAGGGTGAACGCGACCCACGAGCGATCCTCGGGCACCTCGATGGTTTCGGCGATCAGGCCGTACTCCGAGAACGCCTCGTCGGCCGAGGAAACCAGCAGCGTCTCGGACAGGGTCTCGACGCCGGCCGCCGCCTCGCCCTTGAGGATGTAGGGGTTGAGGTTGTCGAAGCTGCCGATCGCCTCGAAGCGCACGGTACCGCCCTTGGGCGCCGCCGGATCGGTATAGTCGAAGTGCGCGAAGTCCGCGCCGTACTTCAGGTCGCCGTGCATGGCGAAGCCGTGGGCGGGCACCGCGTCCTCGGCCAGGGCGTGGTCCATGCCCAGGACCAGGGCGACGATGACGGCGATCGGGCGGATCATGGCACTCCTGGGCCGTGGCCGACGTGGCCGTCAGTATCCCAGGTCGGTGCCGGACTGTTCAACCGGCGCGGTCGGCGATTCGTGCCAGCGCCTCGGCGTGGACGCGCCCGTCGCCCGTGGCCAGCACGCGCCCGTCGGATTTCAACGTGATCGCCCTGCCGGACCAGTCGGAGAAGCGGCCGCCAGCGTTGCGCACCACGGCGTCCAGCGCCGCGAAATCGTGGGCGTCGAGCCCGGCGTCGGCGACCACGTCCATCAGGCCGGCGGCGACCAGGCCGTAGTTGACGCAATCGGCGCCGAAGCGCAGCCAGCGGGCGCCCCGGCGCACGCGCGCGAGCTCGGCGTCGACCGCCTTGGCGTAGTCGCCCGGGCCGCTGGTCGAGACGATCGCCTCGGCGATTGTCGCGCAGGCGCGCACGCGAACGGGCGCGCCGTTCAGCCGCGTGCCGTGGCCGTCGGCGCCGACCCAGCGGTCGCCCACGATCGCCTGGTCGATGACGCCCAGCACCGGCCGGCCGTTGTGCGCCAGGGCGATCAGGGTGCCGAACACCGGCTTGCCGGCGACGAAATCCTTGGTGCCGTCGATCGGGTCGAACACCCAGACCCATTCGGCGTCGGCGCGATGGGGTGGCTCCTCCTCGCCGACGATGCCGTGGTCGGGGTGGGTCGCGGCCAGCAGCGCCCGCAAGGCCCGTTCGGCCTCCTTGTCGGCCACGGTCACCGGGCTGCCGTCCGGTTTGATGGTCACCGGCGGGTCCTGGCGGTACCAGCGGCGTTGCACGGCTGCGGCGGCGTCGGCCAGGCGGTGGGCGAAGGCGACCAGGTCGTCGGGACAGCGGTCCATGGCCGCGTTTGTGCGCCCGCCGCACCCGCCGAATCAAGCACCCCGCAGAGGATTTTCTCCCAGATTTTCCCGTTGCGCGGCAGCAGGCCCTTGGCAACACTGCCGGCCCGGCGCAACCAGGGACCGGTCATGGCGATCAAGGCGATCAGCTTCGATCTGTGGGACACCATCGTCCACGACGATTCGGACGAACCCAAGCGCAAGGCCCGGGGCCTGCGCTCCAAGCGCGACGAGCGCCGCCACTTGGTGCACGGCGCGCTGGCCGCCCAGGGCCCCATCCCGTTCGAGACCGTCAGCCTGGCCTACGACGTGGCCGACGCGGCATTCAACAAGGTGTGGCGCGAGCACGCCATCACCTGGACCATCAAGGAGCGCCTCGGCGTCCTACTCAAGGGCCTCGGCCGCACCCTGACCGGGTCGGCGTGGGACGGCGTGGTCAAGGCGCACCAGACCATGGAGGTGACGATCCGCCCCGACCTGATCGAGGGGATCGACGCCGCGCTCGCCGCGCTCGCCGCGCGCTACAGGCTGTGCATCGTCTCGGACGCCATCGTCAGCCCCGGCTGGGCGCTGCGCCAGCTGCTCGAGGCGCACGGCGTGCTGCGCCACTTCCAGGCGTTCGCCTTCTCCGACGAGGTCGGCCATTCCAAGCCGCACCCGGACATGTTCAACCACGTGGCCAGCGCGCTCGGCGTGCGGCTCGACGAGATGGTCCATGTCGGCGACCGCGAGCACAACGACATCAAGGGGCCGCACGCGCTCGGCATGAAGGCGGTGCTGTTCGTGGCGACCCGCGCCGCCGACCGCCAGGGCACCACGGCGGACGCGGTGTGCGAGCGTCACGCCGATCTTCCCGCTATCATCGACCGGCTCGCCTGATCGGAGGGTTCATGGCCACCTCGCCCCGCTTCCTGGTCATCGACGGCTACGGCAAGGAGAGCCGCGACGAACTGGCCGCCGGCGGCTGCTCGGTCGCCGGCGAGCTCTACGCCCGCATGGTGCGGCGCCACGCGCCCAACGCTGCCGTCGACATCCTCTACCCGTCCGATCCGGGCGCCGCGCTGCCCAAGGGTGTGGGGCTCGACGAGTACGACGGCGCGTGCTGGACCGGCTGCAACCTGACCGCCTACGACGACAAGGATGCGCGCGTGCGCCGCCAGATCGAGCTGGCGCGCGAGATCTTCCACGTCGGCACGCCCAGCTTCGGCAGTTGCTGGGCGGCGCAGGTCGCCGTGGTCGCCGCCGGTGGCATCGTGCGCGCCAGCCCCAAGGGCCGCGAGATGGGCATCGCGCGCAAGGTGCGGCTCACGCCCGAAGGGCGCGCGCACCCGATGTACGTGGGCAAGCCCGGCGTGTTCGACGCCTTCATCAGCCACGTCGACGAGATCACGCACCTGCCGCCGGGCGCGCTGGCGCTGGCCTCCAACGGCTTCTCGGCGGTGCAGGCGGTGTGCGTCAACCACGGCAACGGCACGTTCTGGGCGCCGCAGTACCACCCTGAGTACGACCTGCACGAGATGGCGCGGCTGACCTATTGCCGCATCGCCAAACTGATGCAGCTCGGCTTCTTCCGCACCGAGGAGCAGGCGCGCGAGCACGTGGCCAGGCTCGAGGCTCTGCACGAGGATCCCACACGGTTCGACCTGGCCTGGTCGCTCGGCATCGACGAGGACGTCATGAACCCCAAGTTGCGCGAGGTCGAGGTCGCCAACTGGGTCGCGCACCAGGTGATGCCCCGGCTGCGGTCGTGAGGTGGCTGGCCGCCATCCTGGTACTCGCGGCCTCGGCGGCGGCCGCGCCGGGCACGGACCAGGAGGTCGGCCAGGTCTTTCACCTGACGCCGGCGGATCTGCCGCCGCCGGGCGCCACCGAAAGCGTCGTCAACGGCTCCCAGACCATGGCGCGCCCCGCCGACGCGGCCCTTCGCCTGCCGCCGGGCTTCGCCGCCAACCTGTTCGCCGAGGGCCTGGGTCACGCGCGCTGGATGACCGTGGCGGACAACGGAGACGTGCTGCTCGCCCAGGCCAAGGACGGCACCGTCACGGTCCTGCGCGACGAGGACGGCGACGGGACCGCCGACCTGATCCGCATATTCGCCGGCGACCTGGCCGGGCCGCACGGGCTCGCCATCCGCGACGGCTTCCTCTACGTCGCCGACGTCATGGGCGTCTGGCGCTTCCCCTACCGGGCGGGCGACACCACGCCCAGCGGCCCGCGCAAGGCGGTGACTGCGCCCGGCGCCTTCGGCGAGCCGCGCGGCCACTGGACGCGCAACTTGGTCTTTGCGCCGGACGGCCGGCGCTTCTATGTCGCCATCGGCTCGCGCGCCAACGTGGCCGAGGAGGACGCGCCGCGCGCCACCGTCCAGGTGTTCGAGGCCGATGGTTCAAGTCAGCGCACCTTCGCCGCCGGCCTGCGCAACCCCGTGGGCATCGCCTTCCACCCGGATACCGCCGAGCTCTATGTGGTCGTCAACGAACGCGACGGGCTGGGCGACGGCCTAGTGCCCGACTTCCTGACGCGCGTGCGCGAGGGTGAGTTCTTCGGTTGGCCCTACGCCTACATCGGCGAGAACCCGGACCCGGACTACGGCGACCGCAGCCCCGACCTGGTGGCCGCCACGGTGGTGCCCGACGTGCTGTTCGAATCCCATTCGGCGCCGCTGGGCCTCGTGTTCTACGACGCGGCTCAGTTCCCGACGGATTACCGGGGCGATGCGTTCGTCGCCCTGCACGGGTCGTGGAACCGCGCCAAGCCCACCGGCTACAAGATCGTGCGCGTACGCTTCCGGGCCGGCCGGTCGGCAGCTACGAGAACTTCGCCGTCGGCTTCTGGCACGAGGGCGAGGCGACGGCGCGTGTCTGGGGCCGGCCCGCCGGCTTGGCCATCGCGCGCGACGTCAGCCTGCTGGTCGCCGACGACGAGGGCGGCACCATCTGGCGCATCAGCTACACCGGCGCGCCATAGCCGACGGCGGTCCCCGCTCCGACCGCCCCTCAGCACCGGATAACGTCGACGTGGCCGGTGCGGCCGTAGGCGAGAATCGCCTTGTCGCGCGTCACCACTGGCGCGTCCAGGACCCGCGCGGTCGCGATAACAAATCGATCCGCCGGGTCGCCGAGGGTCAATCCGGGAAGCGCTGCCGCATCCAGGGCGACAGCGCCCGACAGGGGCTCGACGCGCACGCCATGGAGTTCCGTGGCCCGGTCGAGCCAGCGCTCCAGTCCACCCTCCAGGTCGATGCGCCCCCGGTGCGAGAGCGTGGCCACTTCAAACAGCGCGACGGCGGGAATGACCACATTCCCCGAAGCGCTCGCCGCGTCGATACGACGGATGGCGAGCGGGCTCATGGAGTTCCGGTTGACAAGCCAGATGAACGCGCAGGTGTCGAGGACAACCAAGGATCAGTCCTTGAGCACGTTCCAGTCGGGCTCCGCCGGAGAAACGATGTCGCCATGGATCGTCACGGTCCCCGCCATCGCTCCATAAAGACTGGTTGCCTTCCTCGGCTTGATCTCGACGAGGCGCGCCACCGGCTTGCCCCGGCGGGTCACGGTCACACGGATGCGGCGCTTTTCCACGTCATCGACGATGCGCGCGCACTTGGCCTTGAACTCGGCGATGCCGACCTTGACCTCCTCGGGCATGGCTGCCTCCACATGGTCATTCGGTGTTGACCATATCGTACGCTCCGCCGGCGAACGCGACAAGGCGAGGCGCGGGGCGCTATGCTTCGGCCATGTCGTCCCGTGCCTCGCCCCGCCTCGCGCTCGGTTTCTCGAGCGTCGCGCACAGCTATTCGCACCTCTTCATGGTGCTCTACCCCACGGTGGTGCTGGCGCTCGAGCCGGTCTTCGCCATGGCCTACGGCGACCTGCTGCTGCTGGCGGTGGCCGGCAACGTTTTGTTCGGCGCCATGGCGCTGCCGGCCGGCTGGCTCGGCGATCGCTGGAGCGCCGAGGGCATGATGGCGATCTTCTTCCTGGGCACCGGCGCCGCCGCGATACTCACGGGCCTGGCCAGCTCGCCTCTCGGGCTCGGGCTCGGGCTCGCCTCGATCGGCTTCTTCGCCTCGATCTACCACCCCGTGGGCATCGCCTGGCTGGTGCGCAACGCGGTCAACCGTGGCCGCGCGCTCGGCATCAACGGCATCTTCGGCAACCTGGGCACGGCCGGCGCCGCGTTGGTCGCCGGGGCGCTGACCGAGCTGGTGGACTGGCGCGCGGCGTTCATCGTGCCGGGCGTGGTGTGCGTCGTCACGGGTGTCGCGTTCCTCGCCCTGGTGCGCGGCGGTCGCATCGCCGCCGCCGCCGTCGATCGCAAACCCGAGCCGCCGGCCAGCCGGAGCGACATGGTGCGCGCGTTCTGGGTGCTGTCGCTCACCATGCTCATCACCGGCGTCGTCTACCAGGTGGTGCAGTGGTCGCTGCCGAAGCTGGTGGAGGAGCGCGTGGTCGGCGCCGGCACCGGTGTCGGCGTCACCGGCGGCGTCGTGTCACTGGTGTTCCTGTTCGCCATCGGCTCGCAGATCCTGGGCGGCTGGCTTGCCGACCGCTTCGACCTGCGCAAGGTCTACCTGCTGGCGTTCCTGGTCCAGGCGCCGCTGCTGCTGGGTCTCGCCCTGGCCAGCGGCGCGGCCGTCGTGCCCGTGGCGGTGGCGCTGGTGTTCGTCAACACCGGCAACACGCCGGGCGAGAACGCGCTGCTCGCCCGTTACGCGCCGGCGCGCTGGCGCGCCACCGCGTTCGGCGCGAAGTTCGTCCTGGCGTTGGGCGTCGCGGCCGCCTCGACCGCGCTGGTCGCGGCCGTGCACAGCTGGACCGGATCGTTCGCGCCTCTCCTGGGCGGGCTCGCGCTGCTCGCCTCGATCGCGGCGGTCACGGCGGCGGGTTTGCCGCGCGCCACGGCCCCGCGCTCGGCGCCCGTGCCGGTGCCGGCCGAGTAGGCGCGGCCATGGCGGAGACGGAGCTGCGCGGCCCCACGACGCTCAAGGTGCCCGACGGCGACAACCGCGAACGTCTGGTGTGCGACAGTTGCGGCTTCGTGCTCTACAGCAACCCCAAGGTCGTGGTCGGCGCCGTGGTCGAGCACGAGGGCAACGTGCTGCTGTGCCGGCGCGCCATCGACCCGCGCAAGGGCTTCTGGACCATCCCGGCCGGCTACCTGGAGCTCGGCGAGTCGACGGCCGAGGGAGCCCGGCGCGAGGCGCGCGAGGAGGCCGGCGCCGAGATCGTGCTCGACGGCATGCTGGCGGTCTACTCGATCCCGCGCATCAGCCAGGTGCAGGTGATCTTCGCGGCGCGTCTGGCCCGGCCCGACGTCGCGCCAGGTGTCGAGACGCTGGAGTTGCGCTTCGCCGCGTGGGAGACGATCCCGTGGCCCGATCTGGCCTTCCCGTCGGTGCGCTGGGCGCTCAACCACTGGCGCGAACGCCAAGCCGGCGAACGTGCTACGCGCACCAACCCGCCGGGCGAGACCGGAGACTACTGAACCGCGACCGGCTCCGGGCCGAGCTCGGCGTCGATACGGCGCAGCGTGCTTTCGACGTAGCACCAGTCGGTGTAGGTCCCTTGCAGGTGCCGGTGCGCGCGCGTGGCGTCGTAGCCGGCGCGTCCGTGCAGCACCCGGCAGTTGTCGAACACCGGCGTATCGCCGGCCCGGAGCTTGACCGTGATACACGCTTCGGGCGCGCGCAGGCGCGCGACGAAGGCGCGGTACGCGCCGTAGAAGGCGGCGATGTCGGCGTCGTCGGTCTCGGGCGGCCGCATGCAGCGGTCATTGACGTGGATCGCCTCGATCCCGCCGTCGGCACCCAGGCGGATGACCGGACGCCGCGCCAGCAGATCGACCGTCCCGTGGCGGTTTCGGAACTCGGCGGGAATGCGGGCCAGCGCCGCGAACGCCGCGGGCTCGGCGCGGCGCGAACCCTCGGCCACGGCGAAGCCGTCGACCAGGATGTTCTCGCCGCCGTCCTCGCCCTGCACCAGGCAGTGCAGCAGCTGCACGCCCGGCACCGGATCGGCGAAGGGCCGGTCGGTGTGCACGGCCAGGGTCTTGGGCGTGTAGGCGAAGTTGATCGCCTGAGCCTGGCTGCGTACCTCGAAGTGGCGGCCGTCGTTGCCTTCGTGCACGTAGCCATAGAGCTCGGCGACGCGCTCCACTTGGCTGTCGGCGCTGGGTGTTCCCTCCAGCACGGTGATGCCCACGTCGCGCAGGTCGGCCAGCCAGCGGCGCAGCGCCGCCTTGTCGGTCGACACGGCGCCCCACACCGCGCGTGGCACGCGCCCTTCCAGGTCACGGCCCCACAGCCGGGGCGCGGCGCGGACAGGCCCGCGCAGATGGGTGCCGAGCCAGGCCGCGTCGTAGCGGCTGACATGGCCGTCGGGGTCCCACGTCACGGTCAGGGCGCCATCGTTCCCGACCGCGACGTGGCGCACCGCCAGGTCGGGCGGCAGGTCGGCGGCATCGTGGTTGCGCTGGCTGCTGAGCGGATCCTCGCACACCGCGCACGGACAGACGTCGCGCAGCCACAGGGCATGACGGCGCGCGCTCGCCCCGTCGCTCCAGCTCAAGGCAACGCCCTCGTCACGTACGACGGCGGACGTCAGGATCGGGTGATCGTGCATGGCGCTCGTGCTCCAGCCCGTGCGGGTGCCGCGACGGTGACGCGCTCAAGGCTAGCGGCTGTTGTCCAGCCCGACCAGGGCCTGGGCGAAGGCCTCGGCCTCGAACGGCCGCAGGTCATCCACGCCCTCGCCGACGCCGATGAAGTGCACCGGCAGGCCGAAGCGGTCGGCCAGCGCCACCAGAACGCCGCCTTTGGCGGTGCCGTCCAGCTTGGTCACCACCAGCCCGGTCACCTCGACCATGGCGCGGAACGTCTCGACCTGCTGGTGGGCGTTCTGGCCGGTGGTGGCGTCCAGCACCAGCAGCCGGGCGTGCGGCGCGGTCGCGTCGTGCTTGCCGATGACGCGAACGACCTTCTGCAGCTCGGCCATCAGCTCGGCGCGGTTGTGCAGGCGCCCGGCGGTGTCGATGAACAGCACGTCGGCGCCCTCGGCGTGGGCGCGCTCGATCGCCTCGAAGGCGAGCCCAGCCGGGTCGGTCCCCTGGGCGCGCGCGACCACCGCGCAGCCCGTGCGCCGGCCCCATTCCTGGAGCTGCTCGACGGCGGCGGCGCGGAAGGTGTCGCCGGCCGCCAGCATGACCTTGAACCCGTCGTCGGCCAGCCGTTTGGCCAGCTTGCCGATGGTCGTGGTCTTGCCCGTGCCGTTGACGCCCATGACCAGGACGACGAACGGGCGCTTGGTCCGGTCGACCGCGAAGGGCCGCGCGACCGGCGCGAGCGTCGCCGCCACGTGGCGGGCGAGGAGGCGCCGCGCGTCCTCGTCCGTCGCTTCCTTGTCCAACGTCTCGGCGCGCAGCGCCGCGGTCAGCCGCGCCGCCGGTCCGACGCCCAGATCGGCGCCGATCAGCAGCTCCTCGAGCTCGGCCAGCGTCGCCGCGTCGACCCGCCGCCCGGTGAACAGCGCGCCGAGCCCGCCGGCCAGCCGCTCGGACGAGCGCGCGAGCCCACGGCGCAGGCGCGCGAACAGGCCCGGCTTGGCCGTTCCCTCGACGCCGGTCATCAGCCGATGGCGCGGGCGATCAGCCGGCCGTCGTGCGCGCCGGTCACGGCAAGCGTGACGACGGTACCCGGCGGCGCGAGCCGCTCCAGCGTCGCGCTCACGTAGTGATCGGTGCGGGCGGTCGCGCCGTCCTCGACCAGCGCGCGCACGGTCGCGCCGACGAAGCCCTTGGCGTAGCGCGCCAGCGCCGCCCCGCCGGCCGCGCGCAGGCGTGCCGCGCGGTCCCGCCGCACGGCGACGTCGACCTGCGGCATGCGCGCCGCGGCGGTGCCGGGCCGGGCCGAATAGGGGAACACGTGCAGGTGGACCAGGCCGCAATCCGCGACCAGCGCCAGCGTGTCGGCGAACTGCGCTTCCGTCTCGGTCGGGAACCCGGCGATCAGGTCGGCGCCCAGCGCCACGTCGCCGCGCGCGCGGCGCAGGCGCTCGGCCAGGCGCACGGCATCCGCGCGGGCGTGCCGCCGCTTCATGCGCTTGAGGATCAGGTCGTTGCCGGCCTGCAGGCTCAGGTGCACGTGGGGCATCAGGCGCGGCTCGCTGGCGATCAGGTCGATCAGGTCCGCGCCGATCTCGGGTCCGTCGAGCGAGGTCAGGCGCAGCCGCGCGAGCGCGGGCGCGCCGTCGAGCACCGCGCGAACCAGGGCGCCCAGTGTCGGGCGCTCCGCCAGGTCGTGGCCGTAGGCGGTAATATCCACGCCGGTCAGCACGATCTCGGGGATGCCGCGGGCGACCAGGCCCTTGATGGCCTCGACCACGGCCCCGACGGGCACGCTGCGGCTGGGCCCGCGGCCGAACGGGATGACGCAGAACGTGCAGCGATGGTCGCAGCCGTTCTGCACCTGGACGAAGGCGCGCGCCCGTTCGGCGAAGCCGGCGGTCAGGTGCGACCCCGTCTCGGTCAGTGTCATGGCGTCGTTGACGCGCACCCGCTCGGCCGTGCCCAGGCCGTCCAGGCTCAGCTTGTGGTCGTTGCCGATCACATGGTCGACCTCGGGCATGGCGGCGTAGCGTGCCGGGTCGATCTGCGCCGCGCAGCCGGTCACGACGATGCGCGCGTCCGCGCGTTCGCGGCGCAGGCGGCGGATCGTCTGGCGGCCCTGGCGCTCGGCCTCGGCGGTGACGGCGCAGGTGTTGACCACGACCGTGCCGTCGAGCGCGCCGTCGCGCGCCAGCGCGCGCATGGTCTCGGCTTCCAGCGCGTTGAGCCGGCAGCCGAACGAGACGATCTCGACGCCGGTCATGCCAGAGGGTCGGGGTCGATCGTGCCCGTGAACACGTAGGCGGCCGGCCCCGCCATGATCACGTGGTCGTCGTCGCGCCACGTGATGTCCAGCTCGCCGCCATCAAGGGTCAGGCGCGCGTGGCGGCCGGTCAGGCCGCGCCGGTGCGCCGCGACCAGCGCGGCGCAGGCGCCGGTGCCGCACGCCTGGGTCAGGCCGGCGCCGCGCTCCCAGACGCGCAGCCGGATGTGGGCGCGGTCGCGCACCGTGGCGAAGCCGATGTTTGCGCGCTCGGGGAAGATCGCATGGTTCTCGAGCGCCGGCCCGATGGTGGCGACGTCCAGTGCGTCCACGTCCGGCACCAGGAACACGGCGTGCGGGTTGCCCATGCTGTGCGCCACGGCCGGCCCCAGATCGGGCCGCCCGAGGTCGAGCGCCAGGGTGTCGACGGCGCGCGCCAGGGGCACGTCCTGCCAGCCGAGCCGGGGCCAACCCATGTCGACGGCGACGTGGCCGCCGCCGGCGTCCGTGCACGCCAGCACCCCGGCGTTCGTGCGGATGGCCACGGCGTTCGCGCCGGACTGGTCCATGAGGAACCGCGCGGCGCAGCGCGTGCCGTTGCCGCACGCGCCGACCTCGTTGCCGTCGCTGTTCCAGATGCGCATGAAGGCATCGGCCCCTTCGGTCGGATCGAGCCGAAGCAGATGATCGCAGCCGATGCCCCGGTGCCGGTCGGTCAGCGCGCGCGCGAGCCGATGCCCGATGGCCACGTCGTGCACGCGGGCATCGACGATGACCACGTCGTTGCCCAACCCGTGCATCTTGAGGAACGGCAGTTCACCCATGGCCGGGGTTATAGGCCCGGAACCGCCGGGATTCCAGGGCACGAGCAAGGTTTGGTCAAGACGCCCCGCCTAGTGTGAACGAGAACCACCAGCGACCCGACCCTTGAACGCTCACCTGACCGCCTCCAACGGCGAGGCCGACCTGCCCAAGCTCTTGCGCCTGGTTGGCTGGACCGCGGCCGACAAAACGAACCTGCCGGCCATGCGCCGCGCTATCGCCGTGCATATCGACGCTATCGTCGACGCCTTCTACGACCGCCTGGCGGAGTTCCCCCATCTGGTGGAACTGCTGGCCGGGCCCGGCACCCGCCAGCGGCTCGAGATCACCCAGCGCAGCTATCTGCTGGCGCTGGGCAACGGGCTGGACGAACCGGGCTACCGGCAATCGCGCCTGCGCATCGGCGGGGCGCACGCCCGCGTCGACGTGGCGCCCTTCTGGTTCCTGGGGGCCCTGACCACCCTGACCGGGCTGATCGCCGACGCGGTCGTGAAGGTCCACGGCCCCGACGCCGCGCTCCGCATCAACGTGACGCTGGTCAAGATCCTGCAGGTCGATGGCGCGCTGGCGGTCGAGGCGTATCATCACGCGGCCCTGGCGCACCAGAACGCGCTGCTGCGCGAGCTTGAAGACGCGCGGCGCCGGCTCGAGGAAGCCGCGCATCGACGCACTCACGGGCGTGCGCTCGCGCCAGGCGCTGCGTGACGAGCTTGGTGCGGAGTTCGAGCGCGCCCGGCGCTTCGGCTGGCCGCTCGCGGTCCTGTTCGTGGACGTCGACCACTTCAAGGCGATCAACGACCAGCACGGCCACGCCATCGGCGACACGGTGCTGCGCCACGTGGCGGGCACGCTGGCCACGTCGCTGCGCCCGGCGGACCCGATCGGCCGCTTCGGCGGCGCGGAGTTCGTGGTCGGCCTGGTGGAGTGCGACGCGCGCGAGGCGCCCGAGGTGGCCGAACGGCTGCGCCGGGCGGTCGCCGAACGACCCCTGATCTGCGCCGGCCACCGCATCGCGGCCACGGTCAGCATCGGTCTGGCGGTGCGTGACGACGATTCGATGCTGGAGTCGCTGCTTGACCGCGCGGATGCAGCCATGTACCGGGCCAAGTACGCCGGCCGCAACCGGGTGGCGGCCTTGACCGACGTCAAGGCCGAATCCCCCATGGTCGTGGTGGCTTGAGTCTTGGCCTCGGCCCCGTTGCCGGCGCGCCGCCGTCGACCTATATCCGTCTCGACCCATTCCGAGTCCTGGGAGCCCTCCATGAAGCGTCTCATCGCCGGCCTCATCGCCCTCACCGTCGCCGGGTTCGCCACGGCGGCCGCCGCACAAGGCGACGCCGAGGCTGGCAAGAAGGTATTCAACAAGTGCAAGGCCTGCCACACCACCGAGGCCGGCGGTAAGAACAAGGTCGGCCCGAACATGCACGGCCTGTTCGGCCGCACGGCGGGCACGGTGGAGGGCTTCAAGTACTCCGAGGCCATGGTCGCCTCCGGCATCGTCTGGGACGAGGAGACGATCGCCGCCTATCTGGCGGACCCGAAGGCCTACGTGCCGGGCAACAAGATGGCGTTCCCCGGCCTGAAGAAGCCCGAGGACATCGCCAACGTCATCGAGTTCCTGAAGCAGGCGACCGCGGCGCAGTAGCGGCAGTTGAACCGCGCCGGGTTTGCCGGAGGCGTTTTGGTTTGAGTCAGGCGGCCCTGGCCATGACCTCGGCCTGGGCATAGTAGCGCGCCTCGGCTTCGGCGGGCGGGATGTTTCCGAGCTGCTGCCGGTTCCGTCGACGCCGAGCTAGGGTGTTTATTGGAACCGGGGGAGAGTATGCAGCGAAGGAAGTTCACCCGTGAGTTTAAGCTCGAGGCGGTGAGGTTGGTGCGGGAACGTGGGGTGAGCGCGGCATCCCGTTGATCGACGTCGCGGCGCAGGTCGATGACCGCGCCGACCCGCGCCGCCTGTACCGCGGGCATTTCACGGAAGAGGGCTACGCCCTGGTTGCTGAAATCACGCGCGCGCGCCTGGCGGAGCTGCGCGGTCGGTGAGCAGCAGTGATGAACGCCGCTCGCCGCTGCGAGCATCGCCAGCGGCCGTTTGGGGCTGCTGATTGGTCCGTTTCCCGTCATCAAGTTCGCGATAAGCGAGCAGGCCAGCATCGGAGGTGGCCCGAGATCCGTGGGACTCCAGCTTCAGGCGGCGGTCGAAACCGGGCCGCAGGGAGCCGCGATCCGATTCACCCGAGGGGTGGTCCATCGCGCTGCCCCAAGGGTCTGCAAACGTCTGAATAGCGATATCCTCCAAACGTTGGCGGCCTGCATCGAGGCTGACTAGAGGCAGCGGGGGCGCAAGCCATCCTTGCTGTAGATGCCGTCCTCCAGCGCCTTTGCCACCCGGAAGACCGCCTTGTCGTCAAAGGGATTGCCGACGATCTGCAGACCGGTCGGCACGCCGTCGGGGGCGATGCCGGACGGCACCGACAGCGCCGGACAACGGCTGAAGACGTTGAATGGAAAGGTCAACACGACCTTCTGCACTGAAACCTGCCGGCCGTCGACCGCGACCGGGTACTCCCAGTCGCGGCAATCGGCGCCGATAGTGGTGGTGCCCACGGTCGGGCAGAGGAAGGCGTCGTGGCGGGCGAGCTCCGGGCCGAACTCAGCCCATGCCGCGCCGTAAGCCTTCATCGCCTCGTGGAACATGCGCGGCGTGACGCCAGCGGTCTGATCGGCAAAGAACCGGGTGTAGTCGCAGACGAGATCGGGTTGGTTGTCGGCCGCATCGCGGAATTCGTCGGCGTAGATCATGTCGCCCCATCTGCCCGCCGTGCGATAGACCGCATCGGCCCAGGGCGTGGCGATCTCGCTGACAATGGCACCGGCCCCCTGGAGCCTTGCGATGGCCGCGCGGGTGTTGGCCTGAACCGCCTGCGAGATGGCATAGATGCCCAGGTCCATCGACCAGGCGATCTTCATGCCCTTCACGTCCGGCAGGGTCGGGGGAATGCGCATGTGCTGGGGCATGGTCGCGTGGTCGCGTGCATGGAGGCCTGACATGACGTTCTGCATCAGCGCCGCGTCGGCTGCCGTGCGGGTCATCGGGCCGATGTGGCAGAACATGTCCATGGCGAAGTCGGGGCTGGTGGGGTTGCGCCCGTAGGGCGGCTTGTAGCCGGCGATGCCGCACATCGCGGCCGGCATGCGGATTGATCCCGCGCTGTCCGTGCCGGTCGCCAGCGTCGTGGTGCCCGAGGCGACCGCCGCAGCCGCCCCGCCCGAGGAGGCGCCGCTGGTGATGGCGGCGTTCCAGGGGTTGCGGGTGACACCATGGAGGCGGGAGGTGCAGGTCCATGGCCAGGCGAACTCCGGACAGGTGGTCAGGGCATGGACGAAGGCGCCAGCGCGCACCAGCCGCTCGACCGAGGGGTCGGTATGGTCGGCGATGTTGGCGGCAAAGACGAGCGAGCCGAAGGTGCGGGGCCTACCCTTGACGGCGGTGTCTTCCTTGACTGCCAGGGTCAGGCCCTCCAGCCGGCGGGGCCGGCCATCGGTGTTGATGTAGCGCGCCTCGGCCCTGCGCGCGGCGGCACGGGCCTCGTCGAAGAAGGTATACGCCAGGGCGTTGATACGGGGCTCCACGGCCTCGGCACGCGCAATCTGGGCTTCGAGAAGCTCAAGCGGCGAAAGCCTGCGCGCGCGGAAGGCGGCAAGGGCCTGGGCGGCAGGTAGATAGCAGAGGTCGAGGTCGCTCATGGTTGCTTCCGGTGGTTGAGGATCAGGGTGTGAGGAGGAGGCCGATGGGAGCGAGCGCCAGCCCGACCACGGCACAGGCGACGGCAGCCAGGACAGCCAGCGCGGCCTGGGCAGGAGGATGCGGCTGCCGATAGCGCGACGGTCTCTTTACCCGACATTTCCCAGATAGGCGGCCCATTCGCCCCCGATTGACGGCAGAATAGCCCGCTCAATGGGAAATGCCAGCTGGATGCCTTCGACTTGAAGGTCATCTCCTCGCCGACCTCGCCTGACTCGTTGCCGGTCGCTCGGTCGGCCATTCCGCCGCTGG